>NC_008255.1:2000000-2608304 GCF_000014145.1 Cytophaga hutchinsonii ATCC 33406 | reverse complement strand
CACGATAGAAACTGTATGGCACCGAAACTATTATGAACACATCATCCGGGATGAACGATCGTATGAAAATATCACAAACTATATAAACAACAATCCTGAAAAATGGCAAGCCGATAAATTTCATCGTACGGGCGAATAGCATTCGCCCTGCTCGAATAGCATTCGCCCTGCTCGAATAGCATTCGCCCTGCTCGAATAGCATTCGCCCTGCTCGAATAGCATTCGCTCGAATAGCATTCGCTCGAATAGCATTCGCTCGAATAGCATTCGCCCTTTAAATAAATTCACTCTCTTTTCGGGCGAATATTATTCGCATTTATTTTGGGGCGAATTCAATTCGCCCCTACTATTGCATGAAAAAATAAAAATGTGTATATTCATTAGTGAACCCCATTTGCAGCTGTAGTTTAGTTATGAAACGTTTTAAAGGAATTCATTTACTGATATCTTTTTTCTTTCTACTTATTTCATTTACCTCACACGCACAGTTACAATTTCATTATGGCCCGCGGATTGGTTTAGGATTGAGTACCTTTAGTGGGCCGGATGCAATTGGTACAAATTATCCTTCAGGCACCATTGTTGGATTATATACACATACAGATTTTGCAAAGAAGTTATCGGTAGATATTGAGCTGAATTATATTTCCATGGGAAGTCTCTTTACAATGAATAAAGATACCCCTGAACAGCGCGATTATAAAGTATCTCTGGGTTATATTTCCCTGCCTGTAAATCTGAATTATTGTGTATATAAACATATTCATGTTCAGGTGGGTATACAGACATTAGCCTTGCTTACCGCAGTTACAGAGCAAAAGTATCAGAATGTAGTAACGAAAGGAAAGAACATTAATGACTTTCATGCGATTGATGCAGGTCCTACAATAGGATGTTATTATCAGTTTGAAAAAGGTCTTCAGCTTGGTGTTCGTTATTATAGAGGAATTCAGAACGTTGTTAAAGAAAACATGGTACTGTACAATACAGGAATTCAATTTTTATTGACTTATCAGTTCTCCCGGGCAAATAAAGAACTATAACAATGTTCTGAGATTAAAACCGGTAGGCCAGCTGAAGGCTTCCATAGCGGTGGGTAAAGCCTGTAGAGAATTCAGGTGAAAGAAAATTCTGAATAAGGAGAATCGTAAAACGTGCATACATAATAGATACGCCAGCTCTGGAATGAAACAGGAAATTATTCAGGGTATATGTTGGCCTGTTCAGGCTGCTTGGCTGAATAATCGTAGCGTCGAAAAGTATTAGCTTGAATTTTACATCCAGAAAAACAGAAAAGTAAAATTTCTTCATCCCTTTTGAATACCTGTAACTTTCAAAATAAGGCGATAGTTTTCCGACGCGCCATAGGTAACCAAACCCCATATTGGTGCGGAGATTACCTGCCTCCGCTTCAATAATACCAATGAACTGGTTATTCTTGTCTACATGTAATCCTTTTTGAAGTTCAAATTCATAATTCATCAATAGTTTATTGTCGAGTTGGTTGTACCACCCTTCATAAATATTGTTGTTGATCAGATTGTGGAAGCCATTCTGTGCCTGTTCACCCAAAGCAATGTTTCCGATAAAGCCCAAACCTAAGCCACTGTGTAACCTTAAACGCCTGCCCGGCTGGAAAGATGTTTTTTGCATGTATAGCATAAGCGTGGCTACATACGGACGGTCATTAGCTATAAAGCCTGCTGTATCTACATTAGAAGGTGTATAGATATCTTGTGTAAGTGTTAAACCATAATTTTTATCAGAAGCTTTAGGCAATGAAGGAATTAATTTATTGAATGGATTCTTACGTAAAAATGGATGGTTAAAGGTTAAGGAAAGTCCGCTGGTATAGTAATAATCTGTTTTATCAACCAGGTCGTTGGATATATTTAATTTAATATATTTCGGTGAAAGTATATCCTGGGCAAAGACTACATAAAGGTTTAAAAACAAAAGCAGGGATACCGGTACTTTCATGTATAAGAAATTCAAGGGTTGTTCCTTTATATTAAGTTACAATAATTATTCAGAATAATAAACCGATAGCACCAAATACATTTGTACTATTTAATAAACAAAAAGAATTAAATTGGGAATAATATAAATTCTACCTAGACACGTTACATGCAAGCATATATTTCATTAAAAAATACCTACAGCCATCAGTTAATCAGGCTTAAGCAAACACACACCTGGATCAGTATAGTGCGGATTGCACTTGTTTTTATTGCCCTGATTTGCTTTTATTTTTTTATAACCAGTTTTGAATCTGGAGCCTTTATTATTGGTCTTATTTCAATCATCGCTTTTGTTTTTGTTCTGGTTTGGCATAGGAAAAAATCAGCTGAGATCCTGTTTAAAGAAACGCTTGTAACCATTATTTCTCAGGAGATTGCATATCTGGAAAATAAAGAATTGCCTTTTGAAAACGGAGCTGACTATAATGAAACGAATCATCCCTATACATATGATCTCGATATTTTCGGGTACAGAAGTTTGTTTCAGCATCTGAACAGAACAGCAACATACCTTGGTAAGACAAGGCTGGCAAATTCGTTAAAGCATATATTACCCAATGAAGCTATTGAAAAGAATCAGCAAGCCATAAAAGAGCTGTCAGAAAAACTAACCTGGCGGCAGGAGATACTGGCACGGGCTAAAATGGCAAACGATACGAAAGAAATTTATACTAGCATTCTTACCTGGTCTACGAAAAAAGCAGGAGAAGTGCCCGTATACATGCGTATTATTTCTTTTGTGTTTCCAGTGGCATTGTTTATACTATTTGGGATGGCAGCAATTTCTGATTCAGGCATATATATGAAGGCCGCTGAAATTTTATTTGTAGTGAATCTGATCATTATCGGGCTACATCTTAAAACCATAAAGGCAGAATTGTTTCATGCCGATAAAATTGAAGTAATCATTCAGCAGTACAGTCTTATTCTTGAAAAGATAGAAGGAGAAACATTTTCTGCTGCACGTTTAATAGAGCTGAAGGATCAATTGCTGCATGCGGATATTTCTGCAAGTGCCCATTTAAATACACTCTCAAAATTATTTGCCCATGTAGAAACAATTAATAATGCGGTGGGTTCGCTGTTTATGAATGGACTGTTTATGTATCACATACACAGCTTACAGGCACTATTGAAATGGAAAGAAAGGCATGCTTTTAGAATTGCCGAATGGATCTCGGTAATTGGTGAGATAGAAATGCTGAACAGCTATGCAAACCTGTCCTATAATAATCCGGATTTTATTTTCCCGGCTTTGCGTACAGATTACAGCATTCAACTGACAGGTGCGGGCCATCCGCTGATTGATAAAAAGAAACGTATCTGTAACGATGTCGTTTTTAATACAGGGAATTTTATTATTCTTACCGGTTCAAATATGTCCGGGAAAAGTACGTTTCTGCGTACGCTTGGCGTAAATATGGTATTAGCGGGAGCAGGCGCTCCCGTGTGCGCTTCTGCTGCACAGATTCATCCGCTGCCTGTCATTGTATCCATGCGTTTATCCGATTCATTGTCTGATAGCGAATCGTATTTCTTTGCGGAAGTAAAACGGCTGAAACAATTGATGCAGATGCTGGATGAGCAGATGTGCTTTGTCTTGCTGGATGAAATTTTGCGTGGCACCAATTCGGATGATAAGCGTATTGGTACTATTGAAGTGATAAAAAAGATTGTGGCAAAGAACGCAATCGGTATTGTTGCCACGCACGATCTGGAAGTGTGTAACACAACACAGGAATATCCGGAAAAACTCTCTAACAAATGCTTTGAGGTACAAATAATCAACGATGAACTGGTCTTTGATTACAAGCTTCGTGAAGGCATCTGTAAAAATAAGAGCGCCACTTTTTTGATGAAAAAGATGGGTGTAATATAATTTCTGTCGTATTTATTTTGCGTAAAATTTATTGATCAGGGTGAAGAAATAAATACCATCAGCCATGCCGCCAATGGTTGTTTCCATGCATTGAAAATCCGTATTGTAATCATAGAACACTACTGCGTTTGTATTGAAGGCTTCGTAGGGATTTGTTTTCGGAATATTGAAATAGTTTAACAGTTCATCGTGTGTTTTTTTATCGCCTGGTCCTTCAGCAATAGCACCTGCAGCAGATAATTCGGGATGCAGTGTATACATTTGAGAATAAATATGCTTTATACTACCGGGTATTTTTTCTGTCATAACAAAAGCTGTTCCCCAGTTATTCTGACCAAGTGTATAGTTTAGCACATCTGTTCCCATGCGGCCATAGATATCTTGTGTTCCGGTTACTTTTGCATACATCATAGCAGATGAACCAACACCCATAAAACTATATAAAGAGGCCCAGGTATATGCATGAGGCAATCTCCATACATTTCCTTTTTTATTGGCGATCCCGTTAAACGTATTCAGATCAGCAGTTAAATAAGGCTGTACGGTTTGCGGTGCATATTGAAATAACCGCAGGTGTGCAGTCATGTTCAGACTACCCCATGAAACCCAGTAGGCGGCCCCCGTTTTTGAAGCATTGCCTTTGGCTTCATTGAGGTACAATTCATCCTGAGTGAGTCGGTACAGTTCTATGGCGGCCAGTTCCATGTTGTCTTCAGCAGTTACATCGTTGTAGAATTTTTCCCAGCCTTCTTCAAACCACGCGGGTGTTTTATTTGCAGCTAATGCTTTTTTGTATATCTGAATAGCTTTATTTCGGTATTGGTTTGCTTTTATTTTAAACGAAGCATCGGATTCAAAAATCGTTGCCGCTAATGCCAGAGCTGCGGAGGTGAGCCCCATTTGTGTCGGGCTGAAATCGGAGTAGGCGTGGCGCGACCCGTTTAATGCATCATCATAGGGCATGCGCGTACCTTGTTTGTGATCGTCGGCATTCCCAACCTGAATGATAAATGTTGAATCATCCGGCATTGTTTTTAACAGATACGTTAAGCCCCAGATTGCTTCATCCATCAGCGCTTTTCTATCGGCGGCTGTATGTGTGTTTACAGGATATTCTTCATAAGAACGCAATAAAAAATAAGTTGTGTAAGCAATGGTTTGTGTGAACTTGAGGTAATCACCTGCATCATACCAACCGCCCGACATATCTGCATAGCGCTCCGTTGCCGCTGCATGCCAGCTAGTATTCGCAGCTGTTTTCTTTTCATAGATGCGGCATTTCACATCCCCGCTGTGGCCGGTTTTATTTGCAGGAGCAACAGGCACACCACTGCGCTGCTTGTTTAAGAAACTGACCATTTCCCTTACCAGGAAATCCGTTGGATTGTTTTTTATCTGTATGGAAAAATCGTTGTATGTACCGATGGATATGGTGTAAATGCCTTCTTTTTTAAGAGAGGAAAATTCCAGTTCATAATTAAATGGTTTAGGTGTATGGCTGCTGGTACCGCTTATAGATGTTGAAAAAACACCTTCCAATACGACTGTATTGGAAGGTGTTTTTATTATCCATTTTTGTTCTTTTAAATTTTCATCAGAAAGTATGATACAGGATTTGTTTGCTTTGGATGCATAACCAGCAAGGTTATAGCGTGGATATATTTCTGCCTGTATAACATATGTCTGAATAAAAAAGAATAGGAATACACTTATTAATTGCTTCATATATAGTTTATAATACAGTTTTGTATACCTGATCTATCTGATTTGAAATATATTTTGCTGTATGGAGGCGTTTGAGCCGTCTTCATTCAGCCCCAGTATTTTTACAGGCAATCCATTTAAATCTAACGTATAAACAAATGTAACAGTTCTGGAACCGGTAGTTTCAGATGCAATTAAATTTTTACTTTTTTTACCGAATACTTCCTGTAAAAGTCCGGTATGCATAGGATCCATGATACTTGATTTGTCAGGATAAGAAGTGTAGGTATAGTTTGTATAGCCCAGTTGATTTTTAGTAAGTCTTGAAAATTTGGTGGACTGGGTCATATTACCATCCACATATTCAAATGTTGTTGAATCATTTTTTGTAATGCGGTTATGTAAGTATCCATCAAAAGTGTAGGTGTAATATACCGTATCGGCATTGATTAATGCACGTATGATTTTTCCTTCTGAATCCGGAATATAGAATACTGTATTAGTAATAGCAGTGTTATTAATATCTGCTATTGCATGACTTTTTTTAATCGTATCTGCATTGTATGTAACAGCGAAGGAATAGATAATTGAACCATTATCATATTGTGTTAATTGGGTTAAACGTTTTTTGTCGTCGTATTCATAAAGATAAAATGCGTCCGGGTCATCTTCTGTAAAAACGCTTGTTCGTAAATATTCTTTGGTATCAGCTGAAGATAAATTTCCTTCCGGATTGGGAATTTCATGAATGTTTTTTTTGCAGGCAAAACACAATACGGGCAGCAGGCAGATGTAAAATAATTTTGTTTTCATTTGGTTGTTGAAGGTTTGTAAAAAGATTCACGGACTTATGCTAAAAATCCTTATATGTTCATTTAAGACCACAACACTAACGGTAGATTCCGATCAAAATTATTAACCTATTTAAAAAAATAATAAAAACCGCTTTATCAGTTCACATACAGATGAATAGATTTTGAATGGTCCTGCTAATTCTATTATCATTATCGCCTAATTTCCGTATCTTTATCTATTGATACCAAATAACGTTATGCAAGAAATTCTGAAGGCGGGAGATATATTTAAAACCTATGGAACGGTAGATGTGTTAAAAGGCATTGATTTTTCTGTTCAGCAAGGTGAAGTTGTATCCATCGTCGGGGCTTCCGGAGCCGGCAAAAGCACACTTCTTCATATTCTGGGAAGTCTGGATCGTCCGGATACAGGATGGGTGAAGATCAAGGATGAAGAAATTTCTGCTATGAATGATAAAACGTTATCTGCTTTCCGTAATCAGCATATCGGTTTCATCTTCCAGTTTCATAATTTATTGCCCGAGTTTACAGCGGTAGAAAATGTATTGCTGCCTGCTATGATTGGCAAGCGCAATCTCAAAGAAGCTGAAAACCGTGCGAAAGATTTGTTACGTTTTCTGGGTTTGGATCATCGTTTTACACATTACCCAAATCAATTATCCGGCGGCGAACAGCAACGTGTAGCTGTAGCCAGGTCATTGATCAATGATCCGCTGATTGTATTTGCCGATGAACCAAGCGGTAATTTAGATACACACAATGCAGAAGAATTACATCAGTTATTTTTTGATCTGCGTAAAACATATAATCAAACATTTGTGATCGTAACACACAATGAAAAACTTGCCGATTTATCAGACCGTAAAGTGGTCATGCAGGACGGCGTAATCATTTAATTCAACATCGGGTATGAGTGCTTCTATACATGAAATTCTCAAAACCTATTGGGGCCATTCAAACTTTCGTCCGCTTCAGGAGGATATCATAAATTCTATTTTAGGAGGCAATGACACCGTTGCGCTTTTACCAACGGGCGGAGGCAAATCTATTTGCTATCAGGTGCCCGCCCTGGCAAGAGATGGATTGGTATTGGTTATCAGTCCGCTCATTGCATTAATGAAAGACCAGGTAGAACAGTTGCGCCGTAGAGGCATTATTGCTACAGCAATCCATTCAGGCCTGCGCAAAACAGAAATCGATATTGCACTTGATAATTGTATTTATGGAAATATAAAATTGCTGTACGTTTCTCCTGAACGGTTAAAATCTGATCTGTTTAAAGAGCGTGTAGAGAAGATGAAGATCATTTGTATTGCTATCGATGAAGCGCATTGTATCTCCGAATGGGGCCATGATTTCAGACCTGCTTACAGGGAGATCGCATCAATCCGTACGCTGCTTCCTGAAGTGCCTGTGATTGCACTTACTGCTACGGCCAATGAAATGGTGCTGAATGATATCATGGATCAACTGGCGCTCCAGAATCCGCAGATATTTACACAAAGTTTTACCCGTAAAAATTTATCGTACTCGTGCTTGTACGAAGAGAATAAAGAGAAACGACTTGTGTCGATGCTGCAAAAGATTCCCGGCGTATGTATCGTATATGCCAATACCCGCGCACGTGTGGTAAGGATTGCGGAGTTTCTGAATCGGCAGGGCATTCCAACAGAATTCTATCACGGCGGACTTGATCATAAGCAACGCAGCATTAAGCAGGACGCATTTATGAAAAATACCGTACGTGTAATGGTTGCTACCAATGCATTCGGTATGGGCGTTGACAAGCCCGATGTGCGACTGGTTGTGCATATGGATGTACCCGATTCACTGGAAGGTTATTTTCAGGAAGCCGGCAGGGCAGGACGTGACGGTAATAAAGCCTTTGCTGTTTTGCTGCATACAAAGAAAGACGAAGAGGAATTGCTGGCTAAAATTCCCGTGGCACACCCATCTCCCGAAGTGATCCGGAGAATGTATCAATCGCTGGCAAACTATTATCAACTGGCAGTAGGCAGTGGGTATATGGAAAGTTATCCGTTCGATTTAGACGAATTCTGCAAAAAATATAATCACAATAAATTAGAGGCATTCTATTCCTTAAAGCGGATGGAGCAGCATGGGATTATCCAGCTCAGTGAAGCATTCTACAATCCACCCAAATTAAAGGTAATTGTAGATCATGAGCATCTGTATGATGCCCGTTTGAAAATGCCTAAGTATGATGAATTTATTAAGCAGTTATTGCGGATCTTTGGAGGTGAAGTATATACAGCATACCGCGAGTTCTCTTTTTCAACCTTGGCAAAATCAACCTTAACACCTGAATCTGAAATTGTAAGTAAAATAAAATTTCTGGTGCAGAGCGGTATCATTGATTTTATTGATGCCAGTGATGTTCCGCAGCTTACGTTTTTATTGCCTCGGCAGGATGCACCAAAATTACAATTAGATCTGCAATGGCTGGAAGACCGTAAAGACCACGATCAGGAAAGCGCAGAAAACATGATCGGCTTTCTGCATACACAAGGCTGCCGGGCGCAATATGTACTGGAATATTTCGGTGAATACAATGCAGCACCTTGTGGTATCTGCGACCGCTGTATCAGTAAGGCACGTAACAAAGAATATTATGACCATACTGCAATGGTAGTGCAGCAAACACTGCAAACGAAAAACATTCCGATCGAAGAACTTGAAAAAGAGTTTGCTGGCTTAGATAAAAATATTGTGCTTGACATTATCCGTACGTTGATGGATACTTCTAAAGTTAAGATCGATGATACAGGTAGGTATTTGTGGGTGAAAAAGTAATTGTTAGCAGAGGCTAGTACACAGTGAACAGTATACATTGTGCAGAGGGCAATAGTGAATACAGCATCATTTAGTTGATTTCTTATAACCTAATACTTAATACATAGAATATAGTATGAATATCGTTTTCTTAGACGCTTTAACAATGGGGGACATGCCTGAGCTGGAACGTTTCAACGGGTTTGGAGTCTATACACAATATGCTGAAACGGCTCCGGATGAAAGACTGGAACGTTGCTTAGAGGCAGACATCATCATTACAAACAAAGTAAAGATCGATGCTGCATTACTGGAGCTTCTTCCAAATCTTAAACTGATCTGTGTGGCTGCAACCGGAACAAATAATATTGATCTGGAGAAAGCAGCGGCATTGAATATTCCGGTGAAGAATGTTAAAGGCTATTCAACCAACAGTGTGGCGCAGCTTACTTTCGGTTTCATCATTGAATTGTATAATCGTATTTCTTTTTACGATACGTATGTAAAAGAAGAAATGTATTCTTCTCAACAACTCTTTACGCATATCGGTCCGGGTTTGGAAGAAATTGCTGGTAAAACAATCGGAATTATCGGAATGGGAGATATTGGTAAAGCGGTGGCAAAAATTGCAGCAGCATTTAATATGCAGGTGCAGTATTATTCCACCAGCGGAAAAAATACAGATGCAGGTTATCCCTCTGTTTCCTTAGAGGTACTTTTAAAGACTTCTGACGTAGTTAGCATTCATGCGCCATTCAATCCGCAGACAAGCCAGTTAATCGGCGCTAAACAGCTTGCAATGATGAAATCAGATGCGGTATTGATTAATGTTGGAAGAGGAGGGATTGTAGTAGAAGCAGATTTGGTTCGGGCATTAGAAGAAAAAAAGATTTATGCTGCAGCGCTGGATGTATTTGAACAGGAGCCGTTACCGCTTCATTCACCCTTATTGCAGCTGCAGGATCATGGTCAGTTGATCTTAACACCACACATTGCCTGGGCGAGTAAGCAGGCACGTCTTACCTTATTACAAGGCATTGAGCATAACATCAAACAATTTATTTCATAATACTATGCTTCACAACAAAGAACTTGCTCCAACAAGTGTTTATTTATGGCGAACGTTTGTGCTTTTTATCATTTCATTTACGTTTTTGGCATTATCACTTGGCTTGGGTGTCTGGGGATATCATTATTACGCTGGCTTGTCTTTTATTGATTCGCTGCTGAATGCAAGTATGATCTTAACGGGCATGGGGCCGATAGATCCCATGAAAACAGACGCTGCCAAACTTTTCGCTTCGTTTTATTCCATATACAGCGGCGTTGCTTTTTTAACGTCCATCGGTGTTTTTATCGCGCCTACCTTACACAGGTTGCTGCATAAGTTTCATATTGAAGACTCTGAATAGTTATCAGTTGCCAGGTACTAGTTACCAGACGAAGGAAGTACGAAGTATAGAGTACATAGTACATAGTACATAGTACAAAAAGAAAAAGGGATTTAGACATTTTGTCTAAATCCCTTTTTTATTCTATGTGTTCATCCAATGTGAGACAAAGTATGGATTATAGAGACGATTTGTACTTAATACTACTTCGTACTCTATACTTTTGTCTTGCAGCTGGAAACTAATACCTAGCAACTATTTCTCCAACGCCGCCACACCCGGAAGTGTTTTGCCTTCGAAGTATTCAAGTAATGCACCGCCGCCTGTAGAAACGTAAGATACATCGTTACCGAAACCTAAATTGTTGATTGCAGCAGCTGAGTCGCCACCACCGATTAATGAGAAAGCTCCTTTTTGTGTTGCTTCTTTAACTGCTTTAGCAATAGCAATCGTACCAGTAGCAAAGTTTGCAAATTCAAACACGCCCATTGGTCCGTTCCATAAAACAGTTTTAGAGTTTGCAACTACTTCGCTGAATAACTTAACAGTTTCAGGTCCGATATCCAGCCCTTCCCAGCCATCCGGAATTTCACCCGTTTTTACTGTCTGCTTGTTTGCATCGTTGCTGAAATCATCTGCAACAACGTTATCTAACGGTAAATATAATTTAACATTTTTCGCTTTAGCTTTTTCAATTAACGAAAGCGCAAGCTCTAATTTATCTGGTTCGTTGATTGATTTGCCAATCTTTCCGCCTAATGCTTTTGTGAAGGTATAAGACATACCGCCACCGATTATCAGGTTGTCAACCGTATCTAATAAGTTTTCAATCACCATGATTTTATCAGAGATTTTAGAACCTCCCATAACAGCTGTGATTGGTTTTTCACCTTGCTTTAATAATTTATTTGCATTGTCAAGTTCAGCCTGCATTACATACCCGCAAACTTTATCTTTGAAGAATTGTCCGATTACCGCTGTTGAAGCATGTGCTCTGTGTGCGGTACCAAATGCATCATTCACCCATACATCACCTAATACAGAAAGTTTTTTTGCGAATTCAACATCGCCTTTTTCTTCTTCCGGATAGAAACGTAAGTTCTCAAGTAATAATACCTGACCTGGTTTTAATGCTGCTGCTTTTGCTTTTGCATCTTCACCGATACAATCCGCCGCAAACAATACTTCCTGTCCGAACATTTTGTTCAGATAAGGAAGGATGTGTTTTAAAGAATATTTTTCTTCCGGTCCACCTTTTGGTCTACCTAAGTGTGACATCAAAATTGCTGAACCACCATCTTTTAATACTTTCGAAACAGTAGGTAATACTGCTTTTAATCTTGTATCATCTGTAATTTCAAAACTCTTATTAAGAGGGACGTTAAAATCAACGCGTATCAGGGCTTTTTTACCTGAAAAGTTAAAACTGTCTACTGTTTTCATGGTGGTTTTTTAAAATTATCTCAATTCGTCTCCTAAAATAGCAATACCTTTTAAAATAAAAAAGGCGACTTACAGCCGCCTTTTTTGTATTATTGATTAATACTTGATAATGAGCTTATTCACCGTGAAGCCACGCTTTCTTAGCTTGTAATTCTTCTGTAGTCTCAACATTATCCGGATCATCTACACAACAATCAACCGGACAAACAGCTGCACACTGCGGTTCTTCATGGAAACCGGTGCACTCTGTACACTTGTTTGGAACAATATAGTAGAACTCATTAGATACAGCTTCCATTGGGTCTTTGGCATCTATAGCTGTACCATCTTCCATCTGGATTTCTGTCAAACTTGTACCCGCAGCATAGTTCCATTCAACTCCACCTTCGTATATTGCTGTATTCGGACATTCAGGTTCGCATGCACCACAATTAATGCATTCATCAGTAATTATTATAGCCATATTCTCTCTTCGTAGTAATTGGTTTACAAAATTAGATACAAAATCCTTAGGTTCAAATTATATTTGCATATAATACATCAACAAAAAATACGGATGAAAGGTTTACATACAGATTTACAGACGTTTGCTTTATTACACGACCAGTTGCGAAACATTGATTCCGAAGAATTAAATGAATGGATGTACCGGGCAGAGGCAAATAATCCATGGTTTACAGCGGAAAATGTAAAATCTGCTTTAGAAGGAATTATTGAGATTCTGGAACCGAAAGCCCTGGAAAATTTTTTTTTCAGATACAAAATTTCTGCTTCTGCGAAAAAAATAGGGGTGATTATGGCCGGAAATATTCCCGCCGTAGGGTTTCACGACTTCTTATGTGTGCTTTTGTCGGGTAATATAGTATATGCAAAATTGAGCGGAGACGATAATGTACTCTTAAAAAAGATCGCATCTGTGTTAACACATATAAATCCTTCCTACGAAGAACGCATCTTTTTTGTTGATCAGTTAAAAAATATGGATGCCTACATTGCAACAGGCAGTGATAATACGGCAAAACACTTTGAATACTATTTTAGAAATACACCAAATATCATTCGTAAAAACAGAACTTCTGTAGCAGTACTTCATGGCGATGAAACAAAAGATGTTTTGATGGATCTGGGTTCAGATGTGTTTCAGTATTTCGGTCTTGGTTGCAGAAATGTATCGCATCTGTATTTACCGGAAGGCTATTCGCCTGTAACTATTCTGTCTGCCTGGGAGGGGGAATTTTCAACTGTACGTAATCATCATAAGTACATGAATAATTATGAATACAACAAAGCGGTATTACTGATCGATCAGGTACATCATTTTGATTCGGGTTATTTGCTGTTAAAAGAATCGGATCTGATTTTTTCACATATCGCTACATTAACATATTCATATTATACTTCGCAGGAACAATTGGCAGCATTGTTTGAAACAAACAAAAAACAGCTTCAGTGTGTAGTGAGTAATCAACAAACAGATCTGTATCCGTCTTATAAACTTGGCCAGGCGCAGCATCCGACTATTTCGGATTTTGCAGATGGTGTAGATACCATGGCATTTCTGACCGCCTTATAAGCACAATGAAACATATAAAGTTTACAGAGAAGATTACGATTCATGCATCAGCAGAAATTATTTTTGATGTAACACAGGATTATGCACAACGGCTTCGTTGGGATACGTTTTTAAAACAGGCAGAGTTAATAGAAGGGGCGGAGCGTGCAGGTAAAGGTGTGAAGGCATATTGTGCAGCAAAAAATGGCATGGGTATGGTTACTGAATATGTAACGTTTAACCGCCCTAAAGCTACAGCCATTAACATGACCAAAGGGCCATATATGTTTGAATCTTTTTTAGGTTCCTGGAATTATAAACACATAGGCGAAAATGAAACAGAAGTTATTTTTCTGTATGCATTTTCATTGCGTTTCCCATTTAATTTAATCTGGAAAATTGTTGAAAATAATTTACAGCGAAACGTACGGCAGCGGCTTCTTGATCTGAAAAAATATATTGAAACAAATTAAAAATAGAGAACATGCCTGAATAAAAAGAAATAAAAAATCCCGTCACAATATGTTGTGGCGGGATTTTTTTAGTGTGTGGTTTAATCCTTATCGGATTACTTCAACCCAGCCTTTATATCTGTTATTGTCCGGCAAGGTTAGTTCATAGTAAAATACACCATCGCTGTCTTCATCAGCATCCCAGGAGTTATCGTAATTGTTGCTCATGTATACTTCATTTCCCCAACGGTTAACAATTTTTAATCTGCTGCCTTTTGGTAGTGCCATGATCTCAAAGCGGTCATTTTTCCCATCTTTATTCGGTGTGATCAAATTAGGTATAAAGAACTCAACAAGAATGGTTATTTCGAATGATGCTGCACAACCATTTGTATCCAACACAAAGATGGTATGTGGCCCACTTGATAATTTGGTTAATAACACGGTATCGCCAACAACAGGTTCGAATATAATGTTGTCTGCGCTCCATAAATAGCCAGGCGTACCGCCCTGAATGTTATAGATTCCGGCAACGCCTGAATTCTCATGTCGATCAGCATCGTTTGAAAATACAGTAGCCGTTACAGCAGCAGGCTGAGTAACCGTGATCCCTGACGCTGAAATCGTGTCATATGCATTTTTTGTATAATTATAAACAAAGAAACTATCTATTTTATACGTACAAGCCTGATCTATAATTGTAAGTTCATAGGTGCCGGCTGCTTTGTCTGAATAAGCGGTTGAAGAACCAACCGGAGTTCCATCCAATTCATATTGAAATAAAGGTACCCCCCCATAAATAGAATCTAATACGATAAAACCATCAGAGCCACCATTACAGGTTGGTTCCTGAATACGCACATAAGGAATAGGGGCCGTTTTTGTTGGTAATGTAACTGTATAGCCATATGAGCAGCCATTTTTATCCTGTACGCGTAATGGGTAGCTTCCTGGTCCAAGGCCGGTAAATAACGTGGTCGAGAAATAATTGTCACCATCGTTAATACTGTATTTATAATCAGGAGTGCCGCCTGTGACATTTATAATCTGGATACTTCCGTCGAAATTTTTACAGGAGGAACCCACTATTTTTTTCTCGAATCCAATCTGTTGGGGTCCGGAAATTGTAAATGGATAATTTGTGATACAACCTGCTTTATCTGTAATGATAATGGTATGGTTACCGGAAACTAATTCATCAAAGAAAGCAGTTGGGCTGTCTACTCCATTAAGTGTATAAGTATACGGAGCAATACCTCCGGTAACATTGCTTAATTGAATGCTTCCATTATTATTTGTAGCACAAATATTATTTACAATTGTTGCAACGATTAACGACACATTAACACCATTTGGCTGTATGATCGTTGCTGTAACAGACGCTGTGCAACCTTTAGCATCTAATGCATCAATGGTGTATGTTCCTGCAGATAGATTTGAAAATAACGGATTGTCCTGCTGGGAAACTCCTGAAGGAGTAAGTGTAAACGTTATAGGAGTATTGGCATTGGATGTTGAAACCAGTATAGATCCATTATTTCCGCCTGCACATGGTGAAACATTTTCAGTTTGCTGCACGATCATGGCAAAAGATACAGGTTCTGTTAAACTGGTTGTAAGGCTTGATTGACATGAAATTCCATCATAAATAACTACGGTATAATTTCCTCCTGCCAGATTAGAGAATACCGGGGAAACCTGGAATGCGCCGCCATTCAACTTATAAGTATACCCGGTTGAATTACCGGTAACAGTTACTGTTAGTTCTCCATTGCTACCTCCGCCACATGATAGTGGATTCGTAATATCAAGCGTGGCATCAATTTTTGAAGTTGAAATAACTACAGCTATATCATTGCTTAAACAGCTATTTACATCTTTCAACAATACATGTACGGTTGTATCAGAAAGAATGCTTGCGATACTGAAATCAGCCGCTGTCTGGAATGTCAGACCTCCATCAAAAGAATACGCATTTGTAGCTGGTGTAAATGCCGCATCTATGGTTGCTGTAATGGTAGTACTTTGGCCTAAACATACGGTCGCGGGAGTGGCAACGGCAGAACCTGTAACAACAGGCGCCGGATCAATGATAACCGATAAAGAATCTTTACAGTTTTTGCTGTCTGTTACAACAATCTTATATGTACCAGCCGATAAATTTATCAAATCCTGATTCGTACTGCCATCTGTCCATAGATATGTATAAGGAACAGCGCCTCCGGAAACAGAAATATCAATTGAACCTGACAATGGGTTGGTACAGGTAACAGGAGTTGTTACAGAAGTAATTGACAATGGTGCCGGACTGTTTACAGTTCCATCAACATTAGCCGTACAGCCTTTGGAATCGGTAACAGATATTGTATATGTGCCGGTAGCTAAACCAGTAAATGTACTGTCTGTTTGAGAAGAACCCGATGGAGTTATGGTAAACGTTTTATCTGGATTGCCGCCATTCGATGTAATAACAATGGAGCCAGTTGTTGCAGATAAACATGGATTAATATCCGTAATTGTTTTAATATTGATTGTTAAGAGTACAGGCTCGGTTAGGGTAGTCGTGTAACTGGAATTACAGGCACTTCCATCATCAACAACTACCGTATATGTTCCGGCAGCTAAGTTGGAGAATATGTTTGAATGTTTAAATGCTGAACCGTTGATTGAATACATGTAAACGGCAGAGCTGCCTGTAATATTCATTGTTAATTCACCATCACTGTTTCCAAAACATGAAACAGTTTTTGTTACATCTAAATTTCCAGCAATTTTATTAGTAGTAACTGACACCGGGATCGGATCGGTTAAGCATCCGTTTATATCTTTTATAACTACAGATATTACTGTATCTCCTGTGATTTTGGCAATAGCAAAAGAAGAAGAAGACTGGAATGTTGACCCAGCATTAAATGAATAAGCGTTGGTTGCAGGTGTATAAGCCGCATCAATCGTTGCAGTAACCATAGTGCCCTGGCCGGAACAAACAGTTGCAGGGGTAGCAGATGCTGTACCAGTAATAGGTACACCATTAGCAATAGTAAATGAAACAGGAGTAGGGTTTGAACAGCCTTTACTATCTGTAATGGTTACAGTATACGTCCCTGCTACAACATTTGTTAAATTCTGCGTGGTTGCACCATTCGACCAGCTATAGGAATAGGGTGCTACGCCGCCTGTAGGAAGATCAAGTGAAATGGAACCGGAAGCTGAACCATTGCAGGATGGAGGTGTAGAAGTTCCTGTCACTGCTATTGAAGCAGGCTCTGTTATTGTATACGGGCCGAATAATTTTGAACAGCCTTTACTGTCTGTAATTGTTACAGAATAATTTCCGGCAAGGATAGACATATTGCTTTGAGTAGTTACACCATTAGACCATAAATAGGTAAAAGGAGCTGTTCCTCCGGTAGGTGTTGAAATAGAAATAGACCCGGTTGAAGTTCCATTGCAGGAAGCATTCATTTGGGTTTCCGTTGTTGCAATTGCAGCAGGTTCTGTAACCGTAAATGGTAAAACAAGTTTACAGCCCGAAGCATCTGTAATCGTTACAGAATAACTGCCTGCAATAAGGGAAGGATTATTTTGAGTTGTAAGTCCATTTGACCACAGGAATGTGTAAGGGGCTACACCGCCCGTTGGTGTAGAAATGTTTATAGCCCCTGTAGCTGTTCCATTGCACACAACCTGTGTTACAGCACCAATGCTTGATAATGCTGTAGGCTGTGTAATTGTAAATGTTGGTAATATACGGGAGCAACCATTTTGATCTGTAATGGTTAACGTATACGACCCGGCAGCTAGTCCTGTAAGATCTTTTATAGCAGCACCGGTGTTCCAGGAGTAAGAATAAGGGGCTGCTCCGCCAGTTGGTGCTGTAATAGTTATAGACCCCGTTGATGAACCATTACACGTAATATTGCTCACTGTACCAGTAGCAGAAATTGCTACAGGTTGTGTGATCGTAAATGGGCCAAAAGCTTTTGAACAGGTGTTATTATCGGTTATGGTTACTGTATAGGTGCCGGCAGCTAATCCCGAAACATCTTTTGTTGTAGCACCATTGCTCCATGAATACGTGTAAGGAGCAGTTCCGCCTGCAGGGGTAAGTGTAATTGAACCATCTGGTTTGCCATTACACGAAACACTCACTGGTGTTGCAGTTGCAGAAATTGCAATAGGTTCAGTAATTGTGTAAGGTCCAAATGTTCTGGAGCAGGTTGTGTTATCGGTAATCGTTACAGAATAAGTACCTGCCGGAGCATTGGTTAAATTCTGTGCTGTTGTACCATTGGTCCAGGAGAACGTATAGGGAGCATTACCACCCGAAGGATTAATAACAATACTTCCGGTGCTGTTTCCATTACATAAAACATTTGTGATTGTTGGTGAAGCCGTCAGGTTGATTGGTGGATTCTGTGAAATGGTTAACGGACCGATTGAAACAGAACAGCCATTTTTATCTGTAATCGTTACAGAATAATTTCCTGCAGTAACTGCAGATAAGTCTTTTGCAGTTACACCATTGTTCCATAAATAGGTATAAGGAGCCGTACCGCCGGAAGTGGTAACATCAATAGCTCCTGTTGATGACCCATTACAGGTAATATTAGTGATGCTGGTTGTAGCAGATATTGCAGTAGGCTGTGTAATTGTGAATGCAGGTAATACACTTGAACAGCCTTTCTGATCGGTAATGGTCAGGATATAGGTGCCGGCAGTTAATCCGGAAAGGTCTTTTGTGGTAGCTCCCGTGTTCCAGGAATAGGTATATGGAGCTGTTCCGCCTGCTGGTGTTGAAATAGTAATTGCTCCGGTTGGCACACCATTGCACAATGGATTTGTTACTGTTCCTGTCGCTGTAATTGCTGCCGGTTGTGTAATTGTAAATGGTCCCAATACTTTAGAACAGGTGTTGTTATCTGTAATAGTTACAGTATACGTTCCGGAAACTAATCCCGAAACATCTTTTGTGGTAGCGCCATTGCTCCATGAATACGTGTAAGGAGCGGTTCCGCCTGCAGGCATAAGCGTAATTGCGCCGTCTGGTTTGCCGTTGCACGAAGCATTTACTGGTGTTGCAGTCGCTGAAATAGCAGCTGGCTGTGTAATAGTGAAAGGCCCGAATGTTTTGGAACACGTTGAGTTATCGGTAATCGTTACAGAATAAGTACCTGCCGGAGCATTGGTTAAATTCTGTGCTGTTGTGCCATTGGTCCATAAGAATGTATACGGGGCGTTTCCTCCGGTAGGGTTAATCGCAATCGCTCCTGTACTGCTTCCGTTACACGTAATAGGTGTCGGCGTAGCAGTTACACTGATCGGAGTAGTTTGGGTAATGGTTAGAGAACTGATTACAGTAGAGCAGCCATTTTGGTCTGTAATGGTTACAGAATAGGTCCCTGCAGCTACAGCAGATAAATCTTCTGTAGTTGCACCATTGTTCCATAAATAGGTATAAGGAGCCGTACCGCCGGAAGTGGTAACATCAATAGCTCCTGTTGATGACCCATTACAGGTAATATTAGTGATGCTGGTTGTAGCAGATATTGCAGTAGGCTGTGTAATTGTGAATGCAGGTAATACACTTGAACAGCCTTTCTGATCGGTAATGGTCAGGATATAGGTGCCGGCAGTTAATCCGGAAAGGTCTTTTGTGGTAGCTCCCGTGTTCCAGGAATAGGTATATGGAGCTGTTCCGCCTGCTGGTGTTGAAATAGTAATTGCTCCGGTTGGCACACCATTGCACAATGGATTTGTTACTGTTCCTGTCGCTGTAATTGCTGCCGGTTGTGTAATTGTAAATGGTCCCAATACTTTAGAACAGGTGTTGTTATCTGTAATAGTTACAGTATACGTTCCGGAAACTAATCCCGAAACATCTTTTGTGGTAGCGCCATTGCTCCATGAATACGTGTAAGGAGCGGTTCCGCCTGCAGGCATAAGCGTAATTGCGCCGTCTGGTTTGCCGTTGCACGAAGCATTTACTGGTGTTGCAGTCGCTGAAATAGCAGCTGGCTGTGTAATAGTGAAAGGCCCGAATGTTTTGGAACACGTTGAGTTATCGGTAATCGTTACAGAATAAGTACCTGCCGGAGCATTGGTTAAATTCTGTGCTGTTGTGCCATTGGTCCATAAGAATGTATACGGGGCGTTTCCTCCGGTAGGGTTAATCGCAATCGCTCCTGTACTGCTTCCGTTACACGTAATAGGTGTCGGCGTAGCAGTTACACTGATCGGAGTAGTTTGGGTAATGGTTAGAGAACTGATTACAGTAGAGCAGCCATTTTGGTCTGTAATGGTTACAGAATAGGTCCCTGCAGCTACAGCAGATAAATCTTCTGTAGTTGCACCATTATTCCATAAATAGGTATAAGGAGCCGTACCGCCGGAAGTGGTAACATCAATAGCTCCTGTTGATGACCCATTACAGGTAATATTAGTAATGTTGGTTGTAGCAGTGATTACTGTAGCAGGTTCTGTCACATTGAATGTAAATGCCTGTTTGCAATCTTTATTATCAGTAATGGTTACAGTATATGAACCAGCCGTTAGACCGGAAATATCTTCAGTTGCTGCACCATTACTCCATGCGAAAGATTTATAAGGCAATGATCCGCCTGTAGGAGAAATATTTATTGAACCGGAATTACCGTTTTTACAGGAAACATTTGTAATAACAGCATTCGCATTTATAGGAGCAGGCTCTGTAACGGTAAAGGTTCTGGATAATTTACAGCCATTACCATCTGTTATCGTTAATGTATAATCACCAGCTGTTAGCCCTGAAATATCTTCAGTTGTTGCACCATTACTCCAGGAATAGGTATAGGGCATGGTTGGCCCTCCTGTTACAACCGCATCAATAGCTCCGTCGTTTCCTCCATGACAGGAAACCGATTGTATTGGTCCAGTAGAAATAGATAGAGCAGCAGGCTCAGTTAATGAAATTGATGTGGGGCATACTGTAAAACCTCCTCCTGCCAGAGGTACTTGCACAACTAATAAATAATTATCAAATGCCGGAAGATTTGTAAATGAATAATTATTAAGAGGATAATTATTAACAATAATGGGGCTAATGATGCCACTAAAAAGAGAATAATTGTAATTATTACCTGTAGAAGGAACACCTCCAGTAATTGAAACAATAATACTACCTGAATTGTCTCCGTTACAACGTAAATTTTGAGTAGTAACAGTAACTTTAATAGAAGGATTACACTGAGCATATGAATCGAATGCGTTGAACGCAATCACGCATACACACAGTGCAAGTGTAAAAAAATGTACAAATATTTTTATTAAATTATTCAAAACTATTCCTGGCTTAAGGTGATTGTTTTACTTCTATACGCATTATCTCTTCCACTTACTACAATCATGTAATCACCGGCAGCCAGGTTTGTTAATAATAGATCCTGAGAAACCTGATATTCCTTTAAAGGCATAGTGGTAGAATAAACCAGAATTTTATACGGCGCCTTTCCTTCTATGACTTTTAATTCAATCGTACCATTATTTAAATTCGATAGCGGGTTTCTGCTTTTAATATCAAAATCAATGCTGCCCGCAATAATAGAAGGAGCATTGTGAACATCAACAGATGTGTTTTCAAACGAAGCGTTTGCAGGAGCATTTAAAAAACCAAATAAAGAGAAAAATGAAAATAAGCCGATTGCAATGAAGAATTGTTTTCTGATCGCGTACATATTTACCATAATCGTTATTGTTTAGGTTTAATTTTAAACTATTCACATCAATGCTTCTTACGCATGAATCTGATGAATGTTTATTTTTTCACTCATTTTGATATTTTTTTTAATTATTTTAACAATTGTTAAGAGTATAGCTGTCGTTTTGAATCTATATTTCTATCTCATATAGCAAATTAACCGTAATTCAATATTATGTATTTAAGCTTGCAATAATATAAAACTTTGAATTTTTATTATTATTTCTTTTCGTATTTTTGTCTAATTATAATGGTAAACATTAATTAAAACGAAAGAAGGATTATGGCATTTGATTTGGAGATGATAAAAAAGGTCTATTCTCTTATGCCTCAAAGAATTGAGGCAGCAAAAAAGTTGATAGGCAAACCTTTAACGCTTACTGAAAAAATTCTTTATTCTCATTTGGATGAAGGTACAGCGACAAAGGTGTATGAAAGAGGTGTATCTTATGTTGATTTTAATCCGGATCGTGTTGCTATGCAGGATGCAACGGCCCAAATGGCGTTGTTACAATTTATGCAGGCAGGAAGACCGAAAGTTGCTGTACCATCTACCGTACACTGTGATCACTTGATTACTGCAAAAGAAGGAGCAACAAAGGATTTACCTTTTGCAAATAAAGAAAGTAAAGAAGTATTTGATTTTTTAGGTTCTGTTTCTAATAAATATGGTATTGGATTCTGGAAACCAGGTGCAGGTATTATCCACCAGGTAGTTTTAGAAAATTATGCATTCCCGGGTGGTATGATGATCGGTACAGATTCACATACTGTAAACGCAGGTGGTTTAGGTATGCTGGCAATCGGTGTTGGTGGTGCTGATGCATGCGACGTAATGGCTGGTCTTCCATGGGAACTTAAATTCCCTAAATTAATTGGTGTTAAATTAACCGGTAAATTGAATGGCTGGACAGCACCTAAAGACGTGATCTTAAAAGTAGCTGGTATCTTAACTGTAAAAGGTGGTACAGGTGCTATTGTAGAATACTTTGGCGAAGGCGCTACTTCTATGTCTTGTACGGGTAAAGGTACAATCTGTAACATGGGTGCTGAAATCGGTGCTACCACGTCAACATTTGGTTACGATGAATCTATGGAGCGTTACCTGCGTGCTACAGGCCGTGCAGATGTTGCAGATTTAGCTAACGGTATCAAACAGCATTTAAATGCAGATCCTGAAGTATACGCTTCTCCTGAAAAATATTTCGATCAGGTAATTGAAATTAATCTTTCTGAACTTGAGCCGCACTTGAACGGTCCGTTTACTCCGGATCTTGCTACTCCTGTTTCTAAAATGAAAGAAGAAGCAGAGAAAAACGGATGGCCGTTAAAAGTAGAGTGGGGCTTGATCGGTTCTTGTACAAACTCTTCTTACGAAGATTTATCAAGAGCTGCTTCTATCGCAAAACAAGCTATTGCTAAAGGTTTAGTGACAAAAGCTGAATTCGGTATCAACCCGGGTTCTGAACAGGTTCGTTATACGGCAGACAGAGATGGTTTGTTGGGTACGTTCACAGACCTGAATGCAAAAATATTTACAAATGCCTGCGGCCCATGTATCGGTATGTGGGACCGTGTAGGTGCGGAGAAAAAAGAGAAAAACACAATCGTTCACTCGTTTAACCGAAACTTCGCAAAACGTGCAGATGGTAACCCGAATACATTTGCATTTGTAGCGTCCCCTGAAATGGTTGCTGCTATTGCTATTGCAGGTGATCTTTCTTTCAATCCAATCACAGATTCATTGATCAACGATAAAGGAGAGAAAGTAAAATTAGACCCTCCATTCGGTGATGAACTTCCTACAAAAGGTTTTGCTGTTGAAGATGCAGGCTTCCAGGCTCCGGCTGCTGATGGCTCTGCCGTTCAGGTTGCTGTTTCTCCAACATCTGATCGTTTACAGTTATTAGATCCGTTTAGTGCCTGGGAAGGTACAGACCTTAAAGGCCTTAAATTATTGATCAAAGCAAAAGGTAAGTGTACAACCGATCATATTTCTATGGCTGGTCCATGGTTGAAATACAGAGGTCACTTAGATAATATTTCTAATAACATGTTGATCGGTGCCGTTAACTTCTTCAACGATAAAACGGATGATGTTAAAAACCAGTTAACAGGTACTTATGGTCCTGTACCTGCTACGCAGCGTGCTTACAAAGCTCAGGGAATCGGCTCTATCGTTGTAGGTGATGAAAACTACGGTGAAGGTTCTTCAAGAGAGCATGCTGCCATGGAACCTCGTCACTTAGGTGTTCGTGCGGTATTGGTTAAATCATTTGCACGTATCCATGAAACAAACCTTAAAAAACAAGGTATGCTTGGTTTAACGTTTGCAAACAAAGATGATTACAATAAGATTCAGGAAGACGATTCCATCGATATCTTAGGCTTAACAACTTTTGCGCCAAACGTTCCATTAACACTGGTGTTAAATCACAAAGACGGAAGTAAAGAAGAGATTAAAGTAAATCACAGCTACAACGAACAACAGATTGAGTGGTTCAAATCCGGTGGCGCTTTAAATATCATCAGAGCTAATGTTGGAGCTTAAGTAGTATATAGTATTGAGTACTTAGTACAGAGCAAAAAAAATAGCGCATCAAATGATACATTTGAATGCGCTATTTTTTTACTAACGTGTATTAGCTATTAAAGGTTCTTTAAAAGGCGATGCATTTTGTACTTAGTACTTTATACTCTATACTTAGTACTAGATCGCGTTTCGCTTCAACAAAAACGGGACAAAGATCTGGTCAAAGCTTTTTCGGATATCGGCTTCAATAAATTCAATGCCATAATCACCGCACTTGAGTTTCAATTCATAAAAATATGCCTGCACTTTTTTCGAATATTCTTCTTTAATTTCCTGCGGATAAATTTTTATCTGATCACCGCTTTCCGCGTCTGTCAATAGGTAGGGACGATCCTCCAATTCAAACAATTCTTCCTGCTGTGAATCCCAGACATGAAATAAAATAATGTCATGCTTGTTGTGTTTCAGATGTTGCAGAGAAGTGAACAATTCTTCCATACGTTTATCTTCACCTAAAAAATCCGTAAAGACAACAACCATTGACCGGCGGTGTATCTGCTCTGCAAGCAAATGAAGTACTTCCGGCAGATGGGTTACTTTTTGCGCTGGCTGTTTATCCAGCGTTTGCTGAAGCTGTATAAGTATATTGTGTAAATGAATAGACGTTGATTTCGTCTGGCTCATGTAATCGATCGAATCGCTGAACAGGCATAAACCAAAGGCATCACGCTGCCTTTGCAATAAATTCGCTAAAGAACCGCATGCAATGGTACTGAACCGGAGTTTGTCGTTTGTATTTTCGGGGAAATACATACTAGAACTTATGTCTAACGCCAATACACAGCGAAGATTTGTCTCTTCATCAAACCGCTTGGTAAAAAGCTTATCTGTTTTAGCATATACTTTCCAATCAATAAAACGGGTATTGTCACCCGGATTATAATTTCTGTGTTCTGCAAATTCAACAGAAAAGCCGTGATAAGGTGATTTATGTTTCCCTGTTATGAATCCGTCCACTAACTTTTTAGTTAGTAATTCAAGATTTCCGTACTCGCCTAGTTCTTCTAAATTCATTGTTATTTTGGAGATAGGATCACACTATCAAATCCTTTTTTCTTTAATTCTTTTTGTTTCTGAGTAACTTTTTGTTTGGTCGCAAAACCAGAGTAGATTACCCGGTATAATTTCTTTTTTTTGACCGTTATAAGCTCAATACAGGGTGCTCCGATGGTATAGTCATCTAATTCGCCGATACGCCTAGAAGCGTGCTCATATGAACTGAACGCGCCTATTTGCAGAAGATATCCTTTGGGTCGCTGAATAGGCTCCAATTTAGTAGAATAGAAGCCTGGAGAAAGCGAATTTGGTTTTTGATTATGAACAACCGGCGGCGGTATTTCAATCACATCGCCATCGCTTAAGATCTCTAGTTTTACCTGAATGGTTCCGGGCTGGATCATACCAAGCGCTGTAGCCGCTGCATAAGATACATCAATGATCCGGTCTTTTGCATACGGACCGCGGTCATTTACATATACTTGGATCCAAATCCCTGTTTTAATATTGGTGACTTTTAATTTTGTTCCGAACGCATATGTCCTGTGTGCTGCGGTAAATTTGTTTTTATCGTAGGTTTCTCCTGAAGCAGTTCTTTTGCCTTGAAATTTATTCGCATAGTAACTGGCACTTCCTGTGGTTGGTTCTGATTTTGAAAAAAGGGTGTAGTTCAGGCAAAAAAGAAGGACAAAGATAAATCCAAATTTTGAATGTATGTTTTTGATAATTAGGTTTTTTACTAATGAAACAAAGATTCTAATGCGCTGCATTGATAATGTTTATTTTATTTGTAATTTAAAGAAAATAAATTAGTTTTACTTACATAGTAATTTAACAATTTTGAATTGTGGAAGAGAAAAAAGACAAGGATAATGTGGAGATTTACTCTCAACGTGTGAAGGCGGGGAAACGTACCTATTTTTTTGATATTAAATCAACGCGTTCGAATGATTATTATTTAACCATAACTGAAAGCAAAAAACGCTTTAAAGACGATGGTTTTTATTATGAAAAACATAAGATATTCCTCTATAAGGAAGATTTTAACAAATTTATAGAAGCGCTGCAGCAGTCTGTTGATTATGTTAAGACAGAACTGATGCCTGATGTGGATTTTACTGAATTCGATCGTACAGAAGACGAGGATGAAAATTCAGGATCCCTTGATACGGATTTGAAATGGGATTAATTTCTTACATTCAGAATACTGTTTAAACAGGTAAATATTCCATTTTTTGTACATTAAAAAAATTTTTTGGCGAATAATGACTACTTTTGTATTCGTTAAATTAAATTTTTTATAAAATGAGTTTACAATGTGGTATAGTTGGTCTTCCGAATGTTGGTAAATCAACTCTTTTCAATGCTTTATCAAACGCAAAAGCAGAAGCGGCAAATTATCCTTTCTGTACAATTGAACCAAATGTTGGGGTTGTTACGGTACCTGATGACCGTTTAGGTATTCTGGAAGGCATTGTTAAGCCTGAAAAAGTACTTCCTGCAATTATTGAATTTGTTGATATTGCCGGATTGGTAAAAGGTGCAAGTAAAGGAGAGGGTCTGGGAAATCAATTTCTGGCAAATATTCGTGAAGTTGATGCCATTGTACACGTAATCCGTTGTTTTCAAGACGACAATATCATTCACGTGAATGGTAAAGTGGATCCGATCTCTGATAAGGAAATTATAGAGACAGAACTTCAGTTAAAAGATCTGGATTCGGTTGAAAAAAAACTTTCTAAAGTAGAACGTTCGGCTAAAGCCGGAGACGCTAAAGCTAAGAAAGAAGTTGTTACATTAACCCTTTACAGAAATCATCTTTTAGAAGGCAAAAACGCACGATCTTTAGATTTGCCACAGGAAGATAAAGCAGTTTTGGATGATTTGCACTTATTGACCATAAAACCTGTTATATATGCAGCGAATGTGGATGAGAAATCATTACCGGATGGTAATGAATATGTTGAACGCCTTAGAAAGGAAGTAGAAAAAGAAAATGCTCAGATCGTTATTGTTTGTGCAGCAATTGAAGCACAGATACAGGAATTAACAGATCCGGAGGAAAAGGCTATGTTCTTACAGGAATATGGGTTGACAGACTCCGGGTTGAACCGTTTGATCCGTGCATCATATGCTTTGCTTGACCTCATCACTTACTTCACAGCAGGTGTAAAAGAAGTAAGAGCCTGGACAATCACAAAAGGTTGGAAAGCTCCTAAAGCAGCAAGTGTTATACACAACGATTTTGAAAAAGGATTTATTAAAGCAGAAGTAATAAAGTTAAAAGATTATCAAACATATAAATCTGAAGCTGGATGCAAAGAGGCTGGTAAGATATCTATCGAAGGTAAGGAGTACCTGGTCGAAGATGGAGATATTATGCACTTCCGTTTCAATGTTTAGTAATCATCAGAAAATGAATGTTAAATATTTTTAATTTAATAGTATGAGAGTTCGTTTAATATTTGGTTTAGTGAACAAGGGATCGTATGTTCCTTTTCACCATCAATATTTAATTTCAGAGTTTTTGACTCCTTATATCGATAAGTACTTAAAGTCGATTAAAGAGCCATCAAGAGTATTCTACAACTTTTCTGCCCTTAAGGGACAGACGCGTGTTGGTAAAGAAGGTTTACATTTCTATTCAAGTAAAGTAACCCTTATATTTTCTTCAAACGATCCGGGTTTGGTTGAGTCTTTGGTGAACCAATTATTCAACGAAACAGAGGTTAATCTTGGTAAGCTGATCCTTAATCCGATCAATGTAGATCAGGAGAAATTAGCTGATTTTACAAATGAGATGAAATACATTTGTTTGTCTCCTTTGGCAATCATAACACCTCAGGATAATCCCGTAGATGCAAAACGTTTCATAAATCCATCGTTTGATGTGTTCTCTGATGCATTATATGAAAATACATTGAACAGAATGGAACGCGCAGGATCTACACCGGATGAGATCGCTCAGTACTTCCAGTTTCAGCTTGTGCCGGATAAAGATTACCTGACAAAAATTAAAGGCGAAGAAAAGAAGTTTGCGCGTATTTTCCCTGTCTTTATTGATGATGAAAAATATGAAGTAAGAGGATATACCTTTCCGTTCACGTTCTATGCACACCCTAAAGTGCAGGAGTTTGTATTTACATGCGGCTTCGGTGTATTTGGAGAGAAAGGCTTCGGTATGTTAGATATTGCGAACACAGATCCGAACCTGCGTATTATCCCGTATCCGATAAAGAAAGATTAATTACACAATAATAACAAATACCATCAACGGCCTCTGAATCGTTGACTGTAATAGCCTACAGCACGATCGTATAAGTCTCCCTGAGCGCGGACATATACGATTATGTCGTAGGCATTTTCCGTTTGAGAGGAATTGCCTTCGAAGTATATATCGTCTCGTTTACCTGCATTTACAAGGGCGTAGCTATAATTGTAATATCCTTGTTTTAAAAATAACGCACAGGAATAATATTTTTCAGTTGCATTGTAGGTGAGCATATTTTCCGGAAGTATTTCCCAATTGCAAAAACGTCCTGTAATGTACACATCTCCGGGAGCCTGTTCGCTCATCAGCTGAAAGTGTACGTTCACATAATCCGGATCAGTAGTTTTATTTAAATTCTCATATAACTGAGGAATGAAAGCACCATTGATATCATCGTAGTAGGTATAGGCAATCCCTTTTCTGGATTTTTCCGGCAGTATCCAGGCATCGCATTCTTCATTGGTACGAACTACCTTTCCCACATACATACCATTAAAGAGTACGCTTCTTAAATCAAAAAAACGAAACTCATTGCCTCCGTCAAATGCATTTTCATTATTGAAAAACTGATAACTTAACATGCTCTGATTGGCATCAATAAATGCCGGCTGAAGTGTTCTGATAGCATTGTAGTCTTTGAAGTTTTGCCGTACAACTACTTTTACATCTGCATATGGATTACCTATCGTAAGCTGGCTGTAGTTAATCTGAAAATTTACCTGCTGCTTTTTAAATGCATCTGCGGGCACTGCAGACCTTGATATTAGCGGGATGATCGTTGTAGCATTTTCATAGATAACAAACTGGCGGGTTAATGCAAGATCTTCTTCATCATAATTTCTGTAGACCTTAATAAGATAATTTCCGCTTACTTTAACTTTGGGAATGGTTACGGTATAATGGTAAAACGAAATACGTGTTTTAAACGACATCTCTGCTTCCAGTACACGGAATTCATTGAAGTCATTCAGATACTGATTTGACGAGAGATAGGATGCTGTCCAGTCTGCATTGTAATGATAAATCTTATAATAAAAATATTCCTGTTCATCGCTTAGTTCATCAAATTCAAGAATGAGGCGTGTATTTTGACCCAGAGGTACAAGTGGTACCCCTCTTGAACCATCAGGTTCTGCATAAAACAATACCGATTTAATCTTATCTGAATATATATGATCGATTGGTTTAACATCGGCACCATATGTTGATACGATGCCTGTAAAACAAAATAAAAGTATATATAGATAGATTTTTTTCATAGTTATTGTTCCAGTTTTTCAACACACATTTCCCATTCCGTCTGCAGCTGTAAAAGTTCTTTATCTACTTTATCAAATTCCATGCTGGCTTTTGCTAATTGATCCGGATTGCCGTATACTTCCGGTTTAGCGAGATGTTCTTCTGCGGCTGTTTTTTTCTTTTCAAGTGCTGTTATCTGTTCTTCCAAACGTGAAATCTGCTGTTGGATTTTTTTTATTTCCGGATCAGCAGCTGGTGCCGGAGCTTTTTTCTTTTCAGCTACAGGTTCTTTCTTCTCCTTGGGAGCGGCCGTTGCACCGGTAGTTTTAATATTTTCGATCCAGTATTTATATTCATCGTATGTTCCCGGATATACTTTGATTTCCTGATCTTCGATGTACCAGATTTTGTTTGCAACTTTAGAAACAAAGTGTCTGTCGTGACTGATAACGATCAATGTTCCTTCATATTGCTGTAATGCCTGAATCAAAATATTAACAGATACCATATCCAGGTGATTGGTAGGTTCATCCAGTAATAAATAATTGGCATCAGAGATTAAGGTCTTTGCTAATGCAACACGTGATTTTTCTCCACCTGAAAGTACTTTAATTTTCTTGAAAGCATCATCACTGGAGAACAGGAAGCAGCCGAGTACATTCCGTAATTCTGTTTCTGTCCGGTTAGAGCCATGCTGCTTCAATTCTTCTAATATCTCATTATTTATATTTAATGATTCCAGCTGATGCTGCGCATAAAAAGAAGAAATTACATTATGACCAAGTGCCACTTCACCTTCTGCACTTTCACCGCCGGTTAGGATGCGCAGTACAGTTGATTTGCCTTTACCGTTTGCACCAATCAATGCGATTTTGTCGCCACGCTCAATCTTTGCATCAGTATTTTTAAGAATATGTAAGTCTCCATAACTTTTGGAAATATTCTTTAATTCATTAATTACTCTGCCCGGTTGTGTTTTAAATGTGAAACGGAAGTTTACGGTTTGATTATCTTCCACCACATCTTCAATCATATCCATTCTGTCGAGCGCTTTCACTCTGGACTGTACCTGTGTGGATTTACTTGCTTTGGCTTTGAAGCGTTCAATGAAACGTTCCGTTTGTTTAATTTTTGCCTGTTGATTTTCAAAAGAAGCTTTTTGAATTTCCGATCTTAATTCTTTTTCTTCCAGATAAAAACTATAATTCCCGGCATAGATATTTAATGTTTGCTGGGCTACTTCAACAATTGTTTTCACACAGTTATCAATAAATTCTCTATCGTGCGAAACAACAATTACAGCACCTTCATAATCGCGCAGGTAGTTTTCCAGCCATTGTATGGATGGGAGATCCAGGTGATTGGTAGGTTCATCGAGCATGAGCAGTGCAGGCTTGGCAAGCAGCATTTTGGCAAGCATTACCCGCATTCTCCAGCCTCCGGAAAAATTCTTTAAGGGCTTGTTCAGATCGTTGGTTGAAAAACCTAAACCTTCCAGAATTTTTTCCGCTTTGGATTGTATGGTATATCCTTCAAGTGCCTGAAAACGTTCCTGAAGTGCACTTAATTTTTCAATCATGTCATCGGTATAATCCGTTTCCATTTTATGTATCAATTGATCCATCTGGATTTGAATTTTGGTCGCTTCTTCAAAAGCTTCCATGGCTACCGCTAAAATACTTTCATCACTCTGGAAGGATAGCAGATCCTGGTTTAAGAAACCAATGGTACAGTCTTTGCTTTTTTGAATGTTCCCTTCATCCGCACTATACTCACCTGTAATTACCTTTAATAACGTTGACTTGCCGGTGCCATTTGCACCGATCAATCCGATTTTATCTTTGGGTTTTATCTGCATGGTGATATTTCTGTATAGGGCGCGACCGCCAATGAAGTAGGAGATATTATTCAATGTTAACATGCTGCAAAATTACCGAAAATTAAGCAGTAAAAATATTTGTTTGGAAGAATTCACGAAAGAATTATGAATAGATCATTATGTCAAATGCCAAGGATACTGTTCGGTATAATACAGCTTACCTGTTTCCGGCAGTTTCTATTGATATGATATGAGAAATACATGGGAGGTACATGGGAAAGACGTGGGACAACATTGCTGTAAATATGTAATCCTTATGCCATGCTGATTTAATTCTGTTGCTCCAGAGATTCTACGGATTTGTATTTATGCAGGAATCTCCGGCTGGCCGCTGTTAATTACTCATACGAAATTGTATCTTTGATCTCCTGATTAATTCACAGATGAAAAGAGATGTATAAGAGACCGGATTTTGATGATATATATATGGAACTGGCCGTTAATCTGGCCAAGCGTTCGCATTGTATTAAAAGGCATGTAGGCGCTGTTTTAACAAAGGATACACGCATCATATCCATCGGGTATAACGGTCCGCCGGAAAAGACGCACAACTGCGATGAAGAGTGGCCGGAAGAAGGTTGTCCGCGTGATTCGAAAGGAAGCTGTTCCTTAGCTTTACATGCAGAAGAAAATGCGATTTTATTTGCTGTTAAAAATGGCACAGAAGTAAAGGGAGCAACAATTTATGTAACGTTGTCTCCCTGTATTTCATGTGCACGTTTGTTGTTTGCGTCCGGTGTTAAAAAAGTTATTTACCTGCACTCCTATGCCGAATACAAAGGGCTTGACGTAGATGAAGGCAATGCTTTTTTGTCAAAATTCGGTGTTGAAGTTCAAAAATACTCCGGTGATTTTTCTATGATACATGAATGATTTTTGTTGGTTGCCACAGCTGTCAGAACCACTTGGCTGACTCCTGTTGCACGCAGCTGAGTGGTCAGAGCGCTTTGTTTGTTATTCCATGAATTTATCCGGATGCAGAACAAGATCTATCTAAGCGGTCAGACCACTTGTTTTTGGCAATCAGATCATGTTCACCATCACCTTGTTCTGTGGCACACAGAACAATCTTATTTATCAACACTTACTGCTTTGTTGATTTGTGTAGCACGGACGAAGGTGATGTTTTGTTGGGCTGTGTGCCACAGACCAGAGTGAAGGACCAAGGTGAGAGGTATCCGTTTTTTGTTATAATCAGATCATATTTACTTCAGGCTCTAATTCAATGCCAAATAACTCTTTTACCGATTTACGCACTTCTAAAGAAAGATCAACAATCTCCTGACCGCTTGCCCCGCCGTAATTCACTAATACCAATGCCTGCAACCGGTGTACACCAACATTGCCAATGCTTTTACCTTTCCACCCTGCTTTTTCAATCAGCCAGCCGGCAGGTACTTTTATGGTATCAGGTTTTGTACCAGGGAAGAATACAATATCAGGGAATTTAGTTTTTAACGCATCAAAATCTTTTGATGGTATTTCCGGATTCTTAAAGAAACTACCTGCATTGCCTAATTGTGCCGGGTTTGGGAGTTTACTTTTACGTATTTCTATAACAGCGTTACTCACATCCCGAATGGTAGGAGAGGTGATCCCTTTTTCATCCAGCACCTGTTGAATAGCACCGTAAGAGGTGTTTACTTTTGGCTGTTTTTTCAAGCGGAAAGCCACTTGTGTAATGACATATTTTCCTTTATATATTTTTTTAAAAATACTTTCTCTGTATCCAAATATACATTCACTGTTTGAAAACCGTTTTTTAGTTTTTGTTTCAATATCAATGCATTCAACAGATTCAATCGTATCTTTCACTTCCACGCCATAAGCTCCTATATTCTGGATCGGAGAGGCGCCTACCGTGCCCGGTATCAACGATAGATTTTCCAGACCGGCCCAGCCTTTACCTACGCAGTATAACACGAATTCGTGCCACACTTCACCTGCGCCGCATTTGATCAAAACAGTGTCTGCATTTTCAGAAAGTATTTGAATACCTTTAATCTCATTTTTAAGAACAATCCCTTCAAAATCTTTTGTAAAAAGCATGTTGCTGCCTCCGCCTAGTAACAGCATGGGCTCATTCAGCTCTTCAAGTTCTTCTAATATCGAAAGCAGTTCTTTTTCCGATTTAAAAACAGTGAAGAGTTTTGCTTGTGCCGAAATGGCAAAAGAATTGTATTTTTTTAAGTCTTTATTCTGTATAATTTGAGGAATCATTGATCGCTTCTGATATGTTAGGACAAACATCCGCATTTAGTTCGTATCCTTCAAATGCTTTTTGGGAAATCGCAATATTTTGCCCATAAAAACAGTTTTTTTACATAAAAAGGGAACTTTTTTATTTGTAATTATTCTAAATTATAATGTTCATATATTTTAGAATTACCTAAAATTAAGTAAATCAAGTTTTTGCATTATTCTTCAGGCCAAAATCTTGTTTTCTTGCGTGCAGACAAAGAAAAAATGTTTGAATAATCGAATTGGCATGATAGATTTGTAGGACTTTTAGGTAAAGTATGGCCAAAATTTCGGAAAAAACAGTGTTAAACATGTCCAGATTAACTATTCTGATGAGTAGAATTTCGAGATCAATCCTTACGTTAGTAGCATTCTCTTTTGTAACTCTAACTTCTTCATTTGCAGAGGTTAAAGATTCATCAGCCTCTGCTACAGCGGAAACTCCGGCACTTGATGGCAAAGGAGAGCAATTATTCAAGGAAAATTGTAAATCATGTCACAAAATCCATGAAGAATCAGTAGGACCTGCTTTGTCAGGTGTTACGAAACGCAGATCAGCTGACTGGTTACATCAGTGGATTAAAAACAATGCCGTGTTTAGAGCTTCAGGCGATAAAGACGCTATTGCTATTTATGAGAAGTATAAAAAAGCAGAAATGACTGCTTTCCCTACTTTCACAAATGAAGACATTGATGCGATTATAGCATATGTTGAATCCGTTCCTAAAGAGGATCCTGCTAAATTAAAAGGTACTGAAGATCCTACCAAGCCTAAAGGCGAAACAGAAGGCGGACAATACGATACAATCATTCTTACCTTGATCGTAGTTGTATTGGTTCTTGTGCTTGTGGCAATGCTTGTTTTCTTATCTGTAATTAAACGTTACTTAAAAGAAAAAGAAGCAGGCCTGGATGCAGAAGACAGAGAGTTAGTAGATCAGAAATTTGATATTAAAGCGCTTGTTAAGAGCAAAGCATTTATAGCAATTGTTGTTTTATTATTTGTTGGTGCAACGGTTCGTTCTTGCTGGATCGGTGCTCAGGAAGTAGGCGTAGAACAAAACTATGCACCGGTGCAGCCGATTGCATTCTCTCACAAATTGCATGCAGGTGACAACAAGATCAACTGTAACTATTGCCACACCGGGGCGTACAAAGGCAAGCAATCAAATATTCCTTCATTAAATATCTGTATGAACTGTCATACCTATATCAAGAAAGGTCCTCTTCATGGTGAAACTGAAATTGCTAAATTGGTAGATGCGTACGAAAAAGGTACTCCGATTAAATGGGTACGTGTACACAACTTACCTGATCTGGCTTACTTCAATCACTCTCAGCACACACAGGTTGCAGGCATTGAATGTCAGAAATGTCACGGTCCGATTGAAGAAATGGAAGTTGTTAAACAATATTCTAACTTAACAATGGGCTGGTGTATTAACTGTCACAGAGAAACAGCTGTAAACAGTGAAGATAATGCATACTATGATCGCTTGTTGAAAGTTCACGAGGAGTCTAAGAAAAAAGGCAATATGACTGCTGAGGAAATCGGTGGATTGGATTGCTCTAAATGTCACTATTAATTAAGAAAGTTCGAAAGCCTAGTTATTCATATATATGAAAGATAATAACAAAGTATTTTGGAAAGGTGTTGAAGAGTTGGGTAACAGCCCTGAATTCGTAAAGAATGCTCAAAATGAATTTCCAGAATTCCTTCCTCTAAAGAATTCTTCTGAAGAATCAAACGGAACGGATAGAAGAGACTTCTTAAAGCTTTTGGGCTTTAGTGTTGCAGCCGTTTCTCTAGCTGCTTGTGAAGCTCCGGTTAAAAAAGCTATTCCATATTTAAATAAGCCTGAAGAAATAGAGCCAGGTATTGCAAACTATTATGCTTCTACTTTTGTAGATGGCGGTGAATATTGCAGTGTATTGGTAAAAACGCGTGAAGGTCGTCCGATTAAAATTGAAGGGAACAAGCTTTCAAGCGTTACAAAAGGCGGTACAAACGGTCGCGTTCAGGCATCCGTATTAAGTCTGTATGATACAGCTCGTATTCAGGGGCCTTTAATTAAAGGTGCTGCTGCTACGTGGGCTGATCTGGATAAGCAGGTAGGTGTTCAGTTGGGTGCTATTGCAGCAACCGGCGGAAATATCCGTATTGTTTCTCCGACTATTTTAAGCCCGACAACTAAAAAAGCAATTGCAGCATTCAAAGCAAAATATCCATCAACAGAGCATGTGCAATACGATGCAAACTCTTCTTATGGTATTTTAAAAGCAAACCAAACATCATTTGGTCAGGCTGTAATTCCTTCTTATGATTTCAGCAAAGCAGAAGTAATAGTAGGCTTTGGCGCTGATTTCTTAGGTACATGGATTTCTCCGATAGAGTTTGTTTCTCAGTATGCTGATACACGTAGACTTAGTAAAACTAAGAAAACGATGAGTCAGCATTTTCAGTTTGAAACGGCTCTTTCGTTAACAGGCAGTAATGCTGATTACAGACAACCGATCAAACCTTCACAGGAAGGGTTGTTTATCGCTGAACTATATAATAAAATTGTTTCATCTAAAGTTTCTACAACTCCTGTGAAAAATGATGTATTAGATAAAGCTGCTGCAGCTTTATTAAAAGCATCGAACAGAGGTAAATCATTAGTTGTTTCAGGTTCAAACGATGTTAATGTTCAGATTTTAGTAAATGAAATCAACTTAGCATTAGGTAACTACGGTACAACAATTTCATTAGCTACACCTTCGTTCCAGAAACAAGGAAATGATGAAGCAATGAATACGTTTATAAACGATGCGGTTGCAGGCAAAGTAAATGCTGTGATTTTCTATGGTTCAAACCCTGTGTTTGATCATGCAAGAGGAGCAGAGCTGGCTAAAGCATTATCATCGGTATCGTTAACAGTATCTTTTGCTGATAGAGTTGACGAAACAGCAGCATTAACAAAATTCGTTGCACCGGATCATCATTATTTAGAAGCATGGGGTGATGCAGAACCAAGAGCTGGTTTCTATTCACTAGGACAGCCGAGTATTTCTCCAATATTTAAAACGAGAGCTGCTCAGGAGTCACTTCTTTTATGGTCTGGTAATTCCGGTGATTATTATGAATTCCTTAAATCTAACTGGATCTCATCGATCTTAGGTGGTGCTTCATGGGATCAGGCATTGCAGGACGGTGTATTCGAACCTAAAAATAAATCAGGTGTAGAAGTAACTGCTTCCAGTTTCGACCGTTCAGCTGTTGAAGCAGGTATCATTAAAAACTACCCTGCCAATACATCTGGTATTGAATTAAAATTATACGAAAAAATAGGCTTGGGTACAGGTTCTCAAGCGAATAACCCTTGGTTACAGGAATTACCTGATCCGATCTCTAAAGCTACATGGGATAACTACGTAGCGGTATCTGCGAGTTATGCTAAAGCAAATGCGTTAGAGCAAGGAGATAGAGTTGCGGTTAAGTCTGCTAACTATTCTGTAGAACTTCCTGTTTTGATTCAACCTGGTCAGGCTGGTAATACGGTATCGATAGCAATCGGATACGGAAGAACACATGTTGGGAAATGCGGGGATGGAGTAGGTAAAAATGTTTATCCATTCGCACGTTTCGTAGACGGCTCTGTATTGGATTTCGTTACAGGCGTTTCTGTTACTAAACTAGGTGGCGATAAATATCCAATTGCTCAAACTCAAACACACCATACATTAATGGCTCGTCCGATTATTCAGGATGCGTTATTATCTGAATACATTAACGACCCTTCTGCAGGCAGATTCAAACCAACGGTTTCAACACCGGATGGTAAAAAAGCTCCTGCATTAGTTGATATCTGGAAAGATCAGCACCATCAGCCAAATCACTTATGGAGCATGTCTATCGACTTAAACACCTGTTTAGGTTGTGGTGCCTGTGTGATTGCTTGTCAGGCTGAGAACAACGTTCCGGTAGTTGGTAAAAAAGAAGTTTTAAATGCACGTGAAATGCACTGGATCCGTATCGACAGATACTACAGTTCGGATGCAGAACCCACTAAAACAGGGGAGTACTTTACTTCTGATGCAGAAGGTATCGGTTACGGAACATTAGAAATTCCTTCTGAAAATCCTCAGGTTACTTTCCAGCCAATGATGTGTCAGCACTGTAACCACGCACCGTGCGAAACGGTTTGTCCGGTTGCTGCAACAACACATAGCTCTGAAGGTTTAAACCAAATGACTTATAACCGTTGTATCGGTACACGTTACTGTGCAAACAACTGTCCATATAAAGTTCGTCGTTTCAACTGGTTCAAATACTTCGACAACGAAGAGAAATTTGACAAAAACGTTGCGATGAATACTTCATTGGGCCGTATGGTATTGAACCCGGATGTTACAGTACGTTCTCGTGGTGTAATGGAAAAATGTTCATTCTGTGTTCAGAAAATACAGGAAGGCAAGCTTAAGGCTAAGAAAGAAAAACGTCACATCGTGGATGGTGAAGTTACTACAGCTTGTGCAGCTGCTTGTGCAACAGGAGCAATCTTATTCGGTGATTTAAGAGACGTTGAAGGTAAAGTTTACCAGGAACGTAATGTGCACAATCCAGAGCGTACATACACAGTTCTTGAAGAATTGAATGTTCAGCCGAATATTACGTATTTGACAAAAATCAGAAATATTTCTAAAGCCTAATTTAATCGAGATTTAAGATTATGCAAGTTACTTCTTCGGTAAGGCCGCCGTTGGTTACAAACGGAAAAACAAAACAAGACGTTACCAACGATATTTGTAGACAAGTAGAAGGTGCGCCTTCAACTGCATGGAAAATATCATTTGCTATGGCATTGATCACATTGTTCTATGGTGGTTACTGCTTATGGACAACATGGTATGAAGGTATTGGTATGTGGGGATTGAACAAGACAATTGGTTGGTCCTGGGATATCACGAACTTCGTATGGTGGGTAGGTATCGGTCACGCCGGTACATTGATCTCTGCCGTATTGTTACTATTCCGCCAAAAATGGAGAACATCTATTAACCGTGCAGCAGAGGCGATGACAATCTTTGCCGTTATCTGTGCTGCTACGTTCATTATTGCGCACATGGGGCGTCCGTGGGTTGGTCACTGGGTATTACCTTTCCCGAACAACAATGGTTCTTTGTGGCAAAACTTTAACTCTGCCTTAATGTGGGACGTATTTGCGATTTCAACATACTTCACTGTATCATTAGTATTCTGGTATGTAGGTTTGATTCCTGATTTTGCAACCATCCGTGAAAGAGCTACAGGTATCCGTCGTGTTATTTACGGTGCGTTAAGTATGAACTGGGACGGTTCAGCAAAAACATGGTCACGTTATGAAGCTGTATCCTTAGTGTTGGCAGGTGTTTCAACACCACTTGTACTCTCAGTACACACAATTGTATCCATGGACTTTGCAACGTCATTGATTCCGGGGTGGCATACAACAATCTTCCCTCCGTATTTCGTTGCTGGTGCGATCTTCTCAGGTTTTGCGATGGTATTAACACTAATGCTGGTAACACGTGTGCTGTTCGGCTTAGAAGATTACATAACAATCAACCACATTGAATCGATGAACAAGATCATCGTATTAACAGGTTCAGTTGTAGGTATTGCTTATATTACAGAGTTCTTCATTGCGTGGTACTCAGGTGTACCATATGAAAAATACGCCTTCATTAACCGTGCATTCGGTCCGTATTGGTGGGCATATGCAACCATGATGACATGTAATGTGATTTCCCCGCAAATGTTCTGGTTCAAGAAAGTACGTACAAGTATCGCCTGGACATTCGGTTTATCTATTGTAGTAAACATCGGTATGTGGTTTGAACGTTTTGTAATTATCTGTACTTCATTACACAGAGACTTTATTCCTTCATCCTGGTCTTACTTCTCGCCAACGTTATATGATGTAGGGGATTACTTATTTACCTTCGGATTATTCTTCACATGTTTCTTATTATTTGCGAAGTATTTCCCGGTAATTAACATGGCTGAAGTTAAAACAATCATTGATTCATCTTCTGAAAAGAAATAACCTAAGTCCTGAATACTTATAAATAACATGGAAAAAGGAAAGAATTTTGTATTTGGTGTGTATGATGATGAAGCAGTATTGATGAACGCTGTAGATCAGATTCGCGCAAAAGGGGTAAAGATACATGAAGTATATACTCCATATCCGGTTCACGGGCTTGACAACGCATTAGGATATAGTTATTCAAACTTACCTATCGCAGGCTTCCTGTTCGGTATTGTCGGAACAATCACAGCCTTATCAATGATGATTGGTATGCTGGGATTTGACTGGCCGATGGATATTGGTGGTAAACCACACATTCCGCTACCTGCTTTTATTCCGATCACGTTTGAATTAACGGTATTGTTTTGTGCATTAGGTATGACCGGAACATTCTTCGTTGCAAGTAATCTGAATCCATGGTCTACACCACAGATGTTTGATCCAAGAACAACAGATGATAAATTTGTTATTGCTTTTGATACTGCATCAAACAAACACGACTCAGCAGCTCTGAAATCGATCCTTTCAGAAACCGGAGCTTCTGAAGTAACTACAAAATCATTGGAAAACTAAGAAAGGCTTCATATACTATGACAATGAAAACCTTCAATATAGCAGCCGCAATCGTATTTGCCGCAACCGTTTCATCGTGTAACCACAACTTTGATCAGATACCTGTTCACGAAAGCCCTAGAAATGAATATGCACCAAACATGTATGTTTCTGAAGCGTATGAACCAGTTACTTTGGTTGAAGATAAAGAACATTTCCCGGAAGCATATAATGTAATGCCATATAACAATGGTTCTAACTTACGTATGCCGGTACCAGGTACTATTAAACGGGGAGCTGTTCCATATCACATTACTAAAGATTCATTAGCACAGGCTAATGCAACATTAGTTTCACCTATTGCGCCAACAGAAGAAGTATTGTCTGAAGGACAGGTTTTATTTAACAGATTCTGTTCTCACTGCCATGGTGAAGGTGGAGAAGGCGATGGTCCTGTAAATGATAAATTACAAGGTGTTGCCAACTTAAAATCCGGAACACTTAAAGCAGTTAATGCCGGACACATATTCCATGTTATTACATATGGAAAAGGGAGAATGCTTCAGCATGCTTCTCAATTGGAACCTTTAGAGAGATGGAAAATTTCACTTTATGTGAAAGAAGTTCTACAAAAAAAATAACTATTTAGAACGAAGGTAGATTTATGGCACATCATCACAATACTTCAGTTAATCTTGACGAAAAGTTTGTATTCTCTGCGGAGATAAAGAAAAAACTATTTATTTTAATAGGAGTAGGGGTAATCCTTGTAATCATAGGTGTTTTCCTTGCAATGTATCAGGAAAATCATGCACATGGAGGACATGGTGAACACGCAAGTGTTACTACTTCATTAGTTGCAGATGCACACGCTACAGATGCACACGCAGCTGAAGCTCCTCATGGCGATGCGCATGCACATGCTGAAGCAGGACATGAGGCACATGGTGACCATGGTGCTCACAAACCAACGTGGGCATTACGCCTGATCAAAGATCTTTGGCAGAACAATATTTTCTTTGCAGGTATTGCTGTAATGGGTGTTTTCTTTGTTGCATTCAATTACGTTGCCTGGGCAGGGTGGTCTGCTGGTATCCAACGAATTCCTTCGGCTTTCGGTAACTATCTTTGGGTAGCGGCACCTTTGACAATTGTATTGTTTGTTGTATTCGGTCATGATTTATTTCACTGGACGCACGAAGATTTATATGACAAGACAAGCGCACATTACGATCCATTGTTAGACGGTAAAAAAGCATTTCTGAATACACCTTTCTTCCTTGCACGCACAGTAATTTACTTTGCATTATGGTTATTCAGCTGGACTACACTTCGTAAGTATCAGAAGAATGAAGATTTATCTCCGGATACAAAATGGTGGCACAAAAGTGTTGTAACATCAGCGTTTTTCCTGATCTTCTTTGGTGTTACTTCTTCTATGTCTGCATGGGATTGGGCAATGTCAATGGATCCGCACTTCTTTAGTACAATGTTCGGTTGGTATGTATTTGCCAGCTGGTTTGTTTCAGCATTAGCTTTCATTACATTAATTGTTGTTCTGTTAAAAGACAATGGTTACCTGTCAATCATCAATGAAAACCACTTACACGATTTAGGTAAATTTGTATTTGCATTCTCTATCTTCTGGACATACATCTGGTTCGAACAATTCTTATTGATCTACTATGCAAATATTCCTGAAGAAGTTGGTTATTTTGTTCAACGTTTGAAGACAGATGCGTATACACCTATTTTCTTCTTAACATTATTCCTTAATTTCTTCTTCCCGTTCCTTGTGTTAATGACAAGAGGGTCGAAAAGAATGGGTATCATGTTGAAAATTGTTTGTGTTGTTGTAATATTAGGTCACTGGTTTGACTTCTACATGATTACTACACCTCCGGTATTAAATCAATCAGGTGGCTTAGATGGTATATTCTTATTCATGGAATTGGGCTTAGCTATGGTCTTTGTTGGAGTATTCTTATTCATGGTGTTAACAGCGTTATCCAGATTGCAGTTAATTCCTAAGAATCACCCGATGATCGAAGAAAGTGTTCATCATGATGTATTTTAATTAAAGCCATTACAAAACTCTATATATACAATGACTTCTGTAATTATAATTGTAGCAATTGCCCTAATACTATCAATACTCTATTTGATATTTAGAATTGGTGTATTAACGAATGTGATAAACGGCCGGTACCAGAAAACAGTTGGTGTTGGTAACACGGTTAACGCCTTCCTGTTTATCGTAGTATTTGTAACGGGTGTACTAGCATTCTATTTATCTTTCATGTCTGCGAGAGATAAGTTTTTACCTGAAGCTGCTTCTGCTCACGGTGTAAGAACTGATATGTTGTTCTGGGTGATTATGGCCGTTTTAACACTTGCGTTCTTAGTAACAAACGCATTGCTGTATTTCTTTCCATACATGTACCGTTTTAAAGAAGGTAACAGAGGTTATTTCTACCCTGATAACCATACAGTAGAGCGTATCTGGACAATCATTCCTGCAATTATCATGGCTGGTTTTGTTGTGTATGGTTACAAAGAATGGCATGCAATTACGTCTCCTGCTCCTGCAGGTTCAGAAGTAATTGAGATCATGGGTAAACAATTTGCATGGCAGGTGAGATACCCGGGTGCTGATGGACAGTTAGGTAAATATCATTTCAGAAAAATTGATGCTGTGAACGAGTTCGGTATTGATTTTAATGATACTGCAAGTTACGATGACTTTATTCCAATGGAATTGCATTTACCAAAAGGTAAAAACGTTTCATTACATATTCGCTCAAGAGATGTAATCCACTCGGTATTCTTACCGCACTTCCGTGTGAAAATGGATGCTGTTCCGGGAATGCCAACGAAGTTCTGGTTTACACCAACAATTTCTACAAAAGAAATGCGTGAGAAAACAGGAAATGCTGAATTTAATTATGAATTAGCTTGTACTGAAGTGTGTGGCCGTGGTCACTATGCCATGCGTTTCCTGGTAATTGTTGATGAACCTGCTGACTATGAAAAATGGAAAGCTTCTCAAAAATCATGGGCTTCTTTAAATGCTGCTTATGTAGCAACTAAAGCTCCCAACGTTTTAAAAGAAAAGTATTTAAAAGAGTTCTTACCTTCAGAAACAATTGCTAAGACTTCTGTTTCGGATACATTAATGACTCCTGAAGTTGTTGCAGATAGTGCGCATGTAGATCTGAAATTTTCTCACGAGTAATATCAGGTAACGCTTCAAAATTAAATTTGAATTAATAACAATTTATCATAAATACTATGTCGGCTGTAGATATGTCACATTCTGGTTCTTTATCTGATGCGCATGCACATGATGAGCACGATCACCACGATCTGCCTTGGATTCGTAAGTATGTATTCAGTGAAGACCATAAGTACATTGCTAAACAATATTTAGTTTCAGGTATTGTTTGGGCTGTTATTGGAGGTTTACTTTCAGTGTTGTTCCGTTTGCAATTAGGTTTTCCTGATGCAGATTTAACCTGGTTAAAACCATTGTTAGGGGAGTGGATTCAGAATGGTAAATTAGATCCTGAATTTTATCTTGCATTAGTAACCATGCATGGTACAATCATGGTATTCTTTGTATTAACAGCGGGTCTGAGCGGTACGTTCAGTAACTTCCTGATTCCGCTTCAGATTGGTGCACGTGATATGGCATCTGGCTTTTTGAACATGCTGTCTTATTGGTTGTTCTTCCTTTCAAGTGTGATCATGATGTTCTCTTTATTTATTAAAACAGGACCTGCATCAGGTGGCTGGGTAATTTATCCTCCATTGAGTGCATTACCACAGGCAGTAAACGGTTCAGGTTTAGGGATGACATTATGGTTGGTTGCAATGGTATTCTTTATTGCATCAACATTATTGGGTGGTTTGAACTATGTAACTACAGTAATTAACCTCAGAACAAAAGGTATGACGTTTACACGTCTTCCGTTAACGATCTGGGCGTTCTTTATCACTGCAATCATTGGTTTATTATCCTTCCCGGTATTATTCTCAGCAGCATTATTATTAGTATTCGACAGAAGTTTCGGAACAAGTTTCTTCTTATCTGAAATCTACATTGGTGGGGAAGCGTTACACAACGAAGGTGGCAGCCCAATCTTATTCCAGCACTTATTCTGGTTCTTAGGTCACCCGGAAGTATACATCGTATTATTACCTGCATTGGGTGTAACATCTGAGATTGTTGCAACGAATTCACGTAAGCCGATCTTTGGTTACAAAGCGATGATCTTCTCTATTGTTGCTATTGCATTCTTATCATTCATTGTATGGGCCCACCATATGTTCGTAACAGGTATGAATCCATTCCTGGGTTCCATATTCATGTTCCTTACATTGATCATTGCGGTACCATCTGCGGTGAAGGCTTTCAACTACATTGCTACATTATGGAGAGGTAACATCATCTTTACACCTGCTATGTTGTTCTCTATAGGTCTGGTTTCTTTCTTCATATCAGGTGGTTTAACAGGTATTGTATTAGGTAACTCTGCAGCAGATATTCAATTACACGATACGTATTTCGTTGTAGCACACTTTCACATTGTAATGGGTTCTGCATCCTTCTTTGGTATGCTTGCCGGTGTTTATCACTGGTATCCTAAAATGTTCGGCCGTATGATGGATGACCGTTTGGGTTATATCCACTTCTGGTTAACATTTATCGGTGTTTACCTGATCTTCTTCCCGATGCACTACATTGGTATCGCAGGTTTTCCAAGACGTTATTATTCATGGACAGGTTTTGATGCGTTCAATAGCTTTACAGATCTGAACGAATTGATCAGTATTGCAGCGATCGTAACATTTGTAGCGCAATTTGTATTTATCTTCAACTTCTTCTACAGCATGTTTAAAGGTAGAATTGCTACAATGAACCCATGGAAATCAAATACATTAGAGTGGACTACGCCAATCAATCCGGGTCACGGCAACTGGCCGGGTGCTATTCCGCACGTGTATCGTTGGCCATACGATTACAGCAAGCCTGGTGCTGCTGATGACTTCATTCCGCAGACAGTGCCATTCTCCGAAACTCCTGAGTCTAATTTACCAGGCGAAGTAGACGAACATTAATTCATATAAAAGACTAACCTCCGCGGGTTAGTCTTTTTATTATCTTATTTATCCAAAAGCATTAGCTAGATTTTTTTATAGTCTTACTAACACTTTTGGATTTTTTATGCTGGTACCTCTTGCTCTTGACATACTATGAATATCGTACATATTAATCGTTTCTACCGAATAGTCTTTGTAAGTCTGGTAACTATTTATCTGGTGATTCTTGCCGGTGGTATTGTGCGGAGTACAGGGTCGGGCATGGGCTGTCCGGATTGGCCAAAGTGTTTTGGAACCTATGCACCGCCGCTGGAAGAGTCACAACTGCCTGCGGATTATAAGGAAAAATATGCTGTGCAGGGGCACCCGGCGGTATTCAATGTATACAAAACATGGACCGAATATGTCAACAGATTAGTCGGTGCTATTGCCGGACTGATCATTGTTTATCAATGTATCTATGCGACCCGCTTTCTTAAAACTACGCCTAAATATTTCTGGTACTCTTTGCTGTTAGCTGTATTAATGGCCTCTCAAGGCTTATTAGGTGCAAAATTAGTGTCATCGTATCTGAAGCCGATTTTGATAACATTACACATGGGCGTTGCTTTACTGATCATGGGAATATTGATCTGGTTGTTGGTTGAAGCAGGAAAAGAAAAGCAACGTTTGCATGCAGCGGATTATGCCGAAGAAGATCTGGGCAGAAAATACCGTTGGGCGATGTGGGTATTTATTTCATTAACGGTGATACAAATATTCTTAGGAACAGAAGTGCGCGAAACCATTGATATTATTTCATATGCCCTGGATTATCAATATAAAGAAACATGGATTGCTTCTGCCGGAAGTATTTTTATTATACACCGCAGTTATTCTATTTTATTGACAGCAGCAACAATATATTTTACCTTTATTTTATACAAACAACGTGCGCTGTATCCAAAGGCATATAGGCTTTCAACAAAGATTGCAGCGGTTATTGCTATTGAAATAGCGGCAGGAATAACACTGGCATATTTTGCCTTACCACCGTGGGCGCAACCTATACATTTGTTGTTCGCAACTGTATTGTTAGGTGTCCAACTTGCATTTGTTTTTAGGTTTATGGTAGGACAAAACAGAAGGAGTGTGTAACTTGCGTACCCAACACATAGATATCGATCAATCATTGGCTTCACAATTTCAGGCATATTTCAAATTAACGAAGTTCAGACTTACTTCTACTGTAGCATTTTCTTCGGGTATGGGGTATATTCTTGCTGAACGCGGGCAAGTAGACTGGCTGAATTTAGTACTATTTCTTATCGGAGGTTTTTCCATTACGGTATCGGCCAATATTATCAATCAGATTATTGAGCGGGAGTCAGATAAACTGATGAAGCGTACCGCGAGCAGACCATTGCCGGAAGGTATTATAACTGTGCAGCAGGCTATCATAACTTCTGCATTGTTTCTGATTGCAGGAACCGTAATACTAGCCGTATACAGCACGTTAAATGCGCTTATTCTGTCGTTAATCTCTCTGGTTATTTATTCGTTCATTTATACGCCATTAAAAACCGTTTCGCCAATTGCTGTATTTATAGGAGCTTTCCCTGGTGCATTTCCTCCGATGATCGGCTGGATCGCTGTAACAGGCGAATATGGATGGGAACCGGGTGTTCTGTTTGCTATACAATTCTTATGGCAGTTTCCGCATTTCTGGGCCATTGCCTGGGTTCTGGATGAAGAATATAAAAAGGCAGGGATTAAATTATTGCCTACTAAAGACGGAAGAAGTAAGCACACAGCAACAATCATTATGACGTATACCTTGTGTTTATTGCCATTAGGTTTTCTTCCGTATCTGTTTGGCATGTCAGGAATAACATCTGCATACATTGCATTGGCATGCGGCATATTATTCTTTTTTCAAACCATGTATCTGTGGAAGGAATGCAGCGTGAAAGCAGCACTGTTATTGATGTTTGGATCCTTTCTCTATTTACCGATTGTTCAGATAGCATTTGTACTTGATAAAATTTATTAGATAATATGGATACTGCAGATAATACTCTAGACAAACAATTTCCTCAAGAAGAAGAAATAAAACCAACGTTTGCGATGGAACCAAAGAAATTCCTTCTCTGGTTATTTATTGTTACGATCGTGATGCTTTTTGCCGCTATGACCAGTGCTTATCTGGTTCGGAGCACAGATGGCGACTGGTTAAAATTTGATCTGCCGAACAGATTTCTGGTGAGTACGGGAGTTATTATATTAAGCAGTGTAACCATGCAGTGGGCATTTGGCGCAGCAAAAAATAACAACAGAACGATGCTATTGGTTGCTTTAACCGGAACCATCATTCTGGGCTTAATATTTTTGAAACTGCAGGTAGATGGCTGGGGACAGCTGGTAGATCAGAAAGTATTCCTTGGCGGCAGATACAGTAATCCTGCCGGTTCATTTGTTTATATTTTATCCGGTTTACACGGTTTTCACCTGATTACAGGCTTGATTTATCTGTTAATCGTTTTATATTCAAGTATAAGAACACAAGCAGGTTCTTTAAACTTATTACAAATAGAGATGTGTACAACTTATTGGCACTTTTTAGATTTGCTTTGGATTTATTTGTTTGTATTTTTACAGGTGAATAATTAGAATAAGAACTAATTTATTATTTAAGTATATTATATGGCAACGGCAGTTATCGACGAAAAAGAAAACAAAGCCCTTTGGGGAGGAGATGCAGAACCACTAAAAGCTAGTTATGGCAAATTAATGATGTGGTTCTTTTTATTATCAGATGCTTTAAGCTTTTCTGGTTTATTAATTACCTATGGTTTTGCGCGTTTTTCACATGCTACGTATGATGGCCTGTTACATGATTTTAAAGCTTCAGTAGCATACTGGCCAATACCGGAAAAAGTATTTACACACATTCCGTTCTTTCATATTAATGCCCCGCTTGTATTCGTAGGGTTAATGACTTTCATCCTTATTCTTTCTTCTGTAACAATGGTATTGGCTGTTGAAGCCGGCCACCGTAACGATAAGAAAGATGTTCAGAAATGGATGTTATGGACAATTCTTGGAGGTATAGCATTCTTGTCTTGCCAGGCTTGGGAATGGACAATCTTCATCAGCGGTACAACAGATGGATTAACAGTAACAGATGCTGATGGTTCAGTGCGTCAGATCTTTGGTGCTAATCTGATTCAGAATGAATATGGCCCGAGATTATTTGCTGATTTATTCTTCTTCATTACAGGTTTCCACGGCACGCACGTTTTATCCGGTGTAATCATTAACATTCTGGTGTTCTATAACGTATCTTATGGTACATACCAACGAATCGGCACGTATGAGATGGTTGAAAAAGTAGGTCTTTACTGGCACTTTGTCGATCTTGTTTGGGTATTCGTATTTACCTTCTTCTATTTAGTTTAATTTCAATAGCTTAAAAATAGTACATACAATGGGACACGCATCACATTCTCACGGACACTCTTCTGAAGTACAACCAAGAGATCCGGCAAAAATCAAACATTTACTTGTTGTTACAGCCATCTTAGGTGTTTTAACGGCTATTGAATTCGTTTTAGCTTTTACAATGGAAAGAGGGATTCTTCTTACAACAATTTTCGTATTAATGACATTGGTTAAAACATTTTATATTGTAGGTGAATTCATGCACTTAAAATATGAAGTTAAGTTATTGATATGGGCAATTGTATTGCCTGTAATATTCATCATCTGGTTAATTTTATCTCAATTGATTGAAGCGACTTATGTATTTCATTCAATTAAAGAAATCTTCGGTTAATCATTAATCTCCGTATTCGAAAGAATACTTTCTCATTCAATTATGAACACTACTAAAAAGACCGTGTACTTATGCTTAGCGCTGTTAGTACCGGTCTTTTTAATTTTTCTATTTACCTTTTTCGCACGTACACAACACACATTGCCTGTATACTTTGCATATGATTCAACAGAAACAGAACGCGGCTACATTATTACAGACGCGCACCGAATTCCAGCTTATACATTAACAGATCAGAATGGTGATGCTTTTAAGAGCACAGCATATGATTCCAGTTTTAAGGTTTACGACTTTGTATTTACACGTTGCGGCAGCATCTGTCCGGAAATGACCACTCAGATGATCCGCGTTCAGGAAGCATTTAAGCATGATAAAGATGTGGTACTTATTTCATTAACCGTAGACCCGGAACATGATTCTTCTGAAGTACTTCAGCGCTATGCAAAACAGTATAATGCTATTCCCGGCAAATGGTATTTCCTGACCGGAGAAAAGGATACGATCTATACCTTGGGGCAGAGACAGTTCTTTTTGACTGCAAAGCAAAACGAAGAAGATCTGACAGACTTTCTGCATAGCGAACGTATTGTATTGGTAGATAAAAACGGATGGATCAGAGGCTACTATACAGGCACCAATGAGAAAGATGTAGACAGACTGATTACAGAACTTAAAGTATTACAAAAAATAGAGCGTGATGCAAAACGAAAATAATCTTGTTAAGGTATTAAACGATAAAACAATCAACATTCTGGCAATAGCAATTCCGGTTGCTGTAGCGCTGTTATTGGGTTTGCCTTTTAAACTTGATTTGGGAAGCTGGACAAACACATTGCCGCATATCAACGCATTGGTAAACAGCCTTACCACCTTATTTCTTGTTATCGCTTTTGCAGCGATCAGACGTAAAAACATTGCCCTGCACCGTACCTGCATGCTGATTTGCGTAGCTTTGGGGCTCTTTTTTCTCCTTACGTATATCTTATATCATTTAACACATACATCTACTCATTACGGAGGAACTTCTCCGTTAAATTATGTGTATTACTTCTTATTAATCACACATATTATCTTAGCTGCTGTAGTTGTTTATTTTGTATTGAAGGCACTTTATTTTGCTTTTACAAGCGATTTTGAACGACACAAAAAAATAGTTAAATGGGCATACCCAATCTGGCTGTATGTTTCTGTTACGGGAGTACTGGTGTATTTAATGATTAGTCCGTATTACGGTAAATAATACTAAACAATGTTTCCTATGAAAAAAGCGTATATCATTCTGCCTCTTTTACTTCTTATATTATTTATTGGATTGAATATGGATGCGGAAGCACAATGTGCTATGTGCCGTGCTCAATTGGAAACTGCTGATAATGCAGGCGCAGATGCTAAAAATACCGGTATTAACTCCGGAATATTATACCTGATGTTATTCCCCTATATTCTGATCGCTTTTATCGCATTTCTGTGGTACCGTTCTTCCCAGAAGAGTAAGCAGCAAGCGAATGCTTAAGTAAAAAGCATACTATTACGGGCATATTTCCGTATTTTTAGGGTATATGATGTTGCCGTTTAAGTCTTTCTCATCTTTTTTAACCTTCCTGCGTTGGGTCATACTTTCATTAGGCGTAAGCTTAACGTTATTACTGATTTTTAGAACTGCATGCATCCATCTGGATCAGAATATTTATTATTCTACTGTTTCAAACCGCGTGAGTCATTCAATGACTGAAACAGAAATTCAAAATAAAAACATCTTAAAAAAAATAGGAGCGAAAGAAATTTCTTTTTCGGCATTTAATAAAATAAAAAAAAGCAATCCATTTTTTGTGTATGAAGAAGGCCGCTTAATTTATTGGTCTGAATCTGAAAATATACCCAATTATAAATTTTTAAAAGGCGTAAATAAATGGAGTTATATCAGTAACAGCACCGGTAAATACCTGTCTTGCCGCGATACGGCTTCCATGGATGGGAAAACAATAGAAGTATTCTCGTTGCTGGAACTTGAACGCATTTATTCCGTTGAAAACACCTTTATAAACAATCACACAAACCCCTTGCTGTTTAAGCATATTCCGGTACGTATTTATATATCAGGGAAACAAACAGGGCAGGTGATAGGCCGGCACGGGCAGTATTTATGCAGTTTTGAATGCAGCTCATCGCAGCAGGATTTTATATACGGCACATTTGCTACCGTTATTTATGTGTTACTCGTGCTGCTGGTATGGGTGTATTTTATCACGGAAGTATTATGGAAACGCAAACGTAAGGTGATGCATGTACTGTTTCGCATCGCTTTATTTATAAGTTTCCGGCTGCTTTTGATACTGTTAAATCTGCCGGAATATTTTTCTTCGGATGAAATCTTTTCATCAGGTTATTATGCTTCTTCTTTTTTCAGCGAATCAATATTTGATCTGGTACTCAATATATTTTTCTCTGTTTATTTATTGTTTGAAATCATTTCAGTTGTTCAGCACCGCAAGATCTACCGATTTATTTATATCAATAAAAAAACACTTATGGTTCGGATCAAACTCGGTTTAAGTATTCTGCTTTCCTGGGTTTTTGCTGTAACTTATTATTTGATGATTCGCAGTATCGTATCCAATTCTACGGTATCTCTGAATCTGATTGAGGATTTAGATGTTTCGGTACTGCGTATTTTATTAGTGGTATCAATCATTTCAATTTCATTTGTGTTCTTTTATTTAGTGCATTTAACACTGCAGGTTTTATGGAGGTTGTATAAACGCTATAGAATTGATTCCCCCATGCAGCTTATTACATTGTATCTGATTTTTATTGCAATAAGTGCCTTTATTGATCCGCAGCTGGCGGTTGTCAGTATGTGCTTAACGGTGTTTAGTTTATTGAGTTTACTTCAGGGGTATCCGGCTATTTTAGGGAAAATGAAATACCAATCTTTTATTTACATTTTTTTATTTTCCCTGGTTTCTTCTTTAATGATTGGTACGGCTATTTTTTATAACGGCAGAAATAAAGTGAATCAGCAGATGAACCGCTATGGCGAACGTTTGCTGTATGATCGGGATGAAATAACAGAATTTTTATTGCAGGAAGCTTCTATCAACATTCAACGCGATGGGTTTATACGTGAAAAGATCTTATCGCCTTTTTCTGATCTGACAATTGTAAAAGATAAAATTCAGAAGAAGTATCTGTCCAATTATTTTAATGATTATTCCGTTCGCGTAGAATTGCTGGATGCTACGGGAGAGCCTTTCAATACACAGACCGGACAGGTAACCTACAACGAATACTATAATACCGTTTTAGTGAAATCTACCTATCTCAATAAACTTGATCTGTATAGCTACAACGATCACATAACAAATACACGGCGCTATATTTCTGTGAATAAGATTACTTCTTCGAATATCGTAATTGCTTACATCATTATTGAACTGGAATCAGGTAAGTATAGTAAAAACAGCGTATTCCCTGAATTGGTACTGGATCAGAAACAAGTTCAGGAAAATTATAAAGATTTCGATTATTGTATTCTGAATAATGGGAAATTGGAAACCAGTTATGGCTATTTTAATTACGATCAGCAGTTCATAAATTTTATCCGCAATAAACGCAATAATAATATACAGGAATGTACGTATGAAGGGTATTATCACATCTGGTTAAAAGGAACGGATAATGCCTGGATCGTAGTAAGTAAGCCGTATGGTATTATGGATATATTGATTTCAAATGCATCCCTGTATTTTTTATTCCATATTGTAGGTATTCTGTTTATTGTACTTGTGCACGTGTACCGCATAAATCTGCAGAAACGCCAGGTCAGTTATGCAACCAAGGTACAGATCTATTTAAATCTTGCCTTTTTCATTCCGCTTTTATTGGTCAGTGTTATAACCCTGGGTTATGTAAATAAAAACTATGAACAATCGCTGATGAATCGGTTTATCAATGATTCAGATAAATTGTCTGCCTTGATATCATCACGTACGATTATTCAGGATCGGATCAGTAAAGCTTCGGTAGGTGAGTTATTGCTGGAGTCTGATCTGACACGGGTGGAACAGCTGGATATTAATATCTACGGAACGAACGGATATTTACTGGCAACAAATCAACCTGAAGTGTTCCGGAAAGGAATTCTTTCAAGCTATATACAGCCCAGTGCATACGCGGCACTTCTCGAAAGTAAAAACCAATATATTGTAACTACAGAACAAACGGGTTCATTATCCTACAAATCCATTTACCGGTTGATACGTGTTCCGGGAACCGGAGCCATTGCGGGTATTATACATTTGCCATTCTTTGAATCAAAGGAAGATATTGTGCGGCAGATATCGTCGTATCTGAAAATTATTCTGAACATCTTTTCAATCGGTTTTATCATTTTATTATTGCTTTCGTACCTGGTTGCCTTTTATTTAACATATCCTTTAAAGCTTATTACCATAGGGATTAAAAAAACAGGCTTGTATGATAATGAACCGATTCAATGGCAGTCTTCCGACGAAATAGGACGTCTGGTTCAGGAGTATAATTCCATGCTTATAAAGCTGGATGAAAGTAAGTTAATACTGGCAAACTCAGAGAAGGAGAGTGCCTGGAGGGAAATGGCCAGACAGGTAGCGCACGAGATCAAAAATCCGTTAACACCCATGAAGTTAAAACTGCAGTATCTATTGCAGCGCTTTAATAATGGCGGATCAAAGCCTACGGATGAAGAATTAAAACAATCTTTTCAGACAATCTTAACCCAGGTTGATTCGTTAAGTGAGATAGCAAGTTCTTTTTCATCTTTTTACAAATTGCCTGAATTGCAGCTTGAAAAAGTTGAATTGAATTTATTAGTAAAAGAACTGGTCGTGCTGCATCAGCAACAGGATCAATCGGGCATACAGGCGCACATACCGGCAACACCAACATTTATAGTGGCAGACAAAACAATGATTGTAAATATTTTAAACAATTTATTGTTGAATGCAATACAAAGCATACCGGATATGCGTACGCGTAATATTGATGTGTATGTGAGTCAAAAAGTAGATCGTGTGCTGATAGAAATCCGGGATAATGGAACGGGTATACCAACAGAACTTCAAAGCAAAATTTTCGTGCCGTATTTCAGTACAAAATATTCAGGTTCAGGCATAGGTTTGGCACTTGCAAAACGATTGGTTGAGGATATGAAAGGCACCATATGGTTTGAAACTACAGCAGATAAAGGCACTTCATTTTATATAGAAATGCCTTACTATAACGAATGATAAGGGTTTATGTAATTACACTTTTCTTTTTTTTTGTTATTGTGCATAGCGGATATGCGCAATATAGTAATCTGCGTTGCCGCTGGATCAAACCTTCTGAAGATGGTATAAAACTGGATTCTCTTTCTGTCGTTCCGGGAAGTATTGAAATAAAATCCCCCGGCGGTTACACAAGTACATACAGTATCGCATCCAACCTTCTTACTCTATCACCAGCTCCTTTACCCGATTCGATATTGGTCTGCTACCGTGTTTACCCGTTTGATTTAGCAAAACGTGTTTACAAAAGAGATCTTTCCATTTATGATTCGCTTGGCGGTTACAGAGAAGTAATGCGGCTGCGCGGCTACAGCAATACGCCGCAGCAACGGGAGGAATTATTTTCAACGCCCGGCATCAACAAAACCGGTGTGATATCGCGTGGGTTATCGGTTGGAAATAACCAGAGTGTTTTTGTAAACTCTGTGCTGAACCTGCAGCTGGATGGAAAGCTGACAGAGAATTTAACCTTGACTGCAGTAATTTCTGATCAGAATATTCCTTTTCAACCAGAAGGAAATACGCAGCAGCTGCAGCAATTTGACCGGGTGTATATTCAGTTAAAAACACCCAAGACTGCATTAACCGTAGGAGATATTGTTTTGAAGGAACAGCAGTCTTATTTTTTACGCTACTACCGTAACGTACAAGGGGGGCATATTATGCATACCGAAAAAAAAGATTCCACTTTTGAAAGTATTACACAGGGGGGGATCGGTGTTTCAAAAGGTAAATTTAATTCCATGCAGTTTTCACCGGGTACTGCAGACGTATTGCTGGAGGGAGTGCAAGGGCCTTACCGGTTAAGGGGGGCCAACAATGAAGCCTATATTACGATTATTGCAAATTCAGAACGGGTATATTTTGACGGCAGGCTGCTGACGCGAGGGTTTGATTACGATTATGTGATCGATTATAATACAGCAGAAATTACGCTAACTCCTTATATATTGGTTACGCGATATAACCGCATGCGCGTTGATTTTGAGTATACCGATAAAAATTATGCGCGTACAAACACCGCCATTTCGCAAAGCATTAAAAACAAAAACGGTGTATTTTCTTTTCAGTACTATACAGAAAAAGATAATCCGCGTAACCCCTTGTTGCTCGATCTTTCAAACGCTGATCAGATCTATCTTTCAACGATCGGGGATGATCTCACAAAAGCTTATATTGACGGCGCCGATTCTGTTGGATATACCCAGGGTGCTACCTTATATAGCAAAACAACAGTAGCAGGTGTGGATGTGTACGAGTATTCTACGGACCCGGCTACAGCTGTGTATCAGGTAAAATTTTCTCAGGTAGCACAAGGGCAGGGCAGTTACTCCCTGGATAATGCAACGACTAATGCACGGGTGTACAAATATGTAGGTTTGCCGAATGGCAATTATTTACCAGTTCAGTACATTCCTACTCCGAAGAAAAAGCAAATGATCCAGGGTTCTTTTTCGCAATACATCAATAAACACGAACAGGTTTTCAGTGACATTGCATTCAGTCAGAATGATATCAATTTATATTCTACGTTGGACAAAGGGGATGATGCAGGTATGTCTGTACGTGCCGGTGTGAAAAGTAATAAACGAGACATTGGCCTGTTAAATAAATACCTGTTAACATCAACGCTTGCATATGAACTCAATGAGAAAAATTTCAGTGCGATTGACCGCTTCCGTGCAGCAGATTTTGAACGCTACTGGAATGAAGATGTTACCAGGCTTGGTAACAATAACATGGTAACAGGGAATATTACCTATGCTAAAAATGCAAGTGAGCTGATGAGTTATTCCCTGAATTACCGGAATAAGGAATCCGATCTGAATGGCGTACAGCATCAGGCACAATTGTATCAGAAGATCGGAAATTTGTTTTTTAAAGGTGATCTGTTTTTAAATAACAGCAATAACTACAGAGGTAAGGCAAACTGGGAGCGCTATAACGCACATGTATATTATAAAACAACTACCATCACCCCAGGTTTTCAATACAATACAGAAAAGAACCGCGTGGTCGATTCTTCCGGGAATTTATTACAATCCTTAATGTATTTTGAAGAATTTAAATATTATGTTACCTCTAACGATACTGCTAAGTTCAGATATAAAATTGATTACAGCAGCCGGAACGACAGGCAGTTATTTGGCAACGAATTGCTTCCTTATACAAAGGCACAAACTGTAAGTTTTACAAGCGGTATTAAGTTCAGTTTAGACCATCAGTTAAATTTTGTTACTACCTACAGGTATCTGAATTATGTTGGTCCGGTAGCAACACCAGGCGATGAAACGATCATGTCGCGGGTAGACTGGAGTATCAGTGCATTGAAACGGCACATACGTTCAGAACTTACGGTTACAACAGGCGTGGGGCGGCAAGCCAGGCAGCAGTTTGTTTTTCAGCCGGTAGCAACCGGACTGGGAACCTATGTTTGGCGGGATTATAATAATGACCGCATTCAGCAGATCAATGAATTTGTTACTAAAATTTATAATGATACGGCTGAATTTATTAAGATTTACCTGCCTTCCAACGATTATTATAAAGCGTATACCAACCTGATCAACTACCGGCTGGATATGAGCATGCCAAGGAAATGGAAATCTTCTAATTCCTTTATGTTAAAAACCTTATCGAAACTTTCGAATACATCCTCCATTACATTAAATAAAAAAACAACCGATGATAATTTGTGGGAGCGGTTTAATCCTGCTTCCCCGAGTACAAGCGATACTTCCTTGCTGGCTTTTCAGCGCGTTATCCGGGCAATTGTATTTTACAACCGGTCAAGCTCACTTTTCGGGATGGATCTTGCCTACACCGCAAATGACTCAAGGCAGTTTTTAACACAGGGGTTTGAAAACCAATCCATCAACGATCTTGTGTATGGGCTGCGTTCTACATTTAAACGCATGTATGCCTGGAAGATAAAACTGACCACGGGATTCAACAGCGTGAACTCCGATTTCAATACGGTTAGAAACTATTATATAGAGTACAAAAAAGCAGATAATGAGATTTCCTATCAGCCGCGAACAAATCTGCGTTTTTCAATTTTAAGCGGAGTGGCCTACAAAATAAATACGCTTGCGATCGGGAACGGTGAAAATGCGATCTTATATAATATAGGTACGGAGCTGAAACTGAATAAACTTTCCAAACGCACGTTTACCACAACCATTAAATATATTCGCATCAATTCCAGGTTGAACGGTACGCAGGAGAATAGCCCCATTGCCTACGAAATGCAGGAAGCTTTGCTGAGCGGAAATAACATGACATGGAATGTTGTCTGGCAGGAGCGTTTGACCAATGGGTTACAGATATCGTTTTCGTATGAAGGCAGAAAATCGGAATCGGTTAAAACTATTCATACAGGCAGGATGCAGTTGAGCGCGTTGTTTTAGGATACATGCGGAAGGCTTAACGCCTAACGCTGAAAGACTAAGCTTTTTGTTTACAGCTAACGATACAATGAACCTTTATTGGTGGTGGGTGGTCTGTGTGCCACAGACCACGGAATTGGTGGGCCTTTAGCTTTCAGCCTTTAGCTTTCAGCCTTTAGCTTTCAGCCTTTAGCTTTCAGCTTAATTCTTCATATCCCGGATCAGCTTACTGGCAAAGATAAAATCCTGCAGATCTTTTACATCCGTTTCAAGGATATTGTCTTTTGTTCCTTCCCAGATCTTTTCGCCTTTAAACATAAAAATGATGTTTTCACCGATCTCAAGCATAGAGTTCATATCGTGCGTTACTACCACGGTAGTGATATCATATTCATGTGTAATTTCCTGAATCAGATTATCGATCCGGATTGAGGTTTGAGGATCTAAGCCTGAATTGGGTTCATCGCAATACAGGTATTTTGAATTCAGTACAATTGCACGGGCAATACCCACCCGTTTTGCCATACCGCCGCTTATTTCCGAAGGCATTAATTTTGCTGCCTGATCTAAGCCTACACGTTGCAGACAGAAATTGACCCGATCTGTTTTTTCAGATTTAGACATATTACTGAGCATGTCTAAGGGGAACATCACGTTTTGCTCTACTGTTTTAGAATCAAACAGGGCGCCGCCCTGAAAAAGCATGCCGATTTCTCTGCGGATCACTTGTTTTTCATCTTTATTCGCCTGCGTAAAATCGCGTTCATCATATAAAACAGCACCTGAATCGGGGTGAACCAGCCCCACCAGTGTTTTTAATAACACACTTTTTCCTGTACCGCTGGCTCCAATGATCAGGTTTGTTTTTCCTTTTTCAAATTGGGCCGATACATTTTTTAAAATCTGTTTACCGTTAAAGGACTTATTAATGTTTTTGCACTCAATCATAACGACTTATTTGGCAATAATGGGAGGATTAGTTTAATAGTAATTGAGCAAGCAGCAGATCGGCAACCAATACACCGATACAACTATTTACAACCGCTGTGGTAGAAGATTGTCCAACTTCCAATGCTCCTCCTTTAGTAAAATATCCCTGATAAGCAGAAATAGAAGAGATCAAAAAGGCAAAAACGAATGCTTTTATCAGGGCAAATGTAACATTGAATTCATTAAAATCGATCTGTACACCGTACACAAAATCCTGTGTGGTAATAATGTTTCCCAGAATACCGGCTATGTAACCGCCTAAAATGGATAATAATCCCGCAAATGTTACCAGCATCGGGATCGTAATAAGGCTGGCAAGGATTTTGGGCAAAATCAGATATGATGCGGAATTTATACCCATAACTTCCAGAGCGTCTACCTGTTCGGTTATGCGCATGGTACCCAATTGGCCTGCAATGCTCGAACCGACTTTACCCGCCAAAACCACGCAGGTAAAGGTAGGGGCAAGCTCCAAAATGGACATTTCCCGTACAACGGAGGCAACCACATAGATCGGAACCAGGGGACTAACCAGGTTGGCAGCTGTCTGAATACAGGTTACTGCACCAATAAAAGAAGAAACAATGGCAACAATAAAGATGGAATTTGTACCGATCAGGATACATTCATCGATTGTTAACTTCCAATAAACACTAAATTTTTCTCTTCTAACAAAAAGACTTCCCATCAAAATCATGTACTTCCCAAAACTCTTCATCGTATTTTACTATCAAGTAACCGAATAATCTGCTTAAAATCCTTACTAAAATAAGGTATATTTAAGTGGCAAACAATTTAAAATTAACATGAATAAACTAGTCATTATAACAGGTGGTACGAAAGGAATCGGCAGAGCATTGGTCTATAAATTTGCTTCCGAAGGGTTTGATGTTTTTACCTGTGCCCGAAATAGAGAAGATCTGGACTCTTTAAAAAATACTATTTTGTCTAACTATGCCGGTATACAGGTTTTTACCCAAGTGGCAGATGTTTCCAACAAAAAAGGAAGAGAAGAAGTGGTACGGGCGTTTACCCAACTGAACCGGGCGGCAGATGTTCTGATTAACAATGCAGGTGTTTTTGTTCAGGGGCAAATCCATAACGAACCCGAAGGTGTTCTGGAAACGCAGATCCAAACCAACTTATATAGTACCTATGATATTACCCGTGGAGTGATTGGCCGGATGATCGAAAACAAGAGGGGGAGCATTTTTAATATCTGTTCCATTGCGAGTATCATGCCGTATGCAAACGGAGGGTCATATAGTGTCTCCAAGTTTGCCATGCTGGGCATGACAAAAGTTCTGAGAGAAGAGATGAAGCCATACAATATCCGGGTGACGGCGGTACTGCCCGGAGCAACGCTGACTGCTTCCTGGGATGGGGTAGACCTGCCGGAAGAACGATTCATTAAGCCAGAAGATGTGGCTGATTCAATCTTTGGTATCTATAAACTATCCGATCATACCGTAGTGGAAGAACTGCTTTTACGTCCTCAGCTGGGAGACATTTAAGTAATGTGTTCTGGTAAAATTTACATATCCATATACCAAGCTCATTCAGTCCGAATGAGCTTTTTTAGTGCTTTTTTTAATCATTTTACAAAAACAACAGCAACTTTTTTAATTCATCTGATACTTTATGTTAAATTAATTAATTGTTCTGATTTTTAAATAACTAAATGTTAAATTTTAGATTAGTCTAAAAAAATAAAATGCTTCAAAAAACGAATTAAATAGCATATCATGGAGGGGAATTCAACAAAAAAGTTATCTTTCCTGATATATAACGAAATCAAGAGATGTCATCAGGCGAACTTTCTTCAATAAACACAAAATACTGTTCCAGTCTTACCCAGTATGTGCGTAGGAAATCAAGTGTTGTTACCATAGGAAAAGTTCCGATGGGCGGCGACTATCCTATCCGGTTACAATCGATGACTACGGTTGATACGATGGACACGATGGGCAGCGTGGAGCAAATAATCCGAATGGTAGAGGCCGGATGTGAGTATGTCAGAGTGACAGCTCCAAGTGTAAAGGAGGCTCAGAATTTAGAAAACATTAAGAACGAATTATTAAAACGCGGGTACGATGTTCCCCTGGTTGCCGATATACATTTTACTCCGAATGCAGCCGAACTTGCTGCAAAAATTGTTGAAAAAGTCCGGATTAACCCGGGCAATTATGCCGACAAAAAGAAGTTTGAAGTAATCGAATATACAGACGCTTCCTATCAGGAAGAGCTCGAACGTATACGTGAAAAGTTTATTCCGCTGGTAAAAATCTGTAAAGAATACGGTACGGCGATGCGGATCGGAACCAACCACGGCTCTCTTTCAGACCGGATTTTGTCCCGCTACGGAGACACTCCTTTGGGTATGGTGGAGTCTGCACTGGAGTTTTTGCGCATCTGTGAAGACTTGGAATATTACAATATTGTAATTTCCATGAAAGCAAGTAATACCCAGGTTATGGTGCAGGCATACCGCCTGCTGGTTCAGAAACTGGAGGAAGAAGGGCTGCGTCCTTACCCCTTGCATCTGGGTGTAACGGAAGCCGGAGAAGCTGAAGATGGAAGGATAAAATCTGCCGTTGGGATCGGAACATTATTGGAAGACGGGTTAGGAGATACCGTTCGGGTGTCCTTAACCGAGGCTCCGGAATTTGAAATTCCCGTTGCTCAAAAATTGGTTGACCGGTATATCGACCGGAAAAAACACGCTGCTATTCCCTTCGTAGAAAAAAATCCGATCAACCCGTATTCTTATAAAAGGAGAACGACTACAGATGTACATACAATCGGTGGCTTAAATGTGCCAAGAGTGATCGCCGATTTCAGTGATGTTGAATCACTCGAGGTTCAGGACCTGAAATCTATAGGACATTTTTATTTGCCTGCATTGGATAAATGGAGCATGAATGATCTGGGTGCAGACTTTATCTATACGGGTAAAAACAAAGCACCTTTTATGCTGCCGAATGGCCTGAAGGAAATTGTAGATGCAGATACGTGGAAGGTGTTAACGGACCAGACACATGTATTTCCGTTATTTATGGCCCGCTGGTATAAAACGGATGTGGTAAAACACCCGCAGCTGAACTTTGTTGTCGCTGATATTGAAGATGTTGACGACGCCTTGTTGCTGCGTTTGGCTTCTGATACAACCGCTGTGCTGATCCTGGAATCGTTCAATGAACATGCCATGGCCGAGTTGAGAAGGAGTTTTATCACGTTAATGAACAGAGAGATCGCTACACCCGTTATTATAAAACGTGCGTATACACATAAGAATGAAGAAACGTTGTTTTTGGCAGCTTCAACCGATGCAGGTGGTTTACTGGTAGATGGGCTGGGAGATGGTATTTTCCTGTCTTCAGAAAAAATGATTCTTGCGGAGAAAGAAGCGTTGTTGGCATATTTAAAATCGGTGAATAATCTGGGTTTCGGAATTTTGCAGGCAGCACGTACGCGTATGACCAAAACGGAATACATTTCCTGTCCATCCTGCGGAAGAACTTTGTTTGACTTGCAGGAAACGACCGCGATGATCCGTAAGCGCACTGATCATTTAAAAGGCGTGAAGATCGGGATCATGGGCTGCATTGTGAATGGTCCGGGTGAAATGGCCGATGCCGATTACGGATATGTGGGTGTTGGGAAAGATAAGATTGCGTTATACCGCGGACAAACGGTTGTGAACAAGGCGGTACATTCGGATAAGGCCGTAGATGAGCTAATCAATATTATTAAAGAAGATGGCAAATGGCTGGAACCAGTGGTTTCGGAAGTTATATAAAGCTATATATCAAAATATGAAGCTATTTAACTTCAAGCAATCTCAACCAAACATGCAGCAAGCGATAAAAGATTTGGCTGATCATATTCCTGAATTTTATAAGAACCACAAACAGTTTACAGATTACAGTGAGTTTTTAAATAATAGAGCATAGGAACTTGCAATAGATCGTTTGATAGAATCAGCAAATGAAACATCATATTGTTATTCGGAAGACTTTTGGGATAGCTTAATAAATTGTTCTGAAAAAATGGGTTTATTTGATCAGGCAAATTATTGCAGAGCAAAGTCAAGGAATACAAATAAATGATTCTCCTTAAATTTAATAATTACACAAATGAAAGAATATTTTAAAATAGGGGAAGTCTTCACCTATTTCTTCCGGAAAAAAGATCCCAATACAAACCCTTCTATATATATGAAGCTGATGTATGCAGCGAATAAAATCGCTATCGTTCTTTTTCTGATTTGCCTGTTTGTTATTTTATACAGACTGTTTATTCGCCAAAACGGCTGATCTTATTATATGTATATGAGAATACTTAAATCAATCCTTTTAAGTACGGTGTTATGTTGTTGTATACAAATACACTCTATCGCAGCACCTGTTGTTGTTACACTGCAATATCAAACAGTTGCTGCAGCACCTTATGAACAGGTTGCTTCTGTAACCATTCCTGTAACAGTTGTGCCCGGAAGTACAGAAATTCAACTGGATAAACATCCGGAAAGAAAAAGCCGGCTCGCCCGCCGGAATGTTCTGGTAAAAGAAGTATTTATCACTACCGGAGAAGTGCTTTGGGTAATGACAGAAATTATTGTTCAGATTATTATTGATAATCCCTGTTTACTAAGATAGTTTTTAAACGCTACCGATTAATTATGACTGTTCTCAAACACATTCTTCTTTTTGCTCTTATATATATAAGCCTGAGCAGTTTTGCCCAAACACCGGGAGTTGTTCCTACACCTTTTAAATCAGGCGAAAAATACGGATATATTGATGCACGTACGGGTAAAGTGATGATCCTGCCGATTTACGACCGCGTTGCTCCGTTTTCAGAAAACCGTGCTTTGGTTTACCGGATGGGCAAAGGGTATTTTATTGATCAGACAGGTACGATAAAGATTGTGGTCAAATATGATTCAGCAATGTCTTTTACAGAAGCGTTTGCAGCGGTTAAAGTAGCAGGATCCTGGGGCTTTATTGATAAAATGGGGGGATTGAAAATCCCGGCTAAGTTTGAGGAAGCGTATCCGTTTTCAGAAGGCATGGCTGTTATCAAAAAAGGAGGCAAGTATGGGTACATTGATAAGCTGGGAAAAGAAGTTATTCCTGCTCAATTTGAATTTGCGATCGAATTTTCAGATGGCCTGGCAGCAGTAAAGAAGAATAACCTGTTTGGGTACATCAATCCGAAAGGCGCCTTTGTTATTCAGCCAACATTTGAAAAAGCAGGTAATTACAGCAGCGGCGTTGCGGTTGTTTCCAAAGGTGGAAAATACGGTATTATTGATAAAGCCGGCAAAACAGTTTTGCCCATTGAACAGGATTGGGTTTCAGTGTTTAAAGACGGGCTGCTGCGGGTACAAAAAAATGATACCTGGGGTTTTGCCAATACCTCAGGAGTTATGCTGGTACCGGCTATTTATGATTGGGCCGGGGATTTTTCAAATGGTTTTGCTAAAGTCAAAAAAAACAATCTGTATGGATACATTGATAAAACAGGTACGGTATTTGTACCTCTCATGTATCAATGGCTGGAAGACATGGATGCGGATGGAGAGTTAATGGCTGTTAAATCAGGCTATTGGGGTTGCATCAATAGTAAAAATGAACAGGTAACGCCATTTACGTATAAAGTTATGCGCCCTTATTCAGAAGGCTATGCAGTGGTATCGAAGTCAGGTAAATATGGTTATCTGGATAACAAAGGTAAATTAATCATATCTTTTAATTATGAATATGCGTATGACTTCATTAACGGCTCTGCAGAAGTTGTTTTAAATGAAAAAACACGTTTTATTGATAAAAGAGGTACTTGTATTAAATTCTGTGAATAGAATAATTATGAATCGATTAGGTAAAATTGTATTTGGGTTAGGTATTGCTGTTTGTTTATTTTCAGCTACCAACAGCATTGCTCAGGTAAAAACACACAGTTCATTGAGAGCTGAAAACCTGGAGGTTATTCTTGTAAAAGATATTCAGCATATTTCAGATACAACACATCATACACATGCACATGATCCGCACAAGTCGAGCTATAAAATTTTGCATGTTAATTTTATGCTGGTAAGTTCAGATCCATCGGTTACCGGATACAAATCTGTTATGATGCGTTTAATCGATCCGCATGGCGTAGATATTTATGATCCGGCAGCGGGCGGCGGCTTGTTTAATTTAAATGGCAAAGAAACTCCCTATACATTTAAAGTAAGTACAAAATTAGATGGTCAGCCATTAAAGATTGATTTCTTATACAATCACCCCAAACATTTCAGACATGGGTTACACATTATTGAGTTATATGTGGATGGGCTAAAAATAGGTGAAGAACATTTTGTGATAAAATAAATATAAACGTGCTGCTAAACAGTAACGGAAGTCTCGCCCCTGTCAGGGTGAGACTTTTTTATTGTATATACAATTCATAGAGTTTTTGTTGTTAATAATTTACGCTAAGTTTATCCGTTGATCCTGAATATTATTTTAATGAAAAACAACCGGACCTATTTTCAAACATTTGATGCCTTACGTTTTTTTGCATTCGTTAAAGTTTTTCTGTTCCATATTCCTATTTGGGGATTTCCGGTTTTTGATTTTATAAAAGAAGGCGGGGGGGCGGCTGTTTCATTCTTTTTTTCATTAAGCGGATTTTTAATTACCTATATTATTTTAGAAGAGAAAAAACGTACCGGTACATTGGATCTTAAGGCATTTTATGTCAGACGGATATTACGGATCTGGCCCTTGTATTATGTTATGCTGGTGTTTGCGTTTATAACCCCATTCATTTTATCACTTATTTCCATAACAGCTTCCGGTGATGGTTATACACCTAATTGGCTGATGTCTGCTTTTTTTCTTGAAAACTATAAAATGATTGCTACCGATGGTTTTCCCAATGTATCTCCTTTGGGAGTGATGTGGTCCTTATGTGTAGAAGAGCATTTTTACCTGATATGGGGACTGGTTTTGTATGTTGTATCCATCCGGAACATACATTGGCTTGTTGTGGGTTCGATTATTTTTGCCAACATAGCGCGGGGGGTATTTTATATGCAGGGCTGGAGTTTTCTCGATGTCTGTACCAATATTGATTATTTTGCTTATGGCGCTGTTCCTGCAATTTTACTGATACTATATAAAGAACGGATGGAGTTGTTTACGGAAACCCTTGCATCGGGCGTGAAAATTTCAATTATAATCATAAGTGCATTGATTGTGCTAACGCTGCCTAATCTCGCTCTTCCGTTCAAGCTGCTGATTGAGCCAACCATATTAGGATTTGCTCATTTACTGATTATAGCAGCAGTTGTGTTTGAAAAGAAACTATTCACCATTCCGCAAAAAAATATACTGAGCAGGCTCGGAATATATAGCTATGGGTTTTATTTAACACATACCATTGTCATTAATCTCTTTGTTAAAATTTTTGATAAAAAACATATACCGCTTGAAAGTCCGCTTGTTGTACTTGTATTTGTTGGGGTATGTCTGGGGGGAACAATTGCAGCGGGTATGTGCAGCTATTATGTGATTGAAAAACCTTTTTTAACATTGAAAAAAAGATTCAGTTAAGCGCAGCTGCTCATACGCTTAACTGAATCTTTTTTATTTACATTTTTATAATCGTAAAATCAACGCGTCTGTTCAGCTGACGGCCGTGGTCTGTATCGTTTGTAGAGACAGGTTTAGTTTTTCCATATCCTTTAGATTGCACACGGGATGCATCGATGCCGTGAGAAACCAGATAATTTACAACTGCTTTTGCTCTGTTTTCAGAGAGCGTTTGATTTTCTGCATCGCCGCCAACGTTGTCGGTATGGCCGGAAATTTCTATCGTCATGGTCAGGTATAATTTCATTAATTCTACCGTACGGTTTAATTCGGCATAAGACTCTTTGCGCAGATCACTTTTTCCGGTATCAAAAAACAAATTATTCAAACGGATGGTTTGTCCTGTTATAAGGGGCGCTAAATATAAATTACGTTCCAGTTCCTTATATTCTTTCAGGTCATTCAGATCCATGTTGTCTGATACGGAGAAAAAGTTTTCTTTCTGTGCCAGGAAACCATAGTTTGCACCTGTTGGCAAAACAATTTTGTATTCACCTGTTTTAGGATCGCTGGTTGCTATACCAATTTCTTTCCCTGTTGCCAGATCTACATATTGAATGTTTGCTTTCAACGGTAGTTTTGTAGTAGCATGTAATACTTTGCCATACACCAGCACAACAGGTTTCGGTTTTGCAGATTGCGGCAAGGCAATGCGCACAATATCAATATCGCCAATGGAGTTTTCTGCTGTAACCATGTAGGCATATTTACCCGAAGCCTCTACTGAATAATAGGCATCCCAGGCTGTTGAGTTGATCTCTGGTCCGAGGTTCAAAGGCTCAGACCAATTTGTATACGTTGAATCCAAACGGCGTGTCATATAAATATCGGCGCTGCCGTAGGTAGGGTGGCCGTATGTTGCAAAGTAAAGTGTTACACCGTCTGCAGCAATAAAAGGAGTCAGTTCTCCTTTGCTTGTGTTTACCTGGCTCCCAAGATTTAAAGGTGTGCTGAAGCTGCCGTCTTTTTGTAAAAAACTCACATAAACATCTTTATCACCTTTGCTGTCATCGCGCTGTAACGTCATGAATAAAACTTTGCGATCTGCAGACAGGGAGTATTCATTTGTATTTGCACGGTTATAAAAATTATTGATCACAACATCTGCCGGCACCGACCAGCCCGATTCCGTGCGGTATGAAAATGAAACACCGGATCCTTTTTGTGTACCATCTGCATTATATTGATTCATAATCAGCATACTGTTGTTATCGGGAGTTACAGAAATAACAGCATTTGGGCCGGCATTATTTAACGGTTTGCCAATGGCTGTTGATTTGTTCCAGTTACCCTCAGCGGCAGCTGTTGCTACATAGATTTCATCACCATCCATTGTACCACCTGTATTAGCAGGGTTTCCCTGTATGGAATAATAAAGCGTTTTACCATCTGCAGCAATGTACGGTAATTTTTCAGCATAGATTGTGTTGATGTTTGCACCCAGGTTTTCGCGTTTTATTCCGTTCGTTAAGTTTGGTACCGTTTTGATCTGCACATCGTGGTATAAGCTTGCCTCTTCAACAACTACAGTCATATTTGTACGCATAAAAATTCCGAATACGCCTGTGAGTGATTCAAAACCTGAGCCTGCATACGGAATCGATAATAATTCCGTATCGTTCAATCTGAAAAGTATGTTACTCCCTTTATGCGCAATTTCCAGCGTATTCGTTACATTTCTGGGTTTAATGGCAGCTGTACGTTTGTTGGTGTTTGATCCGTAATACTCATACAGAAATGTATTTTTACCATTTTCACTGGATGCAATCGCGTATTCAAACCGTTCCGGATTGATGACAAAATAAAAGTATTTATTGTTTCCTGCGCTTAAATAAATACCTGCACCATCGCTGGCATAACCACCCAGCTCTTTTATTTTAAACTGGTAGGTAAATTCTTTATCGGGATTCAGGTACGTTGAATTGGTTGACCAGAATGTTTCTCCGGATACCGATTTATTCGTGCAGAGATATCCGCCATTCGTAATTTTGAAAGAATATTTTTCTGTTTCTCCTTCATACCATCCTTTAGAGGTTGTCTCAAAATCATCAAAGAAAAATAGTGAAGGGCTTTGAGCATACAATGATGTGGAAATAAAAAGAAGCAATGATAGACCAACGAATAATCTCCCTGCAATAGATGAAAACGAAATCATAGGTAATGTAGATTTGTAAATGAAAGTTGTTAATAGTTGATTAACCAGCAGTTAAGTTATAAAAAATAGCAGGTGTTCACAAACCCGCATGTGATTTATTCCTTATGTGTATCGTGTTAAACGGTTAACAGATACAAGTGGTTTTGGCTGAATGCAAGAATTTATATGCGTGTATACAAAAAAAGCAGGTTGAAAAATTACAGCAGCTTTTGAATAGTAAGCTATATTAGTCAGTTTTTTTTTTACTTATTTTGGCAGGTACAGTTTTTACTTTGTCGGGATTCTCTTTAATGAAATTATTCCATCCGCCTTTACTTTTTTTAACATCACCCTTTTGGAAGTAATGGCATACGGCAACGCCGAGGGCATCCGTTGCATCAAGCAATTTAGGGATCTCCTGAAAAAATAAAATTTTAGAAAGCATGGCTGCTACCTGCTCTTTTGAAGCATTTCCGCTGCCGGTTACCGATTGTTTTATTTTTTTTGGTGCATATTCAAAAATAGGAACCTGCTTTGAAATAGCTGCGGCAATTGCTACACCCTGTGCACGCCCAAGCTTTAACATGGATTGCACATTTGAGCCGAAGAAAGGAGCTTCAATGGCCATTTCATCGGGATGATACTCTTCGATCAGAAGGCTTATCCTCTCAAAGATTTTACTTAACTTTATTGCATGGTCCGTGTATTTGCTCAAATGAATAACACCAAATTGAATCAATGTCAATTGAGTTCCTTTAATAGCAATAAGTCCATAACCCATCACATTCGTTCCGGGGTCTACACCGAGAATGATCCGATCAATTGTTTTGGGAGAATTTTTGTTGACCATACGAGAGATGCAAGTTAACGAACCTTTTGTGAAAAAAATCAATCCTTCCGGAATCTTTTCTGCAGGTATAAAAATTGCCGTTTTCCTTTTTTCAATAGGTGTTATTTATACTGTGTTGCTGGAGAAAAAGCATTGGCTTGAACTGTTTGCACAAACATTTTTTAAAGAAAACGGACTATATGTTTTTGCAGCCATGCTTGCAGCCATGTTTGCTAATATTTCGGTAGAAGCAATTAAGTGGAAACGGCTGGTAAAATCCATTACTGTAATACCTTTTTCAACGTCTTTAATGGCGGTGTATAGCGGTATTGTAGCGGGTATAATCACACCGCATGGCATTGGGGATTATGTTGGAAGAGTATTATTTATACATTCTGAAAAACGGTTTGAAAGTATCGGGTCTGTATTATTCAGCCGGGTGGCACAACTGTGCATTACCTGTATTACCGGCGTTGCGGCAGTGATCTATTTTTATTTTTTTATAGAAGAAGATGCACATATGTTACTTGCATTGGCTGTTGCATGTGTCACCTTGGTATTGATTTGTGTGGCATGGAACTATCGTGCCTGGCTGCTCGATAAAATGAAGCATGTTCCGTTATTAAAAAATATCGAAAAATGGTTTGAACAGCTGCGCATGTATAATAATCTGCTGTTTGCAGAAACACTGGGCTTGTCAGCGTTTCGGTATCTTATTTTCCTATCTCAGTTTGTTTGCCTGCTGATGTATTTTGGTGTTGATCTGCCCATTGAAATTCTTATAACAGGATCGGTATTTACATTTTTTGTCAAGTCTGTGATCCCATCTTTTCTGGATATTGGGGTGCGGGAGCTTGCTGCCGTTTTTTTCTTTTCTGCCTATCATATTGCAGATGAAAAAGTATTGCTGGCAAGTTTAAGTCTGTGGTTTTTTAATCTGCTGATTCCTGCGGTTATAGGTTTGTTCTGTATGTTTAAAATAGAATATAGAAAACGGACGTAGTATGGCTATATACATCGGCATCTGTTGTTTGCTTTATATACTTTTCGGCGTGTGTCTGCTGATCGGCTGGCAACGCATACAAGAATATGACATAGATCCTTCTTATATGCCGGATACTTCTGTAGCAGTGATTCTGCCTGTACGGAATGAGATTGACAAAATTGAATCTGTATTACATGATCTGCTGATACAGGAATATCCCCAGGAATTGTTTACCGTCTATCTGGTTGATGACGCATCAACAGATGGTACAACGCAAGTACTGCAGAACTGGGCGATGCGTTATCCGGATCGTTTTAGAATGGTTTGCATACAGCCGGCGTATGCCGGCTGGAAAGGTAAAAAGAAACAGATCGCCTCTGCTCTTGCACAATCTGCTTCGGCATTGATCCTCACAACAGATGCTGATTGCAGGCATTTGCCGGCATGGATAAAAACAATGGTTTATACGCAGCTAAAAACACAGGCATCTTTTGTTTCCGGACCTGTTCGCATGCAGGGTGAATATACTTTTTGGAATAAATTTCAATGGATTGAATTTGCAAGTCTGGTTGGAAGCGGAGCCAGTGCAATCGGATTACAGGTGCCGCTTATGTGCAACGGTGCAAATATACTGTATACACGGGAAGCCTATAATGCTGTTGGTGGTTTTGAAGGAAATACAGCAGTAGCGAGTGGAGACGATGAATTTTTAATGCATAAACTTGTTGCTGCCAGAGGTGCCGGATCTGTTGTTTTTTGCAAGCAACAGCATGCTGTTGTATCGACCGGTTCCGCAACATCGTGGCAGGAATTCAGGAACCAGAGAAAACGCTGGGCCAGCAAATGGGAGCATTATGCGCTCTGGTACGTGCAGGCAGTAGCTATATGGATTTTTGTATTTCATTTTACATTATTGGTATGCAGTGCGTTAGCGCTCATTTTTGTAACAGCCTGGTATTGGGCCGTTGCAATGTGGGCAACTAAAATCATTTTTGACTATTTCTATTTAAAGTCTGTTGCCAGATTTTTGTCAATAGATTTTAAAAAGAGTACATTTATGTATGCAGTTCTGATCTATCCGGCCTATGTAATTTATTTTGGATTGATGGCCCGTTTTGGAACATATACATGGAAAGAACGTATTGAAAAGCATTCATGACAGATATAGAATTTGAACTGATTGACAGCTTATATTTTGTACAGACATTCGGGTTTCTTTGTAACGAATTGGAACTGAATGAACATGATTTGAAAGCATTACTGATCGGAATGGTACAAAAGGAATGGGTAAAAGTGCTGGATAAAGAAAGTGATGAGGAAATTTTATCACCGGAGATCTGGTCAGCCAACTGTTCCGGCTATCATTATTTAGCAACTAAAAAAGGATTGTTTGCGCATAACTCTTTATAATTTCTTAATTCGAACGTGGAAAGCAAAGACGTACATTCTCCCTCATACTATATAAAAAAACGGCTGTATAATAATAAACCAGCAATGTTTGGGTTGTTTTTTATTATCGTAGCACATATTATAGCCATACTGGGTTATTCTATCATGCCCGATAATACACCTAATGCAGATGATGGTGCAAATCTTATCAAGAAACAGGCTCCGGGTTTTTCAGCTAAATTTATAAAGAAGCATAAAAACAGAGTGGTAGAGGACGTCAACTTTTTTACCATGATGATTGAGGGGCGGGAAAATCCCTATACGATTGAACCTGTTGATTCTTTTTATTTCAAAGGAGATTCCATTTACTACAGAGAATTTAACGAGCGTGTCTGGGAAAGAGAACTTACATTAAGTTATATCGATGTATGGTATGCAGGCCCAACGTATAAATTATTTAAAGATTCATCTGCCAATCATAGATTAACAGCGGATTCTTCTTTTTATGTTGATGCCAATGAAGTTGTTCATGGCTTCTCTAAAAAAAGTCTCAATGAAACATTTCTAAAAAAGAATGTTGAGTCGCGTACCTACATGTTAGGCACAGATAAACGCGGCAGAGATATGCTTAGCCGGTTACTGTTCGGTACACGGATATCCTTATCTATTGGTTTTATATCTGTAATCATTTCATTGGTTGTAGGGATCACATTTGGTGCTATCGGCGGTTTTTTCGGCGGCCTGGTTGATCGTACGCTGATGTGGTTTTTAACGGTTACGTGGTCCATTCCGGGTATCATGCTGGTAATCGCAATCAGCCTTGCCCTACAAAGCAAAGGTATCTGGGTAGCCTTTGTGGCAGTTGGTTTAACCATGTGGGTTGAGGTGGCGCGTGTTGTACGTGGTCAGATCCTGGCTATCAAAGAAAAACAATTTGTTGAAGCAGCCAGAGCCTTAGGGATCGGAAGCTGGAGAATTATTTTCTATCATATTCTTCCCAACATTGTGGGGCCGATGATTGTTATTGCTACATCCAATTTTGCTTCCGCAATCCTGATTGAGTCTGGTTTAAGTTTCCTTGGTTTAGGTGTACAGCCGCCAATGCCTTCCTGGGGTATGATGGTTAGCGAAGGCTATCAATCGAACTGGAGTGATGGTGGCTGGTATCTGGTGTTCTTCCCAAGTATTTGTATCAGTATGCTGGTATTAGCCTTTAATTTATTCGGTAATGGTTTAAGGGATGCGTATGATCCCCAAACAGCAACAAAATGGTAGAGAAGTCAACAACTACGCAGACACACGAATTACTTGTAAAAGATTTAAAGTTATCGTCTTTGCTTGAGATTACGCAGGCAATCAATGCGAATTTGCCTGAATCGTCTTTATATAAAATTTTTCAGTTTACCTTATTAGCAAATTTAAGTGTCGGCAAACTGGCGTTATATGTTAAAGATGATGCCTGGGTTTGTAAAGCAAATGTTGGTACCGCGCTTGATTACACGAACGTTCCTTTATCTGAAGAACTTCAACACATTACAGCCATTACAGTACTTGACCTTGCTGTATCTGAACCGTTTTCTGATTTTGATCTGGTAATTCCGGTTATTCATAAAAACAATGTGCTCGCATATGTGTTTTTAAAGAAAAAAGCAGATAAGGGAGAGATCGATCAGGCCTTTATTCAAACGTTTACAAACATTATTCTTGTAGCAATTGAGAATAAAAAGTTTGCACGAAGGGAATTACAGCAGGAAGCATTTAAAAAAGAGATGCAGATTGCGCGCGAAGTACAAAGTCATCTGTTCCCGAAAGATTTACCTGAAACAAGTAAAATTTCCTTAAAAGCATTTTATTTACCGCATCAGACCATTGGCGGTGATTATTACGATTACATCGATATAGATGAAGACCGCTCGCTGGTATGTATTGCAGATGTAAGTGGTAAAGGCGTTCCTGCCGCTATTCTCATGTCCAATGTACAGGCGGCGTTGCGCACGATGTTGCGTTATACAAGTGATCTTAAAAAGATTGTTTTTCAATTGAATGAATTAATTCTGCTGCATACAAAAGGCAATCGGTTTGTAACCATGTTTATTTGTATTCTTGATTTTACTAAAAAAGAAATAGCGTATATCAATGCCGGTCATAACTCGATTCCGTTGATTCAGAAAGATCAGGTAATCTTGCTGGATAAGGGCTGTACAATTCTTGGTATGTTTGACCGCTTACCTTTGATTGAAGAAACGATATTAAAACTACAGGATGAAAATCATTTGTTTTTGTATACGGATGGTTTATCTGAATGTATGAATGAAAAAGATGATGAATTTGGTTTAGAGCGTATTCTGCCTATGATTCAGATTGAAGCCTCAAAAAATCAGACCGAGATGATTGAATCCATTGTAAAAGCAACGGTAGATTTTAAAGGTACAAAAGCCTACAACGATGATATAACAGTCCTGAGCTGCCGTATTCAGGCGTAAAAATACATTAAGAGATATAAAAAAACACCTCATGAATTTTATGAGGTGTTTTTTTATATATGATATATCTGTTCAGAAGAACAGTATTATATTTCATTTTTTTTCAGTGCTGACAATAATAAGATCAGTATGGCAGTAACTTCAGCGATTATAACAGATGTGATGATGATAACAAGCTTTTGAGGTTTAGCTTTTTTCGCTATCGGCTCTGCACGTTCAATGATATTCATTGTTGAGAAATCCTGTTTAATTAAGTCAAGATTTTTACGGGCAGAATTTAATTCAGTGATTGTTTGTAATAATTCAGATGTAATAACTTCAGAACGTGAGAAGTTTTTATCGAAGTGCAATACATTAATAATTTTCTGTATACTATCGATACCGGAATACCTTTCATTCAATATTTTTTCAGAAGACTCAAAAAGTTTCTTGCTGAATTCAAGTAATGGTTTTTTATTAATCTCATCCGTTTTTGCAACAATGTCATTTACAATCATCGCTGCTGTATCTGCATTTTCATCCAGAAAACTTATTTCAATAGCGCTTAAATCATTTTCAACAATATTCAGATTTCCCTGAAATTTGTTTGTCAGATCTACCTTAGCCCGCCAATGGGTAGGGTCTATGTCATAATGTTTCATTAGATCATATTTCTCCGTAATATAATTCTGCACTTCGCGCGACTGAGCAATAGCCATGATGCGGTCTGCATCCGCAGAGGAACCGTATGGGTTTTTAGAGTCCCAGATATTTCTTGGGTCATATGCTTCAGGATTGTAAGCATACACAATTGACGTAGATTTATAATAAACAGGCATCATAAATGATACCGCGAGGCTTAGAATTAAGGAGGTAATTCCAACTACGGTTAAAAGTTTTCCGTTTTTTATAATAAGATTTAAAATTGCAATCCCGGATATTTTATTAGTCATTGTTGTACGGTAGTATAAGTTGTTTTATTTGAAAGATCAATTGTTACCAAGCAGGCCAGCATTCCGAAGAAGATAGTACATATCTTAGATGTATCAAGAAAATTATTAAAGAAACTATGCACCAGATAGGTTGTAATACTCATGCCTAATCCTATCACGATATAATAATTAACATCAGCAGGTGTCAGGGTATTCACCAATTTTGAAACGGTATACAGGCTCATTACTAATAACGCTATATAAACCACACCTGTAATGATACCATTTTCTGAGGATATTAATAAATACTCAGAGTGGGTTGTTCCACCGGTTCCGCTTTTATATTTAGGTTGTGAATTGTGGATACTAATATACGTCATTTCATTAGCTTTTTGATAGGGAAAATACTTATGTTGGTACATGCCGTAACCAAAACCCAGAAAAGGTTTGTCTTTAATCATACGGATGGCCGAACTCCAGCGATTGAGGCGTTCCATATTAGAAACATCCGTATTCATGTTGGTGATTGATTTGAACTGGTCCTCAACACTTGTTTTTTTAGTTTTTGAATCTGCATTGTTTCTTTTCATCTGCATGTAAAACTGATCCCGTGCAGAGAATATGTATACTGCTACTATAAGTGCGGCAATGCCGATATAGCTCCATCTGATCTTATACCGCCAAACGATAAATAAACACAACGCGCCTGCTACGCCCATCATGGCAGCACGGCTGTAAGATAAGATCAATGCAGAAGAGCTTAATAAAAACAAGCAGGTAAATACATTGAATTTCCACAACGATTTTTTATAATACCACAGCATGGCGGTAAAGGCAAGCGGAATCATAAAGGCTGCCATAGTAGAATAAATTGTATGATCGGTATAATACGGATTAGGAATGTTCCATGCTACGGTACGTGAAAAACCGAAGGTACTGTGTCTGATAAAATTAATTAACGCCAATACAGAAAATGAAAATAAACTAGTCAGTAAAAAGTGATAGGGAAGTTTTGGGTCTGATTGGCTGAAGTACAGAATCCCAAAATAAGACGCAATAATGTATATAATTGTTTGTGCCGCAATCCGGAATGAAATTAACGGTTCGGTTGAAAAACAGCAGCTCACAAAAATCAAGCTGATAAACACTATAACAAGTTTAGTTAACGGATGGAAAAGCATTGCCTTATCTATACCATTAAACATGAAGTTGAACAGCGTAGTACCTGCAACAACTAATAACAATGGTTCTAAAGGTGTATTAACCGTTACGCCAATAAAATCAAACCCGATATTTCTGGAAAAGGGTAGTAGCGCTGCTGTGATATATAAACCTGCTGCAGGGTAACTGAATATAAAAGCGCTTATTAATAATGCAACCGGCAGCAGTGCAATTCCTATACTATCCTGCGAAAGTCCGATCAGACTGCAAAAAGTAAAAAGAAGGATTACCCGGTATTGCTCCCCAACGATCTGGTAGTTTTTAATATATTTTTTTACGCTCAAAATTATATTGTGTATTATTGTAACTAAAATCTACGAAAGATAGGAAAATTATATAAAAATATTGCGCTAGCTATACTTTTGAATCTAACGATCAAGCCTATAAACTTATTGTTAGAGAATAGTGTCCAGAATAGTATCGGTCATGAGCAGTATGGTTTATTCGCAGCGTTAAATGCGCTGGCATTTCTTTTTATCGTTTTACTGGATCTGGGGGTCAATCAATTTCTTACTAAAAAGTTCGCCGCAGAGACCGGTTATGCACCCGATGCATTTTCCACCTATTTCTCTTTTAAATTTGTATTAGCCGCAATCTATCCGTTTTTTATGGTTGCTGTAGGGTATCTGATTGGGTATCATACAGATGAAATAATCCTGTTGTTTTTAATCAGCCTGTCGTATAGTTTCTACCAGCTGCTTATGTACATACGCGCCAAGTTTCAGGCGTCGCAACGGTTTACGATTGACTCTCTTGCGTCCGTTTCAGATAAAACTTTTTTAATAATCGGAACGCTAATTCTGTTTACCTGGGGAATAACACTAAGCAATTATATTGAGCTGCGTGTAGTGGTTATGTTGCTGAGTTTATTGGTGTTTGTGATCCCGGCCATTAAATTATATACCCCTGAATCATTTTCGTTTCAATGGAACTTGCGTGCCTGGAAAGATATTGTTAAGCAGACATATCCGTTTGCATTGATTACGGTGCTGTTTTCATTGCACGATAAAATTGATCAGGTAATGATTGAACGTATGCTCGGCGAGCACGCATCAGGCTTATATGCAGGCGCCTACCGCTGGATGGATGCGTTTATGATGTTCTTATGGATTATTTTACCCATGTTTTTTGCCCGTTTTGCGTTCTTCAAAAATAATCCGGCTGATCTGTCAAAGATCATCAGCATGTCTCAAATCGTGAGCGGTATACCAATGATCTTTATTTCCTGTTTTGTGTGGTTCTATGGGGAACAGCTATTCTTTTTATTAGGCAACAGTACCCCGGCAGAGATTGCAGAAATGACAAGCTGTTTAAAGATTCTTTTTGGCGCGGTCTTTATTCATGCTTTTTTTGCAGCATTCGGAACATTATTATCGGCAACAGGCGGAGAATATTTTATAAATAAAATGCTTATTGGAAGTATTGTGATCAATGTGGTATTGAATGTGATTCTGCTTCCCTGGTTAGGCATTTCCGGGGCAGCTGTAGCTACTGTAATCAGTAATATTTTTATTTCCGGCAGTTATGTCTATTTTATCCTGCGACACAAACATGCCGCACTGGATTATTCCATAACCGTGAAACTGCTTTTGCTGGCAGCAATTACATTGGTAAGTTTTTACACGGCGCATCATTTTGAACTTGTATGGTGGCTCGCCTCAACAACGACAGGCATTCTGGTGCTCTTTTTCAGCCTGGCACTTAACCTGCATAAATCGATACATACGTTTTAAAAATTTGTTTTATCCCTCCCTTTTTGCTTATTTATCACATAGAATAAAAAAACAACTGCTATTTTTATACATTTGCATCAGTAATACAACAAGGCATAGAATAATTCAGTCGTAATCAATTTAAATGAGTTTGTATTTTAATCATTCGGGTTGGCTATTTTCACAGTTTTTTAAGGGAGCTGAATGGCGTTTGAAAAGCGGTAAGGATGAAGCTAAAACGATTTACCTTACGTTTGATGATGGGCCGGTACCCACGGCTACACCTTTTGTACTGGAGCTGCTTAAAAAATATGATATCAAAGCGACGTTTTTTTGTGTGGGTGATAATATTAAAAAGTATCCCGAATTATATAAACGCATTTTACAGGAAGGACATCGTACGGCAAACCACACCTATAATCATTTAAAAGGATGGAAGCATGCAGACGATTATTATTTTGCAAACATTATGGCATGCGAAGCTATGATGGAAAAGCTGGAAGAAGATATGGATCTGCCGCAGACCTGGAAAACAGAGCGTCTTTTCAGACCACCATACGGGAAAATGAAAACCGCTCAATGTGATTATTTACAGACCATTTACCGGATCATCATGTGGGATGTGATTACGGGTGATTTTGATAAACTCCGCGGCGCTGAAAAATGCCTGCAGACCGCAATCAAAGATTCCAGAGACGGTTCTATTGTAATTTTTCACGACAGCATGAAAGCTCTGGAGAATCTCGATTATGCCTTGCCTAAATACATTGAATCATCCTTACGCAACGGGTACCAGTTTAAAACGTTATGAGTTTCATACCGTATCTTTTTTTAGCCTACGCGATTGTTTATATAAGTTACCAATGTGTTTTACTGTACCGCATCCGGTTTCATCATAAACCACCTTCTTTTTTTGCACGAGCTCAACGTCCCGTTATATCTATTCTCATCGCTGCGCGCAACGAAGAAAAAAATATTTTAACTTGTTTACAGGCGGTAGAAAAATTAAGTTATCCGGCTGAAAACATAGAGGTGTGGATCGGGGATGATCAATCGACGGATGCAACACATACCATCGTTGCAGCTTTTATACACAATAAACCGAATTATCATCTTGTTTCCATACAGCCTTCGGCCGGACATGTAAAGGGAAAAGCTAACGTGCTGGCACAACTCGCAAAGCAGGCACGGGGAGCGTTCCTGTTTATAACCGATGCGGATATACAAGTACCGACGCATTGGATCGAAGCCTTATTCGCCGGGTTTGAAGAGAACACCGGTATTGTATCCGGCTCTACGATTGTTGCAGGTGACAGTCTGTTTGCCCGTACACAGCGGATCGACTGGGCGTATGCAAGCGGGATGATCCATGTGGTTTCAGACATGCATATTCCGGTTACGGCAGTAGGAAATAACATGGCCATACAACGGCTGTGTTACGACGATACCGGCGGATACGAAAACCTTTCGTTTTCAGTAACCGAGGATCTTGAACTCTTTCTGGCATCACTTAAAAAAGGCTGGGGATTCCGCAATCTCTTAGATGCCGGTTCAACAGCAACTACCGCTCCGCTTAAAACACTTAAGGAAGCTTTACAGCAGCGCAAACGCTGGATAAGCGGCGCTTTCAGATTACCCAAAATACTGGTTATTTTTCTGGTGCTGCAGGCCATGTTTTTTCCGATGCTGGTACTGGCATTCATTTTTATTCATTGGATCTGGATAGTAGTGATCTGGTTAATCATATTTAATCTGCACATGTCTTTTATTGATCAGGTTGCATGCAAGATGGGCATCAATAGTTTGCGCAGAAATAGTATCTTATTTGAACTTAACCGATACTTCTTTCCGTTGCTCTTATTCATGTACCGCCTGCTACCATTGGGGGTACAATGGAAAGGACGGACATATAAAGGAAAAGACATACAACCGAAATAAATTATGAATGAAGGCATTGTATAATTTACATTTTCCAGATAAGGTGGCTTTGGTTAGCAATTTTATGTTTTGGCAAAAAACAGGTATCTGAAATGGTTTTATTAAAGAAAAGATTCATTCATAATTTATAATTCATAATTAGAGATGGGAATTATAGAAACACACATTCATTTGTATTCAGATGAATATAAAGCAGACCGCAATGCGCTTATTCAACAGGCGATTGATGCAGGCGTAGAAGCCTTTTATATGCCGAATGTGGATGTACATTCAATTGAACCGATGTTTGCGGTAGAAAAAGATTTTCCGCAACATTGTTTTGCCATGATGGGTCTGCATCCCTGTTATGTAAAAGAAGATTATAAAGAGCAGCTGGCGGTTATTGAGCGGCAGCTGGCAAGCCGCACGTTTGTTGCGCTGGGTGAAGTTGGGATTGATCTGCATTGGGATAAAAGTTTTCTTGCACAGCAGCAGGACGCATTGAATATACAGGCGGAGTGGGCGTTGAAATACAATCTGCCGATTGTGATTCACAGCAGGGAAGCAAATGCCGAATCGCTGGAAGTATTGAAACCCTATATGCAACGGGGTTTACGTGGCGTATTTCATTGTTTTTCCGGTTCCCTTGCTGAAGTTACCCTGCTAAAGACCTATGGCTGGATGATTGGCATCGGCGGCGTGATAACCTATAAAAAAGCGGGATTGGATACACTGATTGAAGAGATCGGCATCGGGCAGGTAGTACTTGAAACCGATGGTCCGTATCTGGCACCCGTGCCATACCGGGGCAAACGCAATGAACCGGCGTACATTGATATAATTGCGCAAAAGATAGGAGATGTGCTTCATATGCCGAAAGAAGCAGTAGTGGAACAGACGACGGCTAACAGCAGGCTTTTATTTGGAAATAGCTTCAGAAATTCCAAATAACAAACGGATATTGAACATGCTCATAAAATTGCTAAATTAATAATAATCAAGTTTCTATCTGTCTTAAAGACAAAATCCTGCTCTCTGATAATCCATTAATTCTGTTGTGTTTGTTTTTACCCGAATAAAAGCGTTTATTTGTATCCCAATTAAAAAAATGACAGATTTTCATTCGTTTGAAATTTGTTTTTTGTTTTCGCCGCGGCGAATGGAATTACCAAGCTACAGAGAGAGGTGTCCGAGTGGCTTAAGGAGCACGCTTGGAAAGCGTGTGTGCGGGTGACTGTACCGAGAGTTCGAATCTCTTCCTCTCTACAAATCCCCTGAGTTTTATAAACTTCAGGGGATTTTACTTTTTCAGCAGATTTTTACACATCACAGAGGCGGAATATAGGCGGAACATACCCGGAATATACACGGAACATAGGCGGTTCGCCGCGGCGAAATATAGGGCGGAGGCTACCTGTAAATGCCGTTATAGCTTATGTTTACTGTGGTCTGTGTGCCACCCATTGGGAGGTGGTCTGTGTGCCACAGACCACGGTGAGACGTGTGCCACAGACCACGGTGAGAATATTATACATACTCGAGTAGCGGTTTTTTAAAGCCCTCCGTTAATTTTTCAAGATGCGCCGCAATTTCCAGTAATTTTATATCATGCCATTTTTTACAATGAATCTGAATACCCACCGGCATATTATTTTTAATTGAACCTATAGGAATCACACATATCGGGTGACCAGGAAGTGCAGTGGTAAAATTAAAGCTTGCCAGTGCATCTGTGTAGGATACTTTTTTATTATTAATGATGTATCGTCCTGAAATAAGTTGACACAAAATAGTCAAACTTATGGAAAAGACAGGAAAAAGAGTTTATGTAAAGCGGACTCAAAAAGATTACAGTTTAGCCTTTAAACTACAATTAGTAGATGAAGTAGAAAAAGGGGACTTAACCTACAAGCAGGCACAATTGAAATATGGTATCCAGGGAAGAAGTACCGTATTGACTTGGTTACGAAAACATGGTAGATTGGATTGGAAAGAATCTGACCAGATGAAAAAGAAGGCCCCCAATAAGCAAATCAAAGAACTGGAGCGTAAACTAAAACGCCTGGAAGCCGAGAAAGAAATTCTCAATGCCGCTATTGACATAGCAGATGAGCTGTTTGATACAGAAATCAGAAAAAAGTATTTGCCCCTCTCAGAAGCCGCTTTCAAAGAGAAGGGGAACAAAGAAGATTTATCACAGTAAAAGGTATAGCTTCAACGTTAGGTTATAGTCGTCAGTATTTATACAAAATGCTCAAGCAGGAGTTGATACTCATTGACAGAAGAAAGGCTATCAAACAACTGGTAGATACACAAAGAAAGCAGCTTCCTAGATTAGGAGGAAAAAAGACTTACCATATTATAAAGCCGTTTATTGATCAGGCAGAACTCAAAGTTGGCCGGGATAAACTCTTCTCAATATTAAGGTTTTATGATATGCTTATTAAGCCCAGGCGCAGATATATTCAAACAACGATGTCTAAGCATTGGCTCAGGAAATATCCCAATATAGTGAAAGGGCTCATCATACATAGACCTGAGCAGGTATGGGTTAGTGACATCACATACATAAAAACAGATGAAGGAAACTGCTATTTAAATATGGTCACTGATGCCTACAGCAGAAAATAATGGGCTACTCTATAGCAGACTCTATGGATACAGAATCCATGATAAAAGCGTTTGAAATGGGATTGAAAAATAGAAAGTATCCTGATTCAAAATTGATTCATCATTCTGACAGAGGGCTTCAGTATTGCAGTAAAGAATATGTAGCATTGTCAAATAGCAATGGAGTAAGCATAAGTATGACCGAACAATCTGACCCTTATGAAAATGCGTTAGCTGAAAGGATGAATAGAACGCTCAAAGAAGAATTTGGATTAGGTCAAAAAATAATAACCAGACAAGTAGCAAAAGAGCTTACTGAGCAAGCAATACAATTATATAATAACGTAAGACCTCATTTATCATTAAAAATGAAAACGCCAGAAATGGTGCATTAAACAAAAATCCCAGTTACTTTTGATAACTGGGATTAGTATTAAAATCTGTCAACCTATTTCAGGACGATTCATGAGGAAGGGTTTGCCGGTGCGCTGATGATGGAAGGCACAATCAGACGAAACAGGTGTTAACCAGATGTCGTATTTTGTTAGAAAGTTTTCAAAGATGTTACTTAATTCGTCTCTGAATTCCAATGCATTTGCATACGACTTGATGTTCCCGCCAATACCTCTTTTCATACCTGTAGCCCAGTCGTAATCGCGATATTTGAAAAACATAAATAACCACATTACATACTTTTCCAATGGAATTCCCGGCATGTTGATACCAAAATCAAAACCCATAATCGTTGCCCAGTTCAGGTAGCTTTCCTTGTAATTAAAGTCAGGCTGTTCTTCTGTAACCGTGTGCCCATCCTGTTTTAATTTTTCTATGAATGCAGTAAATACCTGTTTATATGCTGAATCTACCTCAACATTATGGATGGTATTTGAATAGGCAATTTTCAAGGGTCTGTTTTTATCGTAAGGAAATTTTTCAATATTTAACGGAGCATGATTTTTGGATAACCTGTTCGCATAGAAAACATCAAAAAGAATTTTAAGATCGGTTATATTTCTGGCCATTGGTCCGGGAACAGTTATATAACGCAGACCTTTCGCTTTTCCCGGGAATTTAAATTGTCCGTCGTTTGAAAATAATCCATCGGTTGGCCGTAAGCCGCAAACGCCGCAAAAATGGGCAAGTACGCGCACGGAACCTCCTGCATCACTACCTAGTTCCAGTGGTGTAAACCCTGCAGCTAAAGCAGCTGCAGAGCCGCCTGAGCTTCCGCCGGGGTACACGTGTGAGATCATATGGGTTGTTTGTTCTTCCAAACCAAAAGTTATCGCTTATCCAATCAATCGCTAATAAGGGCAAATTCGTTTTTCCAATTATTATGGCACCCGCATCTTTAAGTTGTGAAATTAAATACGCGTCTTTTTCAGCAATATTATTCCGCAAAAGAGGATCTCCGTTGCAGCTCTTCATTCCTTTCACATCAAATGTATCTTTAATAGTCATAGGTATGCCATGCAAGGGGCCAAGGTAAATACCTTCATTTATTTTATTATCCAGTACGTCTGCTTCAGCCAATAATTCTTCTACAGATTTCAGGTCTGTAATGCAGTTGATTTTTTTTTTCATACGTAGAAATATGATCGTGAAAAATCGTTATCAATTCTTTAGAAGAAATAGTTTTGTTTTTGATCAATGCACTTAGTTGATGCAGCGGGTAAAAAACAATTTCATTTATCATAACAGCTTGTAATTTTTTATACTAACTCTTCTCTAATGTAGAGAATAGTTATCTCAAAACCGGAGTATTTTGAATTCAATTTTCAATTACATATGTTAATTTTATTTAATGCTCACCGTGGTATGTGGCACACAGAACACTACCAAATGTTCTGTGTGCCACATACCACGGTGAGAGCAACACATGGTGCATTTGTGCTGGTTTTACATAAACACTTAAGCCTGAAAAAGTGGAAGCTCAGGCAGGTTCCCAGAGTTCAATAGTATTGCCTTCCGGATCGAGTATGTGCACGAATTTACCGTAATCGTATGATGCTATCTCATCAATGATCGTTACACCATCTGTTTTCAATTGTTCTACCAACGCAACCAGATTTTCAACCCGGTAATTGATCATGAAATCTTTTTTGGAAGGCTCGAAGTATTTCGTATTGCGGTCAACTATATTCCAGGCTGTACAACCCGTTGGGTCAACTTTATCGTCCTGTACCCAGTTGAATGCAGCGCCGTATTCACCGCTTTCTATTCCCAGGTTTTTGGCATACCATTCTTTCATCTTTTTCGGATCATCGCATTTGAAGAAAACCCCTCCAATACCGGTTACTTTTTTCATACAGATAAGAAATTTATACATACTATAAAACAGCAGCTGTCTAAAATTTAATATATCCGGCAGCTGGTGCGCGTGCACAGAAGCAAATTATGCTGTAAATGCAATAATTGCAATAATTTTAAAACTTATTTTATATCCTGATACGCAGCTGGATTTGATAGTAAGTTTTTAATAATCAGTATTTTAAGTGTGTGATTATTTAATTCGTCTGAAAGAAAAAATACGGTAATCACATGTGCAAAATAAGACAACACATGCATCAGATACAGGGCAATACATGCAGCATGTATAGTAGCAGAGAAACGGAGATACTGAATTTTCTATGAACGTACCATGCAGATGTTACTTTGAATTCTAGTATATTTAGGGAAGATAAGAAAATGAAAATGGAACAGATCTGTTTTTTCGATCGGTTCATCATAGTATGTTACTTTACGTTAACGTAAGCATTTAAAAAGTAGTAAAATGGTTTTAAGCAGGTTCTGGCTCGCGATATTTATTTCTTCGTTATTATTTGTACTTGTATCCTTATTCACCGGTTCTTTTTATAGTCTGGAATATAGCTTAACGGGTAAGAAGGATGACCTGAAAATTATTTCTGAAAAGTACCTTTCCGAACTTCCGGTTGCGCTTCAGGACAGCCTGAAAGCAAGCCCGGCGCACAGCGTTGTGATCAACGATACCAGTTTTGTGTACGAAAAATCGGTTGTGAAAATCTATCACGGCAAACAGCAGGCAGACGGGCTTTTAACCACCTGTAAAAATACCATTACAGATATCATCATTCCGCTGATCGCTTACCTGGCCTTCTTCTGCGGGCTGCTGCAATTACTTATCGATTCGGGTGCTTCTGAAAAACTAGCGGTGCTGATCAGTCCGGTTTTTGTAAAGATCTTTCCTGAGATCCCTAAAAATCATCCGTCTATATCCTACATGACCCTGAATTTTGCGGCTAACTTTCTTGGTCTGGATTCTGCAGCCACACCCTTTGGATTAAAGGCTATGGAAAGCTTACAGGAGCTGAACAAAAACAAAGAGGTAGCAAGTAATTCCCAGATCATGTTTATGTGCCTGCATGCAGCCGGACTTACCTTAATACCAACATCCATTATCGGTTACAGAGCGGCGCAAAACGCCACCAATCCCGCCGATGTAATGCTGCCGTGTATCATTACATCGTTTATCGGTACCATTGCAGCGTTGCTGATTGTTGGTATCCGTCAGAAAATAAATTTCAAAAGTGCTTCGCTCATTCTTTCCATCGGTTTATTATCCGGCGTTATAATTTCGCTGCTGTTATTTATTAATACCCTGGACCTGATTTCAAAAAATCATTTTACAGCCAACCTGTCTAATGTACTCATGTTTGGCATCATCCTGTTTATTCTGGTATATGCTCTTGCAAAAGAAAAAGTATTTGATGCGCAAGGGAAAAATGTATTTTCATCCTTTGTAGAAGGAGCTACATCCGGTGCCCGGACAGGCTTTACGGTGTTTCCCTATGTACTGGGAATGCTTGTAGCCATTTCGTTGTTCCGCAACAGTGGTTTGTTTGAAATTATTACAACAAAACTGGCCAGTTTCTTCCTGCTGTTTGATCTCAATAAATCCATTGTAGATGCACTTCCCGTGGCCTTGCTGCGGCCTTTCAGCTCAGGTGGTTCGAGAGGTTTTATGATTGATGCCATGAATACGTATGGCCCCGATTCCTTAACCGGCCGTTTGTCCTGTATCTTCCAGTGTGCTGCCGAAACAACATTCTATGTGATCGCTGTTTATTTTGGAAGCATAAACATTAAAAACGTACGTTACACATTAACGACTATGCTTTGGGTAGATTTTATCTGCGTGCTGGCAGCCATCTTTGTAAGCGTGTTGTTTTTTGGGTTAAGTTAAGCACCTGTTTATTGATCAGCCAAAGCATATCCTGCGCCTGATGCCCGATCTGACCTGCTGATCCCGGCAGGTTTTCCATTCTCTACACGCACCAGCGGCATCGCATCCGGGTAACGCTTACAATAATATGGTGTTTTGCATGGATGTAGTGTACGGTAAGCTTTTTAGTAAGTCCGTATGCGTTTTTGTATATTTAACCATTCAACGAAACAGGTTTAACGGATCATAAAACCGGTTGTACATTTCGTATTGGATGTCTTATTTATTTTATTGCTGAAATTTATTTATGCTTACATTGCTTTCCTATCATCAAAAAGTGCTTGATCATTTTAAGCATCAGACAAAAACCTGGGATTTTTTTACAGCCAGTCAAAACAAAGATGAACAGCTTAATCAATATAAAACGGAGCTGTTAAAAAATACATACAAGTTCGATCCGGAGAAAGATACTTCCATCTATGAAAAGGTAGCTAAGTCGAAACAGGTCCTGGGACTTGATATCAATGTGTATGTATATCAGGCGCAGTATTCGGATGAACTGAATGCGAGCGTAGGTTTTGTGAATAATGAAGCACACATAGTTTTCAGCGGACAAATTATTCAGCTGCTGGATGATGATGAATTGCTAACGGTGATTGCACATGAACTGAGTCACATCAAACTGTATACCATGCAGGGAGGAGATCCGGAAGTAGCTGCGCGTATTATTACAGCAATTTCAAATAATTACGATAGTGAATCTTCGTACATGGAAACGGCACGGCTTTTCAGATTATATACGGAAATTTTTTGTGATCGTGGTGCGTATGAAGTGCAGGGAAGTACCGGACCGGTAATTACCTCTTTGGTTAAAACAGCAACAGGCCTGAAACAGGTAAATGCAGAGAGTTACATCAAACAGGCGGAAGAAATTTTTTCTGCCGATCAGCAGCTAAAAGCCGCAAGCATTTCACATCCTGAAAATTTTATACGTGCCAGGGCTATTCACTTATGGCATGAAAAAAAAGAAGCAGCAGAAGAGGAGATCATTCGTATGATCGAAGGTGTAACGGATATTGATGCGCTCGACATTTTTAAGCAAAAAGAACTGGCAGCATGTACACGTCAGTTTCTGCAGTTGTACCTTAAGCCCAATTGGTTTAGAAGTACACTGGTTGTAAGCCAGGCAAAACAGTATTTTGTAGATTTTTCCTGGGATGACAAAATAATTCTGGAGGAAACATTTATTACCCGTATGGAAAAAGCACACGAAAGTGTAAAGAATTATTTTTCGTATGTGCTGCTTGATTTTGCATTGCTTGACAGTACGCTGGAAGAAATACCTTTTGGCTGGGCCTTCCAGTTTGCAGAAGATATAGATATAAAGGAAACATTTGATGCCGTTGTTAAGAAGGAATTAAACCTGAGTGATAAAAAACTTCAGCAGCATAAACAAAAAACATTATCTGCCTTTTATAATGTGAAAGAAGGTGATGGCGAACAGATTTACGAAGGATAAGCAGAACGAATTGATATAGATTGATGGAAAAGAACATTCAGTTATTTAAAGATTTTTTAGAATCCGGATCAGAAATGGAACGTTACGCAACGGACGATATCATTAGTTTTGTATTGCCCTTGTTTAAAGAAGTAGTATCATTTCACGAAATGGATCTGGTGGCCCCTTTTGAAAAAGAAGAGGCGCTTTTTATTACCGATCATTGTCTGGATATAGATGAGAAGCTGGCGCATGAACCGTTTTTTCAATTGAGCCGCGTATCTGAACTGGTGGAAACAAAAAGTACGTTCTTTGATATTGTTGGTAAAGTAAAAATGGATACAGATGTTGATAGCGGACGTCTGACACTTAATAATTTAAACGTTCACCTCAATATACAGGAGCCGCTGTTAAATCCTGCTTACATAAAAGGATACAAATGTTTTGAACAGCTGTTGGGCCATCACGATGCGCAAACGGATGTATTCTGCCTGGGACTTATCCTGGGAAGTATTTCTCTTGCACTGGATCTGTATGATGAGGAAGATGTAAAACTTTTTGCACAATACAGAACAAACCCGGTACAATACAACGGACGTCTGCATCCTACTATTTCAGCTTTGATCACAGAGATGACCGAACTGGACAGACGCAAGCGTACACCGGATCTGTATGATGTTATTCACCGCCTGATCAATTACCGTGATTACGATCCGGAAAAACAAACAGATCTTTCAACCGTTGCCGGCTGGATGCATAAAGAATTAAAGGGCAAAAGTCAGTTCATTCTGAATAAACTGCGCAACAGGCTTTTTGATACCAGCCGCCGGAACCGTTTGCTGTATTATAAACCGAACATGCGTTTTGTAAATATGACAGCCAGCAGTGTGCCTGTTGTATTGCATTATCAGAGCATTCGCCCTGAACTGCTGTTTACCTGGAACAAAGAGATTTCAGGTAAAATAAAAGGCATGAATGAAATTGTGCTGAATAAATACCTGCGGTTTGAAGATCATCCGTATCTGCCTTCAGTACTGGATAAGATCCGGGTAGAGTCTCAGCGTGATGTGCAGGAGTATGGTTTCAGTCAGCTGAAACTCGTGATTGCATTTTTAAACTGGCACAATCTGAAAGAAGACACAGGTGAACGCATACAAAGTCCGTTGCTGCTCATTCCGGTTGAATTAAAGAAGAATAAAAAATTAAAAGAAGATCACTATGTATTGAATGTACTGGCAAACGAAGCAGAAGTAAATCCTGTACTTGCAAATCATTTGCGTGATCTGTATGGCATTAAATTGCCTGATTTTATTGATCTGGATGAAATGAGCCCCGAACAGTTTTATGCCTTATTAAAAGAACAGATCGAAGGTGCTAACCAGGGGATTTCATTAAACTACATTGATAAACCACGCATAAAACTGATACAAAGCGTTGCAAGGCAAACCATAAACAATTATAAAAAACGCCTGCGCCGTGGTACCGGTACGTTTGATACGTATAAAAATTTATCGTATAGCTATCAGACAGAAAGTTACAAGCCGCTTGGTCTGGAGATCTTCAGGCAGCGCATAGAGCCACGCAGCACGTTTCTGGAGTTTCTGATCAATGATGATATTAACCTCGCATCAAATCAATTAACCGGCACTAAAAAGAGAGAACTTTTTGAAATGGTGGAAAGTGAAAACAATCCATACAGCTGGGACTTTGATGTGTGTAATATTGTACTCGGTAATTTTAATTATAAAAAAATGAGCCTTGTGCGGGATTACAATGAAGTAATTGAATCCGGCATCAATCATAACGTGTTTGAAGAATTATTCAGTTCGGAACCCAGGAAACAGTCTGCACATACATTTAATCTGAAAAATCTTTCAGACTGGAACCATGTCATCACAGCCGATCCTACACAGACAAAAGCAATTCTGCAGAGCCGTACCGGTGAAAGCTATATCATACAGGGACCTCCTGGTACCGGAAAAAGTCAGACGATCACCAACCTTATTGCTGATTTTGTAGCACAAGGTAAAAAGGTACTTTTTGTTTGTGAGAAACGTGCCGCGCTGGATGTGGTATATTACCGCTTAAAACAACAGGGGCTGGATGAACTCTGCTGTTACATTCACGATAGCCAGAGTGATAAGCGGGAGTTTATTCAGAATTTGAAAGCGACGTACGAAGACTTTGTAAAAAATAAAATGGATCTTGCAGCTATTGCTGCAAAACGCACGCAGCTGCTGGATACTATGCTTGCACAGCTCGGAATGATCGAAAAATTTCATCAGGCCCATCTGGATACACATGAACTTGCTGGAAATGAAATCAGACAGTTAATCCATCAGCTGATAGACCTGAAAGATTTTTTGCGTTCTTTTCCTTCAAAAGATGAAGAACTTATTCCGCATTATAAATACTGGGATGCTTTCGGAACAATTGTTACTGAGTTGGGAGAGGCTTTGGAAGAGTCGGGCGCAGAAGCAGTTTTTCAGGAACATCCTTTCAGCAAAATAAATGAAGCTGTATTTGTTTCTGATCAGCCCTACAGCCTGCTTGACCGGCTGCTTACAGAAGCACAGGAGTATCTGAAACTGCTGGCTGCCGGTATTCAACAGCACAATATTGAGGAACGGTACACAAGCTTTCATGTAATGAAGATCATGGCTGAGGCTTCTGTAAAGCTGCAGCCACTGAATGAATATGGTAATTTTTATCTGCTGGATGTGAGTCATCCCGATACAATTGCATTTGAGCGCAAGGTAACGGGGTATAAAAAACGTATTGAGAAGCAGGAAGCGGCGCGTAACCATACACTCTTCTGGAAAACGAAATTCAGCAAAGAAGATGTTATTCAGGGAATAGAAATAGCTGCTGCAAAAGAATCGTCTTTCTTCCGTTTCTTTAGTGGTGCATGGAAAGCGTTAAAAGCTCAGGTTGATAACAGCTATGATTTTTCAAAGCATCAGGTTAAGCCCCGGTACAAATATGTGCTGGAGCAATTACTGGCAGAATACAGTGCTGTAGAAGCCGTTTCGGATATTGCAAAAGAGATCGAACAGCAATACCATCTAACGGATTTGCAAACGATGTATGCGTTTATTGAACTGATCCGGACGAAGAAAGACACTGCCGAGATTCAATATTTATTACATGCAGCCAATTCAACTGCGCTGGTGAAAGATCTGTCTAAACTGGCTGGAGTATTTTCACAACTTGAACCTGTTTTGCAGCAAGCGTTGAGCAGTTATGCGCATACAACCATTGGTAAATTACAGGATGAACTGGAAAGCATACAGATAAATACAGAAGTCCTTTCGGAATTGTTACCATCTTTGAAGGCATTTACAGCAATTGATCCGCAGGTCAAGCGCATGCTTAAAACATTGCCGGTAACGCCCAGGGAAGCACAGGCCAGCATGGCCAATAAAACCTTCAACCATATTTCTCTGGAAAATAAAACATTTGCTGTAACAGATTATGCGGCAGTAGAAAAAGCCGTTCATGCTATTCAGGTTTTATATAAACAATTGTTGAAGCAGAATGCAGATTTGATCCGCGCTTCAATCCGGAAGAATTTTCTGGATCACCTGGATTTAAGCAATATGGCGTTGAGTCAGCTTACCAGTGAACAGAAAACATTTAAGAAACAGTACAGTGAAGGAAGAAAAATTCTGGAGAATGAGTTTGCCAAAAGCATGCGCTATAAAAGTATCCGGGAACTTTCAGAAAAAGAAAGCGGAGAGGTATTGAGGGATTTAAAACCGGTGTGGCTGATGAGCCCGTTAAGTGTGAGCGATAGCTTACCGTTGCAGGTTGCCTGCTTCGATGCGATTATTTTTGATGAAGCGAGTCAGATTACCTTAGAAGAAGGAATTCCATCGTTATACCGTGCACCACAGATTATTATTGTTGGTGATGATAAACAAATGCCTCCTTCTAATTTCTTTACCGCAAAAGCAGAAGACCCCGATGATCTGGATGAATACACAGCGGAAGAAAACGATGAATTGCTTAGCAACGATGCCGACAGCTTACTTGCACAAGGCGCCCGTAAGCTGGATAGTGTTATGCTGGGATGGCACTACAGAAGCCGCTATGAAACACTGATCAGTTTCAGTAACCATGCCTTTTATAATGCCGGCTTACTGACCATTCCGGATAAGACAATACATCATCAGGAAAAGCAGGCAATCGTTGTTCAGAAAGCAGAAGAAGGTACACAGCATGCAAGCGCTCTTTTCGACCGAAGCATCAGTTACCATTTCCTGCAGGACGGTTTGTATGAGAAACGTGCCAATCTGGATGAGGCCGATTACATTGCTCATATGGTACGTGAGATCCTGAACCGCAATGTACCGGAAAGTATTGGTATTGTTGCTTTCAGCCAGGAGCAGCAGCATGCCATTGAAGATGCCTTAACACGGCTCGCATCAACCGATAAGAATTTTGAAAGCCGTTTAGAAGCAGCGTATACACGCACGGAAGAAGATCAGTTTATCGGGTTGTTTGTAAAGAATCTGGAAAATGTGCAGGGTGATGAAAGAGATATTATCATTATGAGTGTGTGTTACGGATTTGACCGTAAAAAGAAAATGATCATGAACTTTGGTCCGATCAATAAAAAAGGAGGAGAGAAGCGGTTGAATGTAATTTTCAGCCGCGCTAAAAAGCACATGGCCATTGTAAGCAGCATCAAACATTTCAACATCAAAAACGAATACAATGCCGGTGCCAATTACTTTAAGAAATTCCTGCATTATGCAGAGCTCATCAGCGAAGGAAATACTGCAACGGCAAGAACCATACTGGATGGGCTTGTACGGGATAATAAACAGAAGACTTTTGCACCGGGGAAAAATAGTGTACTTGAACAAATAAAGCAGGCCCTTGAAAAAGAAGGCTACGAAGTAGCCGCGTATGTAGGCCAATCCAGCTTTAAATGTTCACTTGCTGTAAAAGCAAAAAAAGAAGACACTGAATATACGTTAGGTATTTTGCTTGATGATGATCTGCATTACAGCAATGAAAACCTGATGGAGCAGTATTTTCAACGTCCGGCTGTTCTGCAGAGTTTCGGCTGGAGAACCATTACACTGTTTGCTAAAGACTGGTTTCAGCATCCCGATAGAGTGCTGCAGCAACTAATCAAACGTATTAAAGAAGTACCTGTACCAACCGTTACAGAGATTGAACCCGATGCTGTACAAACTGCCGAAAAACCAAAGGATGCTGCTGTACCTGCCAGCGTTCAGTCAGAGGAGCCGGTTAAAAAAGCTGAACTCCCGTCTGTATATGGTGATTTACTATTTACAGAATTGATTTACAAAGATGAAACCAGCCACAAATTCTGGAAAGTAGCTTTTGAACATACTTCCAATAAACTGGTTATTTGTTTTGGACGTGCAGGAACAAAAGGACAGACACAGGTGAAAACATTTGCATCGGCAGAACTTGCCGAAAAGGAAAAAGAAAAAATGATCCGTGAGAAGCAGAACAAAGGATATGTAAACGTGTAGTCTACACCACATCGTTATAACAGAAAAGCGCTTGTACAACTGAATGTACAGGCGCTTTCTATTATAAGAAATAGTGTATGCGTAGAACTTATCCGTTTACACGAATCCCGTTTAGTTTTAATTCCTGATAGATCAGATAGCGTACTTCACTTTTTGTCTGATCTGCTTTGTAATAATCTTCACACCAGAAATAAACGTCCATGCTGTATGCGTTTTCTTTTGTATTCTCAAGTAATACTACCGGTTCTCTTTTTTTCAATACATGATCTGCAGATTTAATTACCTCTTTAAGTATGGAAGTAATTTTATCCTTGGGTTCCATTGTTTCAATATCCAGTTTCAATTCGATCCGTTTATATGAATTGCTGTGCGTCCAGTTGGTGATGTGCTGCGACAGCATGTCGCCGTTGGGAATGATCACATCTGCACCATCAGAAGTAATTAAGGTGCTTGACCGTAAACCAATTTCTTTTACCCTGCCGCTATGGTCTCCGATTTCAACGCTGTCGCCAACTTTAAGCGGACGGTCAAAAATAAGTATAACACCCGATACAAAATTATTCACGATGTTCTGCAAGCCTAATCCAATACCAACACCCAGGGCGCCTAAAACAATGGTAATCTTATCGACAGGTATTCCGGATGCAGCTATGGCAATTAAATAACCCAGTGCAAGTAAAATTAACCGTGTCATGACAAGTTTGGAACGTTGTGCCAGTCCTTCCTCGCCTTCATCGTCGCCGGTATCTCCCAGTAAATAGCTGATATACCGTTGTAAAAAATGTGCCAGCCAGATAATAAAAAAGAACAGTGTAATATTACCGAACGTAAAGGAGATACTGCCCAGACTTCTTGGTGCGCTTAAAAAATCAGCTGTGCCATTAAAGATTGAATCATAAATATTGAGGTTTGTTGTAAACACAATAAACCAGATCATTACAACGAGCCATAAAAGTGGTTTTCGTAACGATGTAACTACCCGGTCTGCCTGAAACGGATGTTCGATTCCCTGACGAATCCGGCTGGTATGAATTTGCATTACAACTGCTTCCAGTAAAATTTTGACTAACATGGATAACGAAAGCACCTGCATGACAGCCAGAATTCCTGTAGAACCTAATAATTGCGACAGACTAATACGTCCGGTAATGTTACATAAGATCGCAAGCACATGCAGGCAGATTTCTATGATCAGTACAGCGCGGATAAAGCGCCGGAGCTGAATAGATCCGGGTAATTTTTTTCGCAGATATAAGGCAACAGCAATAGCAGATAGATTCAGCAGCAGCATAACACACCGCTGCCAGAATACCGGTACTAAAATATGGCTGGTGAACCCAAATAAAAAGAATAAGAGAATGATTGCTAACCAGGAATAAAAAATAGGAGCGGCCCACTGTCTGCGGTAAAGAAATGTTAACGCAATAACAGACAGGAACTGTACCAATTGCACATATGCCGCCGGAGCATGCAAGTCAAAGAGCGGCGCGATGCTGAAGATAACAGCGAATGCGGAAGCAATGGGCTGGCGTGTAATGTCGGTGACGTTATACTGGTTTAAGGTGTCAAGTTTGTTGAGACGTTTGAGTATACGTACATTCCGGATAATCCAGAACAGAAATAATAATCCGATGGTCCAGTTTATAAACCGGTTTTCTGTTGAATTGCTGTAATAAAAATTCAAGGCTTTCTGTTCTTCAGTAAATACCGATGATACGCTTTCTTCTTTTTCTTCGCCGCGTTCAGGTTTTTCCCACAGGTAATGTAATTCCTGTGCAAAAACTTTTTGACTGGCAGAACTTAATTGTTTGTTTAGTTTATTAATAAGTTTCGAACTTAAAATAGATGCTGCTGATGTTCTGCTTTTAAATCCGTTAATAATAGAAAGTCTGGCAGTAAGCATACTATCGGTGTATCTTCTGCTTGTTCGCAGGTCCTGAAGCTGCGGCAGGAATTTTTTACGTGTTGTACTGTCCCGGAACATCTGACGCAGAAGTGTATCCTGTCTCATATCCCGGATTTCATTTTTAAGTGCCGATAAAGTATTGTATGTTGTTTTAAAACTTTTATTGAATTTCTGAAGATCTGTCTGTACATCTTCCAGCAGAATCTTTAACATTTCGATGTTACGTATGTTCAGTGTTTGATTGTATTTCAGGAGACTTTGGTTTACAAACTGTATAATGGAATCACTTTCATTCAGTTGTTGCCCGTATAACAGTATCTCCGGACTTAAAATACTTTCGTTCTGAATGGAATCCATTTTTTGAAAAACCGTTTCAAGATGCAGCATATACTCTGCTTGTGTAGCACTGGCAGAATCACTGAAAAGCGCAAATGAACGGTTCCGTTCACGTTTAAAATCCTTTCCTTTAGAAACGGAATCCTGCGCGTAAGCAGTATAACAACTTTTAAATAAGCATACAGTAATTAAAAGAAAAAGCAAGGCGGCATGGTGCAACGTACGGATCATAAATACATCGGTTTACCTGGCTAATCTACTGAAATTACCCGTACCAGCATACCATCCGCCCCTGTTATTTAGCGTAAATTAACTTATTACAGCACGGGTATCCGTTTGTTTTTCATCTGGTATGGAGCCTGTACATAAAAGCCCGGCATATAAACTTCCGTGTAGAAAGAAGCGGATGTTAGACTATTAGGTATGCGTATCGTTTTTTATACGGTTATATAGCTGTGTTTGCCGGTGCAGCATAACGCAGGAACAAGGGCATTTTTTTTCTGAAGAAAAAGATGGCTTAAACAGTATTCTCTGATGTATTCCGTTACTTTTTTATTAATTTACTTACATATAAAAATGTGTATGGAAGAAAATAAAAATAAAGCCAGTGCCGCTGATTATTTAGCAAACGAACGTACCTTCTTAGCCTGGGTACGTACGGGTATGGGGATCATGGCTTTTGGTTTTGTGGTTGTTAAGTTTTCATTGTTTGTAAAACAGATTTCTTTTATTCTGAATGGAGAAGATGCGCCTGAGTTACCGGCAGATCATGGACATTCTTCTGCTTTGGTAGGAATTATACTGGTAGGCCTTGGTGTAGTTGCTATTCTGTTTTCGTATATCCGTTACCGTTCTACCAATAAGCAATTGGAAACAGGCAACTATACACATTCTTCTTTGTATATCAGTCTGCTTACAGCAGCAATTCTTCTGATCAGTGTGTTTCTGGTATATTACCTCATCCGAAGCTGAAAGCGTGGAAACAACATGCAAATGCCGGCCGGGAGGGAACTGACAAGGAGTGAAAGGGGAAACTGCGTATGCGGGTCACCAGCAATCTCCCATGATCCTGGGTCATAAACACGATTTCAACCCTTGCACATCCATCATAATTTTACTATCTTATTTATACAGAAGTAAAATCAATAACCGGCAACCGTTGTACAGGTGAAGTGGTGTATGCCGGCAACAGCTATGAATAATCCAGAGTTATCTATACATACAAAGCGTGATCCGTATGCCGTATTGCGGATCCGTGATTTTCGTTTCTTTATTTCCGCACGTGTATTCGGTGCCATGGCTATTAAAATGCAGGGCGTGATTGTCGGCTGGCAGATCTATTCGCTCACCAGAGATCCGCTGGCATTAGGCATGATCGGTTTGGCCGAAGCAATCCCTGCTATCGGTGTGGCGCTTTATGCAGGTTATCTCGCCGATAAAATTAACCGTAAGTATATCGTTACGGCAGTTTACTCCATGCTCATTCTGTGTACGCTGGGTTTACTGCTACTTTCAGCAGAGATCATACAAATGCCTTTATCTTTTACCGTACGCGCCATGTATGCGGTGATCTTTTTAACCGGCCTTGCACGCGGGTTTCTTGCACCTTCATTATTCGGATTGCTCAGCCAATGCGTACCAAGGGAACTGTATCCCAACTCTTCTGCCTGGAACACGTCACTCAATCAGATTTCTGTTGTAATCGGTGCTGCCGCAGGCGGACTCATCTTTGCAGCCGCGGGATTTTCCATTAGCTACCTGATTAATATTTTCCTGCTGTTGGCAGCCTTGATTATGATTGCCTGTATTTCTCCCAAACCCAAACCTGTACTGGTTGAAGGGCACGCCTTGCTGGATAATCTGTTATCGGGAATCCGTTTTGTTTTCCGGCATCAGATTCTGTTAAGTGTATTGTCACTTGACCTGTTTGCTGTCTTGTTTGGCGGTGCGGTTGCCTTGCTTCCGATCTTTGCTGCAGATATTCTGGATGCAGGCCCGCAAGGACTGGGCTTACTGCGTGCTGCGCCGTCTGCCGGTGCATTTATTATGGCAGTGCTGCTGATCTATAAACCGCCGCTGCAACATACCGGCCGTAAACTACTTTGGTGCGTAGCAGGCTTTGGTGTCTGTATGATTTTCTTTGCATTATCCCGAAACTTTTATCTGTCGCTTTTTTTATTGATGCTGAGTGGCATGTTTGATAATGTGAGTGTGGTAATCCGTTCCATTATTATGCAGACATTTACACCGGATGAGATGAAGGGACGTGTATCGTCCGTGAATTCTATGTTCATCGGTTCATCCAATGAGATCGGTGCGTTTGAATCCGGTGTGTCTGCAAAATTTTTCGGAACAATTCCGTCTGTTGTGATCGGAGGCGGAATCACATTGGCCGTTGTTGCAATCGCTACCATCAAAGCACCGCTGCTGCGGATGATGAGCCTCGATAAAAAACAGGAGTAGGGTGGCTATATCTATTTTGTGGTCGGCTGCACGGAATCAGTAGGTGCACCAGCGCTACCTCATATAAGCATAAATTATCTGCTTAAGTAATTTTGAATCCTACCGGGTTGACTTATTATCAGTATCTTTGTGCATAAAAAAAGAAACAGAATACTAAACTTAATAAAGCCGCTTACTGTTTCTCTTTAATCAATACGTTACTCATGCGACATACACAAAACCGACACCTGATTACACTTATCCTGGGCATGCTGGCAACCGTTTCTCCCTTTGCCATTGATTTTTATCTGCCTGCATTTTCACAGATAGCAAACGAACTGGGTACAACTACAGCCCGTATCTCCCTTTCCGTTTCCAGTTATTTCATTGGGATGGCGCTTGGTCAGCTGCTGTATGGACCGCTGCTGGATCGCTTTGGAAGAAAGCCACCGCTTTATGCCGGTCTCATCATTTTCATTATTGCCAGCATCGGCTGTTGTTTTTCAACGGGTGTAGAAATGCTCATTACACTCCGCTTTATACAGGCATTGGGAGGCAGTGTGGCAGGTGTGGCTGCAATGGCCATGGTAAAAGATTTCTTTCCGCCTGAACAGAACCACCGAATCTTTGCCATGCTTATATTAACCATTGGTTTATCGCCATTGCTTGCGCCAAGCATTGGCGGTTTTGTTGCGACTGCTTTTAACTGGAAATTTGTATTTGTGCTTTTAGCGTTGATTGCCTTATTTGCTATAACGATTGTGTTTCTTTTTTTGCCGGAAGGGCAGGAGCCCGATAAGACTGTTACCTTACAGTTGAAACCTATGGCGAAAACGTATCTCTCTATTCTTTCAGATACACAGTTCTTCACGTATACCATTTCAGGTGCTTTTGCCTTTGCATCCCTGTTTATTTATGTAGCCGGATCTCCAATTGTATTTATTGATCTGTTTCATGTAAGTAAGCAGATGTACGGAGCAATTTTCGCATTCCTTTCTATTGGTTTTATTGGTGCCAGCCAGCTGAATATTTTACTGGTACAAAAATTTTCCAGCGCTTCTATTTTCCGTTTTGCTATGCGGCTGCAGGTAGCAGCGGGTATGGTGTTTTCAATCGTTGCCTGGAACGGATGGATGGATCTGTATACAACCATCCTGATGTTGTTTGTATTCCTGAGCTGCGTGGGGCTGATCAACCCCAATGCTTCCGCACTGGCGCTTGCACCGTTCACAAAGAATATAGGCAGTGCGGCTGCTATGATGGGCTGTTCGCAGATCGGGATTGCGGCAGTAGCGTCTATTGCTGTCGGCATGTTTGATGCCGCAAGTGTGCTGCCTATGGTGCTGTCTATGTCTGCGACTGCGTGTATTGCACTGGCATTACTGATGTGGGGAGAGAAGAAGATGGCCGGCAAAATTGTTGCCGCAGATGCAAGTAAGGGTGTAGTGGTGCATTGATCTAATCGTTTGGTATTATACGAGATCCGCAGGCATTTACCACTGGATAAAAAGATCCATGGAATTACCTGGAATAAGAAGTGAGATAAATGTGTGTGCAGGTGTTTGCTTGCGCGTGACGAAAGTCTTGATTATTATTTCAGTGTTGTTATGAACGAGGCAAAAAATGGGTATAACGTGTAGTAATGTTTTTGTTACAACATGGTAAGAAATTAAAGCTGCCTATTACGGAAATAATCCACATACGGTTGTGTATTATTTATATAATAACTTGTGTTACAGGAAGAATGTTATAAATATCATCTTCTAACAGTTTTGTAAGAAGGCTAAACTATATATGTATACTGCAGTATGGTTGTAGCAATATAATCGTCAGTTATATGTAATTCTTTACACCCCCATAACCCGAAAAATTGTAACTTGAACAACAACAACAGCACTTCTACAAAAGATAAAACCTACTACCTAAAACATAAAAACATGATACAAGCAAAAGGATACGCCGCGCAAAATGAAAAAACGGATCTTGCTCCCTGGAATTTTGAACGCAGAGACGTTGGACCGCACGATGTACAGTTTGATATTCACTACTGTGGTGTATGTCATTCTGATCTGCATCAGATCCGCAACGATTGGTTCAAGGGAATTTTCCCGATGGTGCCCGGGCATGAAATTGTTGGAAAGATCGTAAAGGTCGGGGCACATGTAACGAAATTTAAAATCGGCGACCTTGCAGGTACAGGCTGTCTGGTTGATTCCTGCAGAACCTGTGATAACTGCAAAGACGGCCTGGAACAGTATTGTGTAAACGGAAACAGCGGTACGTATAACAGCCTGGAACAGGATAAAAAGACACCTACTTATGGCGGCTATTCCAATACCATTGTTGTACACGAAGATTTCGTATTGCACATCAGTGATAAGCTGGATCTTGCAGCAGCAGCACCGTTGCTGTGTGCAGGCATTACCACCTATTCTCCGCTGCGTCACTGGAAAGTAGGCAAGGGGCATAAACTGGCAGTATTAGGTTTAGGCGGTCTTGGCCACATGGCCGTGAAATTTGGTGTTGCCTTTGGTGCGGAAGTTACGGTGTTGAGCACATCACCGAACAAAGAAGCCGATGCCAAAAAATTAGGTGCGCATAAATTTGTGGTTACGTCTGATGCCGCACAGGTAAATAGTGTGAAAGGATATTTTGATTTTATTCTGGATACTGTATCTGCACCGCATGATGTAAATATGTACATGTCTTTATTGAAAACAAACGGCGTACACATCTGTGTTGGTGTTCCGCCCACACCGTATGAAGTACATGCGTTCAGCATCATCGGCGGCAGAAAGAGCCTGGCGGGTTCCAATATCGGTGGTTTGCCGGAAACACAGGAAATGCTTGATTTCTGCGCGCAGCATAATATTACGTCAGATATTGAACGGATTGATATTAAAAATATTCATGCTTCGTATGAACGCATGTTAAAAGGGGATGTGCGTTATCGTTTTGTTATTGACATGTCAACCTTATAATAGAGTAATCCATCTGAAAATCTGTGCTGTCAGCGTTTCCGTGATGTATACATGGCGGAATTGCTGGCAGTACGTTTTTATATAGCACAATACGCAGGGCATTTCTTTTTCCAGTTTGATTTTCATCTGTAAATGATACAATACATTTTGAAAAAGATGTAATATTTTTTTAGTGTTGATTTAGAAATTTGTAACAATGGAGTTCTTCACCTGATCATGTATGTGAAAATCCAAACAAACCCATTTCAACTAAAACAGCTACACAAATGAAAACGATCCGATTACTTTTATTCACCGCCCTGGCCGTGATCTTCGCAGGCATAGGAGCACATGCACAGAATTACAAAGCACAGTTTCCTCAAATGGATACAACAGGTGCAATCAAAGATGCATCCGGTACTACGTTTGCAACCATTTCAAAAGATAGTATTATTAAAAACAGTCAGGGAGAAAAAATCGCATTGATTGATCGCAACGGAAACCTGCTAGACAACACTGGTAAGATTCTGGGTAAAGCCGGAAAAAACGGCGAGTTTACAAAGGCAGACGGGCAGGTGGAATATACAGTTAAGCCTACTAAAGATGGTGCACATTGTGAAGTGTATGATAAAACAGGCAAGAAGGTATTAACCGTTCCTAAAAATTATAAAGAGCAGGCCAGTACAATGGCTTATGTACAGCGGGAAATGTGTATGCCAAAAAAGTAAAAAGCATTTAAAATTTCGTTCGTTTATGTTGGAGTAAAGGTAATGGAGGAATCTGTTGCCTTTATTCTTTTATAATGAAATTCAGACAAAAAATATTTCTTCCCGTGTTTTATATCGCACCAACAGCTGTTTATGATGCAAAAATCAGTACGCAATTTTTAGATTTGATAAACAGGCTTCAGCAACAGCATTATTATGCTTCTGTATTCAAAATGAAGCTGCGGAAAAATACGATAGTCGCGCTGCTTCAGATGAAAAAGCTTAATATTGCTGCGCTGCAACGCGCGTTCGACGGAAAATAAGTGCTGTATGGGAAAACAGCCGGACCAGTTTTTTGCGGCTGGTTTTAAGAAGACTTTTAAGAAGGTAATACCAGCAATTTTAATGCGATGCCTGTAAGGGAAGCAGCCAGAATGATTAACGGTTCTGGTATTTTTTTAAATGTGTACAGGATACCGATTGTAGTAATCGCAATCAATGCTGTTGGCACATCTACGAGATTTCGTTTGGCCAATACCAATACAGCACCTGCAATGGCTCCAATGGCTGCTGCTGTAACGCCATCCACAAACGCTTTTATCGCAGGATGCTTGCCGTATTTTTTGAAATAAGGTGCCGGTAAAACGGTGAACACATAACACGGAATAAATGTAGCAAGTGCTGCAATGCAAGCCCCCCATATACCGCCCACAAGATACCCGATAAACCCAACTGTAATTACTACCGGACCTGGCGTGATCATAGCTACAGCCACGGCATCAACAAATTGCTGTTCATTCAGCCACTGATATTCTTTCACCACACCTCCGTATAAGAACGGAACAATTGCAATGCCGCTTCCGAATACAAATGCTCCGGCCTTTGTAAAGAACCAGGCGATTTGCCAGAGTTTCCCGCTGGAGCTTACCGTTGCAGGAATTTGAAGCAGTACAGGCATGGAAAACAGATGCACTGATTTTTTGTTCCGCGAAGGCGGACTTTTTACAAACCAGATCAATACTCCGGCTGCCAGGATCAGCCAGATGTTTTCTTCTTCGGTAATAAATGTGAAGCAGGCAAGTACAAGAAATATGGCCCATAACCAATAATCTTTACCGATGCTTTTAGTGGTAAGCTTATAGCTGCTTAGGGCAATAATTCCGATTACTGCCGCGCCTACACCATAGAATATGGCCTGCATCCAGGGCAATCCGCCAAAGGAGACATAGGCCCATCCAATAAGCAATACCATAAAAAAAGAAGGTAATACAAAGGCAATACCGGCTACTGTTGCACCCGTTATTCTGTAATGTACATAGCCGATGTAAATACAGAGCTGTGCTGCAAGAGGCCCCGGAGCAAGCTGGGAGAGGGCCATGCCTTCCTTATAATCTTCTTCACTGATCCATTTTTTTGTTTCAACCAGATCCCGGTGCATATAACCCACTAAGGCTACCGGTCCGCCGAAGCCCCAGGTGCCCAGTTTCAGGAAATAAATGATTAACTGTTTGAGCGAATACGTTGGTATGGTGTGCATAAGAATAGATCAGAAGCCAATGCCAAATTGAATGCCTGGTGTAACAGATGGTTCGTGGTTGTTGCCGAAGCGCACAGGTAATAATGCAGCCACATAGAAGGTGTTGTGCGGCGTGCGGATCAGCACTTTATTGATAATCGGTGTAAAGCCGTATCTTCCGGAGGTTTCGTAAGCCGCACGTGCAATAAACGTATACTCATGCCCGAGTCTGTAAAGGATACCCGGGTGGAACAGAACATTGGATACCTTGTTTTCTTTATTGTCTATTTTTAAAAAAGGCGTGAATTCAAAGGAAAATCCAAACCGTTTGCTTTTCCAGATATTGATGCCCCAGGGATTACCGATAACAAAGCTATGTTCCCCGTTAAATGCATTGCCTTCACTGCTGAATGTATAGACAGGTACTACAAGTGCAATGTAGCCCTTCACTTCCGGATAAACATGTTTGTCCGGAATACTGTTTGCATGTCTTAAGGAGTCCGCCGATATCGACTGGCTGTATGCAGCTGCATGAAATAACAAGAAGCAGATTGCGGAAATTAGTTGTAATCGGTTCATAAAAAGTGTTATTGTTTAAATTCCCAGCCGTGTGTTTCAGTACTTACATATTTGCACCAGCTGTACAGGGCATCGTAGATAATAAGGCCCTGGCGCAGCATTTCATGGTCGTCTTTGATATTGTAAGACAAGCCGGCAGAGATCGCAAACAGACCGGATGCCTGTGGTGCTATCGTATAATCGTCTGTGTCAGCCGCACGAACGATCAGGGCTAGGCGATGCAGAGCCTCGTCGGTGAGCAGGTGTTTTTTTAAAATATAATCGAATGTACAAAAAGGACCTTCGTGTGTATACTCTACTCCTGCAATATCAAACGGAATGGCATTAAGTTCAAGCGCCTGATCCAGTACCTGATTGGTGGGTACATATATGATCTCTGCTTCCGGGTCAATGAACCGGAGAATCAGCCAGGGGCATGCGATCCTGTCAATCTTAGGGCGTTCGCGTGTGATCCATTTCATATCGGTTGTATTAAAGTTCTATCAGTGTATAACCAATGCCATACACGTTTTTAATTTCTAATTCTGCTTTAGCTTGTTTTAATTTTTTACGGAGATTCTTAATATGTGCTATCAGCAGATTGGAAGCTTCTTTATCTTCTGCAGTATCTCCCCATAAATAATCTGCAATTTTTGTCTGTGATACGGTTGATGAACGGTTCATGATCAGAAACAGAAACAGATCATACTCCGTACGTGTTAACAGCACAGTCTTATCCCACACACAAATGGACTGTGCGGCAAGATCAACCACCACATTGGCAATATGAACAGAACTTCCGGTATTGAATTTTTTTCTCCGGATAACAGCCAGGATACGTGCTTTAAGTTCTTCCGTATTGTAAGGCGCCGATAAACAGTCATCAGCACCGGCATTCAGGAATTGAACTTTATCTGCAATGCTCAGTGTTTCAGATAAAATAATAATGCCTGTTTCAGCACTCTTCCGGTACAGATCTGTTAATAAAGGCCGGAGGTTATCCGTTAATTCCTGATACTTGAAAAGAATGCAATCATATTCATACAGCTGAATCAGTTCGGAAGCCGTCCGGATCTCCCGGACGGTATGCACAGAAAAGGCAGCGTCTTCCGTAAGATTTTTACGCAGTTCCGGAACATCTCCAGATATATCAACCAGCAATACTTTCATTCAGATAAAATCAGATGCTCAAATGTATCATACAATAATGAATAAAAAGTGAATTTGTTTTTCTGCTTATATAAATGTCCGATAATCTATACTATACGGCAATAATTTTTGCGTTTTACCTATCGTGTACACACGATGATAAAGACAGTGTTTAATTTTAGCTGTCAAATATTATTTCTATTTCTTTTCTTTTGCGTTCTTTGCGCAGTCTTTACAGATAAACCGGATACGATTCATGGATCAAACGTTAACCGAACTCAGAACAGTAAACGTAATACGTTATGTGACACCGCTGCGGGAAGGTGGTTCAATGCCTGCCATTGTAGAAGCAGATGACGGATTCTTATACGTCATTAAATTCCGCGGTGCCGGACAGGGTACCAATGCATTGATTGCGGATCTGGTGGGCGGGGAGCTTGCACGGGCGCTGGGATTAAAAGTACCGGAATTGGTTTTTATTCATCTGGATGAAGGTTTTGGCCGGAGTGAAGCAGACGAAGAAATTCAGGACCTGCTGAAATTCAGTGTCGGACTCAATCTGGGTTTACATTATTTGTCCGGGGCAATCACCTTTGACTCAACCGTTACGCAGCTTGATCCGCTGCTGGCATCTAAGATTCTTTGGCTGGATTGTCTGCTTACTAACATTGACCGTACCTGCCGGAATACCAATATGCTGATCTGGAACAAAGAACTCTGGCTGATTGATCCGGGTGCTTCCCTGTATTTTCATCACAACTGGAGCAACTGGAAGGAACATATTCTGACCCCATTTGCATTGGTGAAAAATCATGTTTTGCTGAAACAGGCATCTAAACTTAACGAGGCAGATGTTTTTTGTAAACAGCTGTTAACGACTGAACGTATTGAATCGATTGTTGCGCTGATCCCGACGGACTGGCTGAAAGATGAGCCGCTCTTTGAAAGCAAGGAAGCCCAGCGCAATGCCTATACAACCTTTCTGCTTACACGAATGCAGCATTCAGATATATTTATAAAAGAAGCTAACGATGCACGCGAAAAACTTATTTGATTATGCCGTCATTCGCGTGATGCCTAAGGTAGAGCGCGAAGAATTTATAAATGTAGGTGTTATTGTATTTTGCAAAGCTGAAAAATTCCTGCAGGTAAAATATCTGTTAGATGATAAACGATTGCAGGCGTTTTCTCCCGATCTGGACATTGATGCAGTAAGCAAGAACCTTAAAGCAATTGAAGAGATCTGTCTGGGAAGCAAAGCAGGCGGAGCAATCGGTGAACTGGATATAGCATCCCGTTTCCGCTGGTTAACGGCAACACGCAGTACGGTGATACAATCGTCCAAGGTACATCCCGGTTATACACAGGATGCAGCCAAAACGCTGGAGAAGCTGTTTGCGCAATTGGTGCTGTAATGTGCCCTTGTTGTTGCCCCGCATTATTTTCTGTTCATTAGCCCATCAGTTGTCAGGCAGGAGACATCCACGGCAGAAGAGCATTCAGTTATCCGCCGCGGGGGTGCCTGTTCGTATTTGTATGTAGTAACTTTTTGATTTTTAGATATTTGTTGTTTTTGCCTGTTTCTTCTAAATAGTACTATCTTTATTTATTTTAAAATAAATCAGTGAAAGGGCGTTACTTTCAAACACTGAATGTGTACTATATGGAACTGCGTTTTCTTCAACAAAGGAGAAATTCTAATCTATCTGATTTCTATGAAAAAAAGTTTACTGCTCTTTGCGCTTATTTTTACATCTGTGATTGCCTCTGTTGGGCAGCAGGTAACCATTATTAACAAAAAATTTGTCGTGAACGGCAATGCTTCCTGTCCGATTTACTTCAACGGAGCTAATACACCCTGGGACAACTGGAACGACTTCGGTGGAAATTACGATGCAGCATTCTGGTCTGCACATTTCGCAACCCTAAAAGCAAACGGGATCAATGCTACCCGCGTATGGATCAGCTGTAACGGAGATGTGCAGCCCAATATCAATACCGATGGAACAGTAACCGGCGTCAGCACACAATTCTGGGCCAACGTCGATGACTTTTTTCAATCTGCAAAAAATAACGGAATCTATGTAATGGCAACTATGATGTCGTTTGACCATACAAAAAACACGTATACAAAATATCAGAGCTGGAGAAACATGCTGAACGATCAGGCAAAAGTTCAATCCTATTGCGATAACTACCTTGTACCTTTTGTGAATCGCTACAAAACGAATCCGTATCTGATGTCTATTGATATTTCAAATGAAATTGAATGGGTTGCAGAAGATGCAAACAATATGAAATGTTCGTATGCCGTACTGCAGCGCTTTGTTGCCATGTGTGCTTCAGCCATTCATAATAATCCAAGAACAGATGGTACATCGGTATTGGTTACGATGGGTTCGGCAGCTACTAAATGGAATGCTACTAAAATGCGTATCGGTCAAAATGGTGCCTGGTCACAGAATAATTCAGATGGAAATAAGTGGAGCGATGCTGCTTTAAAGGCACAATACAACCAGGCTAACGCGGTGCTGGATTTTTATTCCCCGCATTATTATGCCTGGATCGATGGATATTATTCTAACCCGTATGTGCGTACACCGAGTGATTTCGGTATGGATGAAAAGGCTGTTCTTATTGGTGAAACACCAGCGGGCAATCCCGGCACGCCAAACCTTACGCCATTGGCATCTTATGAAGCGTTAAAAAATAATGGCTATCAGGGGCATTTTCCATGGACATCAAATAGCGTAGACAGTAACGGAGGGATTGAAAAATTCGGTACAGATGCAAAAACATTTTCAACAACATATAGCGCACTTGTAAAACCAACCTGTGCAGTAGCTTGTACAACACCGGCTCCAACGGTAACAACACCTGTCGTTTATTGTAAAAATGCGTCAGCTGTTGCGTTAACAGCAACAGGCACAGCCCTGAAATGGTATACAGATAATACAACCACAACGGCATTTTCCACAACACCGATACCTTCAACAACAGTAGCTGGTACAACAAGTTATTATGTTTCACAGACGCTAAATGGTTGTGAAGGAACAAGAGCAGCAGTACAAGTAACAGTAAAAGAACTACCGGCAGCAACGATCACCACAACAACGGCAACCACATTCTGTGCCGGTGGAAGTGTGAGCTTAGCCGCGAATACAGGCACAGGCTTAACGTATGTCTGGAAGAAAGATAATACTACGATCACCGGTGCGACAGCATCAACCTATCCGGCAGCAACAGCAGGCAGCTACACGGTAACGGTTACGTCAAATAACTGTTCAGAAACTTCGGCAGCAAAGGTTGTAACGGTAAATGCCTTGCCGGCAGCAACGATCACCACAACAACGGCAACCACATTCTGTGCCGGTGGAAGTGTGAGCTTAGCCGCGAATACAGGCACAGGCTTAACGTATGTCTGGAAGAAAGATAATACTACGATCACCGGTGCGACAGCATCAACCTATCCGGCAGCAACAGCAGGCAGCTACACGGTAACGGTTACGTCAAATAACTGTTCAGAAACTTCGGCAGCAAAGGTTGTAACGGTAAATGCCTTGCCGGCAGCAACGATCACCACAACAACGGCAACCACATTCTGTGCCGGTGGAAGTGTGAGCTTAGCCGCGAATGCAGGTGCAGGCTTAACGTATGTATGGAAGAAAGATAATACTACGATCACCGGTGCAACAGCATCCACCTATCCGGCAGCAACAGCAGGAAGCTATACAGTAACGGTTACGTCAAATAACTGTTCAGAAATTTCCGCAGCAAAGGTTGTAACGGTAAATGCCTTGCCGGCAGCAACGATCACCACAACAACGGCAACCACATTCTGTGCCGGTGGAAGTGTGAGCTTAGCCGCGAATACAGGCACAGGCTTAACGTATGTCTGGAAGAAAGATAATACTACGATCACCGGTGCAACAGCATCCACCTATCCGGCAGCAACAGCAGGCAGCTACACGGTAACGGTTACGTCAAATAACTGTTCAGAAACTTCGGCAGCAAAGGTTGTAACGGTAAATGCCTTGCCGGCAGCAACGATCACCACAACAACGGCAACCACATTCTGTGCCGGTGGAAGTGTGAGCTTAGCCGCGAATACAGGTGCAGGCTTAACGTATGTATGGAAGAAAGATAATACTACGATCACCGGTGCAACAGCATCCACCTATCCGGCAGCAACAGCAGGAAGCTATACAGTAACGGTTACGTCAAATAACTGTTCAGAAATTTCCGCAGCAAAGGTTGTAACGGTAAATGCCTTGCCGGCAGCAACGATCACCACAACAACGCCAACCACATTCTGTGCGGGCGGAAGTGTGAACTTAGCCGCGAATACAGGTGCAGGTTTAACGTATGTATGGAAGAAAGATAATACCACCATTACCGGTGCGACAGCATCCACCTATCCGGCAGCAATAGCAGGCAGCTACACGGTAACGGTTACGTCAAATAACTGTTCAGAAACTTCGGCAGCAAAGGTTGTAACGGTTACAGCTGCAACAACCTGGTATCAGGATCTCGATGGTGATGGAAAAGGGAATGCGGCTGTTACACAGACAGCATGCACGCAGCCTGCAGGCTATGTATCGGTAGCAGGCGATGCCTGTCCGTCTGACCCGGATAAACTGATTGCCGGAGACTGTGGCTGCGGTATAGCAGAAGGAACATGTACCGATTGTGCCGGTGTAATTAACGGAAAAGCAGCACGTGATGTTTGTAATGTTTGTTCCGGAGGTACAACAGGTATTAATCCGATTACGGATATTTCTCAATGCGGTCCGGTAACAGCTATTGAAAATAGTCTGTCGGCTGATCTGCATCTGTATCCGAATCCATATGAAACTGAACTGTACATAGAAGCTGGTACCGGAGAATTTATGATTGTGGTATACAACAATTCCGGACTGGAAGTTCTTAGAGGTACCTATGAATCACAGGCGCTTATCGGTGCCGGATTAGCGCCGGGCATATATTTAATCCGTATTGAAAAAAACGGTCTTACAGAGACCCGGAAAATAATAAAAAAATAATCGCTCCTTGTTTTTTTTATAAAGCGCGTGTATGAAATTTTCATACACGCGCTTTATGTTTACAGCATTCAATCTATTCAGGTCTGATTCCATATGTGTAATTTAAATGACTGAATACATATTTTTTGCAGATGCATTTTCAAACAATCTGTATTACCTGTCGTATTACTATTAAGATCCGTATGTTAAAAAGAGCAATCCGTTATGAAAAAACAGTTCCTTCTAGTTCTAGTTCTTATGCTTATCAGTGGTATAAATTATCCGGTTACGTATGCGCAGGTCCTGGATCAGACAGGCTTCGAAACCTATGCGGATGAAACGGAATATACGATAACTTCCTGGCGTGCCGATGGTTTTACTGTTCCCTGGGTAAATGGTTTTAATCAAAGCAGGGCATTTGTGGATGATGCCTTTGCCCGGTCCGGCACCAAATCATTGCGCATAACATATCCTGCCAATACCTTTGGTCCTACGGATGGTGGTGCACAGGCACCGCTTATGGTAACACCTGCCAATGAATTATATATGTCGTACTGGGTGCGTTTCAGTGATAACTTCGATTGGGGCGGTACTTCCGAAGGTGGGAAATTACCGGGTTTGGGCGGCGGCGGACGTTGCAGCGGTTGTACGGTCTGTACCGGTTCAAACGGTTTTACAGCGCGATTAATGTGGCGGCCGGGTGGTAAAGCCGTACTGTATCTGTATCACATGGAAGCAGATAAAGCCAACGGACCTTGTGGCGATAATGATGCGTTACAGCTGACAACCGGTACGGATTTTTATTTTCAGAAAGGACAATGGTATAATATTATTCAACGGGTAAAAGTGAATACAGCTACCAGTCACGATGGGGAAGTGCAGCTCTGGATCAACGGGCAGCAGGCATTGCTGCGCACGGGTATTCAGTTTGTAAGCAACGGTGACAAAGTAGACAACCTGTATTTTTCAACCTTTCATGGCGGCAGTACTTCTGTATGGGCTCCTTCTGTAGATTGTTATACCTGGTTTGACGATATTAAAATTGCCGCAACCTGGGCAGATGTCGCTCAGGATGGAATAACGACGGATATAAAAAACAGTGCTGCGGAGAAATTTGCTGTGTATCCAAATCCAAGTTCTCAGGACTTTACCGTTTCGGCACATGCAGGCAGTTTTACCGTTTCCTTGTATAATGCGGCAGGCCAACTGTTGTCGGTTAATACATATAATGCTGCAACGCATATCGGTGAAGGTCTTCCTGCCGGTATTTATGTAATCCGCATTGAACAGAACGGTATTGCTGAAAGCAAAAAAGTTATTAAACAGTAAATACATGTTAGTTAATTGTAAAAGAAGGGTGTACCATACGTGCACCTTTCTTTTGAACGCTACAGGTGCCGGATCTGTTTGTATTCAATCATACCTGGTTTCTTTTTAGTAGCTTTGTATTCCCATAACTGAATCATCCATACATGGAGCATTTACACCGCAAGCAGATCACAAATACATTTACGGAGACATTTCCCGGCGATCTGTCTATGAATAACACAACCCGTCAAACGCCGGGTGTATTGTATTGCAGCGTGCTTCCAACACCTGTGCATCATCCGCAGCTGCTTGCCTGGTCTGCTGATGTTGCAGAAATGCTGGGCCTTGAATCGCCCGTACCGGAAGATGTACTCATCCTGGGCGGTAATACTGTAAATCCGACCATGAAGCCGTATGCATCGTGTTATGCCGGACATCAGTTTGGAAACTGGGCGGGGCAATTGGGTGATGGCAGAGCAATTTCACTGGGGTTTTGCAGCGGAAAAGACAGCATGGAGTATGAACTGCAATTAAAAGGAGCTGGGCCAACACCTTACTCACGGAATTCAGATGGAAGAGCCGTCTTACGTTCTTCGCTCCGGGAATATTTAATGAGCGAAGCCATGCATTACCTGGGCGTACCCACGACACGTGCGCTTAGTCTTGTATCTACAGGGGATGCGGTGTTGCGGGATATGTTCTACAACGGACATGCAGCATATGAACCGGGTGCGGTTGTACTGCGTGTTGCGCCGTCTTTTATACGGTTCGGTAATTTTGAAATATTGGCAGAACGCAATAACCGTGATTTGAGTCAGCAGCTTTGTGATTGGGTTATAACACGTTATTATCCGGAAATACGAGGCGAAGATCGCGTTGTACAGTTGTTTCAGGCTGTAGCAGAGCGCACGGCCGATATGGTGGTGCAATGGCTGCGTGTTGGATTTGTACATGGTGTAATGAATACCGATAATATGTCAATTCTTGGTGTAACCATTGATTACGGGCCATATTCTTTTGTAGATGAATACGACGCACGTTTTACCCCGAATACAACAGACTTGCCGGGCAGAAGATATGCCTTCGGAAACCAGGCTGCTGTTGCTTACTGGAATTTGGGGCGCCTTGCCAACGCGCTCGCTTTTTTAGTACCGGAAACAGATAAGCTTGTTGCTGTATTAAAAAATTATCAGGACGTATACGAAACCAAATACTATACCATGATGGCAAACAAACTGGGTTTTGATGCGTTACGTGAAGATGACCGCTTGCTGATTGATTCGTTTGAAGAAATGCTGCGCACCGTAAAACCGGACATGACCATGTTTTATCAGCTGCTCATTGATCTGCCTGCAGATCCGGGAACAGCAGCCGATGTGAAACAGTTCTTTCAATCCTGTTTTTATACAGAAGCCGATGAAGCACTATTGCATACATGTATTGCTGCGTATAGTAAGAGAATTAAAACCAATACCTGTTCAAAAGAAGTTTCCGCGGAGAAAATGCGTGCAGCAAATCCACGGTTTGTGCTGAGAAATTATATCTTGCATGAAGCGATTGAGAAACTGGAAAAAGGAGATGATGCTCTATTGAAAAAATTAGAGGAATACATCAAGCAGCCATATTCAAAAAATGCAGATGAATATTTTATTAAACGTCCGGATTGGGCAGCTCAAAAAGCCGGCTGTTCCATGTTATCGTGCAGTTCATAAGGTATGGATACAATAAAAACAGGGCCAAGGTATATCGGTGAAGTGAATTACGCTTCCATTGTTGCACACGTAGAAAAACTGGGTATTACGGATCTGTATAAAATTAAAATGAACCCGGTTGATTTTGAAAAACTCATTCTGGAATATGAAAAAAAATTTCAGAAAGATTTCAGAACGGTACTTCTTATCGCAGGTATTCCGGTAGAACAATTGGAAGCTACTCCCGTAAACCGGATTTGTGTGGTACATAATAACCCCGATGGAGATTCGTGCACAATCTGATATGCGTTAAAAAGGGTGGGTGATTGTGTATGGCAAACGCTTTTCTGTTGTGATGTATGTGATACATGTATTTACATGTACAGCACCTGTGCTGAACTATTTTTTGACTTCTGTTTATACCAAAAGTTAAAACAGTAAAGAGAAGCCGTACACACGCAATGTTTTGGCAGGACTTAATTACTTCTTTTAACGAACGGAATTTTTTAATCAAATAAATATCCGCTGTACGCTAATCCTTTAGATACACTGATAAAATTATCGCCGGATGTAATAGCAATGTGCGGGAATTTTTCTTTGAAAAGTGCTTGAATGGCTTGTACCATAGAAGTTCCTCCGGTTAAAAACAAACTATCGATTGATTCCGGCACGATAGCGTGTTTACTCAGAAAAGATTCCAGGTAGTTATTTATTTTTGTTACATCACGTTGTATGATCCTGTTGTAGGCTGTCAGGTCAATTGGTTCATCAATATGAATGTCTGCTTTGTGATAGCTGAAAGAACTTGAAGATTGAATGGATAAATCTACTTTTGTTTTTTCGATGGATTGAAAAATGGAATAACCTAAATTGTTTTCGGTCAGCGTAATCAGATTTTTCAGTTTGTCGTTTTGTTTTGAATAATTATAATATTGCCTCAGGTCGTTTTGAACCTTTACACCATTAAAGAAATTCATTTTTTCCCATGAACAGATGTTGCTGAAGAAACTCGGCGGAACATCCACCATTTTGCCGGGCATGGATTCATACGTTACACCGCGTCCGAAATAAGGCGTTCCTTTATCCCACATAAAAGCAGAATCGAAACTGTCGCCCCCGATATAAATACCCCCTGTGGCAATGATATCACTTCGGCGGTCTTTGCGGTTATTTTTATGCGGATCCAGTTCAATAAATGTAAAATCTGTTGTACCGCCGCCCAGATCGGCTACCAATACATGTTCTTTTTTTGATATTGTCCGTTCGTATGCAAAAGCAGCACCGATGGGTTCATACTGAAAACGGATATCGCTTAAACCTGCCTGTTGTGCCGCCTGCAGCAAACGTTTCTGCGCAACAGCATCGTTAACGGTATTGTCATCATCAAAATATACCGGTCTGCCAATGATCGCTTTTTTACAATCCATTCCAATAATTGCGTCTGCCTTTGTTTTCAGTTCCTTTAAGATCAGGGTTATTAAACCTGCTGCGTTAAAAGACTTTGTATGAATACGTGTTTCTACAAAATTGGTACGGGGCAATACACGTTTTATGGATTTCATAAAACGCCCTTTCATACCATCGGAAATATAGTAACGGATAGCATCTTCACCTACATAATACTGCAAGGGCAATGCAGGGTCATATGCATCCGGGAAATATAAAATAGAGGGAACGGATAAGGTTTCTATGATTTCATTTTTATCTTCATCAAAAATGGACAGTACTGAATTGGATGTTCCAAAATCTATTCCGTATAGAAAATTACCCATGTAGTTTTAGTAAAGTAGCGCGTTCTGTGTTCATTAATAAGATCCGGCAAAAGATAAACAGTGCCTGATGTATCAGAGTAAAGATAAGGAATACCAATTACATTGAAGCAGTGATCGAACCTAAAAAAAAAGTAGTATGTCTAATTATTTGCTGTAGAGGCAGGTATTTGACCGAATGAAAAAAACGATGATGCAATGCATGCCGGCTTTTGTGATTCATTTTTTTGCAGAAGCATACATTGTCAGTAATTTTTGTAATTTTAGTATCAAGGAAGAATTTTCAATATACAACCAGATGAAAGCTCGTAAAATCTTCATTGTATTGATTTTAACATATACATGTTTTTTTAAAAGTGCAGCTCAAACTGACCTGCCGCCTAAAAGGTATTTAGTTGAAGGCTCCGCGATGACTGGCTGGCTCTTTGCCGGTAAAGCATCTGCAGCCAAGATCATTAATGCGCCTGTATACAATCTGTCTGTAGGCTACATCCGCAATGAAATGGCCATGTATGAACTGAATATAAATACGTTATTTTCTCAGACGCGTTTCCCGAACTGGAATAATACAGGCGATACCACTACTACGTATTCACAGACATACATTATGCTTGGTATTGTGCGCACGTTTAATACTGAAATGCCGAAATTTTCTCCCTACGTTTCAACCATGATCGGTATTTTAAGTCAGCGCATACATGCACCAAATGTTTCTCCGCAGACACAAATAGCAGCGGGCCTTTCCGGTGGTATTAAGTATTTTATAAAAGAAAATCTGGGAATAAAATTACAGGCACGTATCCAGGCTCCCTTAAGCGGTATTGGGTTAGGTGTGGGCATTGGTTTTGGCGGCCCTTCGGTTGGAGTAGGAAGCTATTCAAATAATATTCAGTTTGACTTATCAGGCGGTGCCTGTTTCCGTTTTTAACCGAACGTATTTATCCACTAGCTATAGACATGTTTGCACAAGTACATTATCCGGAATCATTGAGCGGGGAGGAGTTGGATGAATATCTTTTTAAAGGGTGGTTTCGAAATGGCCAGCGTATTTTCACAACAAATTTTTTAAATTTTGATCAGAAAATTTATAGTGCTGTGTGGCTGCGTATTCATCTGCAGTCAATCAAATCCATTCATGCACTGGATAAACTGGCAAAACGGAATAGCCGGTTTAAAATAACCATTCAGCCTGCATCCATTACACCTGAGAAAGAAGCCTTGTTTGAACAGTATAAAACAGGTGTGGATTTCACCGCTTCCCAATCGTTACATACGTTATTGTTCGGAGATTCCACTGTTGATATTTATAATACACTGGAATTGCTGATCCACGATGGCAATAAACTCATCGGTGTCGGATATTTTGATACAGGAAAAGATTGCGCGGCTGGTATCACGTCTTTTTATGATCATGCGTATAAAAAGAACAGCCTTGGAAAGTATATCATCATGCAGAAGATTAAGTATTGCATTGATCAGCAGTACAGCTACTTTTATCCGGGTTATTTTGTACCCAATTATCCGGCTTTTGATTATAAGTTATCGATCGGTACAGAAACACTGGAATACCTGAGCCTGAGCAAAAATACCTGGGTGTCTATTCAGGCGTTTGTTACCAATGAAGACCCGTTCCAGGTAATGCTGAAAAAACTGAAAGAATTTCAATCCGTATGTGCGAATTATGGTATTGAACAGCAGATCTATCAGTACAGTTTTTTTGAAGCCAATATAATTCCAAGCCTTCGGGGGTTACATTTGTTCGACTTTCCTGTGTTTGTCTATTTATTCAGCGAACAGGAAGATGTTGTAAATCCAATGGTTGTATTTGATGTAGTTAATCAGTGTTATCATCTTATTGAATGCAGAAGCATCTGGAAGGCCGACGAATCCATTCAGGAAGAAGGATTTTATTCCAGCCATTTATTAAAAATGGAAAAACACATCTGTTCTGCATTAACAGCTACGGAAATGAGTACTATAATCATGCGCTCTATAGAAGAAAGCAGTACATTCAGATAATCAGATAATTTATTAATTTAAGAAACATGCATACGCTGGAACAGTTACGGGCAGGAGCATTGACAGGCATACAGGCGTTAAAATTGTCGGAAAATTTAACAGAAGTTCCGGCAGAAGTTTTTCAGCTCGCCGATACATTGGAAATACTGGATCTGTCAGGTAACCGCTTACATTCCTTACCGCAGGAAATGGCTTGCTTAACCAGGCTCCGGATTTTATTTTTATCGGATAATGATTTTACTATTTTTCCTGAAGTACTAAAAGAGCTGAAGCAGCTTGATATGTTAGGTATAAAGGCAAATAACATACAGGTGATCGCAGAAGATGCTATTCCGGTATCGCTGCGCTGGCTGATCTTAACAGATAATTGTATTGAAGCGTTACCGGTAAGTATCGGCCGTTGTACAAAACTTCAGAAAGTCATGCTGGCGGGAAATCAACTTTCAGGATTGCCCGATGAGCTTGCAGCCTGCAGAAATATTGAGTTGCTGCGTATCTCAGCAAATAATATGCATACGTTTCCTGAAGTTGTAAAACAGCTGCCGCGCCTGGCCTGGCTGGCGTATTCCAGTAATCCGTTTCAGGTAAACAGGTCTTCTTTCAATGCTTTGCCTGTTATTGCCTGGGAAAACGTAGCGCTTATGGAACAGCTTGGCGCAGGGGCTTCCGGTATTATTTATAAAGCCCGGTTGAATACAGGTAAATCACCAGAAGATGTAGCCGTAAAAGTATTTAAGGGTGCTGTTACCAGCGACGGGCTGCCGGAAGATGAAATGACTGCCTGTATGCAGGCCGGTCGTAACAGTCACCTGGTGTCTGTGTTGGGCGTGATCGGGGGGCATCCGGAAGGTATGCACGGGTTGGTAATGGAACTGATTCCTGCGGAATATAAAAACCTGGGCAGACCGCCTTCCTTTGTTACCTGTACACGGGATACCTTTGCTGCCGGTACCCGTTTTACCGCTCAACAGATGCTGCTTATACTGAAAGGAGTGGCAGAAGCTGCCAAACAGCTGCACGATAACGGAATTATGCACGGAGATTTATATGCGCATAATACCCTGATCAATGAAAAATACCATAGCCTGTTTGGTGATTTCGGTGCAGCAACGCTGTATGATAAGAATAACCGGGATGAAGCTTTTTTTCTGGAACGTCTGGATGTACGTGCTTTCGGCTGTTTAGCAGATGATTTGCTGCAATACAGCGTATGTACCAAAGAAGACGAATGGTGTCTGGAAACACTCAAAAGGCTTTCTGCCGGATGCATGAACGAAGAGCCTGATAAAAGACCGGCATTCAACACAATTGTTTACGAACTCCAATTACTGCAAAATACTCATTAACAGTAGAATTGAACGCTCTCCAGGTGTTTTGAAAAGCATTCCCCGCTCAATTCTAACAATTACCCGATATATACTTGTTTAATTATACTCAAACAAGTAATTTACATCGTCTGGCTACGTTTGTAGCGAAAAAGTATAAATATAACCCCTTATGAAAAAAAGTATCTTTTTGTGTCTGTTTTTTACAAGTAAACTATTGTTTGCACAAGACGCAAGTGAAATGTATGTTCATCAGAATTTAGGAGAAAATATAAATTCGAAAGCAACAGAACTTACGCCTCGTATATCTGCGGATGGTAAAATTATGTTTTTTGTTCGTGATGGACATCCGGACAATAAAAATCAGCAGGATATCTGGCACTCTGAAAAAGACAGTGTGGGTAACTGGGCACCGGCAAAACGTGCAGATGACAAAATCAATCAATTGCCAGCAAACTGCGTATGGTCTGTAAACGCCGATGGTAACAGCTTATTGATCCGTGGCGCGTACGATAATGGAAAATATCTTGGCAAAGGTTTTTCACTAACACGTTTAACTAAAAACGGTTGGACGGATCCACAAATGTTGGTGATTCAGGATTTAGCAAAAGTAAACCTGGGTGAAAATGATGGCGCGTATTTATCTACAGATGGTAACGCAATTATCTTTACCATGTGCGATAAAAAGAAATGCACGTTGTATGATCTGTTTGTAAGTACAAAAAAACAGGATGGTACATACACAAGACCAGTCAAATTGGGTACTACGGTTAACGCTTCCGATTTTAATGAGTTTGCGCCATTCCTGGCGGCTGATAACAAAACCTTATATTTCTCAAGCGACCGTCCGGGTGGCCTTGGTTTAACAGATGTTTATAAAACAGAACGTTTATCCGATACTTCCTGGTTAAACTGGAGTACACCGGTTAATATGGGTGAGCATGTGAATACGTCTTCTAAAGACGCGTATTATGTTACGGATGCAAAAGGTGAGTATGCATATATGGTTTCTGATTTGAATTCTTATGGAAGCGCAGATATCATTCGTTTCAAATTGAAAGAAGAGCATAAGCCAAAGCCGGTTGCTTTGTATGATGGTAAAATCTACAACGCGAAAACAAAAGAGCAGATTCTGGATGCAACGATTGAATACAAGATCTATCCGGATGATTCAGATGAAGGTGTAGGTCACACAGATCACGAAACAGGTCAATACAAGATCATCTTACCATTCGGTCATAACTACTCTGTCGATGTATTTGCAGCCGGTTATGTTCCCGAATACGATACCATTACAGTTGGGTCTAAAAATGAATACATCGAAATCACACGTGATTATTATTTAGTACCGATAGAAGTTGGACAAAGCATTAAATTAAATCACATTTATTTTGAAACAAGCAAATACGACCTGTTACCGGAATCCTATTACGAATTGGATAAGGTTGTGAAATTGCTTCGTGAAAATCCAAAAATGAAAATCGAGATTGAAGGCCATACCGACAATCAGGGGAATGCAGATAAAAACATGATCCTTTCTCAAAACCGTGCTAAATCGGTAATGGATTATATCATTTCTAAAGGCATAACTGCAGACCGCATTACTTCTAAAGGATTTGGTATTACTAAACCGATGGTTGATAACGATACACCTGAAAACCGTCAGTTGAACCGCCGTGTGGAATTTACGATTCTTCAGAAATAAAAAAATAACACGCTTAATTTTAACGGGTTTCATTATTTTAATGAAACCCGTTTTATTTTTTATATGTGTTGCAGATTTTATTTGTATCTTTGTAGAGCAAGCTTGTATACATTGTCAATGGCCGATATATACTCATGGATTTAACAAAAAATCGTTTATCTGTACTGTAAAAAGTCACATAACATTTTTTCCAAAAAGAATTGTGAGTGTGCCGACAGTGAATTCACAAGCTTGCTTTTTTATTATACCATATAGTCTTTTTTTCGTATAGGTGTATCGTATGATTATAACACAGGTTGAACTATACAAATCTCCCGTTAAACTAAAAGAGCCGTTCAAAATCTCATTGGGTATTCTGACCCATGCGAACAATGTTATTGTCCGTATCCATACTGCCAGCGGACATATCGGATATGGAGAATGCAGTCCGTTTATGACCATTCACGGGGAAAGTATGGATACCGCTTTTATCGTCGGTCAGTATTTGGCGAAAGGATTGATTGGTACATCCTGTCTTGATATTGTGAGCAACAGCCTGTTAATGGATGCAATTATCTATGGAAACAGCTGTATTAAAAGCGCGTTTAATATTGCCTTGTATGATCTTGCTGCTCAGCATGCCGGGCTGCCTTTATATGCTTTTTTAGGCGGCAAAAAAGATAAGATTATACAAACAGATTATACAGTAAGCATTGACGAGCCGCATAAAATGGCTGCTGACGCTGTTCAGATTAAGAAAAACGGATTTGAAATAATCAAAGTGAAAGTAGGCGGAAGCAAAGAGCTGGATGTGGAACGCATCCGCATGATCCGTGAGGCTGCAGGTGATTCCATTACGTTGCGTATTGACGCCAATCAGGGATGGTCTGTAGAAACAGCCATTGAAACATTAACACTGCTGGAACCCTATAACATACAGCATTGTGAAGAACCTGTCTCGCGGAATTTGTATACAGCGTTGCCAAAAATACGGCAGGCATGCCGCATACCGATTATGGCAGACGAATCCTGCTGCAATTCGTTCGATGCGGAACGCCTCATACAGATACAGGCCTGTGATTCGTTTAATCTTAAGCTGAGTAAATCGGCAGGTATCACCAATGCCTTAAATATAATAAGGCTTGCAGAGCAGGCGCATATGCCTGTTCAGGTGGGTGGTTTTCTGGAATCAAGACTGGGATTTACCGCCGCTGCGCACGTAGCATTGGTGAGTAAAACAATCTGTTATTATGATTTTGATACACCGCTTATGTTTGAAGCGGATCCGGTACGGGGAGGAATTGTTTATCAGCAGAGAGGTATCATTGAAGTGCCCGAAACAGCAGGGCTGGGCGCCGGTTACCAGAAGGATTACCTGTCGGGCCTGGAAAAAATATGCATAAACTGAGCGCCTTGCGTTTGTGTCGGAAGTTCTGAAACATCTTCCGTTGGCCTGATAATTTTATATGATCAGTACACACAGCAGGCAAAAGTTATAAATACAGCATATCGTTTTAATGCTGATTCAGAACAGTATGAAATGAATTTTTCGATCAACGCGAATAATGAAATAATACTGGAGCAAGCGGGCCAGACAGAAGGTGCGGGTGGTGATCCGGAAGATCTTTCGGATAAAAGAAGTATCATCCGTATTTCCAGAGACGGTAATATTACCGTACAAATAAATTAAAAAGGTCTGCTTTCTGAGCAGACCTTTTTAATTTATTTGTAATATTGTTCTTACTGAACAATTACTTTTTTAGATTTCTGGCCTGTTACTGTTTGAATACTCACCACATACAAACCCATACCCAGGTTGCTGATCTCCATTTGCTGTTCGTACGAGCTTTCATCATATGATCTAACCGTATTGCCAGTCATGTCTGTAACGGTAACAGCAACAATTTCATTATCGGCAAAGGCAGAAAGGATCGTGAAATCGCCCGTTGTACTTGGGTTCGGGTAGATGGTCCAATCTATTTCTGAATTGGAATCTACTGCAACAACACTTGAATACGAATGTGTTTGATCCATGTCTGTCTGTTTTAATCTGTAGTACGTTACGCCTGGTAACGGGCTGAAATCATACTGCGTGTAGGTCATTTTTTGTGAACTGTTTTTATTTCCTGCAAGCGAAACAACAGATTCAAAATGAATGCCGTCTGCAGATCTTTCTACTGTATACGACTGATTATTTTTTTCCTGCAGTGTTACCCATTCAATAACCACATGCGCGTCTTCTTTCTCTGCGGTAAATGAGAGTAACGTAATCGGCAGTGGAGCACATGGATTGCTGCAGCCGGAATAGCCTAAGTAATAGCCTGGACCTAATTTCAATTTGGTTTGATCCACGATTACCTGGCTGCCGCTGATCACTGCGCCTGCTGTGTATGTGCTGCCGATAAGGTCCCATGTACCGTTTCCGTTATTGATCACCTGCCAGTAACCATTCAAATCTGAAACACCTGTTACACCGGAGATCTGAACATAACCGTTTGTTGCAGGCCCGGAGGATAAGGCAATTCTGTATCTGCCCGGACTGGATGCACTATTGGTTACCGACGTGATTGCAATATATGATGGCGACTGCGCAGGAGGAGCACCGCAGAAATTGATATTTGCATTATCCAGGAAAGTAGCGTTTATATTTGTTGTACTTGGCGTAGTACTTCCCAATACCGAAGCACAACCCGATACCAGGTGAATAGCAGTGCCGTTCCATGTAGTAACATTTTGTACAATATTTAAAACACTATGGTCATACATGTTAATGCTGCCGTTGTTTTTATATAACGTTTTTGTTGTGGTAGTTGAATTAGCACCAAGATTCAATGTGCCGCCGTCCAGACGCAGCTCATCAGAAAAGGTCATGGTGCCATTGTTGGTTGTTGTATTGCCGGCTAAATAAAAGGTACCTGAAACATTCATTGTACCATCATTGGTAATATTAGGCCTGTTTGCAGATGCGGAACTTGAGAGATTAAATGTACCTGTTGCAGCATTGTTGAAGGTTGCGCCATTTGTATTTAAAACCGGCGAATAGGTAAGTGTTCCTGCATTATTGAACACCGTAGCAGAAGGCATCGCTCCACCTGGTACGGAAGTAACCGTTAAGGCTGCACCGGCAGCATTGTTAAAGGTCATCCCGCTGTTCCATGCGCCTGTTATACTGAAGTTCACGCCTGTACCGTAGTTGTTGAATGTATTTGTTGTATTTACGTTGTTATAAGCAATAGTCACGTTATCGGCATAATTATTCAATGTATTGCCGCCGGTACTTAATGTTATAGTGCTGGCTGAATAATTGTTTAGTGTGATATTTGTATTGAAGTTACGTGTGCCGGAAAGTGTACCGCAGTTATTTATGGTACTTGCAGCCGTAGCACTAATGTCTTTAGCAAGTGTACCGCCGCTTAATACGTTTAAGGTACCGCCAGACATAGCAAGTGTACCGTTTAATGCCGGATTATTTTTTATGAACATACTTGCCCCCGCAGGCAAACTGGCGCTCCCTGTTAATATACCTCCTGAAACAACAAGGTTACCGCCATTTTGTACAGCAACCTGTGGGCCGATTGTACCACCGGACACCAATAGGATACCGCCGTTCTGAACGTTAAATGTACCGGTATGAATGCCGCCGGTAACACACACAACCTGCCCCGCAGCAACCGTTACGTTTGTAACAGAAGATGCGCTTATCGTGCTCGTGCAGGATGCAGTAGGATCTGACGGACATTGTGCGGCTGCCATCATACCCGAAAGCAGCATATATATAAGAACAGATAAGCCTAAGAATCGTTTCATCGCTATATACTTTTTTTAATAAATCAAAACCCTTTTTGGATTTTTTGAGTTTTAATTTTAATTTATTAACGAAGGTTAACGGCTTATGGTTTTTGATTTGTTAAAAAATATATTTGAATAGTTCAATTATTCAGTTATTGGTACTCTAAAATCAAAAGAGTGAATATTTATACGGTAAATAGAACGAAATAGCTCCAAATAACACTTTTTTAGATCATTACAGAAATAATTAGAAAGATAAACAGGCTGGAAATATCATCTGTTTCAGATAGAATAGTAAAAGGTATTACAAGGTATAATACTAAAAATGACCTATAATTATAAGGCCTGCATGTAATACTACAATGCATGCATTATATAACGAGTGTTCCAACATTTAAGTTTTAACTTCGGCCATAAATCCTGTATCTTTATTTAATGGTTAAATTGTTTGAAATGAAACGCAAGTCTAAAATTTTATTTGTTCAGAAGATTACCTCACAGGAATATCGCGTATTACTAGGCAGAAGAGTCTCAAACAATGAATCCTTCTGGTGGATTCCGGGAGGGTCTGTGGAACCGGGAGAGACAGATTTTGAAGCAGGTATCCGGGAGCTGGATGAAGAATTATTTTTAACCGCGGCGTATTCAAGCGCCATTCATGCGTACGAACTAAAAAATGAAGTGCCGCCTTTCATTGAATACGAGTCGGCACAGGCAAAAAATATTATTTTTATGATCTCTATGATACAGGCAAACGATATTCCGCTACCTGCCATTAAGGATGAATTTGAAGAGTTAGCCTGGTTTAATATAGATGCTTTGCCAGCGAATATGTCAAAAGAGTTTGCTTACATTCAGCATCAGCTGGGTGCTTCTGTCAGAGAGCTGTAGGGTGCTTTACAACGCAGCGACTTTTATATCATACCTCTTGATTTCAGCTCGAGGTATTTGTTAATAGAATTTAACGGAAGGTCCTGTGGTTTTGTAAAGATGGATTGAATACCAAACTTCTTAAGTTCATTGCTGATCCGTATTTTCTCCTGCAGACTTTTTTTAGCCATTGTCTGCTGATAAATTTCCTCGGTATCTGTTGCATCTTTTAATGCAAATGTACTGAGCTCTGTATTTTCAAAGAAGATCACCACCAGCAAGTGCGCGTTATTTATACGTCTCAGGTAAGGCAGCATGCGTTCCAGCGCATGGTAGCTTTCAAAGTTGGTGAATAAAAAGATCAGACTTCGTCCTTTAATGACCGAACGTGTTGTTTGATACAGCAATTCATAATTCGATTCCAGCGCGTGTTCTTTTTCTTTATATAAAGCTTCTAATATATTTTTCAGCTGACGGCTACCTTTATCCGGTTTTACCAAACGGTTAATGGTATTGCTAAATGTTAACAGACCAACTTTATCGTCCTTTTTTAATGCGGTATTGCTAAGTATAAGTGCGGTGTTGATGGAATGGTCCAGCAGCGTTAAGCCATCAAAGGGCATACGCATGCTGCGGCTTTTATCAATGATGCAGAAAATCTGCTGGGATTTTTCTTCTTCGTATTGATTCACCATCAGATCACTGCGGCGGCTGGTAGCTTTCCAGTTAATGCTGCGGTAATCATCGCCACGCACGTAATTTTTTATCTGCTCAAATTCATAGCTGTGTCCGATACGTCTCAGCTTCTTTATACCATAATGATGGGATATGCGGGTAAATGTTTTTAGTTCCAGCTGTTTCATCAGCAGGATCGATGGATACACAGGAATAGTTATGTGTGTCTGTATTTCAGATCTGCGCTCAACCATACCAATAACACTTTTAATGAACAGCAAGGTATTGCCGAATGTATATTCACCGCGGGATAGCGGGCGAAGTACATAATCTATTTGTTTTTTCTCCTGGCCCTGCATGTTCATTGTAAATGAAAAATTCCGCTCCTGAAACTGATCGGGGATTTCATCATAGATGGTAAGCGTAAACGGTAAATCGCTTGTGTTCTTGATACTTAACCGAATGGTATTTTCTGAACCAAGGGATAAGATATTCGAAACTTTACGTGTACAGATAAAGGTTACGGACGGGTTAAAAATAAAGAACCCATCTGCCACTGTTGTAATAGCAAGTATAACCAGACTTATTTTTGCAACGACCAGCAGTATCGGAAAAGGGTAGGCAAGAATAAACAGTCCGATGATACTGGTTAGTACAACGTAAAACCGGTTTGTTAAGAAAGTATTTTTTATGATTGATCTCACCTCGGCACTTCTATTTTTTCAATGATTGATTTGATCACACTTTCAGTAGAGTCACCTTCCATTTCTTTTTCAGGCGTTAAAATGATTCTGTGATTTAATACCGGATACGCTACATACTGTATGTCTTCAGGGATCACAAAGTTTCTGCCCCGCATGGCAGCAATGGCTTTAGACGTTTTTAAAATAGACAACGATGCTCTGGGAGAAGCGCCCAGATACAGATCCGGGTGATTACGTGTATTGAAAACAATCTGTCCGATATAATCTAACAGATGTTCTTCAATGTGAATTTTTTCAATGTGTTCGGCAATGAAAGTCAAATCCTGATAACTTAAAACAGAAGATACTTCCTGGCTTACCTTATTGGTAAAGTCTTCCTTAAAGCGTCTTAAAATTCTTTTTTCCTCTTCTAATGTCGGGTAGCTTAATTTTATTTTAAAAATAAAGCGATCTAGCTGCGCTTCCGGAAGTTTATACGTTCCTTCCTGTTCAATCGGGTTCTGCGTAGCAATCACAAAGAACGGAAATTGCAGCGGGTGCGTAACACCATCTACTGTAATCTGTTTCTCTTCCATTACTTCGAACAACGCCGCCTGTGTTTTTGCAGGCGAACGGTTGATCTCATCAATTAACACAATGTTGGAAAAGATGGGCCCTTTATTAAATTGAAATTCTGCTGTTTTTACATTGAAAATGGTTGTGCCAACTACATCCGTCGGCATCAGATCCGGTGTGAACTGAATACGGTTGAAATGTACATCAAGTGTTTTAGCTAATGTTTTAGCTGTTACTGTTTTTGCAATACCGGGTACACCTTCAAGCAGTACATGGCCGCCGGAAAAAATACCCGCCAGCATCAGATCGATCATTTCATCCTGACCAATAATTACTTTATGAATTTCATTTTTTACACGCAAAACCATATTGTTAAGTCTGCTGTACGAATCATCCGGTGTTATTGAAAATGTATCTTCCATTAGTTTTGAATTTTTTTGTAAATGAATTGCATCTGTTGATAGAAGGTATGAAGTTCTGTTGTTTTAATATCGTGACCGGGTACGGTTAATTTTTTATAGGTGTTATGCAGTTCTGCATATTGTTCAACAGGGATACCTGACTTGTTTGCCAGCCATCCGGCAGATACCGGATCTGAAAGATTGATATGCACAGCATATTTTTGCTGAATACCGGATAAAAACAAACGCATGTTTAACTGAACCAGTTTGCGGTGATTTCCGATCTGTGCGTATAATCTGCCTGTTGTATGTACATATTCAAGGCTTGTATTTACAATAGGTTCCACAACCGGAATAATACGTTGTTTGCGTTTGCTGGTAAATACAATGTAAATAAAGGTGGTTGCTAATAACAGGTACCAGGCCCAGCGAAGTGAATCGAAAGAAAGGATGTACTTTAAATATACTTTGGGTGTATGCATGCCCTCATTGTTTGCAGAGCCCTGTGAAGCACTGATTTCGTTCCAATAGACAGGCCCCTCTGATAACACAGATAAGATATTTTTTGCATAGGCAAATCCTTGTTTTTCCTTTAGATGGAAATTGGAAAATAATACCGGACTCGTATGTATGTAAAGTTTTCCTTTTCCATAAGGAATCGAAATGAAATTGCACATCGAATCATTTACACTGGTAAGTTTGGAGCACGTGTAATGCAGATTTGCCTGTGCCGCAAAAAGACTCCATTTATACGGCATCTCAATACTGAAAAAGGATGTCTTAACGGTCTCAAAGGTAAACGTTGTATGGGTGTCAGGTAGGGGTGGTTTTAATGTTGTTTTAATTTTGGCCTGTTGAACGTGCACCGGTGCTACACCGCTAAGTTCAGGGATTTCATAGGATACCGTATCCGTGGCTGCCTGAACAGTGTCTGTCAATGTATTATTTTCAAGCGCTGCATCGTCTTCGTCGTAATCGTCTGTTTCATCATATGCTTCTACCTGCTCATAAGGAATGACTGGCAGACTGTCGCCTCCTTCCGGATAGGTAGCAAGTGAGTCAACTACCTTTTCAATGTCTGATTTTTCAACCGGCATAAAAGGAATTGATTGCGGATAGATAAGTGTGCTGGTTGCAGAATCAAATGTAAACGTGCCGCCGGCATATAATAAATACTGCATGCTATGAGGCAATTGATTGATAGAAACAAAGGCATTGTTTCCTTTTTCAATAAAGGTATAGAATGATTTTGTATCCCGGTCAGTTAAGTTCAGGGTGTTGCCGATATAAATAATCGTACCCTTTTTAACGGTATCGTCAAGAGGTAAAATTTCATCTAAGGATTTATTGATATCCTTCATATCATCCTTATATCTGTCTGCAATTAATTCTTTGATCAGATATAAGCCATACGGATCTTTCGAGGAAGTTTTATAATGCTCGTCCCAGTTAACCCTTTTTTTTGTGTAAAATAAATAGAACAGTACTGCAATGCCTGCAACAACGCCAAGTACAATCCATAACCATGTTTTTTTAGTTTGCATCTGGTCTAGGGAACTGATTGTTGAACATTGTAAACTGATCTTTTATGATACTGAAAACTGCCTCATCGGGAACATATTTTCCATACCAGGTTGTTTCATAAATGGTGGTTAACGCAGAGAAATCCGCAACGAATGGTTGAGCCGATAATTCAAGTAGGTATTTACTGTTTGTTTTATCTTTTTCCCATTTAATAAACCCGTTGAGGTGCAGCTGCTGCAGTGCCATGAGGTAATAGATCCGGATTGCATTCCGTATGTCACCTTCATGCATGTATTTGTTCAGTATTTTCTGTAAAGGCCATTCGGAAATATTTTCTTCCTGCAATTCATCTTCACTTGTAATCTGCAAGGTTTGCTTTTTAATGCGGGCATTTTTATTTACAAGGGAAGCAATTACCAATGCACAGATATAACCAATGATTCCGATGATCAGCGCAAAGCCAATATATTTAATCCCTTCGCTAACGCCTGACAGATCAGGAGCTGTATCTTTTTCTTTGCTGACCGGCTCTTTTTCTTTTGGTTTTTTGTTTGGGTCTTCTGTATAGTCAAGCCCGTTTGAAAGTTCTTCCCACTTTTGCTTATTCAGCGGCTTTTCGCTGTACGAATTGCTGTCGGCAGCTGCATGCAGTGTTAAGTATACGCTTAATAAAATTACAAACAGATATCGTATCATTCGTTCAATCATACATTATTTCCAGTTTGAATGAATTTTATTGAATAAGTTACCTGCATACTTAATTTCCTTTAAACTGAAAAACTTCCACATTGTACCATATGCACACAGCGGCAGTAAATAAAAGATACCTGCGTAAGATAAAATGCTGTAAAAAGAAATGTAGATCCAGCGTAATGTTTCAGCATCCACATCTATATTAAAGAGTACAAACTCAATAAAGAAATACGTAAATGGAGATTCAAGAAACAGATAATACAGCGACATGCAGCCGGATAACAAAACAAATAAACCAACAACTGACATATACTGCTTTTGCATATAGCTAAAGGATAACGTGATCGATTGAAAGTAATGCTGTTCTTCGATCACTGAAACGATAAGGATAATAAATAATGGAGGAGTCAGTAATATAACTGCGAAAAAGATCAGGGTTTCATTTGGCAGAAAAAACAACGTATAAATCAGCAGCGCAGTTATAAATGATTTATAATAATTCTGTAGCGAAAAGACAATAAGAGTAAACGCTTTATCTTTAACCAGACAACTGATGTTGTACGTGACAAAAAACAACAGAATAGATAAATTGAATACATGCATGGCATGAATGTAGACCGGTAAATTCGAATCCAGAAAATGCGTAAAGAAAAACCATTGTCTGTAATCAATGTCTTCGGGAAGAACTTCATGCAGCGAAACGATCAGCAAACCTGTTGAAAGTACCAGAGACACTAATTTCAACGGAGCATTCAAAAACAGATAATGATGGAACAGCGAAAATGAATTACGTATCAGTTCGGTATTGTCATCAATACTGGTAGTAGAAGGTGTTTTAAAATCTGCCGCTGAAATTTTTGTTTGTTTAATAAAGGTAGAAAAACCATTTCTGTTTTTTATGATCGGATATACAATGAAATATCCAACAATAAAAAATAAAGAAAGCAGGATAAGTGCAAATCTTACAAGATCAGGTGTTTCTGTAAAGCGGGTTAAAAAACTTTCAATAACAGCCGCGAAGATCGTAATGGGTACTGTTCCCATAAGCAGTTTAAAGCCATGCATGGCAGAGCGTTGAAAGGCTTGTAAACGGGAGTAGCTTCCGGGAAAGATCAATCCGCTGCCCATACGTATACCAGCAGCGCCGGCCAGTACCATGCCCGCCATTTCCAGCGTCCCGTGCAGCCAGATCGTTAAGGCAGATTCAATAAATAAACCCTGCTGCACAAAGAAGTATTGAAACACGCCAACCATTACACCATTGAAGAGCATAATTAAAATAGAACCGATTCCCAAAAAGAGCCCGCTTGCGAACGTTAAGAAATCTACCTTTACATTATTAATTGTAATGCCTAAAAACATATCCATATTCTTGGATTGCTTGTATACGGCCATAGGATCGCCGTTCTGAATATTTTTAAGCGTATTGTTTACATATTCATCGCCTAGAATAACACGCACAAAATTCGGGTCCTGTATGGCTGAAAAAACACCGATGGATACAGCAAGCACAAATACAAAAAAACTGATGTTTAATTCCTTTCTGGAATCCCATACAATTTTTGGTAATTCTTCTTTCCAGAAGAATACAATATCCGACCATTTTGAACGGCGGCTTTTATAAATATTGGAATAAACGGATTGAGCTAAGTTGTTCAGGTAGAGTCTTACAGACCTGTTTGGATAAAACGTACGCGCATAGGATAGATCATCACTTACCTGAATATATAAATCACTTAACTTGTCCGGATCTTTTTGTTCAGACGCTAAATGCTTTTCTAAATCTTTCCACTTTTGTTTATTTTGCTTAATAAAAAGTGATTCTTTCATTTAAAAACAAGTAAATTCATACGATAAAATCTTCCATTGAATAAAATTCCCTATTGGATGATGTATTCAATAGTATGAAATTCATTTAACAGCACAAAATAATTATAACATAAAGATACATTTTTTATGTCGAACATAGAGATACAAACCAGCCAAAATGTAGCAATTGAGTATGAAGCCGCACCGTTACGCGATCGCATAATCGGCTGCCTGCTGGACATGCTTATTCTGTCGGTAGGTGGCGGCTTTATTTCCATGGCCATATACTCCGCAACGGGCAGCGGTACACTGGCTTATTGTTTTATAGTTCCCGTAGTGGTTTTTTATAGTCTTACGCTGGAAGTATTTAATAATGGAAAGTCGCTGGGTAAAATGATGTTAGGTACACAGGTTGTACGACTGGATGGGCAGGAAACACGGCTGAATGATTTTCTGATCCGTTGGGCGTTCCGTTCGGTAGATATACTATTAAGTATGGGAAGCCTGGCAACGATCATGGTAACGATTACAAAAAGGCATCAGCGCCTGGGTGATTTTGTAGCTAATACGGTGGTAATTAAAACTAAAGCAAGTTATTTTATTACACTGGAAAGTGTTTTGAAGAAAAAAAGTGCTGAAGGCTATGTACCTGTATATCCGGATGTAACCCGCTTCTCAGAAGAGCAGATGCTTGTATTGAAAAATACGATTGACCGCTCTGTATCATACCCGAACGATGCCCATAAAGAAGCAATCATCCTGCTGAGCAAGCAGGTTGCAGCAAAAATGAATATTGCCGTGCCGCAAAAGAAACTGGAATTTCTGAAGCAGGTATTAAAAGATTACGTGATCCTTACGCGATAATAATCCGCAGGTATTTCCGTTCTCTACCATACATCCATGTATTTCCAGCAATCGTTCCGATCCATGAAAAGCAGCCTATATATCTTTGTATCTTTTTTTATCTGTCTTACCGCATCGGCACAGATTGATACCGTAAAGATTCAGGTAACCGGCTTAACCTGTTCAAGCTGTTCTAAATCTGTAGAAGAAAAAATCAGACTGATTGATTTTGTCTCCGCTGTTAAAATGAATCTTAATCTGAATGAAGCAACCATATTGGTCAACTTTTCAAAACAGGTAGATTGGGATGTACTTGCTAAAGCGGTTTATGATGCCGGTTTTTCAGTGGGCGCATTTTATGTGCCCGATTGTGAACGCGTTACTTACAATATAAACGGTAAGCAGTGTGCGTATAGCTATATTTACATTGGTGACCCACATACGTTCCGTTCAAACGGATATGTAAGGCTGGCAGGGAAGTATTTTATGGATAAAAAAACATATCATACCTGGGTAAAAAAAATACCGGATCCGTTGCCACCCATTCCTGAAACAGGCAATAAGCATTATTACTATTTCTGATGGGTAAAAAAATCGCAGCATATCTATTCCTGTGGATAATCAGTAATAATGTCGCCGGGCAGGAATTATTTCCGCATGCAGAGCCTGCATCCACAGTGCCTAAAGGTGTTTCCGGTTTGCGGTTTTTTTATGAACGCTACAACGAACAGACATCCAACCGGCTGAAAGATAGTTATCACCTCAGGTATATGTATGGCATTACATCTAAGTGGACAGTCATGGCTACGCTTGGTGTATCAAATCATCACTATTCTAAATTCCCGACTGACCTGCTGCCGTATTTTTTTAATCACCACCTCAGATCTTATCCGCCGGCAGGTTATGGCATTGAAGGTATAAACATCTATTCGAAATACCGTTTTTTTTCACTCGATAAATACCATCAGCATCTGCGGTTGGCCGTATTTGCTGAAGGCTGTAAATCCTTTATTGCACACGACGATGCAGAACCTACCCTGATGACAGACAATTCCGGCTATGGCGGCGGATTAATTTCAACATACCTGCTGGGAAGGTTTGCTACTTCTGTAACGCTGGGCTTCATACATCCGCTTATGTATAAACAGTCCGATATACAGGTGCGTTTTCAATCCGGAGACGCTACCTATATGGAGATTTCTACCGGATACCGGATCTGGCCATTAACATATCAATCCTATTCCGATCTGAATATAAATCTGTATGCGGAATTTATGTTCAAGCAATACGGCGAGGCCTATGTGGAACAGTACGGACAGCAGATTGATTTTGCCAGCTATGCACAATATAGCCCGTATACATATATGACGCTGAAAGCAAATGCCTATATAGCAGGTATGTTTGCGGTACAGTTTATAAGTAATTCAACTAGCCGTGTAGACATAGGTGTTACACTGGCATTGAAAGACCGTTCATACAATTACTGGGCGCCGATGTTTACCATGCAGTACCAGACGTACCTGTATAAAAACAAAAAAAATAAAAAATTAAACCAGGTGAAGATGTAATGGTTAAACCATCACATCTTCTTCTTTTTTCAGCTGATAATCCAGATAAAACGTTCCGAATGGAAGGAAAGACGCTACAAATGCCCATGCTGCCCGCATCATACTCCATTTAAGAAAGTAAACACCCAGCCCGATAGCAGTCATAAACAATACAAACAGCACACCGTGTGCCATACCCAGGTAACGGATACCCAGATGCACGTCCAGTTCGGTAGTTCTTTTCAGTATTGATAAGGTTAATAAGATTAAATAGGAGACACCCTCTGCAACAGCAATGTATCGGATGGTTTGGGAAAGTTTCTTTTTAGAAACCGTATTTTGATCCTGCATAATATTCAAATGAAATAGTGGAATAAAGGTATGGCTTTAAATATTGAATGCCTACATTTTTACAGTCATTCTGACTCTTATCACTGGTTTTTTTATTCAAGGAATCAAATGTGTATATTGCATGGAATATCACTCAGGTTAACCACCTTTTCTTTCCCTTATGACCATTAAATCTGTACTGAAAAAAATAGTTAAAATTGCCGCGTTTTTTTTAGTATTTCTGTTCATTCTGTGCGGGGTGTTTTTATGGATGGTCCATTTAAGTGAACCGGTCGTAGGAAATCAATCTTCCTATTTACATTTAAGGCGCGATTCCATACCCAATGGATGGGTTTCAGGAAATAACTGGTATCATAAAAATGAATATGGGTTGTATGAAATGTATCTGGAAGGGAAACCTTATGAGCGCGGATACATGCATGGTTTACTGGCAGAAGACATTGTTGTGCGCCAGGAAGATTATTTTGTGGATCGCTTAAATGCGCTGATTCCGTCACGCCTGTATCAGTTTTTCTTAAAGCAGGTTGTAGTCTGGTTAAATAAAGATCTGGATGAAAATATTTCCGAAGAATTTAAACAGGAAATTTTCGGTGTTTCCAGATTTGCCTCTCCCAGATACGATTACATAGCGCCTGCCTATCAGCGTATGCTGAACTATCACGGCGCGCACGACATCGGGCATGCCATGCAGAACATGAATCTGGTTGCCTGCTCGTCCTTTGGTGCCTGGAATGCCTATACGCCCGACAGCAGGTTACTTATTGCCCGCAATTTTGATTTTTATGCCGGAGATGATTTCGCAAAGGAGAAAATGATTTTATTTATCAAACCGGATAGCGGATATAAACTGATGATGATTACCTGGGGCGGATTTACCGGCGTTACATCCGGTATGAACGAACATGGCTTAACTGTAACGCTTAATGCGGCTCCTTCTGTATTGCCTTCTCATACGGCTACCCCAATCACGCTTATATCAAGAGAAGTATTGCAATATGCTAAAAACATTGATGAAGCCTTTAAGATTGTCGCTAAATCAAAATCGTTTGTTTCTGAGTCATTTTTAATCGGTTCTGCATGGGATCATAAAGCTGTATTAATTGAAAAGACACCGGATACAACGATCTTATTTACATCACCCAAAGACGAAATTTTATCTACCAACCATTTTCAAAGTCCTTATTTTGCAGCCGATCCGACAAATATCAGGCACATGAAGGAAAGTGCAACGGTTGACCGCTACAAACGGTTTGAACAGCTGCTGAACCAGGAGAAGCAGCATACACCGGAATCGGCCGTGAAAATTTTAAGGAACAGATTTGGCTGGAATGAATCGGATATCGGTATGTCCAATGAAAATACATTGAATCAATTGGTCGCACACCATTCCATTATATTCAGCCCGGAGAAGAAAATGATCTGGATTTCTACAAACCCGTATCAGCTGGGCGCTTACCTCTGTTATGATCTCAATAAAATATTTGCTTCTGAATACAACATCAAAAGTAATACAGCCCTATATGATACAAGCCGTACCATTCCTGCAGATTCTTTTCTCACAACAGATACGTACAAGCAATACGAATATTACAAAGTTATTCTTCAGCGTCTGCAACGCAGCAATTTCAAAACAACATTAACCGATGCGGAAATTCATGCATTTGAGATTTCCAATCCGGAATATTTTGATACCTACATACATATCGCTCAGTATTACATGCAGAAGGAGCAATACGTAAAAGCCCTGTACTATTTAAAAATAGCCGGAACAAAAGTAATACCGCGTAAAGAAGACCGCGACAAAGTGCTTACACTTACGGAAACCTGTAACAAACAGCTATGATACAGGGGATCGGTGTTGATATTGTAGATATTGCACGCATGCAGCAACGTATTGATGCCGCTTCCGGATTCAGGGAACTGGTCTTTTCACCAGCAGAAATAACGTATTGCGAATCAAAAGCAAATAAATATGAATCGTATGCGGCACGTTTTGCTGCAAAGGAAGCATTTCTGAAAGCGGTTGGCATCGGTATTGATTTCAGCATTGATCTGAATCAGATTGAAATTACAAACAACAAAGCAGGCAAGCCGTATTTTGTTTATACAAAACAGGTAGAAGCATTACTGTTAACACATATTGGGTTTGTGCCCGATGCACAGGTAAGTTTATCGCATAGCAGAGAGCAGGCTATTGCGTTTGTATTATTTAATAAAAACTAAATGGATACTTCTTTTCAAACAGAAGATCAGATAGATCAGGAACAAGCAGCAGCGTTACAGCAACAGCTACGTTATATCACGGCACATTCACCGTATTACAAACGTGTTTTTAACGAACAAGGCATTGATATTACGGCTATTCAATCCATCGCTGACTTGCAGAAACTCCCTTTCACATCAAAGGAAGATCTGAACCGGAATTATCAGGAAATGTTGTGCATTGAATCCGGACAGATTGCCGATACCGTTGTTACATCGGGCACCTTAGGTGAACCGATTCCGTTTCACTTATCAGAAAAAGATTTAGAACGCCTTGCATTAAACGAATATCTGTCGTTGTCGATTGCAGGTGTTACGGCAGCAGATAAAGTACAATTGTCTGCAACCATGGACAAATTGTTCATGGCCGGACTGGCGTATTATATGGGCTTGCGGAAAATCGGGGCAGGCATCATCCGCGTTGGCCCGGGCGCACCGGAATTGCAGTGGAACACGATCAAACGTTTTGCACCAACGGTATTTATTGGTGTGCCCTCTTTTATCATCAAGCTGCTGGATTATGCAGAAGCACATAATATCAATCCGGCTGAAACATCTGTAAAAAGAATTATCTGTATCGGAGAAGCGATTCGCAACGAAGATTTCACTTACAATAATTTAGGAAAAGGCATTGTTTCACGCTGGCCGGTATTGCTGCATTCTACTTACGCGTCAACGGAAATGAGTACTGCTTTTACAGAGTGTACTGCAGGGCAGGGCGGGCATCAGCTTACAGATTTAATTATTACAGAATTTGTAGATGAACATGATGCGCCGGTTGCAGAAGGAGAAGTAGGAGAATTGGTGATTACTACATTAGGGGTGGAATCCATGCCGTTAGTACGGTTTAAAACGGGCGACCTGTGCCGCTTTTATACCAGTCGGTGCGCATGCGGCAGACATACAAAACGTGTCGGGCCAATCGTTGGCCGTAAAAAACAGATGATCAAGTTTAAGGGCACCACCCTTTATCCGCCGGCGCTAAGTGAGATTTTAAATGAGATTTCCTGTATCCGTTCGTATTACACTGAAGTGTATCACAATGATCTCGGCCTGGATGTGATCCGCGTTCACGTGGCCTGCAGAACAGAACATGAAGAAAATGACAAGATTATAAAAGATCATTTCAAAGCTAAAATACGTGTTACACCTGAAGTGCTGTATGAATCCTTTGAACAGATAGAAAAAACAAGAAATAGCTTAAACTTCAGAAAACCAGTGGATTTTTTAGATAACCGCAAATGAGCGTTCATGGCAGGATTCTGTGGTTTTACCAGAAAGAGAGCATTTTTAAATAATGTAAAAACTGGATTTTTCAGCCAAAATCGAATTTCTTTATAAACATTCCCTGAAAATGTGGCTACAAAACCTTACTTTTGTAGATTGTTTATATAGTAATATAGTATTTTATTAATGATAACGATTGGAGACCAGATAGTAACACTAGATCAATTAAAGGGGTTTTTATATTCAAACGAACAACTTGAGATCAGTGCAGCAGCGATTGAACGAGTAAAAAGAAATCATCAGTTTTTGATACATTTTTCTACCGATAAAATCATTTATGGTATTAATACTGGATTTGGTCCGATGGCTCAATACCGCGTTAGTGATGAAGATCGTAAAACCTTACAGTATAATTTAATCCGCAGCCATTGTTCAGGTACAGGTAATGCACTTGATCCGATCTATGTTAAAGCAGCCATGATTGTTCGCTTAAACAGCTTCCTGATCGGAAAATCCGGCGTACACGAAAGTCTGATATTTCTATTGCGCGATCTGATCAACAACAATATTACGCCTGTTGTATTTGAACACGGTGGTGTTGGGGCAAGCGGTGATTTAGTGCAGCTGGCACATTTGGGACAATGTCTGATCGGCGAAGGTTCTGTGCACTACAAGGGAGAGATCCGTGAGGCTGCAGAAGTATTTGCAGAAGCAGGTATTTCACCGATAACCATTCAGATCAGAGAAGGCTTAGCCGTAATGAACGGAACTTCTTTTATGACAGGTATTGGTGTGGTGAATTTAATTCAGGCACAAAATCTTGTAAACTGGTCGGTGAACGCAGCATCATTGATCAATGAACTGATCGCTTCATACGATGATTATTTTTCTTCTGAACTGAACGATGTGAAATTACATGCCGGCCAGCGTAAAGTAGCCGCACAGATAAGAGAACGTTTAGAAGGTAGTACGCTGATCAAATCACGTGCTACGCATTTATACAAAAAAGTGGATGAAATGTATTTTGAAGATAAAGTTCAGGAATACTATTCGATCCGTTGTGTACCACAGATCGTTGGCCCTATCAGCGATACCATTGAATATGCAACAACAGTTATTGAAAATGAAGTAAACTCTGTTAACGACAATCCGGTTGTTGACGAAGCTGCCAATAATATTTATCACGGCGGTAATTTCCATGGCGATTACATTTCGCTGGAAATGGATAAAGTGAAAATTGCTATTACAAAACTTGCCATGCTGGCAGAACGTCAGGTGAATTATTTAATGAACAGCAAATTAAATAATATGCTTCCGCCGTTTTTGAATAAAGGTGTGTTAGGGTTGAATTTTGGTTTACAAGGGGTTCAGTTTACAGCTACATCAACCGTTGCAGAGTGCCAGACATTAGCAAACCCAATGTATGTACACAGCATACCAAACAATAACGACAATCAGGATATTGTAAGTATGGGTACAAACTCTGCCTTGATATGCAGCAAAGTAATTGAGAACGCATATCAGGTAATTGCCATTGAATTGATGTCTATTACACAAGCTATTGATATATTAAAATTAAACGATCGCTTATCCGTATATAACTCTTCGGTATTGGCAACGATACATACTGCGTTTGTTCCATTCACAGAAGATCAGCCTAAATACAAAGAGATACGCAACGTATTATCCAAACTTAGAATTTCTATTTCTAAAGAAACTGTTAAGTAAGCATATGTCAGCGAATTTAAAATACGCATTGGTTACAGGTGCTGCCAGAGGTATTGGAAAAGCAATTGCTGTAAAGCTGGCTTCAGACGGTTATCATGTGCTGATTAATTATAAATCAAACGATGCTGAAGCTGAAAAGACAAAATCGGCTATTGAAGAACAGGGCGGAGCTGCAACATTGATGAAGTTTGATGTATCGGATCGCACGGAAGTAAATAACGTATTAGCAGGCTGGCTGGAACAGCATCCCGATTCTGTTATCGAAGTGCTTATTAATAATGCCGGTATCCGCAACGATAATTTATTGATGTGGATGGAACCGAAGGATTGGGATGGCGTGATCGATATCAACTTAACGGGTTTTTATAATGTAACCAAAACATTGATCAACCAGATGCTGTTGAATAGATATGGCCGCATTATAAATATCGTTTCGCTATCAGGCCTAAAAGGTGTACCTGGGCAAATGAATTACTCTGCCGCAAAGGCTGGCGTAATAGGTGCTACAAAAGCTTTGGCACAGGAAGTTGGAAAGCGTGGAATCACTGTAAATGCCGTTGCTCCCGGTTATATAAAGACAGATATGACGCAGGATATAAATGAAAAAGAAGCAAAAGCACAGATACCGGCAAACCGTTTTGGCGAACCGGAAGAAGTAGCAGAGCTTGTTTCATTTCTGGCTTCTAAAAAAGCTTCGTACATAAGTGCCGAAGTAATTTCTATTAATGGCGGATTGTATTCCTGATACAATAGGAATCTTCCTGTATCAATGTTTATAGCGTTTGCCGGGTAGATAACCGAAACCGGATAAGCGGACAAATAAATTCAAATTAAATACATGGCAGCTTGGGATGGAAAATCAAAAGGATCAAAAGCGGGCTATTCATTCTTCGTTTTCATATTAAGAAGAATGGGTGTCTGGCCTACGTATATTGTATTGTACCCAGCGGCCTTTTATTATTTCATACAATTCAACCAGGCCTGGAAATCAATCTATTCGTTTCTGCGTGAACGCATGGGACTTTCACCGTTGAAAGCATTCTTCGGTGTATATCGCAACTTTTACATTTTCGGTCAGACACTCGTTGACAGAGTTATTGTAATGGCCGGGTATGGAAATTTTACCTTTACGTTTGACGGGGAAGAAAACCTGATACAAATGGTAGAAGAAGGTACAGGCGGTTTGCTGGTAAGCGCACACTTAGGAAACTGGGAGATTGCGGGACACTTATTATACCGCGTAAAGGCTAAGATTAATATTGTCATGTTTGAAGGCGAACATGAAAAAGTAAAAGAATATTTGGACCGTGTAAAAGGCGAAAAAAATATTCAGGTAATTGCTATTAAAGAAGATCTGTCGCACTTGTATGCCATAAACGATGCCTTTGAGCGTAAAGAACTGGTATGTATGCATGGCGATCGTTTCTTACCGGGCACACGCGTTGTAGAGGTTCCGTTCTTGGGTGAACCGGCCTGTTTCCCAAGTGGTCCGTTATTAATGGCTGCTAAATATAAAGTACCTGTGTCTTTTGTATTCGCTATGAAAGAACGTTCGTCTCATTATTACTTCAGTGCTACTAAAGGGGAAGTATATACGTTTGACCGGGATAAAAATACCCAGGCAGAACAATTAAAAGATGCATTTACTACGTTTGTTCAGTTAATTGAAAAAAACGTAAAAAAATACCCATACCAATGGTTTAATTATTATAATTTTTGGCAAACAGGAAAATAAAATGATGCAAACAAAAGAAACAAGATCCTCCATGAGGTTTTATCAGGAAGAAAAACACTCAGCTGTAGACGCAAAATTTGAAGCTCAAAAAATTGCTTTTGCTCCCTTTGTGTTTCAGGCTTCAATGGCTTTAAGAGATTTAGGTATTTTGAAAATCATTGAAGATTCCGGTACAGCAGGAATTACGCAGGAAGAGATTGTTGCTAAGTTAACACTATCAAACTATGGTGTGCGTGTATTGGTAGAAGCAGGGCTGGGTATGGGTTTGCTGATCATTAACGACGGAAAATATACCATTACACGGGTAGGGTATTATATATTAAATGATCCGATGACAATTGCCAATATGGACTTTGTTCAGGATATCAATTACCAGGGTTTCTTTCATTTAAAAGATTCTATTGTAAACGGTAAACCGGAAGGATTAAAAGTAATCGGGCCGCAATACGAAACGTTCTATCAGGCGCTTTCTGAATTACCGGAAAAAGAAAAACAAAGCTGGCTGGCGTTTGATCATTTCTATTCAGACGATTCATTCAGCCGGGTACTGCCGATCGTTTTCAAATTTAATCCGGCAAAAATTTTAGATGTAGGCGGCAACACCGGCAAATGGTCGTTAAGCTGCGTGCATCACAACAAAGATGTAAAAATGACCATTGCAGATCTTCCTCAGCAGATTGCGATGGCCAAAGAAAATATCAGCCAATACAAAGAAGGCGAACGTATTTCATATCATCCGCTGGATATATTAAAGCCCGAAACGAGCTTGCCTGCAGGTTATGACGTTGTCTGGATGAGTCAGTTCCTGGATTGTTTTTCTGAAGATGAAATTGTTGGCATTCTGAAAAAGGCATTAACAGCTTTAACTGATTCAGGCAAGCTGATCATTATGGAAACATTCTGGGACAGACAGAAATTTGAAGCAGCTTCTTTCTGTTTGCAGCAAACGTCTCTATACTTTACCTGCATTGCCAACGGAAACAGCCAGATGTATCATTCAGAGGTATTTATCCGCTGCGTAGAGAAGGCAGGTTTTGTCATTGAAGAAGATATTAATAATGTTGGTATCAGCCATACGGTTTTAATCTGTAAAAAGAAATAACATGGCAGCAGTTCTTCCGGATAAAAATGTGATTCAATATATTCCGCAGCGCCCGCCGATCGTTATGATCAGCACATTGGTGTCTGCAGAAAAGAATGTAACGGAAACAGAACTTGAAATACCTGCACACGGATTGTTTGTTAAAGACGGTGTGCTGCACGAACCCGGACTGATTGAAAATGTTGCGCAGACCGCAGCAGCCGGTGTTGGCTATGCGTGTACATTAACCAGCCAGCCTGTGCCGGTTGGTTTTATTGGCGCTGTTAAAAACCTGGAAATTGATTATCTGCCAAAGGTAGGAGATGTGCTTGAAACACGCGTTGAAGTACTGGAGGAAATCTTTGATATGACATTGATAAAAGGAGAGAGCTTTGTAAAAGGCAAGCGCGTGCTTACCTGTGAAATGAAAATCGTTTTGAAAAAATAATACAATGACCTTATGCCATGAAACAGATGTGTTGGTTCGGTTCAGTGAAGTTGATTCTTTACTGATTGTTTGGCATGGGCATTATGTACGTTATTTCGAAGATGCGCGCGAAGCATTCGGTTTAAAATACGGCATTCACTATCTGGATGTACACCGCGCAGGTTATTCCACACCGATTGTAAAAGTAGTGTGTGATTACAAGCGTTCGTTAAAATATGGCGATACCGCAATAGTGGAAGCTACTTACGTGGATACCGATGCAGCGAAACTTATCTTTAAATTTGTTATAAAAAACAAAGCAACCGGAGAACTTATTGCCACGGGCGAAACCGTTCAGGTGTTCCTGGATTCTAACAAAGAATTAAGCTTAACCATACCTCCGTTTCTTGTTGAATGGAAGAAAAAACACGGACTGATCTGATACATGAAAAATAACGTTTACATACTTGCTGATTCTGTTGTGACGCCATTGGGGCAGAGCACGGAAGAGAATATGGAAAAGTTATATAGCTTGCAATCTGCTATCAGAACATATACGCATCCGCAGATCGGTACTTTTTACGCGTCAAAATTTGAAGACGGAAAATCGTTTCAAATCAAAAAAGATGCAGCCGGTAAAACTAAAATAGAACGTCTGTTTATTTCCTGTATTGAAAAAGCCTTAGAACGTACGGAAATTGATGTAGAAAATGCTAACGTCTTGTTTGTATTTGCTTCAACAAAAGGAAACGTAGAATACCTGACAGACGAAACATTTGATAAAAACCGTTTACGCATCGGGATAACGGCACAAGACGTTACCGCCTATTTTAATAATCCCAATACACCTATTGTTGTATCCAACGCCTGTATCTCAGGCTTACAGGCCATTCAATACGGGTATGAAGTTTTGCAGGACAACCGTTACACACATGTAGTGGTTACAGGAGCAGATTGTTTTTCAGAATTTATTCTGTCCGGCTTTCATTCCTTCCAGGCACTTAGCCCGTTTCCATGCAAACCATTTGATAAAGCACGTGCAGGTTTATCCTTAGGAGAAGGCTGCGGCACATTGATATTAAGCAATAAAAAAACTGATGCAGCAGCTATTGAAATTCTATCGGTTGTATCTTCCAATGATGCCAATCACTTGTCTGGTCCTTCAAGAACAGGAGAAGGGTTGTCGTCTGCTATCCTTGGCGCGATAAACGAAGCCGGTATTACCGCAGAGCAGATCGACGTTATTTCAGCACACGGAACAGCAACGCTCTATAACGATGAAATGGAATCGATGGCATTTAAAACAGCAAACCTGGAAGCAAAAGCTGTTTATAGTGTAAAAGGCAATATTGGTCATACGCTGGGCGCGGCAGGTATTATTGAAACCATTTACCTGGCGCAGAGTTTACAAAATAACATGCTTGTTCCATCCATTGGTTTTACTGAAACCGGTACAAGCGTAGAATTAAATGTTACACGCCAGTCCACTCTTAAAACCATGCAGATCGGCTTGAAAACAGCGTCTGGTTTTGGCGGAGGTAACACCGCTTTACTTTTAAAGAAATAAAAAGATGGCATATATCATTTCCGGGTTTTGTCGTATAAAAGTTGAACCTTCTCAACCGGATTTTGTTTCTATTGAAACGGCAGAAGGAAAAGAGTTGGTTAAAAACGATCCTGCAGCCTTATACAGCCATCTGGGACTGGAGTATCCGAAGTATTTCAAAATGGATACGCTGAGTAAATACGGAATATTGGCAGCAGAAAAAATTATAAAAAAACGGGATATAAAAGCTGCTTATTTGGATACAGACATCGGAATTGTTATATCGAATGCTTCCGGATCGCTGGATACGGACATTGAATTTCAGAAAACTATCACCAATAAAGAGAATTTTTTCCCGAGTCCTGCTATATTTGTATATACACTCTCAAACATCGTAATGGGTGAGATCTGTATAAAGTACAAAATCAAAGGAGAAAACATGTTTTTTCTTTCTGAATCCATTCAGGCAGAACTTTTGAAAAGTTATACCGTTCAACTATTTAATAAAAAAACAATCAAGGCAGCACTTGTAGGCTGGATTGATTATTCACAGGGAAAACCGGATGTATTGCTCGTATTGGTTGAGCAAGGGCTTGGGAACAACTCTTCAGAAATTGAATTTACTGCAAGACAAATAGAATTACTATATCGATAATATGAACCAGTTAATTACTGAATTAAAAAAAGAAATCATTTCACAGCTAAATCTTCAAGACATTACCCCGGAAGATATCAAAGACAATGCACCATTATTTGTTGATGGTCTTGGTTTGGATTCCATTGATGTATTAGAATTGATCGTATTGCTTCAAAAAAAATACGGTATAAAAGTGAATGGTGCAGAAGAAGGTAAATCGGTATTTTTCTCTGTTCAATCTATGGCAGAATTCATCTACGCCAGACAGCAGCAACAGCAACAGCAACAGCAGGAACAAAAATAATCTTATTCATATAGTTTGATGTCTTCACGTGTTTTAATTTCCGGCATTGGTTCTGTTTCTTCAATTGGTCTCAATGTAACGGAGTTAACGGATTCTATTCTTGAATCAAAAACAGGTGTTTCCAGAAAAACCAGATTGGATTCTATTCTGGCGCGTGCCTTACCAACAGCACAGATACAGCTAAGTGATGCCGCATTAAAAAGCAGGGTGCCGGGTTTACCGGCTAAGCAGGTATATTCCAGAACAGCTTTATTAGGTATGATCGCCGCTTCGGAAGCCGTAGCAATGGCAGGCTTAACAAAGGAAGACTGTATACGTGCAGGCCTGGTTAATTCAACCAGTGCCGGTGGTATGGATAAAGGCGAATTTTTTTACGCAGATTTTATTCAATCTCCTTCCAAAGGAAATCTTAAATTAGCATTAACCCACGACTGTGGTGACGCCGCCGAACAAATGGCAGCCTTGCTGGGGATTGAACAATACATTACAACCATCAGTACAGCGTGTTCATCTGCAGCCAATGCAATGATTCATGCAGCACGCCTGATTAAAGCAGGCGTATGCGATATAGTTGTGGCAGGCGGTTCAGATGCCATCTGTAAATTTACCATAAACGGTTTTAATTCGCTGATGATCTTATCCGAAGAGCCTTGCAAACCCTTTGATAAAAACCGTACGGGTTTGAATTTAGGTGAAGCCGCCGGATATTTCGTACTTGAATCAGAAGCTTCGGTAACCCGCAGAGGTGTAAAACCATTAGCCGTATTATCCGGTTATGGCAATGCCTGTGATGCGTATCATCAGACGGCATCTTCGCCCAATGGAGAAGGCGCTTACCTGGCCATGATGCAGGCCATCAACGTGAGCGGTTATGCACCATCCGTGATCGATTACATCAATGCACACGGAACAGGTACACAGAATAATGACATGTCGGAGAGTGTTGCCTTGCAGCGGATCTTCCCGGCAGATCTTCCGCCGGTGAGTTCAACCAAAGCCATGACCGGCCATACCTTAGCAGCTGCAGGTGGGATAGAAGCAGTCATGTCTGTGCTGGCGATACAGAACGGATGGATGTTCCCGAATAAAAATTTCAAAGACCCCATTGAAGAGACAGGTATTATACCGGTTACAGAACTTCAGACAAATAAAACGATTAAACATATTCTCTCTAATTCCTTTGGTTTTGGGGGCAACAACTCATCTTTACTGATCTCGGCATGTTAATACAGAACGTTTATATTAATGGCTTATCAGGGGTTTCTGCTCAGCCAACGTTTGACGAATCGTATGTAGATGGAAATGTACAGACAGAAACCATTCCATACCGGAAAGTACTTGACCCGGATTATAAGCAATATTTAAACCCCACAGCGAGCAGACGCTTCAGCAGGCTCATTAAGATGTCCCTGGTAGCGGCGCAGAAAAGCATTGCTATGGCAGACGGCGTAATGCCCGAAGCAATCATTACAGGTACGGGCTTAGGTTGTCTGGAAGACACGGAGAAGTTTTTAAAAGCATTGATCGAAAACAACGAATCGATGCTTTCACCAACTGCATTTATTCAATCCACACACAATACGATCAGCGGGCAGATCGCTATGATGATCACGTGTTATTACCCGAACTATACGTATTCAAACAGATATTTCACCTTTGAGTCATCACTGCTGGATGCTGTACTGATGCTGCTGGATAAGAGCTGTAAGCATGTATTGGTAAATGCAGCAGATGAGATCATTCCTGCCGTGCATACGATCGTAAAACGCATGCATCTGTGGGACCGTGCGGAAGCTATTGCGCATAAAAATGCGTTGGCTGTAACTGCGGGAGAGGGTGTGGTAAGCATGATGCTCTCTTCGGAGAAAAAAGAATCTTCGGTAGCCGCCGTTAAAGCGCTGGAGCTGATTTATATATTACCGAAGGATACATCTATTGAAGCACACTTTAAAAAGTTTCTTGCAGAAGCTTCGTTAACAGCCGCCGATATTGATGTATTGGTATTGGGCATGAACGGCGATGCAGCAAGTGATGTGTATTATGAACCGGTTCGTAATCTGTTCAGCACGTCTACACACGTTGTATATAAACACCATTTCGGTGAATCCTTCACCGCTTCTTCGTTTGCGTACTGGTTGGGCGCACAGCTGATCCGTCATAAAAAGATAGATGCATCGGTCATTCTTTCCGATAAAGGACACCGTGCCCCTAAACGTGTGCTGCTGTACAATCAATCACACAATAAGTATCATTCATTCTGTTTGCTGACAGATGTTGACCTATAAGACATTCCGCTACCTGTTCGGGAGCTTTTTTATTGCTACTGTTCTCTACGGATCGCTGGTTTCACCACTTCCATTCTGGGTATATCCCATGGAGATTATGCTCTGGATGCTGTTCATTATCTATGCCGCGTTTCGCATGCGTGCCGGTATTTTTTTAACTTCGATCTGTTCGCTCCCCAATGCATCTAAAAAGAATATTATCCTTACGTTTGATGATGGTCCGCATCCGGTATATACGCCGCTGATTCTTGAAGCACTGAAAGCAATGCATGCAAAAGCTGTTTTCTTTTGCATCGGAAAAAACATTGTGCAGTTCCCGGAACTGGCCAAACAGATTGCTGCCGAAGGCCATATTGTAGCCAATCACAGTTATAACCATTCCAACTTTATTGGCATGTATGCGGCTAAAAAAGTAGCAGAAGAAATAGCAGCGACAGAACAGATTATTCAGCAAACCATCGGGCGTACGTATAAACTCTACCGCCCGCCTTTTGGTGTAACCAATCCAAACATAGCTAAAGCTGTACAACGCTTGTCTATGCACTCCATAGGCTGGAATAAACGCTCGTTTGATACGGTAAGCAAATCAACAGAAAAAGTGCTGAACCGCATTAAGCCAAATCTGAAAAACGGGGACATTATCTTGTTGCACGATACAAATGCACATACACCGGTGATTTTGGCTGAGTTTTTGTTGTTTGCCAATGCGAATGGGTTTATTTTTGAGCTTAATGACATACTCGATTTAAATAATTTAGATGAATAGTTTCAGAAAATATATTGGTATTGCCGTTTTTGTACTGCTGTGCTGTTCCATGGCCGGACAAACTGATCCATATGTGGCAATGAAAGATGTGGCTGGCTTCAAAACAAAACTTAACCAGAAAAATACATCAATCACTTCCATGACCTGTGATTTTGTACAGGAAAAGAGTTTGTCTTTTATGGCTCAGAAAGTGATCTCTAAAGGGAACATGAAATATAAAAAGCCGGATATGATGAAGCTGGAATATACAACGCCCTTTGTCTATATCATGTCTTTGTATAAAGGTAAAGTACTGATTAAAGACAATGGTAAGGTTAGCAAATACGATTCAAAGACCAATAAATTATTTAAATACGTTAACGATCTTATGATCAAAGCGGTTCAGGGAAATGTGCTGGACAGCAAAGAATTTTCTATTGCATTCAAAGAGAACAGCAAATTTTTTCTGATGGAGATGACACCGATTGATGTAACAATGAAACAGTATGTTACAAAGGTGAATGTGTACGTGAATAAAACGGATTATGGAGTAATGAAAGTTGAAATGACCGAAAAGTCGGGCGACTATACACTAATCACGTTTGTAAACCGGGTATATAATGTTGCGTTGAAAGATGAAGAATTCCTGGTTCAGTAATGTTGTATGGAGCAGCATTCTTCTTATTATGCTATCCGCATGTTCCAAACATACCTACAAACACGCCGCTGTTGCCGGCGGTTTTGAAGGGGTTATGCAATCACCCTTTTTTGAACAGGATTCCATACATTATTTCAAAACCAGCATTGATACATACGGCAAAGCCTTAAGCGGTATTCTGGCGGTTAAAAAACAATCGGGCGACACGCTTAAAGTTTCGTTTTTTACTGAAATGGGTGTTTCGTTTTTTGATGCCTATGTAACACATGATTCGTATCAGCTGATTCGCTGCATCTCTCAGCTGGATTCAAAGCCGGTTATGAATACCATTATCGAAGACATACGCTGGGTTGTTTTATTTAATAAGAATCAATTATCCGATCCGGTACAGATAAAAAGCGCTTCAAATCAGCAAACAGTACGGTTTAACTACCAGGGCGCGTATATTTTTGCTGAATTGGCAAAAGATAATTACCCGTATAAGATTACCTATGTGTATGGTTCAAAATATAAGCGTAAATTTGAAGTAAAATATGCAACGCTTGAAAATTTAACCGCCAGTCAGATTTTTGTGGAGCATTTCAACTTTGATTTAAAAATTCAACTAACCGCCCTTTCTTTTACCCAATAATATGCTTGTTGATAATCTATACCGTGTTGTTAGCAACCAGAAAGATGCTGCTGTTATACGTGTTCATCTGGAAGTAAACGCTTCGCATGAAATATTTAAGGGGCATTTTCCGGAAGTACCAGTATTGCCCGGGGTTTGTATGGTTCAATGTATTAAAGAATTAATTGAAGAATCATTGCTCGTAAAAACACAGATAGATAAAGGCGATATGATTAAATTTTTATCCATGTTAAATCCCGTGGAGTCAAATTCGATTCAGGCGGAGATCAGCATTAAAGAAAAGACAGAAACGCGTATTGTCTTTCAGGCAACCTTAAAGAATGAAGACCGCTTTTTATTAAAATATTCCGGTAGCTTAGTTGTTTTAAATTAAATGGAGCATACTACCTTACATCATAAATTTATTCATCACGCCTGTTGTGTATTGATTCCTACGTACAACAATGCAACAGCTATTGCAGCTGTTATTGAGGGGGTATTGGAATATACGTCGAATATTGTGATTGTTAACGACGGATCAACAGACAATACACGCTCTATTTTAGAAAACTACCCGGATTTGCTTGTTGTAGAACATGCGAAAAACAGCGGTAAAGGAATGGCGCTGCGTACGGGTTTTAAAGCAGCATTTAAGCATGGCTATAAATATGCCATTTCCATTGATTCGGATGGACAACATTATCCGGATGATCTGCATCTGTTCATTGAGCAGATAGATGCACACCCGAATGCAATCATTATCGGTGCACGGAATATGGATCAGCCGAATGTGCCCGGCAAAAGTACCGTCGGGAACCGGGCTTCCAGCTTCTGGTTTTGGGTGGTTACAGGTATAAAGTTAACCGATACACAATCGGGTTATAGATTATACCCGCTTGAACCCATCAGTAAGATTCATTTCCTGACACGTAAATATGAATTTGAAATTGAAGTAATGGTACGTTGTTCGTGGAAAGGAGTAAATGTGCTGTCTATTCCGATCAAAGTATTTTATCCGCCTGCTGACGAACGCATCACACACTTCCGTCCGTTTAAAGATGTTACCCGGATAACGTTGCTGAACATCGTTTTTGTATTGCTTTCGGCTTTTTGGTTTACACCCATCCGTTTAATAAAAAACTTTTCATTAAAGGAAAGTAAAAAAAAAATCTATGACCATACGGTAGGCAGCCCGGATTCTATTCTGAAGAAATCACTATCCATGGGCTTTGGCGTGTGCATGGGTATTACGCCTTTCTGGGGCTATCAGATCTGGATTGCATTGGCCCTGGCGCATCTACTGAAATTGAACAAGGTAATCGTTGTTATATTTTCCAACATCAGTATTCCTCCGTTTATTCCATTTATCTTGTATGGAAGTTATTACATAGGAGCCACCCTTTTAAATAAACCAACGGAATTGGTTTTTTCAACCGACCTGAGCATGCAGGATATTTTTAATTATTTATATCCATACATATTCGGAAGTTTTATTTTGGCACTTGTATCCGGTATAGCTGTATTTATTGTATCGCTGGCCATTCAACTGGTTATTGAAAAGATTTCTCATAAAAATAATAATAAAGTAGATGAATAGAATAGTCGTGTTTTTTTATGAGTTTTTTAAAACGAATAAACCTGTTTTTTATACCGTACTGATCAGCTTGTTTGTGGCATTCGGATATTTTACTTCAAAAATATCTTTTCAGGATGATATAACGAAAATGATTCCTGATGATGCATCGACTAATAAATACAAGACGGCCATTCAGGATATCCGGATTTTAGATAAGATCATTGTTAGCTTTACAACGGATCAGGATGGAATGGAAGATTCGTTAATCGCTGCTGCCGATCGTTTTGTATCTGATCTGAATGCACAGCCACAGTCTCATACATGGATCACTGAGATACGGAATGAGATTGATGAAACACGGGTTGCAGAGGTATATGAATTGTTATACAACAATCTTCCTGTTTATCTCTCGCCATCGGATTATGCACGGATTGACAGCATCACCACAGATTCATCGATCAAAGAAAGCATTGACCGCGGATACCACAAACTGATTTCGCCGGCCAGCCTGGTATTAAAACAATTTGTATTAAAAGATCCGCTTGCTATTTCTTCTTCAGCGTTAGGTAAACTGCAGGGCATGCAGGCTGAAGAAAATTATGAATTGTATAACGGTCATATTTTCAGAAAAGATAAAAAAACGCTTGTTGTATTTATCACACCAAAATATCCACCGAATAAAACAAGAGAGAATGGTCCGTTGATTGATATGCTTAATAAAGCCGCACAAACATACAGCGGAGCAACGGTTAACGTAAATTATTTTGGTGCGGCCGCAGTAGCGGTAGCCAATGCGCGACAGATAGAAGCAGACATTAAAATTATTGCTACAACTGCTATTCTGGTAATCCTGGTATTCCTGTATTTATTCTACAGAAGCTGGTCTTTACCTTTTTTAATGATGTCGCCGATACTTTTTGGCGGTGTATTTTCATTGGCTATGATCTATCTGATCAAAGGATCGATCTCAGCTATTGCTATAGGTGCAGGTTCTGTAATTATTGGTATCGCGCTCGATTATTCCTTTCACGTCTTTGCCCACTACCAGCATACACGCTCTATTAAAGCGGTTGTCAATGATATTGCCACACCCATGCTTATCGGTAGTGTGTCAACGGTTGGAGCCTTCTTTAGTCTGCTCTATGTGCATTCAGAGATTTTAAGCGATTTTGGTCTGTTTGCAGGTTTGTGCCTGATCGGCGCATCGTTGTTTGCCTTACTTTTTTTACCGCATTTAATAGAAGCATTTGTTTCAGAAAAACAGCTGGATAAAAACGAAGAAGTAACAAAAGCAAAATCGTTTATTCTGAAAGTAATACAGGTACAGCCTGAAAAGAGTAAGCTATTTATTGGCTGTATTGCTGTGCTTACACTAATATTTGTTTATTTTTCAAACCGGGTGTCGTTTGATAGTGATCTGTCTAAGATCAATTACATGTCTGATGAACTGCGGGTCGCAGAAAATGCTTTATATCAAAATGATACTTCAGCCGGCAAAAGTGTATTCTTATTATTTAAAGGAAAAACAATTTCTGAAGCTATCTATAGAAATGAAACAGCTTTGCCGATTATTGATTCGTTTAAGAAGCAGGATATCATTCACCGTTATGCAGGTATTTCCGGTTTACTTCCTTCTGATTCCATACAGTTAAAACGTATTGCCGCATGGAATGCATACTGGACACCGGAAAAAATTGCACAGGTGCAGCAATCGGTAGCGGTGCATGCAACAGCATTGGGCTTCCGGCCCGAGGCATTCACTCCATTTTTTGAGCTCCTCAGCAAAAAGTATGCAGTTATGCGTGCAGAAGATAAAACATTCATGCAGCATGTTTTTCTGAAAGATTATATTCAGCAGGATAGCAATGGTGTTGTCGTGATTGCCAGCATGCGTGTTCCGCAGACTGTAGATAATAAAGTTTATAGTACATTCGATAAAATTCCGGGTTTGACCATTTTAGACAGGCAGTTATTTTACAATAAGTTTCTGGTCATTATAAAAGATGATTTTAATCAGATCTTAATGTCTACTTCCATTTTGGTTTTCTTGATTCTATTGATCTCGTATGGAAGAATTGAATTGGCGATGATATCCTTCTTTCCGATGGTTATAAGCTGGTTCTGGATCCTTGGATTAATGGGCATTTTCAATATTCACTTCAATATTGTTAACATCATTATTTCAACCTTTGTATTTGGTTTGGGAGATGATTATTCCATTTTTATCACGGATGGATTGCAGAAAAAATATGCAGAAGGTAAAGACAATTTGCCTTCCTATAAAGTTTCGATATTCCTTTCTGCTTTTACAACCATTATAGCAATGGGTGCCTTAATCTTCGCTAAACACCCGGCATTAAAATCCATCGCAGCTATTTCAATTATAGGTATTACCTGCGTTGTAATTATTTCGTATACACTTATACCGCTTTTATTCAAGTGGGTTATTACCAACAGAACAGATAAAGGCAAGCCGCCGCTTACCCTGATAACCGGATTCCGAACGGTTTTCTTCTTCCTTGATCTGGGTATTATGTTTCTCATACTTTGCCTGCTTAAACTGATTTTCTCTTTGTTTAGTCTGCTGGGTTTAGAAAAAATAAGCAGAAGCATCTACAAGTCGGTTGTTTGCGTTGGATTCAAAATACTTATATTCTTTTCATATTTTCTGAAGCAGAAAAAGCGCGCCTTTAGACATCTTACTAAAAAGGATGCGTTCCTTATTTTAGTAAATGATGAAACACTACTTACTAAATGTATCTTATTGTCTTTACATTCGAAGGTTGTTTTGCTTAAGGACCCAACAGCCTCGTATACGTTAGTAGAAAAGGCGCTGTTTTATATTCAGGACCTGAAACCGGCACCTGTGTGCGCTGCATCGCAGGCTGCGTCGATCATTTCCGGCTATGTAGGGAATGGTTATTCTCCGGTGTATTTGATTGATACGCGTGAAGCAGCAGTCGTGTCAACGGAATTTGTTTCAGCAATAAAAGAGGCTAACGCAGAAGTGGCCATTCTTTTTATAACAGGAACAGAATTGTCGTTAGTGAAAAATGACTGGGTATTTAACCGTGCGCATATAACCATACAGGAACAGTTTGTTATAGCATCCGATTCAGCAGAAATGCAGCAGCTCATTACCACAGCCTTTACCAGGCAATTGGATGAAATATCTGTAAACAGAAGCATGTCGGTTTATTTCAATAAAATTCTTACTTCCTATGTGTATAAAGGCCCCGTACTGGAATGGTATTACAGAATAAAAGTTGGCCTTGAAGATTCGTATAACGAGTTCAATACCTTGGTGCCACGTAAAGGTGTAATCTATGATCTTGGCTGCGGATACGGCTTTCTGGATTATTTCCTGATGCATCAGTCAAGTGAACGTATCATTACAGGTGTAGATTACGATGGCGAAAAAATTATTGTTGCAAACCATTCTTATTTAAAAAACGATCAACTCACATTTATTGAGAACGATGTTATGCAGGTGGATATGAAAGATGCCGATGCAATCATTATTTTGGATGTGCTGCATTATCTTTCTGCTGAAAACCAACGCATACTTATCCGAAGAAGTTTTGAAAAATTAAATCCGGGTGGTATTTTAATTATTCGCGATGGAGATTCTTCGCAGGAATCAAAACACAAAGGCACCAAGCTCACAGAATTCTTCTCTACCAAACTGTTAAAGTTTAATAAGCAGACGGAAGAAGAGCTGTGCTTTATTTCTTCTGATACAATTATTAAAACACTGGAAGATTATAATGTTCAGGTAAGTGTAGTTGATACAACTGTATATACATCGAATATTATGTATTACGTAGTGAAACAATAACTCTGATTCCTTTGTCGTTACTAGTCTTATAAAAGATGGTGGATTCAGTAACAGAACATTTGTCAGAATAAAATAAGCGGCATACATTTATTTTTATTCATCTTCCGTATCCGGTTTGCCTAACAAGCGGCCAACCAGCAATACAATAAACAGGTTAGACCACACCGCTTCAATGATACCCAGATTCTGGATCAATGGAATGGCTTGCAGAAACGCATCGTGGCCACCAATGATGGTCATACTGTAATAAATACACACCATGTAACTTTCCAGTCCCTGCGCTACCGGAACACCCATGCTGCCGGGGTTTACAATATTGATCAGATCATATACACTGCCGAATGAAATCCCGATCATCAAATAAATACACGCAGCACCCCATATTTTTTCTGCTGAAAGTTTTTTACCCGTAAAAATATCGTACACGCAGTGATAGATTACAGTAGATTCTATAATGAAAAGCGATAAGTGTATAAAGAATAAATACGGACGTTTGGCATTGTCACTTTCAAAAAAATCATATACCGGATTCACGGCAAAAAACGCTACACCAAGGCCAACCAGCATGAGCAGGAACATCGCCACAATCAACGTGTTTGATTTGGTGAGATTACGCAAAATATCCCACAGCACAATTACATATAAACCGCCCAGAGTTAAAAATAAGATATCACGGATTGTGTTGGAAACTTTTATATCAACACCAGCAATTGCCAGCGTCTCTTTCACCAGCATGGCTGAAAGAATAATCATCATCTGAAGGTAAACGATGTTCCTGTAATCCTTATTTTTTTCTTCGTTAAGCTCCTTGTTATTTAATTTCTGGATCTGAACAAAAGAAAAGTACCTCCTCAATAAAGCTGGATTCAAAAAACTACGTAAAATTTTAAAATATTTTGTTTTAGGCATAGGGGTAGGTACGGATTTTTATGTCATAGGGATATAAACTTGTTCTACTTTATCTAATTCGAACGCTTATGTATAAGGCTAGCATTAAACAAATATTAATGACAATTTTATCTAATGAATTGTTAATTAATCACTTAGATATTCACTCGTTTGTTTATTTTGATAAAGATCTTAAACTTTCAGAGGATGAGTTCAATAGATTTTTATATTTTGTAGAAATGCATTTCAATATAGAGCTTTCTTCTCAACAAATTTCTTTGCAAAACAGATTTTCAGATTTAGTTGCCTGTATCTATCAAATGACTATTATTGATAGACAATATGCCTTACAATCTGCTTAATAAAAGCGTTTATAGAACAACGTAATACAATAGTGTATTGTAATATTTTGTTAAAAAATTGACTTATTTCTTTTGGTATTTTAAGTAACTTACCTATATGAAACATATAGGTAAGTTACTATTTCTTTTTTTAGTGTGTCACGTTCAGTTACATGCTCAAAATTTACTTTCCAATCCGGGCTTTGAAACCGGCTCGGCAAATCCATTTCAGTTATGGGTATCTCCGGTTACAGGATATGCGGCAACCATGAGTGTTTCTTCAACCAATCCACACGCCGGTACAAAATCACTGCTGATGGATGTTACGCAGTCAGACCCCTCCAATACAAATTATTACGATAAGATCTGGCGTGTGCAGTGCACACAAAGTGGATTTTCGACAATCGCCGGACAAAAACTATTATTTTCTTTCTGGGCCCGTGCAGATGCACCACATCCGGTGCAGTTTGGTATTACTAAAAACAGTGAGCCATACAATGACTTTTCAATGGAAGAAGTGGATCTCACTACGGAATGGAAAAAATATGAAATGGTATTTATAAGCCCCGTTACGGGTAATGATATCCGCATGATGTTTCGGTGCGGAAGTGCAGAAGGAAAATATTTTTTAGACGATATTTCATTAACCAGTCAGGGGATGTCGGATCACAGCTGGTACGCGCAGGCAGATACCCGAATTGAGCAAATACGTAAAGGCGATTTTGTATTAACGGTTAAAGATCAGAATGGAAATATCCTGAAAAATTGTGACGTTACCGTTAATCTGAAACAGCACGATTTTAAATGGGGAACCGCCTTGGCCTTTCAGCAGAATAGTACGGAAGATGAAGTCTGGTACCGCAATACGGCGAGTAACTATTTCAATAATGCGGTTTTTGAAAATGATTTTAAATGGCCATCCATGGAATATGTTAATGGTGATGTAACTTATTCAAACCTTGAGCGATACCTGGATTGGGGCAATGATCAGCATATTGACTTCAGAGGGCATACACTGGTATGGGGCGGGAAGCAGGCTTCGCCACCCAATTCATATTGGTTAACACCTTCCTGGTTGTGGGATGTCTCTTCCGATTCTGCTTATAAATTAATCGAAAGACGTATCAAACGTGATCTTACTTATTTTAAGGGACGCATACATGAATATGATGTTGTAAACGAGCCCGTGCATGAAAAAGCACTGGCAGGCTGGCTTGGAGACAGCGTGCATGTAATGGCCTTCAAATGGGCCAAACAGGCAGACCCGACTGCAACGTTATATATCAACGATTATGCAAACATTGACGGTGCTACAACATCTAAATACAGATCCTATATTTCATACCTGCTAAGTAAAGGCGCTCCGGTTGAAGGCATTGGTGTACAAGGCCATTTCGGATCGCGGATTGATTGGGCCAGTGTAAAACTACGGCTGGATTATCTGGCTGAAATGGGCTTGCCGATTAAAATTACAGAATTTGATATGAATCAGAATACTTTAAACCTGACCGAAGCAGAACAGGCAAGTGAATATTCTAAAATGATGCGTATTGCGTTTTCACATCCGGGAGTAGAAGGATTTTTATTCTGGGGATTCTGGGATAACCGCCATTGGATCCCGGGTGCAGGGCTTTTCAAGGCAGATAAAACACCTAAACCAGCAGCAGATTCGGTATATAAACTGATCCATACAACCTGGTCGACAACGGCTCATGTAACAACAGATCAAAATGGTCAGGTAGGTTTCAGAGGGTATTACGGCAGCTATGAAGTGTTAAGTACCTGTGGCAACGCTCTTGCGGGACAAACAGTATTTACTAAAAATACACTTTCCAATACTGTTACATTAGATTATGCAGTTACTGCTGTTAACGGCCGTGTAGAGAACAGGCAATTGCTGGTATTTCCGAATCCTGCAACGCAGCGTGTACGTGTTACAGTGCCTTACAATGAACCTGTAGCTCACGTTGATTATGTACTGATCAATGCAACAGGCCAGACGGTTTCACAGCAACTGCGGGTCCCGCTTCAAACGCAAACAGATTTTGATATTGATATTCAAACATTTAATGCAGGTATATATAATCTGATTGTAAATAGTAATGGTAAAACATATTATTCAACCGTGATAAAACCGGAATAATTTTTTATCAGGTAATATCTTCAAACAAAAAAGAATCAAATATTCATTTGGTTCTTTTTTGTTTTAGCTGGTTCATAGGCTTATCTTTAGTATATTAATATGTTTCAATGAAAAATTATAAAAAGTACTATATTATTCCGGCTCCTCCGGAGGAAGTTTACCTGGCGTTAACCGTTCCGACAACGCTGTTACTCTGGACAGGTGAAGAGGCTGTTATGTCAACCGAACCTGAATCAGAATTTTCGTTGTGGGGAGGAAGCATTGAAGGCCGGAACATTGAATTTATTGAAGGAAAAAAGATTGTGCAGCAATGGTATTTCGGCGATCAGGAAGAACCTTCTATTGTAACAATTATTTTACATCCCGATAAACAGGATTCAACTTCAGCGGAGCTGCGCCATACAAATATTCCGGATGAGGCATATGAAGATATGGTTGAAGGCTGGAATGGCGCATACTTTGGCGCGCTTCAGGAATTTTATGAAGATGAAGAATAATGGCAATTGAATACACAAAAATATAAATAAGAATCTTTCTATGATTAAAAAAATATCCGTAGTGCTTGTCCTTCTTACAGGCATGTTACTTTCCGCTTCGGTTTTTGCACAAAAGACAATCGTTGAAAAATACGGTAAGTTGTCTGTAAAAGGAAATTATATGGTTGGCCAGTACGGTGATACCGTTCAGCTGAGAGGCATGTCTTTATTCTGGAGTCAGTGGATGGGGCAATACTACAATTCAGATGTGGTAAAGTGGCTGCGCGACGATTGGAAATGTACCGTAGTACGTGCTGCAATGGGCGTGGAAATGGACGGATACCTTGAAAATCCGGATACAGAAAAAATGAAGGTGATGGAAGTGGTGAATGCTGCTATTGCCAAAGGCATTTATGTGATCATTGATTACCACAGCCACGAAGCGCAGAAGAATCCTGCAGCGGCGCAACGGTTCTTTTCTGAGATGGCAAAAAAATACGGGAACATTCCCAATATTATTTATGAAGTTTATAATGAACCACTGCAGGCAACTTCCTGGAATAAGGACATAAAGCCGTATGCAGAAGGTGTCATTACAAAAATACGTGTGTATGATACAACAAACATTATTGTGGTAGGAACAAGACAATGGTCGCAGCTGGTAACAGAGGCGGCAGCGAATCCGATCACCCGTCAGAACATCATGTATACCCTTCATTTTTATCCGGGTACGCACAAGCAGGAATTGCGTAATGAAGCACAAAAAGCATTGGATATGGGTATTGCCTTATTTGTTACTGAATATGGTACCTGCGATGCATCGGGTAACGGAAATTTCAGTCCGGAAGAAACTGCTTTGTGGTATGAATTTCTGGATGCCCACAAGATCAGTTATTGCAACTGGTCCATTGCGGATAAGCCCGAAACCGCTTCAGCTATTGTACCGGCAGCAAGTCCGTATGGTGGCTGGGCTGATTATGATCTTACACCGTCGGGCAAATTAGTACGCGATGATCTGCGCTTAAAAAATGGACCTATCTTTGACTCACTGGTAAAGACCAGTACTGGCGGAGTGTCTAAAAAGAAATCAAAAACAAAATAGCAGTTGAATAAACCAAATAGGGAAAGGCGTGAGAGGAGTGAACTCATATTGCATTCAGGTACTAATGAGAATGACAGCATGCCTTTTCCTGTTTTTGTGCAGCATTTTTTTTTCTTACAGTCAGCGAACAGATACCGCCGTTTTTCATTTGAAAGCTACCTTAACCGGTATCATCAACAAAACGAATACAGCTAATTCTTACTTATCAAATAACAACGTCCGGTTCAGTATTCTGAAAGGCCCGAGCATATTCAACTCGGTATACAGCTGGATTTATGGCAAACAATTGACCGGAATAACAAACAATGATTATTATGCTGGCCTGGATTATAATTATTACGACAGTGCAAGAGTATTGTCTGCCTGGTCATACGTGGGTTATGACAAAAGTTATTCATTAAAACTGAATGGTCGCTTTCAGGGCGGGGTTGGTTTGGGAGCGGATTTACTCGAGAGCCAGTATATCAGTTTGAATATAAGCGAAGGTATTATTTTTGAATACAACGATTATTATCAAACGGCTGATATTCAACAAAACATCAATCAGGTTTATCGTAATTCCTTGCGGATAAAATCTACCATAATCATAAAGAAAAAGATTATTTTAAACACGACGAATTTTTGGCAGCAGTCATTTTCCGATAAAGAAGATTACATTCTGAAATCAAATTCTACATTAAATTTAAAACTGAAAAAATGGCTGAGCCTTACGGTTGCTGTTGCTTACAACAAAATTAATTTAACAGGTGGTGAAACATTTTTGTTAAACTACGGACTTACCTTTGATAAGATTTTTTAAAAGAAAGAAAATGATAATAGGCCGGAAGGTCTGTAACGAATATACATATGCTGGATTGGAAAAAATTATACAGCCCTAAACGGTTGGGTGCAGAAGGTAGGTTAGATATCGATCCGGACTCTATACGCAATCCGTATCAGCGGGATTACGACCGCTTGATCTTTTCATCTGCCTTTAGACGGCTGCAGAATAAAACACAGGTTTTTCCATTGCCCGGAAGCATCTTTGTACACAACCGTTTAACACATAGCCTGGAAGTTGCCTGTGTGGGAAGAAGCATCGGCAGCATGATTGGTCAGCGGATTGCCAAAGCATATCATAAAGAAGACGAAGATTTTCAACGCTTCTATAATTATGAATTAGGTTCTGTCATTTCTGCAGCTTGTCTGGCACACGATATAGGCAATCCGCCGTTTGGCCATTCCGGTGAAAAAGCAATCTCTGCTTATTTTAAACAGCTCTCCAAAGAAGAAACCTATATTTTAAAACAAAAAGTATCTGAAAATCAATACGCCGATCTGATACATTTTGAAGGTAATGCCAATGGCTTGCGATTGCTTACGCATCCATTCAATGAGAACTCCGGAGGCGGTATGCGCTTAACATATACAACCATTGCGTCGATGATAAAGTATCCGTGTGAAGCACGCGCCGGACATCAGAAAGAAATCCTGCACAGAAAGAAGTATGGTTTTTTTGATTCTGAAAAAGAGACTTTTCAAAAGATCGTTTCTGAATTTGATCTGATCTCTATCTCAACAGATGAACAGATCGCCTATGCACGCCATCCCTTTGTTTACCTGGTTGAAGCGGCAGACGATATCTGTTATCAGATTATCGATTGGGAAGATGCATACCGCTTAAAGATTATTTCACTTGAAAAAGCGATCGATGGGTTGCTTACTTTTTTCCCTGAAGAAGGAACACATACGCTTTCAAAAGCAAAAAGAGTAGTAGAAAAAATAGTTGACCCAAATCAGAAGATTGCTTATCTGCGTGCTACCGTCATCAATCTGCTGCTTGAGAATTGTGTGGATGTGTTCTGGAAAAATCAGCAGGAAATTTTAGAAGGCAAATATGAAAAAAGCTTAACCGACGATTTAAATCCGGAGATAGCGGTTCCGTTTAATACACTGAAAGAAATTTCAATTAAAGAAATTTATAATTACCGTTCAGTTGTAGAAATTGAATTGGCCGGGTATAAAATATTAGGCGGCTTGCTGGAAGAATTTATTCCTGCTGTGTTGTATCCAGACAGGCCGAATGCAGAAAAGCTGCTGCAATTATTGCCTCCGCAATTTGTGTATCAGGGAGAAGACTTATATCTGAAACTGCAATCAGTGATCGATTTCATTTCTGGTATGACTGATATTTATGCCGTTGATTTGTACCGCAAGATCAAAGGAATCGCGTTACCCGAATTGAAGTAATACGTACTCACTCATGGGAGCAGAGCTGCTTCTGGATTGTGCAGGCGTTGCTAACGGAAAAGCACCGCCTGATAACTGCAATGCATGTGTTTTGGGAACAACCGGTAAACAGGGGTAGTATAGGATTGTACCCGAGATTGGGCGGTACAGCAGGTATTGATGTAGGTAACCAGTATGCAGGAGGAAGTATGTATCAGGAGAAATACAGGCCTCTTTTTACCACGGTATAGACACATTAAATTGTGCCGGTTATCTGAAGTAGCTGTATTTATTTTTGGCCTGTCAAATAACTGCCCAGTAATTTTTCAAATGCTGGCTCTAAGGTGAGCGCAACTCTAAAACCGGTTTGCGGTGTTGTGAAATTTTTAGAAAGTACCTGACTGCATGTATTAATCATATAAACAGGCGGGTTATCCCATGAGCCGCCCTTCACAAGCATGCCATCGGATATTCTGGATAAAATACTTCTGTTGTAATTTTCCATCTCTTTAACACGTATAACATATTCATTAAACCAGTATTGCTGTGCCTGCGCGTCATATCTGCCACGAACCGATTCCGCTTTAAAGGCATCAAATTTTTTCCAGTCGGGTGCTGGTTTTAATAGTTCTTCAAACAGATGTTGATATTTTGTCTGCAATAGATTGCTGTAGTATCCCGCATAAAATTTATTGAGCGAATCTAAAGAGATAGAGGTATTCGTCCATTCTGATACATTGCCGGAAAGATCATATAACCCCATTAAAGAAGGAACATATTTTTTAACGGGAGCAAGTGCATCGTAATTGTCATCCCAACGCGCTTTGATCACCATATGATTCAGGTCCCTGATCAATCCGAAATTTGCTTTATAAAGACCTTCTTTTGTTGTAAGCGGATAATCCAGCCATCCGTAAATGTTATACGCATCCGGATTTCTTTGATTGAACCAGTCGCCATTTTTCTCCACGATCATGGCAGCGTATTCCCACTCCAATGCTTCCGGAAGTCTGTATTTTCCCCAGTCTGTAGTTGGTACGTGATTTTTCTTTAACAATTCAAGCATGCGGTTGTTTAACCAATGGATATAAGCCTGTGCCTGATGCCAGGAAATGTTGGTTGTTGGAAAAGAAATAAATTCTTTATGCGTATAGTAATTCAGGTTGCAGTACCCGAACATATCCCGCAGCACCCGGTTCATTGTATCCGGCACAATGGAAATACGTGTTGATTTTCCGGATGGAGTTGTGTAGCGGTAAAAGACCGTATCAAAAGTAATGTTGTTTTTTATCAGCGAATCTGTTACCCATACAATAAATTGCCTGTATTCTGCATTTGTTACTTCATGCGTTGAAATATAAAATGACGTAGTTACTTTGGTTATAGTTGCTTCAGGATGAATGCAAAACAGTAGATTGGTATCTTGTTTTGTTGGTTGAATGTTCAGAAACGAATATTCATGTTTTAAAAATGACCCCGCCGGAATTTTTGCCATTTCACTAAAACTACTTGCAACTGTTTTGAGTTCTTTTACCGTTTGAGCATGAAGTAAAAAACCGGATAATACTAAATAGAGACTTAACAAACGTTTCATACAATGAATATAGGTAATTTTTAATAACTCAAGGAAAATACATGCATGTTGCATATGTATATAAAATTAATATCTTTGTAACTAAGATAATTAATTACTAAGATATAAGATGTCTAAAAAAACAAATAAGGTACTTATAGATCAGTTCAGGGAATTAAGCAGAAGATATTCCGATACGTCTATATGGATGCATGAAGCCATTGCCCGTAAGGCAGGGCTTTCAGGTACGGATCATAAATACCTGGGGTTTATCATCGAGCAGGAGCAGGTTACGGCCGGGGAACTGGCTGCTTTTACCGGCTTAACAACAGGTGCCGTTACGGGCCTGATTGACCGGCTTGAAAAGAAAAAATTAGTTAAACGTCAGTTTGATAAAACAGACAGAAGAAAAGTGATTCTTGTTCCAAACGTAGTTAATACAATGAAATTACTGGAACCAATCTTTTCAGAACTTCAGCAACGGACGATTGAGCTGCTTGAATCTTTTACCGAAAAAGAGCTTAAAATTATTGAGAACTATTTTCAGTCGGCCACGGCTATTATGGCTGATGTTACACTAAAATTAAATGCAAAATGAAAGAAACCATGCATCTACTAACCGCGGATTATCTAAGCAGAGCAGAGCTCTGGCTTTTTATAACAACAGGTATGTATTTCCTCATGAATGGTGCACAGATTTTTGAAACCGCAGTGCTTGTACCAGCGTGGTCTGCAGCACCGCCGGAATCCTTTCCTATGCTGCAGGGTAAATATGGAATTGATCTGAAAACATTCTGGATTGTGATACATTCTATCCACGAACTAACCTTTATTGCAGCCCTTGTTTTTTGCTGGAAGATTGAACCGATCCGCACTGGCTTATTGATATTGTTTGCGGTTCATTTTGGTGTGCGTATATGGACAATCCTATACTTTGCGCCAAACATGATGGATTTTCAGAAGATCACTTCCGTAACGGACACTGCCGCTGATCTGATACAGCGCGTAAATCAATGGCGTGTGTTAAATTATATCCGCGTAGGGATTTTTATTGCCGTATCCATAGGACTGATTCCTTTGTGTATAAAAATGATGCACCTGCACATTAAATAAAACGACTTTATCCGCGCTCTCTTAAGAAGCAGGAATAAATCCTTCTAAATGTATGTTTAAACATATATATTAAGTGTAAATCCGAATATCTGAGAATAAAACAGCGTTTTTATGAATAGAAATGACTTTATAAAAAAAGGATTGATGGGTACAGGTATGTTTGTAGCCGCATCTGCAATGGGTAACGTTATGCAGAACAATATCGATGAACTCAAGGAACTTGAAATTTTAGGATTCAATCATATTCCCAATACTCAATCAACACATATGGAAAATGCTGTACTGCATAAAGCTGAAACACGCGGAGACGCGAATCATGGGTGGCTGCACAGCAAACATACATTCAGTTTTGCAAATTATTACAATCCCGAACGCATGCACTTCGGAGTGCTGCGTGTATTAAATGATGATGTTGTTTCCGGTGGAAAAGGTTTTGGAACACATCCGCATGACAACATGGAAATCATCAGCATTCCGCTGGAAGGAGATCTGGAGCATAAGGACAGTATGGGTAATGTTACGGTTATCCGTAATGGAGATGTACAGGTAATGTCTGCCGGCACCGGCATTCAACACAGCGAGTATAATAAGAATGCCGATAAGCAGGTGAAGTTTTTACAGATCTGGGTGTTTCCGGATAAAAAAAATGTGACGCCTCGGTACGACCAGATTACCTTACAACGGGCCCACCGGCATAATACATTTCAGCAGATACTTTCACCAGACCCGGAAGATGCCGGCGTATGGATTCATCAGCATGCCTGGTTTCATTTAGCCCAATTTGATGCCAATCATACACAGGTTTATAAAATGAAAGATAAAGTAAACGGGTTGTATGTATTCAATCTGAATGGCAGCATTACTGTGAATAACCAGATATTAAACGCACGGGATGGTTATGGTATCTGGAACGTAGAACAGGTAAGTATTAAAGCGGATTCCGCATCAGAGTTTCTGTTGATGGAAGTGCCAATGACAGTTTGAAATCACAAATAACAAAATACCAATAACAAAAAATACTGGCTGTTCGAGCAGTTTGGAATTTGTCTTTTGTTATTTGTGATTTTACGATAATTAAAGATTGAAAAAAATAAATTATTCAGGTAAAAAATATTATACTAAATAGAAATGATCAAACACGCCATTACTCAATCACCTGTTCTGGATCTTATTAAAGAACGCTGGAGTGCACGTTCTTTTTCTCACAAAGAAGTTACTAAAGATGCTGTTCATACGATACTGGAAGCAGCCAGCTGGGCCCCGAGTGCAAACAATGAACAACCCTGGGAGTTTCAATATGCATTGAGAGGTACCCCGGGTTTTGATACCATCTGGAATTGTCTGATGCCTGGCAATCAGCCCTGGAATAAACAGGCCGCAGGTTTTATTGTAACCATTGCCCGTAAAACGCTGTCAGCAAACGGAAACCCGAATGCAAACGCAGAACATGATACAGGTATCGCTACTGGTTTCCTGGTTCTGCAGGCTTCTTCTATGGGAATATATACACATCCGATGGGAGGGGTTGATAAAGTAAAACTGAGTGCGGAACTGAATATAACAGAAGATGAAAAACTGCTGTGCGTTATTTCTTTCGGCTATTTAGACGTTGCGGAAAAACTGGAAGAACCGTTTAAAGGCAGGGAACTAACGGCGAGAACACGGAAGCCGCTGGTGGAGTTTGTGAAAGCAGTTTAATTGAGTTTCAGGTTTCCAGTTACCAGACAGTATATAAAAAAGGAGTCTCTTTAACGAGACTCCTTTTTTATATACTAATACGCACTTTTCTTAGATGTGACAACTCACAACCAAAATCTGGCAATTGGAACGTGGCAGCTGTTCACTAACAACTATTCATCAATCAGATGTTCTACGTCTTTGATCTGGATGAGTAGTGCTTTGTTTGATAAATATACTTCTACTGCACACAGCGTAAGTGAGATGAGCATGGAGATCAGGCTCATGCCAAATACTGCATGTACCCATTCTTCTAAATTATAATAGATCAGAAACATGGAGAACGCAGCGATGAACATGGTTGCAATACCAAACAGTTGCATGTTCCGGATTAGAAAAATACGTTTTTTAAGAATGTTGATCTGTGCAATCAGAATCGTTGACTGGTCTGTTTTATATAAGGTATGCAATGCACGGATCCGGTTGCTGATGGCTATGTATCGATTGGTATAAGCCAGCAGCAGGAGAGAGATGGTGGGAAAGAGCAGTGCAGGTGTATTTAAGGTTACTTCAGTCATAGGAATTTTGAAATGAAATTATCTGAATATCTACTTTTTGCGCACAAATAAAGGTATTTTACCTGGCATACATGTTTGTACTTGTTTTATAATTAGACTATTATAAAATTTACTGATAGCTTTTAGGATTAAATTGTATATTGCAGCATGAAAACCACATTATTCGATTACGAGATTCGAGCTAAATATCGTAAATTAATATTAACTGTTTCTAGTGCAGAAGCAAAAAGAATTATCATGAAAGGCGACGAAGAATTTGCGCCTGTTGAAAAAGAAAAATTGGCTGCTATATTAAAAGGCTGATTGATCTTAAAATCCTGTTTAAAAACCACAGCGTTCCGTTCCGTAGCGTTGTGGTTTTTTTTATTTGATGTAGTTGTAGAGGTTAATAGAGATAATTTTTTAATAAAACAAGATTCCAGATCCTGTTAATCTGGCTTCGAAATTGCAAATGACAAAGAGCTGATCTGCTACTTTACAACGCTTCTCCGTTCAGATCGGTAGTTAATATCTCACTCATGTAGTCTAAATACGGCCGCATTTTTTTGAATGTATTTGACACGGTTACATGAAAGTTTTGGGAAAGTACTTCTTCGTTTGTGAACGTATGTTTTACAATAAACTGTTTGTTGCGGATCAATTCGATAGCCGGATCGGTAATGTCAAATCCGCGTGGCGCTGTCTTGACCTGTTCTCCCAGCAGGCTGCCAAATGTTTTTTTGAATACCGGCTGATTTAAAATCTTTTTTAATGTTTTTGGATCTTCAGACAGATGCCGGCGGATGTGTAGCAGATCTTCTGCATTGGGCGCCCAGAAACCACCGGCAAGAAAGGAGTTGCCCGGTTCAATATGATAATAATACCCACCCCGTAATTGTTTGGTTGCACGGCGCAAACTGCCGGCTAAGTGGTTTTTATACGGACTTTTATCTTTTGAAAACCGCACATCGTTATAAATACGATATAAACTTTTTTTGCCTGTAGCTGTTTCAATCGTATCATGTTTGTTCATTTCAACCAGCAGCGCATCTGCAAAGCTGATCAGCTGGCCATAAGCTGCTTCATACATTGCTTTGTTTTTGGTGAACCATTCTCTGTTATTATTCTTAGAAATCTTCTTTAAGAAATCGAATGTGGGTGATAAGTTGTACGTTGACTGCATAAAAGAAACCGGATACTTTTTTTTGAATGAAGACCTTACACAAGTTTAACACATTCCGGTTAATAATAGTTGTACTTATGACTAAAATTAAGTGTATTTTAGAGGTAGATATGAAACTGTGCTATTGTCATTCAGATAAACCATTTGAATCCTGCTGTGAAGTATATCTTTCGGACAGTGCTATCCCTGTTACAGCAGAGCAGCTGATGCGTTCGCGGTATACGGCTTATGCGGTCCATGATGTAGATTATATTATGCAGACAACACATCCTGCTACCCGAAAGCACTACGATCCCAGGTCAATAAAAGCCTGGGCAGAATCCAGTATCTGGCAGAAGCTGGAAGTGATCGGAACGCGGAAGGGAAGCGCTTCGGATACAGTAGGTTTTGTTGAATTTAAAGCATACTATTTTGATTCCGTACAGCAACCGCAGCTGCATCACGAATATTCTACATTTAAAAAAGTAGATGGTACATGGTTTTTTGTTGAAGGCAGGGTTTTGTAATTTAGTATATATGAAGAACTGGAAGATCAGGTGTATTCTTTTTACAAGCATTTTTTATTTTAATGCCTGCGCGTATGTGAATAGACGGTTCTATACAGATCCTGACATTTATTTTACAAAGGCTTTAAACAATGCTCCCTACGATGCATTGATCGTACCCGGATTTCCGCATATGAAAGACAGCATGACTACCATTGTGCAGCATAGAGTATGCTGGGCCTGGTATCTGTATTCAAAAGGTATTGTTAAAAATGTGATCTTTTCTGGAGGTGCAGTGTATACACCGTATCGTGAGGCAGAGATCATGGCTATGTATGCAGTGCAGCTCGGCATTCCTGCTGAACATGTCTTTGCTGAAGTGCAGGCAGAACACAGCACAGAAAATCTGTATTATTCCTATGAGATTGCAAAAGCGAAAGGATTTAACCGTGTGGCTGTCGGAACCGAAAGTGCACAATCCAGTTTTATGTATAGTGTAAACAATAACCGGTTTAAAATACCGGTTGATTTTATTCCGATTGTACCTGATACGCTGAAATGTATTGAATGTGTGAAACCCGATATTGATCAGCAGACGGCTTTTGTGGAAGAATTTGTGTCCATTATCGACCGCGAAAGTTTGTTCAAACGTCTGCGGGGTACCCGTGGGCGTAAGGTTGATAAGCTCATGCGGATAAGTAAAAAATAAGTTTAAGATGAAACAGTTGCTGTTATTTTCAGGAGTAATTTTTCTATTTGTCTGCATTACGTCAGGCACCGGTGCGGATAAAATTGAAGTACTGTATGATTCTAAACCGATTGGTAAGGAAGGAATAAAACTGATAAGTGGAAAAAGCATTCAGGTTATCAATGCTTCCGGTGGTAAAGTATATAAAGTAGAAGCTTACGTCAGTATGGGCAAAAGGCCTTGTTTCCAAAAAACATACTCCAATTCTGAAGCAGCCCAGCCTATTGATGTGGTGGCTTTTATGTCTCCTGGCTGCGCCGATGCTGATGCGCTAATCTTAAAGATTAACCTTTCAACCTACATTACTATTCCCATCAAAAAGTAACAGTGGCCAGGCGTTTTGCACTGTTTACTGACCACTGCTTACTGTCTACTGTTTATAGGCTGTCGCAAATTCTTTTGCGAAGTCTTCCAGTTTTGTTTTCGATGCTTTTACTTCTGATTTGTGTTTATAATAATCTTCAAACATGGCACCTTCGCGTACAGCTTTGCCCATCTCCACATAGTTCTTAGCTACTTCTTCCGGTAACCCTGCGCCAATCATGCCACCCAGGCTGTCTTCATCTTTAAAATCAATCCAGGGCAACTCCGGTTTTCCGACCGCTGTTCCCAGAATCTTAGCTACCTCAGTGGTTGTCCGTTCATCGCTCACTATATAGCGCACAGTATGTCCTTTAAATGTTAAGGCTGTTAATTCTTCTGCAGCTGCAGCAGCAATATCCGCAGGGTGTACAAATACTACCGATGTATTGTTACCGTAGTTGCCTCCAATGATGTTGCTGTGTTTGATCATACCAATGTTTGCATAAAAGTTGGTATAGAAATTACCCGGGCGCAGGTGAATAATGTTTACATCTGAAAGTGTATTGAATGCCTGTTCTACTCTGTAAATGCCGCTCACCGGACCGCAGCCTTCCGGCATCTGCGCACCGATGCTGCTTAAATTGACAACATGTTTGATAGCTGCTGCCTTAATTGCCTGCGCATAGATTTCACCTGTATCACCGATGTGTTTTTTCCAGTCGCTGGCAGTGAAAATAGGAGGAACCATTGTATATACGGCATCAGCTCCGGCAAACGTTTTGGTAAGAAAATCTACGTCCTGTATGGAACCGATAGCAGCCTTTGCGCCCAATGCTTCAATTGCTGCTTTGCGGTCTTCGTGGCTACTGATAACCGTTACGGTATGTCCGGCTGCAACTAGTTTCTGTGTAAGCGGTTTGCTTATATTTCCTAAAGAACCTGTAATTACGTATTTCATAATAGTGTTTATTTTGGTTTGAGTTGATGATAAAACAAATGTATATTTGTACTTACTTTATTACAAGTACTAACCCTAAAGTAGGTATTGTTATGACCCAGGTAAAAGAATCTTCAACTAATCAGTTAAATAAGCAGCAGGCTATAACTGCATGTCCGGTATCCTTTACATTGACTAAGATAGGAGGGCGCTGGAAGCCTATTATTATTTTTAATTTGTTGAATGGAGGAAAGCGGTACGGAGAATTAAAAAGAGCCATTCCTGCAATTACTGAAAAAATGCTCATCCAGCATTTGAAAGAGCTGGAAGCCGATCATCTGGTGGAGCGAATAGCAAAACCTGTAATTCCACCCCATGTAGAATATAAGCTTACAGAGGCAGGCACAGCGCTTGCTCCCGTAATGAATTCCATGGTTGAATGGGCGGCGAAATACAACATTTAAATGTCGCTTCTTTTATTCAACAAACAGTTTGATGATCATTAAATAGACTCCTATATCTGCCAGTAACAGAAGCACCAGCTTTCCTGAGAAAGCATGTTTTTTGTAAAATAATTCCATAGCTCGTTGACGTTTATGTTGCAGCATTATACTACAATGGTAGCGTATAGAACTGTCAGAAAAGGAATTTGAATATTAATTTTCGGCTCGGAAAAAAGTATTTTAACACCCGTTTACAGACAAAATTCAATAGTTCTAATTTTTTAGCTTTTATCCAAAAGGCTATTTTAAAAGTGCAAAATCAGCAATCAATCTTTGGTATAAATTCAAGAGTGTGTATATGTGAAAATGTAATATACATGTATGGTAAGTAATTGAAAGTCAAATTTGCAACACACTTATACACGTTTTCTTTTTATCCATTCTTTTTTATTTGGTTTACCTGTTTGGAATACCGGATCGTCTGGTTCAGGTATAAAATAATTTTGTTGAGTATTTCTTCTTTTTCAATCAGGGAAAATGTATTTCCATTCAGCTGATCTTTCACAATTAAACGTATATCTGTACAGGGAATACCACCATACTTTCCATTAAAAACACGTGGGACATTGGATTGGCGCAGGCTTCCGGCAGTTGAATCTTTTATGCAGAAGTATTGGTTGTGCCTTGTATATGCCATCAGCGTATCCATTTTTGTCAGGTCAAGCATGTATAGTACGGCTTCATCGGATAGTACGATTTTGGTTTTGTTGTTATCCGTCATGCCCAGGTACATAGTACTGTCGCAACGTTCTTCCATGCTGTTCATCATACCGGGCGCATACCAGGAGAGTAGCTTCATCGGCCTGAAATTGTTTTCAGTTGTTGTGTTGAGAAGGTAACGCGCAAGACTGTCAAGAGCCTGTTTGTATTCGAGCTCCTGTGCAGATAGTGTTTTGATACTAAGTATAAAAAGTAAAGCAGGTAAAAGCCTTGTCATATTATGTGTGTATGTATATACTTATGTGTATAACATGTTACTAATATGTGGAATTTCTGTGGGAATGACAAAACAGTAAGCTTCATACTTAAAGCGGACTGAAAGCATTGCAGATGCATTTTGTTACCTGTATGTAGTGATACTACTTCTTTAAATGTGTTTAATAAATGGATTTGAAGGTGTTCTAATCAGGCTGGATGCTGGATGATGAACATGCATTTCCGGTAGTAGTAGACTGCTCTTATTTTTACGGATGTATCGGTCATATGTCCGCACTAGTTATGTTGATAAAGCTATACAAGTTGTTTGGCTGTAACATTTTTCAGCATCACCCTTTCAAGCATTGTTTCCAGCGGTTTTAAGAGAAAGGCTACAAGTCCTTTAAATGATATGGCTATGAGAAAACCAATTTCAAGTGCATCTACAAACGGATCAATAACTGCTTCCGAAATCAGAAAAATACAAATAGCTACCGTTAATACCATTGTTGTGGCTTTGCGGCTGATTTTTGCTTTTTTTGTTTCTTCAAGAGCTAATTTCAAAATGGTTATGTCCTGTATGGTACCAATGATTTTCTTTTTATCTGAAAAAGAATTTGTATCGCTGCGTTTTTTTATATGTACATACTTAAAAATATTTTCAAATGTTTTGATGCGAAGCGTGATTGCATAGTTTTGTTCTTTTTTAATGTTGCGGATGAAAGTAACAAGCAGCGGGATATTTTCCGGATGTACCTGATGCCGAAGGAATGCATGCATGGGGAACAGGCTTTTTTCTTTCTCATAATTCAGTATGTTCTGCGCTTCATCAGAGAGATAAAGTTCCCGTGTTTCACTATCGAATTCCCAATTGCCAAGGGCTGCAATTTCCTGTGCTTCTGAAAGTCGTAGCTGGCTTTCTTTCAGTGCTGTAATGGCGGCTTCTTTTTCTTTGTGAATTTTATATAACTGTCTGGATTTTTCAAAACTTAAGCGCAATGTTTCAGGTGTAAGGTCTGATTTGGATATATAATCATTGGCACCTTCTTTAAGCAATTCAACAATGATGTGCTCGTCTTTTTGTCCTGTAAGCATGATGATAGGTGTATCAATGCCTTGAGACCGGATTTTTTTTAATGCTTCAAGTCCGTTTATTTTTGGAAGGTTATAATCTAAAAATATGCAGTCAATCCCTTTCTGCAACGCTTCTACTGAACCCATGACACCATCCGCTGCATACAGCACTTCTGCCTGAATGCCGGAATTGGTGATAGATCGTTTAACCAGTGCGTAATCGTCCAGGCTGTCATCAATAATTAAAATTTTAGTTTCCATAGCTCTGCGTGTTTGAAAAAGTTTAACTGAATTAAAAATACTGTTGAAAATTTCAATTGGGTAATTTCTCAATTGAATCCTAATAAAATAATTTAACATAAACAGGATATTTGCATTTTACCCCATTTCCCCCGGATAAGTTAATACGTATTTAAACTAAAAAAGATTGTAATTTATGTGTATCTTCAGGTACAATTATTTTATCATTCATGTCAATCAGTTCAAAGTCAGCGGAGACGCATTCAACTGTATTAAATTTTTTATCCGGCGGGGGAGAAATGGGAGAACGTATACGCTCTTTTGATTGGGCTGCAACGTCTCTTGGCCCGATCAGCACCTGGCCGCAAAGTTTGTTAACATCTGTTAGCATTATGCTGCATTCAACGTTTCCCATGTTTATCTGGTGGGGAGAAGAGATGATTCAGTTTTATAATGATGCGTACCGGCCGAGTTTAGGAAACGAGGGGAAACACCCGTCAGCGCTGGGTCAAAAAGGGGGGGATTGCTGGCAGGAAATCTGGCCGGTAATAAAGCCCATGATTGATGAGGTTATACAGGGGAAATCGACCTGGAATGAAAACCAGCTGATTCCGATTTACCGGAATGGTAAACTGGAAGATGTATACTGGACATTCGGTTACAGTCCGATTTACAAAGAGGGAGGCACTGTTGGCGGTGTGCTTGTTGTATGTACCGAAACAACAGATGCGGTAGTGAATCTGAAAAAAATTGAAGAGGATGAAAATAAGTTACGGTTCTCTATTGAAGCAGCAGAATTAGCTACCTGGGATTACGACCCTGCAACCAATAAATTTCAGGGAAATAATCTTCTGAAAGAATGGTTTGGCTTAGTGCCGCTGGAAGAAATTGATCTTTCCCTGGCACTCGCTGTAATAACAGATACCGACAGGCCTTTAGTTGTAAAGGCGATTGAGGCTGCGCTGGAACATACGTCCGGCGGTAATTATAACGTTGAGTATACCATTGTACATCCCGTTTCCAAGAAGGCACGCATTGTAAAAGCCAAAGGCAGAGCCTGGTTCAATGAAAAAAAGATTGCATACCGGTTTAACGGTATTCTGCAGGATGTAACAGAAGAAGTTTCTTCAAGAATGGCCTATGAAGAATCGCAGGATCAGATCCGTTTCGCTTCAGACCGTTTGCAGCTGGCTCTGGACGCAGGGGAGATCGGTTATTATGAGTGGGCGATCGAAAACGATGAAATGCATTGCAATAGTCTGTACAAGAAAATTTTCGGATTTTCAGATGCACATGATCCTACCTATAAAGAATTTACTTCCCAGATCTTTCCTAAAGACCTGAGTGTACGTAATAATGCTGTACAGCGGGCTATTCTGGTGGGTGGTGTTTATAATGCCGAATACCGGGTACGTCACCCAAATGATGAACTGCGCTGGGTGAAATCATTTGGTAAAGCCATATATGATGAGAAAGGCAAACCTGTAAAACTTATCGGGATGATCCTGGATATTACCGAACACAAACAGTTTGCAGAAGAGCTGAGCAGGCAGGTGCGGGAACGTACTGCAGAACTGAAGCAAACCAATTCAGATCTGCTGCAATTTGCGCATGTTGCCAGTCATGACCTGAAAGAGCCGGTGCGGAAGGTAAAAATTTTCAGTGGACGCATACGTGATGAGTTTAAAAAAGAACTGCCTGTAAAAGGGCATATCTACCTCGAAAAAATACAGCATTCAACAGACCGTATGCTTTCTATGATTGAAGGGGTGCTGATGTATTCCACGCTAAGTAATCTTACTCAGGTAATGGAGAAGGTGGATTTAAATCAGGTAATCGGAAATATTCAAAAAGACCTTGAGATCCTGATTGAGGAGAAGCAAGGCATGATACAAATGGATAAGCTGCCGGTCATTCATGGCGTTCCGGTATTGATGTACCAGCTTTTTTATAATCTGATCAATAATGCCCTTAAATTTTCAAAAAGTAATGTGCCCAGCCGGATCACCATCACGTATGAGCAGGAAAAGATCTCCTCTGTGTGGTATGACCGGATCACCCTTTCCGATAACGGGATCGGATTTTCTAACGATCAGGTAGATAGGATGTTTGATGCTTTTATACGTTTAAATTCCAAAGATAAATACGAAGGTACCGGGCTGGGACTGGCTCTGTGTAAAAAAATTGTTGACAGGCACAACGGAAATATTTTTGCTTCAGGTGAAAAAGATAGTGGAGCGGTATTCACAATTTTATTACCTTTGAAGAAAATTAAATCATAAGAATAAATGGCGATAGAGTTTTTGCTGGTAGATGATGATACGGATGATTCAGATTTAATATTTGAAGTGTTGAAAGAAATGGACAGTGATGTCAAGTATACCTACGCAATGGAAGGGCCGGAAGCATTGACCATGCTGGAAAAAGGATATACACCTCATATTATTTTTTTAGATATCAATATGCCGGGAATGAATGGCTGGCAGTGTTTAACAAAATTGAAATCCAGCGACCGAAGCAAGGACGTACCAGTTATCATGTATTCTACTTCTTCGTATCCACATGAGATTGAGAAAGCATTTCAATTGGGTGCGCTGGCATTTTTTACAAAGCCAAATCATTATTCGTTGCTTAAAAAGAATATACAGATTGTGCTGGAAGCCGTTGGTACAGATAACCTTAAATCGCTGGAGAAAAAGGTGCTTGATTCTATAACACCTTCTGAAAAGAAACCTTAAGAACAAAAGGCATTATTCTGTTTTAATTATCAACAGAATAATCCTTACGTACATTGGGTAACACAATGGTAACACTGGTACTTTCGTTGTCAACAGAAGTAACGGTAACACTTCCTTTCAGTTTTTCAACAAATTCTTTTACCATATAGAGCCCCAATCCGGCGCCATCACTTTTTTCAGAAGCCCGGTAGAACATATTAAAAATATTGGGCATGAATTTTTCAGGAATCCCCAATCCATTATCTTTAAAACTCATCGCAGCATGTTCAGGTGTACAGATCACCTGAATAAGCAGAACAGATTTCTCTTTATACGGATCGCGGTATTTAATGACATTTGATAAAATACTATTGAAGATAACTTCTAAGCGATAAGCATCTGAATAAAACGGAGCCTGCGCTGTATTGATAATAGTAACTTCTACTTCATTGGAGCCGGGTAAATACGAAACATTTTTCATTGCTTTATCCAGCAGCGCGTTGATGTCAATGGCGTCTGTATCAACTTCCAGACGTGCATTTTTAGATTGATCCACCATTTGCCGCAAGGTAGTATCCAACCGCTTCACACAGGTTTCCATCATCTGATGCAGTTCCTTCACGCTCATATCATTTTTTTCCTGCGATTCTTTTTCCGCCAGGTGCAGCAAGCCGCTTACCGTTGAAAGCGGTCCGCGTAAACTGTGTGAGATGCTGTAAATAAAAGAATCCAGCTCTTTATTGATTTTCAGGATCTGTTCATTCTGCTCCTTTAATTCCTGCATGGCCTGAAGTTTCATTCTTTCAAGTTCGCGTTGGCGGAGCGCTGTTAAGATGGCACTGGGTAAGCGGGAAAGGTTAGATTTGAGAATGTAATCGTCGATACCATGTTTCAGACAGGTAACGGCAAATTCTTCAGAAACGGCGCCTGTTACCAGGATAAAAGGTATCAGCAGGTTTTCATTTAAACAGATTTTGTGTGCTTCAATGGAATTGAACTGCGGAAGGGAATGATCAGAAAGTATTACGTCCGGCTGGTATTCTTTAATGCCTTTTATAAATTCAGATTTAGAATCTACCTGAAGTGTGGAATGATCAATACCTGCTTTTTGAAGCACGTTCTCAATAATAGTGACATCATCATCAACATCTTCAAGCATTAATACTTTAATTTTTTCCATTGTTTTCATAACCGGGTTAGGCATACAGCAATCAACACTTTTTTCTTTTATCACTTGCCGTTGTGCGGATTAAACCTATCTACACATTTATTTATTAATATACCTTCAATAAACAATTGATGCAATAAACAAATGTTAAAAAAAGTATATTAAACTGTGTATTGTGTTGTACAGCTCCGTGTTGACTGTTAAAGGTATTTTAATTCTGCTGTCGTTTTTATTTTTCCTGTGTATAATTATTTTATTTTATTGAAAATATTTTATTGAACTACTGTTTAATTTTTTATTTTTATATATATGAAATTTACATTAGATAATAAAATTCTGGCTGGATTAGGAGCCTGCACGATTGTTTTGATTATTGTGGGCTTTATTTCCTACCGGAATAGTGAAAAATACCGTGAAACCAACGAATGGGTAGACCATACCCACAAGGTTTTGTACGCATTGGAACAGATTTTAGTTACAGAGATTGATGCCGAGACTTCCATGCGCGGGTATGTTATTACCGGAACCAGCAGTTTTTTAAAACCTTATAACCGCGCCATCGATAATATTTATTTTAATATTGATATTGCTAAGGACTTAACGGTTGATAATACGGTTCAGCAAAAACGGATTGCAATGATCCAGGGTCTGGTAGATCAGCATATGACACATCTGGATAGCTGTATTAAGCTGCGCCATACCGATTATGATAAAGCCCAGTCTCTGGTTGCCAGTGAAAACGGCAAACGCATCATGGATAAGATCCGCGACAATATTGAACTTGCCAAGGATGAAGAATTCCGGTTACTGGAAATCCGCAAGAAAGATAGTGATAACGATGCGCGTGATTTTAACTTTGTTTTCATTACACTTATTGTTTGTATCATTATCGTATTAATAGCGGTTTATTTTATTATTATTTCAAATTTATCGGCCTTACGCAAAGCAGAAAAAACGACAGCAGATAAAAACTGGACACTTACCGGCAGCGCCGGCCTGGCACAGGATATGCAGGGTAATCTACTCATCCAGGAACTTTGCCAGGCAGTTATCAACCATTTTGTACGGTATCTCAATATTAATCTCGGGGCGTTGTATGTATCCAATGAGGTGGAATCTTCTTTACATCTGTTAAGCGGGTATGCACTTTCCAAAGCGAAAAAAGAAATGCCGGCTATCCGTTTTGGTGATGGCATTGTCGGTCAGGTAGCTCAGGAAAGAAGATTGCTTGTATTGGAAAACATTCCTGGGGAAAATTTTGTACTGGAATCAGGTTTGGGAGATATTCAGCCCAGTCATATTTTAATTGCTCCCATTCTGTATCAGGAACGTATGCTTGGCGTAATTGAACTGGGGAGCCTTGAGCCTTTTACCGAAAATCACAAAGAGTATATGAGCCATGTTATGGATAGTATAGCCATTGCTATTACATCGGCACATGCACGGGAAAAAGTACGCGAACTGCTGGAAGAGACACAACGCCAGTCGGAAGAACTGGAAGCTCAGCAGGAAGAGCTGAAACAGTATAACGAAGAGCTACAGGTAAAAACTGAATTGCTTGAAAAAAATGAAGCCGAATTACGTTCGCAACAGGAAGAACTGCACCAAAGCAATGAAGAGTTAGAAGAAAAAGCGAACCTGCTGGAAGAGCAAAAAGAGACGCTTGAAAATGCTAAAATGCAGATTGAAACGAAAGCACATGAGCTTGAACTGAACAGTAAATACAAATCAGAATTTCTAGCAAACATGTCGCATGAACTGCGTACACCGCTGAACAGTATCCTGATTCTCTCTCAGTTGCTGGCGGATAATAAAAATAAATCGTTAAGTGAAAAAGAAGTTGAGTTTGCGCAGAACATCTGTAATTCAGGTTCTGACCTGCTGGAACTTATAAACGAGATTCTGGATCTTTCTAAAGTAGAATCCGGAAAGCTGGATCTTGAAATTGAAGATGTATCTTTAAGCAAGATCTGCAGCAGCATTCATGCCATGTTTGATGAAGTGGCTAAAAAGAAATTGATTCAGTTTAAGGTTAACTGTTCAGAAAAATTACTTCAGACGACTGTTCATACAGACCGTCAGCGACTGGAGCAGATCATACGAAACCTGCTTTCAAATGCCTTTAAGTTTACAAGTGCTAAAGGTGCTGTAACCTTTAAGATAGAGGCGGCTTCTGAATCAACCGTTTTCCGAAACAAAAATCTGAATGCCCATAATTGCCTGGCACTTTCTGTTACGGATACCGGTATCGGTATTCCGCAGAATAAGCAGCAGATCATTTTTGAAGCCTTCCAGCAGGTGGATGGATCAACCAAACGCAAGTATGGCGGTACAGGATTGGGTCTTTCGATCAGCAGGGAACTTTCAACAGCTTTGGGCGGTGAGATACATGTATTCAGCGAAGAAGACAAAGGGAGTACCTTCACCTTGTTTATTCCATACAGCTTCAATGAATCCAATACTATCAGCACAGACCGGTATGCAGATGCCGTTAAGCCGGAGCTGGTTGCCGCAGCCTTAACCGAACCTGTGCTTTCGGCCTCTCTGGAAGAAGAAGCTCTTGCTGAAGAAGCGGAAGACTTTTCGGATGACCGGAATATGATTACTGCAAATGACAAAGTGGTCTTGCTGATGGAAGACGATATTGTTTTTGCAAAGCTGATGCTTGATTTCCTGCACGAACGTAAGTATAAAGGTATTATTGCTACCAGAGGCAATACCGGCTTAAGCTATGCACGCCAGTATAAACCGGACGCGATCATGCTGGATATGAAGCTGCCTGTTATGGATGGTGCGGAAGTATTGAAACAATTGAAAAATGATCCGGCCCTGAGACATATTCCGGTGCAGATTATTTCAGGCTATGATCGCAAGCGTGAAGGCCTTGAACTGGGGGCGTTTGACTATATCCGCAAGCCGGTCACAAAAGAAGTTTTGTTAAAGGCATTTGATAAGATCGAAGACTTTGGGCGTAAAAAACTGAAAAAATTACTTGTTGTTGAAGATAATGAAACACAGAATACGGCTATCCGCGAATTGGTGGGTAACGGTGATGTAAAGAGTTATTCTGCGTACACAGGTAAGGAAGCCTATGAGATGCTTTTAAAAGATGAATACGATTGCATTATCGTTGACCTGGGTTTGCCTGATATGTCGGGTTTTGACCTGATTGAACAAATCAAAGAAAAACCGGAAATAAAAGGTATTCCGATTATCGTATACACGGGCAGAGATCTTACGGCTGATGAAAAAAACCTGCTGAATAAACTGGCCAGTGCGGTTGTATTAAAAACAGCCAATTCACAGGAGCGGTTGCTGGATGAAACAACATTGTTCCTGCACCGTGTAGAATCTAAATTACCGAAAGAAAAACAACACATCATCCGTAAACTGCATAAGACAGAAGAAATTCTCAAATCTAAAAAGGTACTGGTTGTTGATGACGATATACGCAACGTGTATTCATTAACCAATGCACTGGAAGAAGAAGAGATGACTTGTTTCATTGCAGAAAATGGAAAAATAGCCTTGCAGGTGCTGACAGAAAATCCGTCTATCGAAATTGTACTGATGGATATCATGATGCCTGAAATGGATGGGTATGAAGCTACAAAAGCGATACGCAACATGCCGCAATTTGATAAGATTCCGATCATTGCCATTACAGCTAAAGCAATGAAAGGCGATCGGGAAAAATGCCTGGCAGCAGGTATGTCGGATTATATTTCGAAGCCGATTAACATGGAACAATTGCTTTCATTGTTACGTGTCTGGCTGTATAATTAATCATTGATTTTTCAGTAAGAACAGCCTTGGGCTGTTTCTTACTGAAAGTCATGCAGCTCACGATTTATCTGCTGTCATACACTCAGGTTTAGGGATCATGGTATTAAATTGTATACATTGCTAACATTCCATGAAATAATCCGCTGAGGACATGGGCAGATTAAATACTTTTTATTATCATCAACTATGGACAATTCGTTAACACCAAATACATTTCAATATCCACAGGAAGAGTTAAAAGCCTTTCTGGATGCGATCCGGTTCATGTATGGATATGATTTTACAGAATATGCCGAAGCGTCTGTTAAGCGCCGGATTATAAATTTCATGAACATTTATAAGATTCCTACGTTACAGGATCTAAGTAAATTGTTATTGAAGGATGAAAACGTTTTTGAAACATTTATTCAGGAGTTGTCTGTTACTGTAACAGAAATGTTCAGAGACCCTACTTTTTATAAAAGTTTACGTGAAAATGTAATGGAACGCCTTGCTACGTATCCGGTAATTAAAATCTGGATCGCGGGTTGTGCAACAGGCGAGGAGGTATATTCCGTTGCCATTGTATTAAAAGAAGCCGGGCTTCTTGACCGTTCTATTATTTATGCCACAGACATCAATCAGAAGTCTATTCAGATAGCAAAAGAAGGATTGTATTCGGTTGAAAATATGAAAGCGTATACGGCAAATTATAATCATTCAGGCGGCAAGCATTCCTTGTCTTCCTATTATATTTCCAAATACAACTCTGTACTGTTTGATAAATCGCTGAAGCAGAACATTGTATTTTCACCACATAATTTAACGGTTGACAAATCATTTAATGAATTTCAACTGATCGTTTGCCGCAATGTGCTGATTTATTTTAATCAGCAGCTGCAAAATAAAGTTATTAATCTTTTTCATGAGAGTTTGTGTTCGTTTGGTTTTTTAGCGTTGGGAAGTAAAGAATCACTTTTGTTTACCGACAAAAAAACAAACTTCGAAGATGTCGACAAGAAGGAACGTATATTTATGAAAATACGATGAAAAGTAACGCAGAGAGTAACCGGGAATTTTCTGCAATTGTTATTGGTGTGTCTGCGGGTGGCCTGCACGCACTTATTCAAGTACTTGGAAAACTTCCGGCTGATTATGTTATCCCCATTATTGTTGTACAGCATCGCGGAAAAGAATATAAAGATCTTCTCGAAGACGTACTGCAGACTAAATGTTTGCTGAAGATAAAACAGGCAGATGAAAAAGAATCCATTGAACCGGCACATATTTACATTGCACCGGCTGATTATCATTTGCTTATAGAACATGATAAAACATTTTCACTAACTTCAGACATGTATGTAAAACACAGCCGGCCGTCTATTGACCTGTTGTTTACAACAGCGGCTGAAGTGTATAAAGAAAAACTTTTGGGTATTATACTCACAGGAGCCAGTAGTGACGGCGCAGAAGGTATGCGGGAAATAAGAAGAGTGGGAGGTCTTACTATTGCTCAGGATCCGCTTACAGCTGAATATCCGTACATGCCACAGGCTTCAATAAACATCGGGGCCATTGACACTATTTTGACATTGGACGAGATTACGTCCTTTTTAATGCGTATTTATGAAAGAGGGTAAAGCCAATATTTTAATCATTGATGATATTTCAAGTAACATATTTGCACTTGAAAATCTATTAATGACAGAAAATCGTACTTTTTTTAAAGCAACCTCTGGAGATGAAGGATTAAAACTTGCTTTAAGTAAGCCGGTTGATCTTATCATTCTGGATGTACAAATGCCGGAAATGGATGGCTTTGAAGTAGCGAACATGCTTAAGTCAAATAAGCGTACCAAAGATATTCCGATTTTATTTGCATCTGCTGAATTAAAGGAGCAGAAAAATATGCTGAAAGGTCTGGAAGAAGGCGCGATTGATTATTTATTTAAACCGCTTGACCCGGAGATTACCAAGGCAAAAGTGAATATGCTTATCCGCCTTGAATTACAGCGCAAGGAGATGGTGGAAATAAACAGTGCCTTAGAAAAGTCTGCCATCCTTATCAATAACTGCCTGGACATCATTTGCACCATTGATGCGGAAACCTTTAAGTTTGAAGCCTTCAATGTTGCCATGACAAATGTGCTGGGCTATTCAAGCGAAGAAATTACCAGCCAGTCTTTATTATTTTTTCTTCAGGAGTCTGACCGGGAGTTTATAAAGAACCTGAAAAAATCGGATTCAAATACTGGTTCGTTTGAAATACAGATCATCTGTAAAGATTCATCTATTAAATGGCTTCAGTGGAACATTGTTGTTAAAGGTGGAAAATGGTTTTCAAATGCCCGTGATATTACTGAGCGCAAGAAAAAAGACGATGAAATTATACGCCTGAATCAGGATCTTCATGAAAATATTCAGCAACTGGAAAATGCAAATAAAGAACTGGAATCCTTTTCGTATTCTGTTTCTCATGACTTGCGTGCTCCGTTGCGTTCTATCAACAACTACGCACAAATGCTTGAAGATGCCTTTGCTGCGCAGATGGACGAAAAATCAACCCGCCTGTTGGGAAACATCAAGCGTAATGCCTTCCGGATGGATACATTGATTGATGACCTGCTTGCGTTCTCCCGGTTGGGAAGAAAGCCTGTACAGAAGCAGTCGATTAATATGAACGACCTGGTACAACATGTGTATGCAGATATGCAAGGTACCTTCAAGGGAGAATTTGTTCTTCCTGCGCTGCCGGATATTGATGCAGATTATAATCTGTTAAAACAGGTTGTGGTTAACCTGCTTTCCAATGCCATTAAATATTCAGGTAAAATAGAAGAACCCAGAATTGAAGTTGGCTATACAAAGAACCCAAATGCAGTTGTTTACTACATCAAGGATAACGGTGCAGGTTTCGACATGGAATACAGCGATAAACTGTTTGGTGTCTTCCAACGCCTCCATAGTACAAAAGAATTTGAAGGGACCGGTGTTGGCCTGGCGATTGTAAAACGGATTGTTGAAAAACATGGGGGCACCATATGGGCAGAAGCAAAAGTAGGAGAGGGTGCAACGTTTTATTTTTCATTACCTGCTCCTGTATAACAGATACTAATTCAACAGGCTTTATACTGCCTGATTAATTTTGTTAAAATTATTTATGGCCATTCATTTCTTTCGGGAATGAATGGCCATTTGTATTTTATGAGGTCTCATATGTGATTTATACAAGCATTCTATAAAAATGTGTAAGCGATTACAGCATGTATTTTCACACCTTTGGTATACAAAAATTAACACATATAAATTTTAGGTTTTATGAAATTAGGACTATCAGAAGAGAGCATAAAAAAAAGCGTGAGCATGTTGTCGATTGCATTGGCAGATGAAATGACCTTATATGTAAAAACAAGAAAATTTCACTGGAATGTTTCCGGCCCAAGCTTTATGGAACTTCATAAATTGTTTGAAGCACAATATACGCAGCTTGAAGCGGTAATCGACGAAATTGCAGAACGTATCAATAAGTTTGATTCAAAAACAATCGGAACGATGGAAGAGTTCGGTAGAGTAACACGCTTAAAAGAAGCACCAGGAAAATATCCTTCGCAAAAAGAAATGATACAGGAATTACTTGCCGATCACGAAACAATAATTGTTGAATTAAGAAAAGATATTGACGTAGACAGCGATGCCGGTACAACAGACTTTTTTACAAAGCTGCTTCAGGATCATGAAACAATTGCGTGGACGTTGCGCAGATATTTAAACTAATTATTTAATATAGTTTTATTCAGATACAAGTGCTTCATTCCTCAGTAAAATCAGTGGAATGAAACACTTGTATTTATAATTTATACAGATTGTTTGGCATTTACAGTTGAATTTTTTTAGTTGTTTTTTTTTATTGGGGATCTATTATGCGCAGAAATTATTTTAATGCCCTATATCAAATTCTTTATTAGTAGATAGAGCATACGTTAATTTTAATTAACGTGTGTTAAAATTATGTAACGTTTCGTTTATATGTTGTAACACATGCTCCCGTTGTTTTTATGAATTTTACATCATACTAAAAACAATACTATTATGAGACGTAAAAGAAATACAAACGGAATTTTCGAACCAATATTGAGAATTGCAGCACTATTTTTTACAGCATATATGATGGTTGCATTTTCAATTATGCTAATGAATTAGGTACATTACTGATTCATTTAAATGTATATTAATATTGGTTGAGTATTAAAATCTTACATCTGTATGTTGTATTTATGTAACCCTATCCGAATAAAATAAGTATATATCTATGTGTTTATTCAAGTAATTAATACAATGAGATTATATAAAAAAGGATATGTTCGGTTGCATCGATTTGTGCGTGAAGCAGGAAATACCATTACCTCTCCACCGGTGTATACAGTTGCAATAATTTTTACGGCCATTATTAGTGTTATTTATCTCGCCTGAGATAAACAGGTGTTTCTTATAAAACAGAACACCCTTATTTTCTTACTTTCTGTAAGATTGTCTTCTGAATTGCTAACATGTATTTAATTGATTGAGCAACGGGTTAAATGTATATATTTGCCTGGTGTACAATCATTATGATGCTTATTTAACTTGATACCTATGTATAGATGGCTTACGGCCGCAGTATTTTTGCTATTTTTTGTCGTTGCAGTCCATGCACAGGAAACAAAAAAGAAAGAGAATGTATTTTTACATCCCGACAAATTCTACGCAAAATATTTTCCCAATATTAAAATTACTTACAATCCATCGGATTCAACGTATATTAAAACGTATCCGAAAAATTATATGACGGTTGCATTGCATGTACTATCGCCAACCATATATGCAAATCTTGAACCTTCGGGTGCGCCGCAGGCTTCATCTGACCTGCGTACAAATGTTAAAACCATTACCGGCTTATCGTTCAGTTACCGGCATGTAACAGCAGGTTTCGCATTAAGCTTATTACCTCCTTTAGGTGATCCTCCAGGTTACGGATCCTCACGCTACCGTACGGCTACAATCAAATATAAAAGCCCTATTTATATACTTACGTTTCGGTTTATGAAAATTAAGGGTATGACAGATATCAATGCATTTAATTCACTTGATCTGGCACAGCAGACTGTTTACCGGCCGGATATCATCATTAAAGAATATGAGTTTGAAGGAATTTACAATTTCAACTGGAAAAAATATTCCTATCTCTCTACCATTGATTATACGGAAAGCCAGATCAAAAGTCACTTGGGCTTTATGGTAAAAGCCGGCGTATACAGTCAGCAGTTTTACGGCGACAGCAATCTGCTGAGTGTACCGCAACGGCCGTATTTTGAATCGTTTGATAATATTACGCGTATGAATGGGTTTAATATAAAATTATCTCCCGGTGCGGGCGGCAACCTGGTTATTAAAAAACATTTTTATATGGCTTGTGCGATTTTTTCTCCGCTTAACCTGTATGTAAACCGTCTGTTTACAACGGAGGGAATTGCACATAAAGAGACAAGCTTTCAATGGGTACTGGATGGTTCTGCAAGCATTGGATATCAGTCAAAACGTTTTTATGCAGCGCTGCGTTATGAGATTGATGGACGGACAGCTGCATTAACTACGTTCAGGTATACGAGCGTGTACAGTTATATCGGATTGGATGTAGGATACCGTTTCAAGGCACCTACCTTTGTTAAAAAGTTTTATAAAGATACCATGCCGCCCGGTATGTAGCCCGGTTATGTTATTACAGAAAGTCTCTGGGTTCTGTGTACAGATATAACAGCGTAGTGGTATAAATAGCAAGTGATAAACGGATGTTGCATAGGCATACACGTACAATAGAGCTGAATTTTATATAGCAGCATATTTCAATTATGCTGCAATGGATTTTAAAACTTCAAACACCCTAAAGGCATTTTTTTAATCGGGACTGATTATTTTTATTCTCCCGTCTGATTGTCAGGAGCATCTACCGGTTTTGATTGTGATGAGCCTTGCTGACGTAAAAAAATGGACAGGACGATTATGGCAAATACAGAAAGAAATTCGCTCTGCCAGTTTTGGAAAGATTCAAACCATATTTTAGAGCTACCGATAAATGAACTAACCGTTTCCAATGGTTTATGATGTAGCGCAAGTTTTTCGTTTTCCTCTTTTAAGCTGCCATAAAAATGTACAACAAAAGAAAGCGCAAAAAGCATTAACAGAACCAGGGTAAGTGAGTGTTTATAGAAGATTAAGATCCAGCCACCTTTCTTCACAGGCCATGGTACATGTCTGCGAAGTACCGAAGGCTCTCTGTCAACATCTTCTTTCTTATGAAAATCCTTCGATTCAGAAGATCCCTTCTGCTGTAGAAAAATAGTAAAGATTACAAATAATGCCATTTGCAGAAATTCGCTTTCCCAGTTTTCAAAGGTTGCTTCCAGAAAATGACCGGTGCTGAAATACTGGAGCAGACTTACAGGATTTACGTGATCTTCTATACGTTGCTCATTATATTGAGCTAAACCAAAAAATGTTTGACCGATAATTGCCAATACAAACAGCAACAGGAAAGCCAGCGAAAGTGAATTATTCGTTATGATTTTTTTCATATTGTGCTCCTTGAATATCTGTTGTTTTTTTATAAGCCCCGGCTGCGGCAATACCGAAAAAAATATGCGCCAGCAATAGATGTTTATAATATGCATCATAGTCTTTAACAGGTGGTTTTGGATGCAGGGCAATGGTAGCGCGCCATACAGCTATACCAACTAATCCGCTGAGTGCGCCAAGCACAGCTCCGGATTTTATATTGGGTTTAACAGAGGTTTTTTCCCAGATCTGATCGTAAACAGCAGTAAAAACTGTGCCCACTCCATAATGTAAGATCCAACCGCTTATGTTTGCCTGCTGCTTGCTTATATCAGGAAGAACACGTTTGATTAATTCGCCCAGTATTTCAGGCTCTCTGAAATTTTTATGTTTGCTGTCTGAAATCAGGTAGCTGAAAAGGCTCATCAGACTGGTTCCACCGGCACTTGCTGATACTGTTTTTATGATGTCCATGCTGTTAGATTTTAATGCATTCAAATGTAAAAACAAGTATACCCGCCTTGTATCATGATAAAAAATATTCGTTACATGTTTCCCATATGCTCTATTAAAAATACCATTCCTTTAGTAATTTATATATCATTTAAAAACATTTAAACATGCGTTTACTTACTGCATCTTTGCTGGTGTTTATTTCTTATCATATATCCTTTGCTCAGGCCGATCAAACAAAAGAAAAGAAACCTAAAGCTGTACCGGATACGAATTTTATTATGACTTATCCGAAATACATCAGCTTGGGTATTTACACAGCATCACCATTAATGCAGATTGTTGTTGATCCGGTTAACAGTGCACAGGATAGATATAAAAGTGATTTTAGAGGAAATTTTTCTGACCTGCTTGGCTTGACATTTTCTTACCGGTCAATTTATATTCAATATGCATTTAAAACACCTTTTGGTCCAACCGAAGATTCACGTAAGGGTAGGTCTGCGAGTACAGGCATTACGCTGCGTATACGTAAGCCTCGTATAACGCTTGCTGCGGAATACCGTCGCTATAAAGGTTATTATGACAGTAACGTGTCTTCTTATGATTCAGATACCGGAAGCTATTATGTACGACCCGATATGAATTATAAGAATATCGGTGTAAATGGTATCTATAATTTTTCCTGGCGGAAATTTTCGTATAATGCTCCGCTTACCTATATGGACAGGCAGCTTAAAAGCCGTATTGGTTTTCTGGTGAAGGGCGGTGCAAACTACACTACTATTTATTCTTCGGATTCAACCATTTTATCGCGGGCACAGGCATATAACTTTGATTCCTTTTATGGTATCAGTTCCGTTCATGCTTTGCTGTTTAAAGCCGGTCCGGGTGCAGGTGTAAACATTGTTTTCTGGAAGCGTTTTTATTTTTCTCTGAACTATTTTATCATGGGGAATTTTATAGGGTATCAATATAAATCTGTAGAGGAGGGATACAGCAGCTGGCGCACGAATGCAAATCTATATACAGAAACTGCAACCGGCTTTGGTTATAATTCAAAACGTTTATATGCCGGCATCAGCTTTAACGGAGATATCAATATCATGCGAATAAAAGGGGCGAGTATTAAAACGAATTTCGCCAGCGTCTCTATTACCGTAGGATATCGATTTAATACACCCCGATTTATTGATCGAGGATGGAAAAACGTAACAGAAAAAATTCAGGAGATTAAAAGCTAACTCAATTATGATCTGTCTGCGACAAAAAAGAAATTGTGGGAATCCTATAACTTTTTGTGTAACGGGTGTAATCATTTACATGAAGGAACATGGATCTTTGATAAAAAAAGCATATGAACATTAAACGAATATTCGGCGCAGCATTAACTGTTTTAGGCGTAGGTTTTTTAATCTATACGGCTATTTTATTTTCAGGAACAGGAAGTCCGGTTAAGCCTATGATTATATATGGTGTATTAGGATTCGTTTTTTTCCTTTCCGGAATGGGTCTGATACGCACAATGAACGATGCCGCATAAATAAAATTTAGTTCTTTTTACAAACCCTATTCAACATCGTTTTGATACAACCGTATTTCTTCTGCGATCTGATTTTTGACCGCATCACCTGCTGAACGGTTATTAGCGGAAGAGTGATCCGAAAAGTTAATATTCATTATCCCGATTCTATCTGTATTATATAACATTTCTGAATCCGCTTTCCCGTTTAACGGAATTGTGAACGTGAGATTGCGCAGACTGTAGTTTTCTTTATGACTAAGGGAGCGGCTGTTCATATGGTTTATCTGTGAAAGTATCAGCTGTGTTCCGCTGCATTCTATTTGGCTGTAATAGCCGGGCCGGTAATCGTCTCCGGCATATTGATTAATGGCTTTTTGTGCAATGCGGTCTGCAATAGCAAGACTATTCAGTATATCTCTGGAAAGCCAACTGGCCGGAACGCTGTTTTGGGCAAAGGATGCCTGATGCAGGCTTGGGTTTGATTTGATTGAAGTTAATAATTCAAATGCTGCGCCCGAATTATGATACAAATCTTTAACATATATTTTTCCCTGATTTATTTCAAACAGCACCTGAATATGTATGTGTTTTGTATTATCGGAATCTACATGTAAAACCCTTAGCGAAATTTCATCATAACTCAGACTCACGGTATAGGTAAATATTACGTTGTCCTGCTTTATTTTTTCATTGTGTGCCAGCAATTGTGCGTGCTGTATGTAGGGATATAATGCATATATACTTTCTGCTGCTGTCATGTATAAAAGATTAATTGGTTTGCGCAATGTGAACGCTTCATATTTTAATTAACAATAATACAATATTTTTCTTATGTGGTAAACATACAAGCAATAAAGAACATGATGTAAGTCATCACCTGTAAGATTGATTTAAATTCGTTATATAAAAAACAACTAACTATTTATTAACTACCGCTATGGAAAATCAAAATAACAACAACCGTAAATTACTAACAGGTATGTTCAGTGATCGTGAAAGCACAGAAAATGCTTATAATGCTTTACATGAAAGAGGGTATAAGCAGGATGATGTACATTTACTGATGTCTGATGATACACGCAAAAAGCATTTTGCAGATGAAGATACGGAGATCGGTACGAAAGCTGCGGCTGGTATGGGGGCAGGTTCTGCTATCGGAGGCACTATAGGTGCTGTTGCTGGTATTATTGCCGCAATTGGTACAACACTTGTAATTCCGGGTCTTGGTCTGGTAATTGCCGGACCGATTGCAGCAGGCCTTGCAGGTGCAGGTGCGGGCGGATTAACGGGTGGTATCATCGGAGCACTTGTAGGTGCTGGTATCCCTGAAGAACGTGCACGTATCTACGAAGAAGGTATTAAAAAAGGCAACGTTGTATTGGGTGTAAACCCTCGCAATGATGAAGATGCCGACTATTTCAAAAACAACTGGAAACAAAACAGAGGTGAAGAAATTTACCACTCTTAAATTCAGCATTTCAAACGCTTCAACTAATATAAAGTATACACGCATTTAAATATACCGTTATGAAAACAATTATATCCATTACCATCATATTTATAGCCTCTCTATTCATCAGTTCATGCAGCGTAATAGGAGGGATCTTTAATGCTGGCATGAGTGTAGGTATTTTCTTAACGGTATTTTTTTTAGCGATTATCCTTTTTATTGTGTTACGGTTTAGTAAAAGAAAAGAATAATAAACAAACATTTAATAAAGCTAAAAACTACAACTATGGAAAAGAAAACAACAACTGCAAACGGTGCAAAAAAAACTGCTCCGAAAACTACCAAACAAAAATCAACAAACAGTACAGGTTCCATGCAGGAATCACAGTTACAAAAATTATTTGAAGACGAATTAAAGGATATTTACTGGGCTGAAAAAGCATTGACCAAAGCCATTCCTAAAATGGTTAAACATGCTACTTCACAAGAATTGATCCAGGCCCTGGAATCACATTTGGAAGAAACACAGCAACATGTTACACGTTTGGAACAGGTGTTTGAAATCATCGGAAAAAATGCTGTAGCCAAAAAATGCGAAGCAATGGCAGGCCTGATTGAAGAAGCAACACAGATCATGGAAGAATGTGAAGAAGGTGCTATGTGTGATGCTGGTATCATTTCTGCGGCACAGAAAGTAGAACATTACGAAATCGCGAGCTATGGTACATTGTGTCAGTTTGCAGCAACATTAGGACTTTCAGAAGCAAAAGAAATTCTTGGTTCGACTTTGAATGAAGAAAAAACAGCAGATGAAAAACTATCTGAAGTTGCAGAAAGTGCAGTGAATATTGAAGCAGCACACGAAGAAGCATAAGCTTAATAAATACCAAAAGGTAGATATCCGTTCTGAAGCATAGACTACAGAGCGGATATTTTTTTTCTTTTAAGGATATTTTCATCAGGTAAATTTGTAAGGAATTGATTAAAACATATAACACTTTCATATACGTGCTTAGTAGTTTTAATTAAATTTTTGAGAATATTAAGCTATGCAAATACAACAAATGTATACGTATGAAACGTGACGGACAATTAATCAGTTTATGGCAGGATATGCCGGAACACATATCCAGGCACATGCCTGCACAGGCAGATGTGGTTGTTGTAGGCGGCGGAATTACTGGCATCAGTACTGCTCTGCGCCTGCAGCGCGAAGGCAAAAAGTGTGTTATACTGGAAGCGCAGAATATAGGCTTCGGAACTACAGGTGGCACTACAGCACATCTGAATACTTTATTAGATACACCGTATTATACCATTAAAGATAATTTTGGACAAAACAATGCTGATCTTGTTTTTACATTGGTAAGCAAAGCGTTGAACCTCATTGAAAAAAATGTGATCGGATATGAAATTGATTGCAGTTTTGAATGGAAGGATGCGTATCTGTTTGCACATGATAAAAAACAAAACAACGAATTGGATAAAATTGTTGAATCTGCCAGATTAAGCGGCGTGAACATTGATTTTTGTGAGCAGATACCAGTACCTGCTGTTTTCGAAAAAGCGGCCCGGCTAAGCGGCCAGGCGCAAATTCATGCAACAAAATATTTATATGGAATTGCAGAAGCTTTTGAACGCATGGGCGGAAGCATCATTCAAAACTGCCGGGTAACGGATGTGATACACGAACAGGATTGGACAATTGTACATGCATCAAAAGGCAAAATAAAAACAGATCATGTGGTATATGCAACGCATACTCCCCCGGGTGTAAATGTGCTGCATTTTGAAGTAGCGCCGTACCGCAGTTATGTACTTGCCGTAACATTAGCGGATAATAATTATCCGGACGCACTGGTATATGATCTCGACGAGCCCTACCATTACTACCGTACGCAGGAAGTTGACGGGAAGAAATACCTGATTTTTGGCGGAGAAGATCATAAAACCGGACATCTTGAAAATACCGAATATTGTTTTACGAAACTTGAAAGTTATCTGCGCAAACAATACGCAATTGATGAAGTAGCTTTCAAATGGTCATCACAATATTTTGAACCGGCAGATGGCTTGCCTTATATCGGACATTTGCCCGGCAATCCTTCAAATGTATGGGTAGCTACAGGCTTTGGGGGTAATGGTATGATTTATGGCACACTCACATCCTGCATACTTACAGACCTGATCTGTAAGGGCGAAAGCGCCCATGCTCAATTGTTCAGTCCTTCGAGATTTAAACCTGTTGCAGGATTTTCAAATATCATTAAGGAAGGTGCAGATGCTGCTGCAATGCTCATAGGAAATAAGTTTGCTTTTGAAAAAATTGAAGGTGCTGTTGAGCTTGCCTGTAATGAAGCAAAGCTGGTCAGGTTTGAAGGGCATTCAGTAGGGCTTTATAAAAATGAAGAAGGAAAGTTATTTGCCGTAAATCCTGCATGTCCGCATATAAGCTGTAATGTATGCTGGAATGGTGCGGAGAAGACCTGGGATTGTCCGTGTCATGGTTCACGTTTTTCTTTTACCGGAGAACTGATGACAGCACCAGCGCGCAAGGACCTGGAAGTAATTGAACGGACAGAAATAAAACAAAAGTGATTATGAACAGGCAGTAAATCTTTTCATATGATATATATAAACCAGATACTGCATGCGACTGTTTTACAATCCATATGCAGTATCTGATTTGTATTCTTATTTTACTGTGCCTCACACTTCTTATTTTTGTTCTGCCGGCTGCATTTGTTTTTCAACCATTTTTGCAACGTTCTGATTGGAAAGAATTGAACTCATTGCAGCAGCCTGTCTTACACCCGGTGCATACGCATGAGATTCTCCTTTAAGAAGTGCTTCATAACCGATCTGAGCAACCAATGTCGGGTTATCGGGGCTATCCTGTGCTGCTTTCGTATGTTCCATACCAGCCTTCCGAAAGAAATCTGTATCAGTAGCGTTCGGGATCAATGACGTGATCGTGATATTTGTATCTTTTAATTCATAAGCCAGTGCATCACTGAAAGAAAGTACAAATGCTTTTGTTGCCGCATATACCGCGAGCATCGGGCTTGGCTGGTAGGAGGCAACAGATGCGAGTTGCAGGATACGCCCTTCGCCATTGTACTGGATCATCTCACGCAGATAGAGTTTAGTAAGATGTACCATGGCAGATATGTTTAGCTGGATGATGCGCAGTTCCTTTGCCAGGTTTGTATCGGTAAAGTACCCGTATTCACCTACACCTGCATCGTTTATAAGTACATTAATATGAATACCTTGTTGTTTCGTGATTAAAAATACATCCTCTGCAGCATTGGGCAGCGAAAGATCTTTGGGAACTATGGTTATGTTTTGTGCTCCCATGGTCTGGAGTTCGGCCGCAACACGGTTTAGATTTTGTTCATCGCGGGAAACAAGTACCATGTTATACTTGTCGGCTGCGAACAGGCGTGCGAGTTCCAGTCCGATTCCGCTGGTAGCGCCTGTAATTAGTACGGTTTGGTTTTCATTTGTCATAGCTGTGTATTTTTTTGTTGAAAGAATTTAGCTGGTGTGGTAAGGTTCCTTGCACAATACAAAATACACCGAAACAACTTGTGGTGTTTTATATAAAAAAATATTTCTGTTGCAGTGAATCTATGTAGAAAAAGAAAGCCATGATCCTAAAAAACATGGCTTTCAATTTTCCGAAAAAAATAATCAAAATATATCTTGTTATTTTTATTGTTAAAGTGTTACCGGGTTAGTACGGCTGCATCTGTTTTTCAACCATACGCGCTACATTCTGATTGGACAGCAAAGAACTCATTGCTGTTACCTGCCATATACCTGGCGGGTAAGCATGTGGTTCACCCTTGATCAGTGCCTGGTATCCTACTAACGCTACAATTTCCGGATCTTCCGGATTGTCCTGCGCAGCTCTTGTATGTTCCATTCCGGCTTTACGGAAGAAATCGGTATCGGTAGGTCCGGGTATCAGTGAGGTAACTTTAATATCGGTATCTCTTAATTCTGCTGCTATGGCATCGCTGAAAGAAAGTACAAAGGCTTTTGTTGCTGCATATACAGCCAGCATCGGGCTGGGCTGATAGGAAGAGACAGAGGCAAGGTTTAGAATACGCCCTTCTTTGTCATGCTCAATCATATCTTTCATGTATAATTTAGTAAGCTGTACCATAGATGCTATATTCAGCTGAATGACACACAGATCTTTTTGCACCTCTGTTTCTGAAAATAATCCGTATTCAGCCATGCCAGCATTATTAACCAGTACGTCGATATGGATGCTGTGCTGGCTTGTAATGTGGTGGATTTCTGCCGCAGCATTTTGCAGGCACAGATCTTTCGTGATAATGGTTATTCTTCCTGCACCCATTTCCTGCAGTTCCGTAGCAATTTCAATAAGTCTTTCTTCATCACGTGCAATAAGCACCATGTTGTAGTTATCGTATGCAAATAATTTTGCCAGCTCTAATCCAATGCCGCTCGTTGCACCGGTGATAAGTACCGTTTGATTGTGGTTTGTCATATGCGTAGTGTTTTACTGGAAAATATCTTTATGAATGTCTTTGATGAATACAATTTATGGTATGCAAAGAGCGCAAAGAAAAATTAATCTATTTATATAAAACGAGAATTTTGTTACAACTATCCCATGTTATTTCTTATAAATAGTTTCATTCAAATAAAATATTGAACAATGTGAATATATTCGGTATGCCTTATGTAGAGCGGAATAGAAGGATAGTGAAAATGTTTTTTTGTTTACATGCTGACACTATTTCTTGTGATAGGAACATGTATTGTTTTGCGCATGTATTTTCGCAGAAAAATACTATTTAATGTGCTTGTCCAAACCATAGATAGTTATATGAATTATGAATTAATCCTGGGACACATACACGTGTCTATAAATAAATAAAAATAAGTGCAGTAATGTTGGTTAAATAGATCATATGGAAAACTTGTAACATTCTTGAATGATTATATAATTAATTGAATTAGGTCATAGTATATCTTTGTATTGTTGGTTGAGCAGACGGCTCACAACCATTTAAAACTTGAAATAAGAAATTAGTATACAGGGCAACAGAATTTCAATTTCCATAACATTTGAACGGAACGTTTGCATCCGTTTATGTACCGTGCAGGTACGAATAGCACGTGAGACACGCAACAAGCCTGCAGTTTAGTAAAAGTTATTACTACAGAATCGTTATTCTTTTCCTGTATACGAACAAATAAATCATGCGTGATTCAAAACGCAAACCTCAATCTTTTATCGCGGAGAATTCAGACCTGATGCTTAGGTATGTAGGAATGGGTAATTCGGATGAATGATCAGGCAAAGAGCTTTCAACCACTTCCGTATACCGGATAAGCTTCCGGACTGCCCAGGGTAGTCCGGAAGCGGCTCTGAGTCTTTTAAAACAAAACAAAACAATTATCTGCAAGACAGAGTCATTTCGTTTTTTCACAATAGTTCCTGACCTGTTCGATTTTGGAAAGAGAAAGTCTCTGTCGCATGCGGATAAAAAAATAACAATAAACAACATACCTCTTTCAAACAGCTACAGACAAGCCGCAGGCACATACGTGTTCTGCGGCTTGTCTGTTTTTACTGTATGGGCGAATAGCATTCGCCCTATTCGCCGCTACAGAATAATCCAGGTGGGGGCGTGGTCGCTGCTTTTTTCCCACCCGCGTACGTGTTTGTCTACTCCGGCTTTTTTTAATTTGGCAGCCAGGGGAGGGCTTAGCAGGAAATGATCAATACGTAAGCCGGCATTGCGTCCGTATGCATTTCTAAAATAATCCCAGAACGTATAAATCTTTTCATCGGGATGCAGTTTGCGGATGGCATCTGTCCAGCCTTGCTTCATAAGTTTTTTAAATGCGGCGCGTACTTCCGGACGGAACAAGGCATCATCAATCCAGCTTTCCGGTTTATATACATCCAGATCAGTTGGCATGACATTAAAATCTCCGATCAGTGCAATGGGCATGTCTGCTTCTATGAGATCTGCTGCATGTGCCGTTAAACGCTTAAACCACTTCAGCTTATAATCAAACTTAGGGCCCGGTGCAGGATTGCCGTTGGGCAGATACAGACAACCAATAACAATACCATTTACAAATGCTTCAATGTAGCGGCTGTGGTTGTCTTCCGGGTCTCCGGGTAATACACGGCGCAACTCACGGATATCGCTGCTGCGTGAAAGGATGGCTACACCGTTCCAGCTTTTTTGTCCGTGCCAGATTGCATGATACCCGGCTTGCAGAAACGCTTCTTCCGGAAATTTTTCCTGCGGTGCTTTTAGTTCCTGTAAACAAACAACATCTGGTCTGGCTTCTTGCAGCCAACGTAGCAGCACGGGTAATCTTCCGTTAACTCCATTCACATTATATGTAGCTATTTTCATAGAAAAAATGCGATTACTTTTTCTTGCGGCGTGTATAGATAAACCGTACTTCATTTCCTTTTTCTGCGCCTGCATAGATCTGGAGCGTGTCGGCTTCTATCTTAAGTATACGCATCACCTGTGTGTGATTCATGGAATCGGTTGCGGGTAGTGTCTGTAGATACAGGGAAGAATCTTTTTCTGTCCAGTTGCCTTTAAGTTTTTTTGATTTTGTAAGCATCAGGAAAGTGCCGTCTTTTCGTAAGTCCAGCTCAAGAGGATTAACAGTACCGTCAAGCGGTTTGCCTGCAGCATCCAGCACCTGTTTAAATTGCCAGTTGCCTATAAGTTTTGGCGTAAGCTCTTGTGCCTGCAAGCCTGTACTGCAAATGAACATACAGCATAGTACCATGCTTTTAAAAGTATTTGTGTTAGTTCGGGAGCGGGATTTAATCAAAATACGTTTCATCTTTGTATATAGCTGAATGAATGAGTGTTTTTATTTAAGATACTAAAAAGTTTTTTGTATAAAAACATCAAATGAGATGTCACAGATAGAAAAGGTAACAGGATGCTTGTTCCGGATCATGTGATTCCGACCCAAAGGCGGATCAACGTACATTTCTAAAAGATGTATGAAGAAAGGAAAGGTTGTGGTATAATTCCCCAAATAATCCCTTTTATGAAAACTTATTTTAAATGTGTATAAATGACTTTTATGCCGTATGTGTTGTGGTTCAACTACTTCAGATTTTCTTCAGGATTATTTATTAAAACAGGTAGTATTTGCGGGCCATTTTAGTTGGGGAGCTAGTACATTTTTTGTAATTTTTAAACTTAATCTTCTCTGCAATTCAAGGCAAGGCTGTTAACGCGATTCATATGCAGCCATAAAATCCTGGAGAATTGTATCACCAATAATCAAATTGCTTCTCCCTGAATCACTAATGCGGAAGTATTTTGAATGTGTTTTATTATGAAAGTATTTTCGATTATTCAAGATTCTGTTTACAGTAAAAAACAACACTACAATTTTATTGAACGGTTTTATCTTACGTTGATCCGCGATGAACGCGATCTGCCTTTTGTAAAACTTACAGTAACAATTCTGTTGACACTTATTCCACTGGGCGTATTTTTATATGTGCCCGGCCTGCCTGCTTTGGTATGGTGGCCTGCAGCAGTAATTTATTTCTTTCTGAATAACTTTTATTTCAAAGCACCTTTCGGTCTAATGCTGCATTGTACCTGCCATAGCAAGTTGTACAAATACAAATATGAAAAGCTGAATCTTATACTGCCTTGGTTTGTAGGCCTCTTCTTTGGGCAAACACCGGAAACGTATTTCAGCCACCATATTGGTATGCATCATATTGAAAATAACCTGGAAGAAGACGAAAGCAGCACGATGGGATATCAGCGTGATAGCTTTCGTGATTTTATGAAATACTTCGGTTCATTTATGTACCGCGGACTGGTAGATCTATCCATGTATTTTAACCGTAAGAAACGCGAAAAGCTTTTGGTAAAGACTGTTCGCGGTGAAGTGTTGTATATCCTTATGTGTGTGGGATTATGTGTGATAAACTGGCAGGCAACAGTTGTTGTATTTATTCTACCCTTGCTGATTTCCCGTTTTATTATGATGCTTGGTAACTGGACTCAGCATTCTTTTATCGATGCCGCAGATCCGGGTAACCATTATAAAAACAGTATTACCTGTATCAATACCAAATACAATAAAAAATGCTGGAATGATGGCTATCACATCAGTCACCATGTGAAACCTACGATGCATTGGACAGAGCATCCAACACATTTTCTTACAAACTTAAAACAGTACACCACCAATAAATCTATTGTGTTTGATGGTATCGGTTTTCTGGAAATATTTATTTTTCTGATGACAAAACGATATGATAAGCTTGAAAAACATTTTGTAAATATTGAAAACTGTTACGCTTCCGGTGATGAGGCAATCTCGCTGATGAAATACCGGACGCAGAAGATTGTGCGTTGAATAGAATAAAATATTGAAATAATTTATAACAGATAAAAAAAGAGCGTGTGATTCAGTCCTGAATCACACGCTCTTTTTTTATCATGTTTGTATTTCAATAAAGCAGAGAAGGCGCAACACCACTGCAATTATTGAGATGATATGCTGCATATCTCATTCCTGTATCGAATTTTCTTCTTCCTTCATTGCCATAAGTGCTTTATATGCACCTGCATACCGCTGATCAAAGATACAAGTAGTCCTTATTTCCTATCTTAACAATATTGGATACATAGGAGCAGAGCAAAAACTGTTCGTTAAACTTGATGCCGTGGCTGGCCGATTTTTGTTGCTGCTGTAAAAGCTCTCGGATTCTTTTTGAAAATGCCATTGCATTCTTCAAAAGGGCAAGCAGCAATTGGTTTTCATAATTCCTTTATGGCTTACTTCTGCAGGAAGAAACAGCATAATCCTACCGGAATAAACCGGAATGTATTTATCGAAAATGAATATTTCTGTTTAATAATATGGTTCATTCATCGCATAAAAAAACACAGTTGTAATCCAGTGCATCATCCATTATTTTTCCTGAATTTTTTCGTAAGCGATTTGTTTTGTAAGTTCTTAATAGAAATCTACAGCGTCATATGCATACGAATAGTATACATATGACGCTTGGATCAACCTCAATCGATGTTGCAACACCATGTGTAAAACATATAACATTATCACATGATTATATAAAAAATTGAATTTTGTGTCTGATATATTTGTACTGTAGATAAGCAGATGGCGAGTTCTTTCAACCAGCTAAAAAAAACTGCGGTCATTAAATCCACAATGTTTTATTCTGATTATGTTGGCCCGCGTGCAGAAGAAAAAATAAACATGAATAAAACAGACAAACAGATTTTAATCCGCTTTTCACTTGTGGAATAAAGCTGCTGGATGACACTCTGGGTAATCGGGCAGCGGACTCTACGTCTATCGATCAGTAAAAGTAATTTGACAGGTATCTTCCTTCAGATACATGCCCCTCAATTGATTTCGTGATAAATAAAATGTCTTCACATAGATCGCAGGCAGTTTTGTTGATTCAATATACTATATAACTCATGTGCCCGCTTTTTAGAGATATGTTATAGTCTATAAAAAAGCACTACAAGAACGCATTGCACATTAACATCTTGCCTATGAATATGAATGTAAATGTTACCGGATTGAAAGAGTTTAATGTAACGCAATTAAATACAGAAATCATCTGTAAACAGTTGCTAAGGCATTCCAGACATAATGCAGTATTTATTCTTGATACAGCAGGTATAATCATGGGTATAAGTGAAGGTGCACAACGCAGTTATGGGTATACGCATAAAGACGTTCACGGCAAGTATTTTGATATGTTATTTACCGAAGAGTCACGTAAGCAGCAAAAGCCTGAGTTGGAACTTGCTAAGGTATTGCAGTATGGAACGGCGGCAGATTATAATGAATTTGTACATAAGGACGGCCGGCATATATGGACAGAAGGAGAGTCGCTGCTTATAACCGATGTGTGGGGTGATTCATTTATCATTAAAAATGTTCATTCGCTTGATAAAGAAAAGGAAGAACAACGTAATCTTCAGCAGCAGAATGAAAAATTGCTGCGCATCAATAATGATCTGGATACTTTTGTATATACCGCATCACATGATCTTAAAAATCCGGTAAGTAATATTGAATCACTTGTTTCCATCATGCAGTATGAATTGAAGCACGGAGCAGATGCGGAAGCGGTAGAACCTGTTATGTCACGTATAACAGAAGCTCTTAACAGATTCAAAACAACTCTGAATGAACTTACAGAAATCAGCAGAATTGATGCACCAGTCGATACAGATGAAATGTATGTGTCGTTTGATTCGATCCTGCAGGAAGTAATGTATGATGTTCAGGATCTTGTTGATAGTACAGAAGCTTCTATACAATCAGATTTCAGTGCAGCAACAATGGTACGTTTTTCAAAAAAGAATGTGCGCAGTATCTTATTTAATCTCCTTTCCAATGCGCTTAAATACAGGTCACCGGAGCGTAAACCGGAGATTTATATAGAGACTAAACCAGCTGGAGAATACATATTACTTTCAGTTCGTGATAATGGGATAGGTATTGAACCTGCACAGCACAAAAAAGTGTTTCAGTTTTTCAAACGTCTGCATACACATGTACAAGGCACAGGTGTTGGCATGGGTATCGTTAAAAAAATAATGGATAATACAGGTGGAAAGATAACGCTTGAAAGCATTCCTGGCAAAGGATCTGCATTTACCGTACATTTTAAACAATAGGGGCGAACGTAAAGGCAGCCCTACGTGTAAAACATATAACATTCTCGTATGATTGTATAATTAATTGATTGTCTGGAACAATATCTTTGTTTCAGAATTCAAACAAGCAATTTTACAAGTTATTTAAATCAATATGAAGAAAATTTTACTTTCAGGAGTTTTATTATTGAGTGTATTAGCTGTACAGGCACAACGTACCTCAATCGGCATCACAGCAGGAACAGGAACAGCTTGGCTGTCTGATACAGACAGAGACGTTGTATTTAATCCGGTATGGAATGCTGGTGCAACGTTGGTGTATAGTTCAGAAACGCACTGGGGGTTTGGAGCAGATATTAAATATTCCAGAGAAGGTGTAAAATTTACGTATGCAGGAACCGGGAACTATAACGGTCAGACAATGACTACCAGAGTTGGAAGTGATTTTATACGTATTCCGTTGCGTGCTATTTATTTCTTTAATAAAAATGAAAATGCTTTTCGTCCCAATGTTTCACTTGGACCGAGCTTTGGTATTTTAACCGGCGGAGAAATTAAAACTTATGACGGTGATAAAAATGTGATCGGAACAAGCAAGGTAAGTGATTCGTTCAGAGATGTTGACTTTGGTCTGCAAGGTACCGCAGGTGCAAGTATTATGTTATCAGACGGATTGTGGTTCAGTGCAGATATTGTTTACTATCAGGGTTTAAATAAACAAAATAAAAACGGCACCAATACTATGCTGAACAGCAACGTGGGTATTAATCTCGGTTTACGTATCGGTGTAGGACGTTAAGTAAAACTTTTCCTCTATCAGGTAAATATAATATTTGTTAACTAGTATGGGCAGTCTTAAGAGCTGCCCATACTAGTTAATTAATACAACGCCTGTTTTTTCTTTGCCATCGATGATAATTATATAATAACCCATCGGGCATAATTTACCGGACTCGTCTGAGCCATCCCAGGCAGCCGGCGTGTTTAATGTACGGATCAATGTTCCGTTTTTATTATAAATTTTTGTATAACCTGGTTTATCTATAAGATAGGTATCTTCTAACCCATCTCCATTTGGTGTAAAACTATCCATACATCCTGCAGGTACAGGAATGAAAATATAATTTTGCAGTTCAACGGAACAATTATTTACATCGCTTATTGTAAGTGAATACCGTCCCGGCATTACATCATTCAATACTGCAGAGGCAGACGTTATTGACGATTGATTGTTTAGCGGGTGTAACGCATAGGTTAGAGGAGTATTGAGCGCGCTGATTTGTGTATGATCAATTTGTATGGCAGCGCCTTTTGAACAATCATTAGCAGTTATTTCGTAATTGATGTAAGAGAATTTAATGCAAGGTTCTACTAAAATACTATAAGATCTTGCATGCAAGGTTATACCTGTCAACCTGGATGTATTGTTTGTAATTATACACGTGTAGCGCCCCGCATTCATTTCTGTAATATTCGATAAGGTTAATACAGGTATCGTTGTACTGCTGAGGTAGATATTATTTTTATACCAGTTGTAGGTGCTTCCTGAAACAGCAAGATCAAACTGTAACGGCAATGTTATAGTACTTCCTTTAACAGCAGATACTGGCTGGTTTACATTTAATGAATCTTGCGGCTGAATGTTAAAGACTGTACTGAATTGAGGATGCTTGGAAGAAGGAAGGATATCTTCAAAGGTTAATTGATTGTGTGATAGTTCTACGTGTGTAAGATTATCAAATCCGGATAAATCTGGTATGTGCGTTAGTTGATTATTATCTCCGGTAATAATAAAGAGCGCTGTATTAGCAGATAGATCTGGCAGCGTTGAGATCTTGTTGTGTGCAAAGATCAATTGTTTTAAAGCAGTTAATGTAGTAAGCGGAGGAATTGTCTCAATCTGGTTTAAATCAAACTGTAATATTTCGAGTTTGGTATTTTGAGAAATATCCGGCAATAGCGCAATTGCATTATTTTCGATATTGAATATTTTTAAATGAAGCAGGTTTGAAACAGATGGGATGTTTGTAATGAAATTGATGTAACAATACATTTCCTCCAGATTTAACAAGGTACTCAGGTCCGGCAGCGCTGTTAATTTGTTGCTGCTGCAATCCAGGCTTTTTAATGCTGTCATGCCTGTTAGTGATGGAAGGTTTGTAAGCTGATTATTTTTAACATTAAGTGTTTGCAGATTCGTAAGCTGGTTTACACTGGGTATGCTGGTAAGCTTATTGTTATATACCCACATGTGCTGTAGTTGTTTTAGGCTATCAAGCGAGGGCAGGAACGTTAATTGATTACTGTTACAATTTAGCTGAGTGAGTTTGTAAAAATACTGAAGCCCCGAGAGGTCCTCGATATTCATACCAACACAGTTTATTGTTCCTGTAAAAATTTTCGCATTACTGATAATTAATTCCTGATTTGAATTTAAAACATAAGGAATATTTAATGCAAGGTAATTTTTGAAATTCGCATCCGGTATTACATACGTTTGCGCCTGTATCGGTTGATTCAACAGGATAAAGATATACAGAACCGTGTAACAGGTTATTTTTTTTAACATACTCAGAATAGTACTACTTCACCGGTTTCTTTTATCCCGGATACGTATTCAATAATGTAAATATACACACCCGCAGATAATAATTGTCCGTTTTGGTTGGTGCCCTCCCAGAAATCAGATACTCCCCGTTGTAGATGTGTTTTATAAATAGCTTGTCCACCGCGGTTGTAGATTGTGATATCCGCGTCGCTGTCTCCGGATACAGGATACTCAAACCGTTCTCCTGCTCTCGGGCTGAAAGACTGTGCAGGCGCCGTACATGATTTTTCATGTACATATAAAGGTTTTTTATATGCTGAAAGACACCTGTTTGCATCTTCGAAAAACAAGGTATATTGACCAGCGTGTAAGGAAACAAATGATGGACTTTGTTGTCTGACCGTATCGTTTGTTTTATTGATTAGTGTATAGGTATATGGCGCGAGGCCGCCTTTTACCGTATGTTCGGCAATCTGAATTTCTCCGTCATACTTATTGGCACAAGCTGCATCTATGGTAAGAATGGCTTCTATAGTCACACCTTGGCACAGTTCCGTTTTAGGTTTACCTGGATGTGTATCTGTAAATTGATTTGTGTTTATTTTTTGTTCTTCAGCAACAGCTTCGTTAAAATTTGTACTGCCTGTTTTTTGTATGTATGAAGTAGGGTTAGTATCAAATCCTGCATTGGGATTCAGGTCAGGCAACGATTTTTTATTGCCGGAAGCAGTTGTTTCAGCAGGCCGATATATGCCTGTATGTATATTTGATGACGGCGTTTTTTCTTCTGCTGGGTGCTCAGTATGTTTTGAAGAACGGTTGACCGAAGCGAACTTCGGATCATTTATCTGCTGTGGCGCCGTTGGCTCAGATTCAGGTATATCCGATCTATAAACCAAGGTACAGATTACTACAGATATTCCCAGCAATCCACTAATTCCCCATTTAGTAAGGTTACGTTTGGTGTCTTTTGATCTGAAGTCTGCGTCCATCTGTTGCTTTATCTGGGCAAGCCGGTTGCCCAGAATAATTGTATTCGCCGCTTTTTGATTTTCTACGAGTAAATAAAATGTTGCATCAGACGCAAGCTTTTCTGTAAAGGCAGATAATTCTTCTCCCATAAGTTGTCCGGTCAGGTAACGATCGATCCATTCGTATATAATTTCGTCTGGTTTCATGGGTGTAACGAATTAGCAAGGTCTTTGTTGGAAGCAACCAATTCGATTAACTTTTGCTTGCACCGGTAATTGGTTGTCTTTGCTGCATTGGCATTGGTAAAATTCATTTTTACAGCAATCTCTTCCATGGAAATTTTTTCATAAGTAGAATATAATAACAGCTGTTTACAACGATCTCCGATCATATCAAACAGGCGCTGGAAGGCATCCCATTTTTCTGTCATAATGAGCTTGATCAATGCATTGTCTTCAGCCTGAACGGGATTGCCTGCCAGCTCAATATTTAGCTGTCTGTTTGTTTTACGACAGGTATTGATCCAGATATTTCTGGATATTGTTATCACATATCCTTCGGTGTCTTTCACCAGATCATATTTATTATCGATCACCTGTTTGTATAGCACAAGCACAGCTTCCTGAAATACGTCCTTGCTATCATCCACGGAACCGTTATTACCCAGTACATACCTTCGTACTTTCGGGTAAACGGTATCGTACAGCCAGTTTAAGACTTGTTTGTCCTGGGCTGTTTTTATCTTATAAATTATTTCAGGTGTGCTGAATTTCAAAACATTAATCCGGGTTAATGATAGGGTACAAATTTACAGGTTAAAAGTAACACACTTTTCAATAATTTTTAATTCGTGATTTTTATGGTAATCTTTATAGTAATTTATGAAAATAATAAAAAAAGGAGTACTGGTCGTTTTTTTGTTTGTATATGGAAGTATGCAAATTTGCGCACAGAACCTGTATCCTTCATTTTTTCTTCAGTTTCAGAATAATTATGCTTTTGATAATCCGGCAGCAGGAAGTACCTACGCATATAGAGACTTGCGGCTACTGAATAGTTTTTATACCGGCTTGTTAAAAAACATCGGACAGTATTATATGGATGCTTCTTTCCAGATCAATAAAAAGAATACTGTTGTACATGCTCCCGGCCTTGTTATTGATAGCGAGTATGAAACAGAATTGCTTAAACGGACACGTGTATTTTTCAGGTATGCCTTACAGGTACCTTTAAACAGCCGGTTAAAACTTTCGGCTGGTATTGCAGGTGGTGTATTCAATTATTCTGTAAGAGGTACAAACAGCAGTGCAGGGATTTCGGCCTTTGCACCTGATGGAAGTGCGGGTATTTGGCTGCAAGGAAAAAAAATGAATGCAGGAATTTCCGCTAACCAAATCTTTAATTCAGAAATCACTCCTGTTAATTATCGATTTACACTTTCCCGTTATGCAACGCTGGTATTTGATTACAGAATTGACGTATCTGCCCGTACGAATCTTTTAATTGCTGCAAAATATTATGTTGGCGCAGAAGGCATCCGTGGTATGCATGGTGCAGTGATCTGCGGTATTATACCCAATGTTTCAGCAGGCGTACTGTATCATCAGCATAAAGGGTTTGGCGGTACGGTGATGTTAAAGGAACTTCAGATCGATGCCATCTATGGTGATCTGTCGTTTACGTATTTTCAACCGTCTTCCAGCCTCAATACGCTAAATAGTAACCGCATGGAAATGATGCTGCGTATTTTTTTGAAAAGACAGAATATGGATTAACTATTTGGTCTTGTAATTCAGGTGATTGTATAATCCTATTATGCTTGTAGATTATTCTAATGAGTTTATATTGTACCTTTGAGGTATTCATTAACTGCTTTTTATGAAAAGAAATATACTCTCACTCGTGTTTTTTTTGATCTGTATACATATACATGTATCTGCACAGAACTGGATGCGTTTAGGGAACGTAGGAATGGCCAGCTGTCTTGCTGTTGATGCTTCCGGTAATTTATATGCTGCCAATTATCTTAATCAAAATGGTTACAAAACTGTTATAAAGTGGAATGGAATTAAATGGCAGGAGCTTGGTGCAGGAACAGATCCACTGAATGGTGATGCATCGATAAACAGTATTACATTTGATTCGGAAGGTAATTTATATGCTGCCGGAAATTTTACAAATAAGCCTTATGAAAAAGGTGTAATTTATGTTGCCAAATGGAATGGTACAAACTGGACGGAGCTGGATGGTAATCTGATGAACGCTGTTCGTAAGGTTGTTATCATTAATGCTGTAGTTGCTGATCCTTCTGGTAATGTGTATGCTGCCGGCTATTTTAATTCAACAAATACATACGATATAAGTGTGATGAAATGGGATGGGCAGCGCTGGACAGACATTGGCATTAATCCTCCATATACACAACGGTTTCAGGGAGGTGTCTATGACATGATCTCAGATAAATCGGGTAACATTTATGTGGCAGGAGGACTTCAAAAAAGTAATGAGGTTTATTATATCGCAAAATGGGACGGGAGTAGCTGGTCTGAAGTAGGTACTGGAGTGAATGCATTAAATGCTAATGGCCCCATTTATTCACTAGCGATAGATTCAAAGAATAATTTATATGCTGGCGGTTATTTTAAAAATGCAGCCAATCACTATTATGTTGCAAAGTGGAATGGAAATACCTGGTCGCAGGTGGATGCAGGTATGGATTCATTAAACCCGGATACAGGCGTTCAAAAGCTTATGGTAGATACACACGACAATCTGTATGCAGGAGGTACATTTGTGGATAATAAAGGTGGCGTATACGTATCGAAATGGGATGGTACATCCTGGTCAGCTATGGGGCCGGGGATGAGCAATCCGCTTGAAATACGCGGACAGATTATGGATATTATTTCTGATCCGAATTCTGAAAATCTGTTTGCAAGCGGTATGTTATTTATAGATTCCGATCAGGCAAATAATTATATTGTTCAATGGAAGCAGCCATTAAATACAGCAACTGCTGTGGCAGAAAAACCTGTCATTAATATATACCCCAATCCATGTAATGGTCTGATTCAGATTCCATCTGCAAACGAAGCACTCACTGTAACGGTGTTGGATGTGCAAGGCAGACAAATCAGTTCACAAATTCTTGTTCAAGGTGATTCTTATATGGATTACAGTGATCTTACTCCGGGTATGTACACACTTATTTTTATCGGAAATAACATTTCGTATGCACCTGTCAAATTTGTGAAAGAATAACATAAACAAATCTCCTTTTAGATATTAATAATTTCAACGTATGAAAAAAATCGTTTTACTGATAGTTTCTTTTTACTGTTTCAGTACTTTTATCCAGGCTCAGGGCTGGGAACAACTCGGCACAGGTACAAAAGCTTTGGCTGCAAATGATATGATCCGTTCAGTTGTAACAGATAATGCAGGCAATGTATATGCTGCGGGATATTTTAAAAATGCGCAAGGTTTTTATTATGTTGCTAAATGGGATGGTACCTCGTGGTCTGAAGTAGGGGAAGGGAACAATAAATTAAATGCCAACAGTTATATACGCAAAATGATACGCGACGATGCAGGCAATATTTATGTGGCAGGTGATTTCAGAGATGTGAATGGGCATAGATATGTGGCGAAATGGAATGGAACCAGCTGGTCCGTACTGGGCACAGGAACCAATGCACTTAAGGCAGATGATGCGATTGAATGTATAGCAGTAGACAAGTCCGGAAATGTATATGCAGCGGGAAATTTTAAGATGGCAAATGTATATTTAAATTATCCGTATAAAGTAGTAAAATGGGATGGCACATCGTGGACTGCACTGGAGATAAAGGATGGAACTGCTTCAAATATCCGGAATATTTATTCCATTGCAGCAGCAGATAATGGCTTTGTGTATATAGGCGGCGCAGACAGAAGTCTGGGTATATGGGATGGTACCCGATGGGGATATTATAGTACTTCCTTAAACGGTGAAATCGTGTATTGGGCTATGCAGTTTGATCATCAGGGTAATCTTTACCTGGGGGGATGGTTTAAGGATTCCTATGACAAAACGTGCCTGGCTGTATGGGATGGTATGGGCATGTATATACCAGGTACAGGAAGTAATTCGCTGAATGCAAATAACCACGTAACAAGTATTGCTGTTGATAAGGATGATAATGTCTATACTGCAGGTTATTTTACCGATGAAAACGAAAGACATTACGTAGCTAAATGGAACGGTACTACCTGGAAAACAATTGGTACAGGTGAACAGGCATTGAATGCAAACGGTGATATTTTATCTGTAACTACTGATCACGCTGGAAACGTATATGCTGCAGGCCGTTTTACAGATGCTGCTGGTGGCATGTATGTTGCAAAATGGAACAACAATGCAGCTATGTCTGTTAAGAACGGTGAAAATACAATAGAACTGATCCTGTATCCCAATCCATCTGCCGGCACTTTCTGCATTCGCACCAATACACCTGTTCAGAAAGTTACGTTGACAAATACACTGGGGCAGCAAGAGGTTTTTACCTCTACAGAAAATATTTCATCAAACTTTTCTGGTATTGTACTGGTAGATGTGCAAACAGAAACAGGGCGTGCAGTGAAAAAACTTGTTATTGAGTAAGCGCGGTTTCTTGAATTTATGACAGGCAAAATCCTTTTTCCGGTTCTATGTATTTATAAAACAGGAGAAGGATTTCTTTCCACCGTGGCGTTATATGTGCTGGCAACAGATACATGTATTGTTAAAACGTATCTATCTGTTGAATAGGTGCAAATGCCCTTTATTTAAAGGGTATTTGCGATTTTATTTAAAGACCAAATGCGATTTGCCCCTGCAATGGAACGACAATCCGTTTTTTTATGTTTGATTCGCTCAATATTGTATTATATATAAATGAAATTACTGCTAAATTATTTAAAGAATTACAAAGGACTTATTGCAATAGCATTGCTTCTGGCATCTACAAGTCAGGTCTTTTCTTTACTGGATCCGCATATAACCGGTAAAATCGTCGATAATTTTATAGAAAAAAAAGAGATACTTTCCCGTGCGGAGTTTGTTAAGGGCATTTTAATTCTTGTCGGATTTTCCATCGGTGCTGCTATGGTTTCCCGGATTGCTAAAAATCTTCAGGACTACTTCACGAGTATTGTTGTGCAGAAATTAGGGGCACAGATGTATGCCGATGGTTTAAAACATTCGTTAGAGCTGCCGTATCAAACGTTTGAAGACCAACGAAGCGGAGAGACGCTGGGTATTCTTCAAAAGGTGCGTACCGATTCAGAAAAATTCATTACCTCTTTTATCAGTGTTTTATTCGCAAGTGTAGTGGGTTTACTGTTTGTTGTTGTGTATTCCTTATCTGTAAGTTATAAAGTGACGCTGGTATACTTCGCTGCGGTTCCTATTATCGCTTTTACAAGCTGGCTGCTGAGCCGTAAGATAAAAGTTGTTCAGAAAAGTATTGTAAAAGAAACTACCGCGCTGGCTGGTTCTACTACAGAGTCGCTTCGCAACATTGAACTGGTGAAGAGCCTTGGACTTGCCAATCAGGAAATTGAACGGCTGAATAACACGACATTTAAGATTCTGGCTCTTGAGCTTAAAAAAGTAAAATACGTGCGCAGTATGAGTTTTCTGCAAGGTACAACGGTAAACTTTATACGCAGTGTGATGGTGGTTATTTTACTGCTGCTCATTTTTGATAATGAATTATCACCGGGTATGTATTTTACGTTTTTGTTTTATTCCTTCTTTTTATTCGGTCCGCTGCAGGAGCTGGGAAATGTGATCATTACATACCGGGAAGCAGAAGTATCCCTGTTAAATTTTGACCGTATATTAAATCTTCCAAAAGAGATTAAACCACAACGTCCGGAAACAATCGGACAGATAAACACCTTACGTTTTGATGCCGTGAGTTTCAAGCATCAATCTGCCCGCAGCAATGCACTCAATGGCATTTCTTTTTCAACGCACAATGGACAAACTATTGCGTTTGTTGGGCCGTCAGGATCAGGAAAAACAACATTGGTGAAGCTGCTGGTAGGACTGTACCCGCCTAAAGACGGAAGTATTCTGTATAACGATGTATTAAGTACAAACATTGATCTGGATGAACTGCGTGAAAAGATCGGATTTGTTACGCAGGATACGCAGTTGTTTTCCGGAACGATTCGTGAGAATTTATTATTCGTGAGACCTGATGCTTCAGACGAAGAGTGTTTGGCTGTATTGCATAAAGCTGCTTGCGGCACATTGTTAGCCCGTGCCGATAAAGGATTAGATACGGTAATAGGCGAGGGTGGAGTAAAGGTTTCAGGAGGAGAAAAGCAACGCTTATCGATTGCACGCGCACTGTTGCGTCAGCCGGATATTCTGGTATTTGATGAAGCCACATCGTCGCTGGACTCAATAACGGAAGAAGAAATTACCCAAACGATCCGCGAGGTGTCGACCGTTAAAGATCATATTACCATACTAATTGCACACCGTTTATCTACTATCATGCATGCCGATACAATATTTGTTCTTGAAAAAGGTAACATCATTGAATCCGGCAAACACGAAGACCTGTTGCTCGAAAAAGGATTGTACTACGCGATGTGGCGTCAGCAGATTGGCGAAAAGGCACACGCTGAAGGCGTGTAGGGCCTAGACTCCATTGCCCCCTTAAGCCGATCGGATAATGTTAAACCGCGCTGCCCCGTTAGCCCTTAATCCGTGCGACTGCAAAGATCGCCTAAACGTAGGCCTAACAGGGCGAATGAGATTTGTGCCTACTGACTAGGGCAACATCAAATAAAAAAAATATAAAGCGCACCACGCAGGATGCGTGCCGGAGCGGTTATGAACAAGTTGTAATGAAAATAAAAGCGGGTAAAAGATTGCCAAAATGTGTTCCTAAAAATAAAAGCACATAAACTTCAACATGCAGTTTATGTGCCTACTTGCACAGCAAAATTTTTCTATTGAAACTATCTGATTATAGTTAAATAAACAGGCTTTTCGCCATCCATAATCAGAATATAAAATCCGGCATCAAGTAAAGCACCATTGCGATCAGTTCCATCCCAGACAATAGGTGCTTGTAAGGTATTTACTACAACTCTTTGAAGATTGTATACAGTTACTTTTCCGGTTTTTTCAATATAATATGTATCGGTAATGCCATCTCCGTTTGGAGTCATTACAGGGTCGCAGTTATCAATTTTATTTAAAACGAAATTGTTTGTTGCACTACATAGTCTGGAATCTACTACTTTAAGAAAATAGTTTCCGGCTTCAACATTTTCAACGAGGGGATAGCTAATGTTTTTCCGTGTTGAACTTGTTGCGAGTTCGTAGGTAAACGGAGGAGTACCGCCAGAGATTTGATTTTGTGAAAAGTCAATGGTATAACCTTTACTGCAATCCTTACTTACAACATCAGCATTGATGATATTAAGTTCAATACAAGGTTGTACAGTAATCTTAAACGTATTGGTATTTAATGTTAATAATGAAACAGATGTATTGTATATTTTCAATTGATAGTTACCCGCATCTGCATTTTTTAACGGACTAAATGTGTATGATGGCGATGCAGAGCTATCGATTACGATGCCATTTTTAAACCATACATATATATTTGATGAAAGCGGTGCGGTTACAGGATAGGTTAGTGTATAATTATTTTCAGCCCGTGCTGTAACATCAGCAAAGAAAATTTCCCGTTGAGGAGAGTAAATAAATGTTGCCGGAGGATTTTGAAGTACAGGTTTTATGTCTTCAAACGTAAGTAAGGCACCATTTACGTTTAGTCTGTTGAGTGCGGATTTGTTTTGCAGGTATGGCATGTCTGAAAACGGATTGTCATAAATAATGCAGATTGTAAGTGTGCTTATCAGATCCAGGGACTTGAAACTTTTTATGTTATTCGTCCAGGCATACAATGTTGTAAGACCTGTCAATTTTTCAAGTCCAATAATCGTATCAATACCTGTCTTGTGTACATGCAGTTCGGTAAGGTGTATACAGGGCGTTACATCAATAAAAGAAGCACTGATTGGATTTTGTCCTGAAACTAATTTGCTGAGTTGTGGAAATTGTGTAAGCGGAGGGAACTCTATAAGATTATTGTTGCTGCAATACAGAGATAGTAAACCTGTAGAACCGGATAAATCAGGAAGTGCTGTAAGCATATTATTCACTACTTGAAAATCTTTCAAGTGTAAAGTTGCCATATTCGGCAATGAAGTTAATTTGTTGTTTGACGCATAAAAATTAACGAGTCCGGTTATGCCTGAAATATTCGGTACACTGGTAAGTTGATTGTTGCTTAAGTCCAGCGTAGTTATGCTTTTAAAATATTCTATGCCGGCTGCATTAGTGATACCCGCGCCGCGTAAGTCTAATACATTTGTAAGTAAAGAAGCTTTAGAGATATCCAGTGCGTTACCCTGCATTACCTGAGGATAGGATAAAATTAATTTATCACGCAGGTGATCATCCTGCAATGTTAGTAATTGACTAAAAGCAACGCGAATAGCAAGGAAAAAAAATGATGTCAATAGTATTCTCATTACGTTTAATTTATCTGACAATTGTTAATTCTACTTTTTCTTTTCGTCCATCCGAGTAATTAATGAATGCAATATAAATACCAACAGGCACTGTTGTTCCTTGATTGCTGGTTCCGTTCCATTCTTCATTTCCGGATCCGAATGTATTGCTATATATATCTTTTCCGGATTTATCAAAGATAGTAAATGTTCCCGATGCGCCGGTTTCATAATTTAAAATCCATTTTTCATTGTAATCCGGATTAAAGCTATATGATTCATTCATAGCACACCATTTTTCGGCTATTGAAACCTTTTTCTTATATATACATTCTTTGCCATAAGTAACCAGAATTTCATGCACTCCTGAGGGCATATTGGTAAACGTTGCTTTTGATCCTGAAGTGCTTTGAATATCGACCTGGTATGTATACGAATATGCCCCGTCTGAAATAATATGGATGCTGCCTGTTTCTTTTTGTTTGCACGAAGCCTCCGTATTTATTTTAAATAACTTGTCACAGGCGATTTTAGTATCTGTTTCGGGTGGTACAATATTTTTAATACTTTGGTCAGAATCATTTTTTTGAAGCGTATTTCCGGAATCTGCAGGTTTTATTTTTTCAACCTGTTGCACATTGTTATCTGCAGGTAAGATTAAATTCTGTTTAGATGGAACATCTTTTTGTGTAGAATCTATTTTACCTGGTATTGTAAGCGGTTGTTGCTGATATGATTTCTTTGCATCAACGGCTTTCTCTGAGGTTACAGAACCGTTGTTTGCCTGAATAGCACGCTGTTTATTTTTTACACGATCTTGTTTGACAGATTTGTTGTCTGTATTGTTGACAAAAACGTATGTTGTTATTCCGGATAGTAATACCAGGGAAGCAATAGAAATGTACGAGGCTTTTTTCCAGTTAAAGGAAGGTTTGTATTTAATATTTTTAATGTCCTTACCAATGGTGTTTTTTAGTTCAGCCAATGATGCATAATAGATTGCTTCATTGGTAAGCCGTACTTCATTGACTTTGGCCGACAATGTTTCATCCAGAGCAAGTCTTTCTTCAAAAGCAAAACGCTCTTCTTCCGACATAACCCTGTTAAGGTAGTTGTCAATGGTGTCTAATAGTTCGTCTTGCGGGTTCAATTCTTTAAAAAGGTTAATGCTTCTTTATTATCAGAAACTATTTTTGTAAAATATTTTTTGCAGCGGTAATGTTGATTTTTAGCAACCTTCTCATCTTTAAATCCCATGAGTTCTGCAATTTCCTTCATGCTTTTTTTATCAAATACAACGAAAGATAATATCTTTTTACAGTTATCTTCCAGTTTATTAAACAGAAAATGAAACGTATTTAATTGTTCGTCTTTGATCAAATCATTTAAATGGTCTGTTTCATCACTAATATCAAAACCAATAAAAGATGCTTTAATTACTTTTTGTTTTTTTCGTGCAATGTCAATCCATGAGTTTTTAGCAACCCGGAACAAAAATCCATCCAGATCATATTCTTCATTGTATTTTCCATTTTTAACGTATTGAAATAAAACAATGATCGCATCCTGAAAGACATCATCGGCATCATCCAACGTACCTGAATTCATCAAAATAAACTTTCGTATTTTTCTGAGCGGGTCTTTGTATAAATATTTTAACGCCTCATTATTTTTTCCTGTACGGATGCATTCAATAATGATTTTTGAATTATCTTTCATTGTTTAAGCTACGTAATACATAAAAAAAAGTCAGCACTTATTATTTTAAATATTATATTTAACGACTATAAATCTTAAACTTTACTTTTCTTATACTATTATAGATGACTAAAATCTTGAAAAGCAGTATGCGTTTTAAGCCTGTAATCGGGATTGTTTTTTTATTGCTGGGTAAGACATTTTGCAGTCAGGCTCAGCTTAATACAACACTTTTCGAAGAATTTAGTCAAACAATCATTAATCCATATTTAATAAATCCGGCGGCATCTGATACTTCTTATGTATTCAAAGTACGTATTAATGCGATAGATGAATTGGGTTTGATTAAATACGTAAACAGATATTATTTGGATATGGATAAACGGATTGGAACCTCCCGGGCAAATTCGTATCATTTTATAGGTTTGGAAGCTTCAAACTCGAAAATGGGTCAATATATATATAGAAGCAGGTGTCAGTTTCGATACTCCTGGTACACTCAGGTAAGTGCGAAGGCTGCATTGTCGGCAGGCATTTCAATTGGGTTTATCAATTATGCGTTTCTTACTACACAAGGTGGTACAGGAGGTTCAGACTTTGGTCCGGATGGAATGCTTGGAATACATTATATCCGGCAGAATACGGTAATCGGTTTTGGAGTACAGCAATTATTCGCTCCTGTATTGATTCCGGTGAATCAATCTTTTAAACTGAACAGGTTATATAATATTGATGTTTCACAACGCTTCAGAGTTGCGCCACGCATTAAATTAACAACATACGGAGTCATTCAGTTTTCCGGCAATGACAATTTTTCCTATAGTTTAGGCTTAATGAGCGATGTTGCAGATCATGTTATACTAGGAGTGAATAATTTTTCACTGAAAAAAACGTCATTTAATTTTGGTGTGCAGCATGTACTCATTTATGGAACTGAGCTGTCTATTGTAACAACATACAGCATTTACCACAGTGTTTTTCCTACGCCAAACAGTACATTGGAATTATTTATGGCACTTCAGTTATAAATTTATTTTGAAACACGTTACATCTTTTTGCGTATTAGCCTCCTTTTTATTCTAAATCCTTATTCAACGTAAAATTCAATGCTGTTTTAAATTTTTATACGCTATATAAAATGTATTTATATGCGAATTTGACCGATAAAAGCATATTTTAACAGTTCTTGCACTTTTATAACAATTTCTTACATTTTACTGATGACTTTTTTTGAATGCTCACGTAGCCTGTAGTCTTTTTTCGAAAAAGGGCCAGTTAACCAAAATAAAGTCCGTATGGGAAATTTTCTACGAAGCTCAATTAGTCAGCAGAATTTTAAATCACTTATTGATGTATTCATAAAAGCCAGAGTGCTCCTTTGTCTTTCAATACTTCTATTTTATGGAAACAATGTGATTGCTCAACTTTCAAATCAACCAGGTACGAATGGCATCCAAACCTATGTGAATCCCATTCTTCCCGGTGATCATCCGGATCAGACATTGATGCGCGTGGGTGCTAATTTTTATTCTACCGGTTCTAATTTTCATTTTACACCGTATCTGCCGATTCTTCATTCAACAGATTTGATGCACTGGGAAGTAATTGCACGTGTAATTCCGCCAACATCCAGCATTCCTAATAATGATACACCTTCCGGAGGTACCTGGCAAGGGGCCTTAGCTCAATTTAATAATAAGTTTTGGGTATATTTTTCGAATAACGCAGGTGGCGGACAATATTTCTGTAACGCAACAAACATGGCTGGTCCATGGTCTGCACCGGTAAAAGTAAATACAAATACAGGCGTGTATGGCTATGACAACTCTATTTTTGTGGATGATGACGGAACTCCTTATATGCTGTTGAAAAACGGACAGGATCTGAATGGTCTTCAAAAATTAGGTATGGATGGACAACCATCCGGACAAGCTTTGAACATGAACTGGATCAATGCAAATGGCCATCCATACAGCTGGGCAGAAGGCCCGGTGATGTGTAAACGCAATGGACGCTATTATATGTTTGTAGCTGGTAACGTAACAGGCGGACAATATGTATTGAGTTCTGCAAAACTTTCGAATGTAGAATCCGATTGGACGCGACATGGTAATTTCTGGCAAACTTCAACAGGTTCCGGTGGTTTTACAGGTCCCAACCATGTTACACAACCCATAAAATTAGACGACGGAACATGGTGGTGCCTTTCGCATGCCTACGATAACGGAGGCTGGGAAGGACAAGGCAGACAAAGTCATCTGCACCAGGTTATATGGGATGGAAATGGCGTGCCTAAAGGCGTTCCGGTAAGTGTTAATCCGGTACAGGGGCCAAATCTGCCAAGCAGTAATATTGATTATGAATTCATCCGGTCTGATTATTTTGAATCTACAACATTAAGTTTGAATTGGCATTTTTTAAGTAAGGTCTATGCCAATGCATCTAAATATAGTTTAAGCGAACGCCCGGGCTATATGCGTCTAAAACCGGGAAGCGGCTACACCCATCTATTACAAAAAGATAAAGGGAAATATTATTCATTAACTACAAAGGTAGATCTGAATGCTACTGCCAATGGGCAACAAGCAGGTATCCGAATGACCAGCGGTAATGACGATGTCACCTTTACATTATATACAGGCTATAACAACGGTAAAAAAATTGGCATGGCGTTTCAAGGCGTAACAACTGAAGTTAACAATGCCATTGGTACTACGGTATGGCTGCGCGTAGAGCGTGCCCTGCATATACTGACATGTTACTACAGCGCAGATGGTTTAGTGTGGACACAGCTAGGAACAAAGGATGTATCTAATATGGATAAATCACAAACCGATTATAATAAATGGGTGGGTACTTCTGTAGGTCTTTATGCATCTGCTGCATCTGCTGATTTCGATCAGTTTTCATACCGGTATGGTTTTGTACCGGTTCGTGTAGAAGGAAGAAACAACTGGTATGGTGTAACATTTGCAACCAGAACACCTGGTCGCGTAGTAACAAATAGTACATCCGGAGATTGGCTTATGCTGGCTGGCGTTGACTTAGGTTCGGGCAGCAGAGTTACTACAGGTATTGAAATAAATGCATCTTCAGCAAATAGCAATGGAAGCCTTGAAGTATGGCTCGATAACATTGGTGGTACAGGAACAAAAGTATCCACAATAACGATTCCGAATACAGGAGGTAATGATGTATGGACGAATGTAACGGGAAGTTTTAATTCTTCGGGTCAACATGATGTGTATTTAAGATGGGTTGGCGGTGCAAATAGTTTCAGTGTGAATACCATCCGTTTTTTATCCGGAGCAGCGGTGCCCGTTCCGGTAGTAACGCTTACAGCACCTGTAAATAATACAGTGTATACGGAAGGTGATAATATAACGATCAATGCCACGGCAACGATCACAAGCGGGAGCATTTCCAAAGTAGAATTTTATAACGGAACAACGTTGTTGGGTACAGATGCAAGTTCACCATACAGCTATACAATCACAGCAGCAGCAGCAGGAACATATCCGGTCACTGCCAAAGCAACGAGTGCAGCCAATGCAGTAACAACGAGCACGGCAATAAACATTCAGGTAGCAAAACCTATTTACCAGACCGGTTCTGCACCCACAATCGATGGAACCGTTGACGGCTTGTGGAGCAATTTTCCATCCACAGGTATCACAAAAAACAATACCGGTACGATCAGCTCAGGTACAGATCTGTCGGGTAACTGGAAAGCGATGTGGGATGCGTCTAATCTGTATGTGCTTGTTCAGGTAACCGATGATGTGAAGCGCAACGATGGTGGAACGGATGTGTACAACGACGATGGCGTTGAAGTATACATTGATCTGGGCAATACCAAAGCAACGACATACGGCACCAACGACCAGCAGTACACGTTCCGCTGGAACGATGTTACAGCGGCCTACGAGATCAACGGACATCCGGTAACAGGAATAACCAAAGGCATCAGCAATACAGCAACCGGTTATATTGTGGAGGTGAGCATCCCTTGGTCTACCATTGGCGGCACGGCTTCATTAAATTCATTCCAGGGCTTTGAAGTCATGATCAATGATGACGATGACGGAGGAGCAAGAGAAGGTAAGCTTGCCTGGGTTGCGTCTACAGATGATACGTGGAGCAATCCGGCTTTAATGGGAACAGTTGTATTAAAAGGATTGAATTGTACGGTACCGGCAGCAGCGATAACGGCAAGCACGGCAACCACATTCTGCTCCGGAGGCAGTGTAGTATTGAATGCAGGTACAGGCACCGGATACAGCTATGTATGGAAGAACGGTACAGCAACAATAGCAGGAGCGACAAATTCAGGTTATACAGCCACCGCATCGGGCAGTTATACGGTAACAGTAACAAACCCGGGCGGCTGTTCAGCAACCTCAGCAGGGACTACGGTGACGGTAAATGCCTTACCGGTTTTAACGCAGTATGCACAGGTAGATGGCGGAACCTGGAACCAGGTATCAGGCGCAACGGTGTGTGCTGGCTCTTCGGTTGTACTGGGGCCTCAGCCGACAGTAAATACAGGCTGGAGCTGGACAGGTCCGAACGGTTACAGTGCATCGACCAGAGAGATTACGTTAACTGGAGTTACACCAACACAAGGAGGTATTTATACGGCAAGTTATACAGATGGAAATACGTGTAAATCAACTTCTGTATTTACGTTAACGGTAACTGCACTGCCGGCCGCAGCGATTACGACAAGTACACCGACAACATTCTGCGCAGGCGGCAGCACAACACTGACAGCAAGTTCAGGTGCATCCTACAAATGGCTGAACGGCACGGTCGCAATCACAGGAGCAACTGCACAGACCTATACCGCAACAGCCGCGGGAAGCTATACCGTTGAGGTAACGAATGCGGGTAACTGCAAAGCTACTTCAGCAGCAGCAGTAGTAACAGTAACTGCACTGCCAACTGCTACAATCACAGCAACTGGTTCAACAACGATTCCTCAGGGCGGAAGTGTAGTATTACAGGCGAATGCAGGTTCAGCTTTGACCTACAAATGGTTCAACGGCACGGTCGCAATCACAGGAGCAACAGCACAGACCTATACCGCAACAGCGGCGGGAAGCTATACGGTTGAAGTAACAAATGCGGGTAACTGCAAAGCAACTTCAGCAGCAGCAACGGTAAGCGTGGTTGCAAATCAGCCATCGGTTATTACAATTACTTCACCGGCACCGAATGCTGCAGTAACAGGAGCGATTGATATTTCGGTGAATATCACAGATGCGGATGGGAATATAACCCTTGTAGAGTTTTTAGCAGGCGATGATGTAATCGGCACAGCAGCAGCAGCGCCGTATACGTACACATGGGACACTCCAACGGCAGGATCTCATACGATTACGGTTCGAGTAACAGACAGTAACGGAGGCGTCACAACTTCGGCACCGGTAACAGTTACATCGGAATCCATCACAACAGGCGTGCAGGCATTGAATACATTGAATGCAGCTGTATATCCGAATCCATCAAACGGCATCGTATTTATTGATACAGATGCAGACTTATCAGATGCAAGCTTTACACTGATAGATGTGTTGGGTAAAGAAGGAACTGTTTCTTCAACAGCAACCGGAAACGGAGCGATGATAGATGTGAGCAGTCTGGCGGGTGGCACTTATGTGCTGATTATCAAACAGGATCATTCAATTCTGAGAAAGAAAATTACAGTAATCAAGTAGACTTCATTGTTTCGATTGCTAATAGAATATTAATAAAAGAGGAATTAATTAACGACCAATACTATGAAACAACATCTTCTAAAAACAATTGGCCTGATCTGCCTGCTGTGCATATTTCAAACCGGGCAAGCGCAGATTGGTAAATGCAAAGGTAAATACTTAGGAAACATCATTGCCGGTAACGTGCCGAGTACGTATACAACCTATTGGAATCAGGTGACTTCCGAAAATGCTTCTAAATGGGGATCTGTAGAGGGGACTAAGGGGCAATATAACTTTGGAGGTTCTGATATCTGTTATAACTGGGCAAAAAATAACAATGGCATATTTAAATATCACACCCTTATTTGGGGAGCGCAAACTCCTGGTTGGGTATCAAATACGAATACAAGTGCTGCAACTATACAAGCTGCTATTGATCCATACTTTAAAGCTGTAAGAGACCATTACGCGGCTATGGGAGGTTTGAAAATGATCGATGTATTAAATGAACCTGTCAATACTCCTATGCCAGCCAATTTGAAAGCAGCACTTACAGCAGGATACAAAGCTGAACCAGCTAATGCAGGTGATTTGAATAATCAATATGGATGGGCAATATGGTGCTTTCAATTAGCGAGAAAACATTTTCCGGATGCCGTATTGTTAATCAATGAATATAACATTGAAATGAATTGGAATAACTGCAGAGCACCTTATATAGCCATGTCAATAGCTATAAAGAATGCACCAAATCTTACAGATGGTAAGAAAAATTTAATTGACGGAGTAGGGTTGCAGGCACACGGCATTAATAATTTAACAGCTGCTAACTTCAAGGCTTGTATAGACGAAATCTGGAACAAAACCGGCCTGCCTATTCATATTACAGAATTTGATCAGACAGCTGATCCAAATGAAGCGAAACAACAGGCTGTTTATTCAACGTTGATTCCGGTTGCATGGGAACATCCGCATGTTGCAGGTATTACATTCTGGGGATATATTCAGGGGCAAACCTGGATTGGAGGAAACAAACAAACAGGCGCCAGCGGTACGGATTCAGGAATCATTTATGCAAACGGAACCGAACGTCCGGCTATGACCTGGCTGAAACAATATTTCGCTTCTCAGGCGAGTTTATCCTGCTGTCCGGCTCCAGGGCCTTTCGCGTCGTGTAACAATACCAATCCTTCGCCGGTAGTATCGCTTACCGCGCCTACAAACAATACAGTTTATACAGAAGGTGATAATATAACGATCAATGCCACGGCAACGATCACAAGCGGGAGCATTTCCAAAGTAGAATTTTATAACGGAACAACGTTGTTGGGTACAGATGCAAGTTCACCATACAGCTATACAATCACAGCTGCAGCAGCAGGTACCTATCCGGTCACTGCCAAAGCAACGAGTGCAGCCAATGCAGTAACAACGAGCACGGCAATAAACATTCAGGTAGCAAAACCTATTTACCAGACCGGTTCTGCACCCACAATCGATGGAACCGTTGACGGCTTATGGAGCAATTTTCCATCCACAGGTATCACAAAAAACAATACCGGTACGATCAGCTCAGGTACAGATCTGTCGGGTAACTGGAAAGCGATGTGGGATGCGTCTAATCTGTATGTATTGGTTCAGGTAACCGATGATGTGAAGCGCAACGATGGGGGAACGGATGTATACAACGACGATGGCGTTGAAGTATACATTGATCTGGGCAACACCAAAGCAACGACATACGGCACCAACGACCAGCAGTACACGTTCCGCTGGAACGATGTTACAGCGGCCTATGAGATCAACGGACATCCGGTAACAGGAATAACCAAAGGCATCAGCAATACAGCAACCGGTTATATTGTGGAGGTGAGCATCCCTTGGTCTACCATTGGCGGTACGGCTTCATTAAATTCATTCCAGGGCTTTGAAGTCATGATCAATGATGACGATGACGGAGGAGCAAGAGAAGGTAAGCTTGCCTGGGTTGCGTCTACAGATGATACGTGGAGCAATCCGGCTTTAATGGGAACAGTTGTATTAAAAGGATTGAATTGTACGGTACCGGCAGCAGCGATAACGGCAAGCACGGCAACCACATTCTGCTCCGGAGGCAGTGTAGTATTGAATGCAGGTACAGGCACCGGATACAGCTATGTATGGAAGAACGGTACAGCAGTAATCACAGGAGCGACAGGATCTTCTTATACAGCCACCGCATCGGGCAGTTATACGGTAACAGTAACAAACCCGGGCGGCTGTTCAGCAACCTCAGCAGGGACTACGGTGACGGTAAATGCCTTACCGGTTTTAACGCAGTATGCACAGGTAGATGGCGGAACCTGGAACCAGGTATCAGGCGCAACGGTGTGTGCTGGCTCTTCGGTTGTACTGGGGCCTCAGCCGACAGTAAATACAGGCTGGAGCTGGACAGGTCCGAACGGTTACAGTGCATCGACCAGAGAGATTACGTTAACTGGAGTTACACCAACACAAGGAGGTATTTATACGGCAAGTTATACAGATGGAAATACGTGTAAATCAACTTCTGTATTTACGTTAACGGTAACTGCACTGCCGGCCGCAGCGATTACGACAAGTACACCGACAACATTCTGCGCAGGCGGCAGCACAACACTGACAGCAAGTTCAGGTGCATCCTACAAATGGCTGAACGGCACGGTCGCAATCACAGGAGCAACTGCACAGACCTATACCGCAACAGCCGCGGGAAGCTATACGGTTGAAGTAACGAATGCGGGTAACTGCAAAGCAAGCTCAGCAGCAACAGTAGTAACAGTAACTGCACTACCGGCCGCAGCGATTACGACAAGTACACCGACAACATTCTGCGCAGGCGGCAGCACAACACTGACAGCAGGTTCAGGTGCATCCTACAAATGGATGAACGGCACGGTCGCAATCACAGGAGCAACCGCACAGACCTATACCGCAACAGCCGCCGGAAGCTATACCGTTGAAGTAACGAATGCGGGTAACTGCAAAGCTACTTCAGCAGCAACAGTAGTAACAGTAACTGCACTGCCAACTGCTACAATCACAGCAACTGGTTCAACAACGATTCCTCAGGGCGGAAGTGTAGTATTACAGGCGAATGCAGGTTCAGCTTTGACCTACAAATGGTTCAACGGCACGGTCGCAATCACAGGAGCAACCGCACAGAGCTATACAGCAACGAACGCGGGAAGCTATACGGTTGAAGTAACAAATGCGGGTAACTGCAAAGCAAGGTCAGCAGCAGCAACAGTAAGCGTGGTTGCAAATCAGCCATCTGTTATTACAATTACTTCACCGGCACCGAATGCTGCAGTAACAGGAGCGATCGATATTTCGGTGAATATCACAGATGCGGATGGTAGCATAACCCTTGTAGAGTTTTTAGCAGGCGATGATGTAATCGGCACAGCAGCAGCAGCGCCGTATACGTACACATGGGACACTCCAACGGCAGGTTCTCATACAATTACGGTTCGGGTAACAGACAGTAACGGAGGAGTCACAACTTCTGGACCGGTAACAGTTACATCGGAATCCATCACAACAGGCGTGCAGGCATTGAATACATTGAATGCAGCTGTATATCCGAATCCATCAAACGGCATCGTATTTATTGATACAGATGCAGACTTATCAGATGCAAGCTTTACACTGATAGATGTGTTGGGTAAAGAAGGAACTGTTTCTTCAACAGCAACCGGCAACGGAGCGATGATAGATGTAAGCAGTCTGGCGGGTGGCACTTATGTGCTGATCGTTAAAAAAGATACTTCAGTGATTCGGAAAAAAATCACTGTAATCCGGTAATACCAATTTTTAGTTTTATTCCAGTTTGAATCAAAAGGGGGCGAAATATTTTTGCCCCCTTTTTGATTGTGTTTTATGAGATGGGTAATACGCTCCGTGCTTCAGTGATTTTTATAAACATTTTCATATTAAGTGGTGACTTTTTAATATCTATTCCGTAGCCTGTTGCATTTTGATGAAACGTATTATCTGTTTTTACTATTCAATTAAAACTGTCTTGAAATAATTATACGTATGAAAAAATTATTTACTGTTTTATTTTATTTAAGCACGTGTCTGGTATGGGCACAAACTTCCACCGTTAATTTAACATCCGAAAAACAATACATCCGGGGATTTGGAGGTATCAATCACCCGGAATGGGCTGGAGACATGACAGCGGTACAACGTACTACTGCATTTGGCAATGGTGCCGGTGAGATGGGATTAACCGTACTCCGGATTTTTGTTAATGATGATAAAACCCAATGGAATAAAGCACTGGCGACAGCGTTGCGTGCGCAGCAATTAGGAGCTACCATATTTGCAACGCCATGGAATCCGCCTGCAAGTATGTGTGAAACGATAACACGTAATAACAGACAGGAAAAAAGATTAAAGCCCGGTAGTTATAGTGCGTATGCACAACATCTTATTGATTTTAATAATTATATGAAAAACAATGGCGTCAATTTGTATGCGATGTCATTTGCCAACGAACCGGATTGGGGATTTGATTGGACCTGGTATAGTGCTGATGAAGTGTATAATTTTACTAAAAATATTGCCGGAACATTACGCGTAAATGGAATTAAAGTAATCACGGCAGAATCGTTTTCATATAATAAATCCTATTATGATAAAGTATTGAATGACCCGACAGCTTTATCAAATATTGATATTATCGGATGTCATTTATATGGTAGTGATGCAAATTCTCCGGTTTCGGTTTTTAATTACCCGTTAGCAGATTCAAAAGCACCCACAAAAGAACGTTGGATGACCGAGCATTATACCAACAGTGATGCGAATTCTTCCGATCTATGGCCGTCTGCGAACGATGTGTCGTATGAAATTTACAGGTGTATGGTGGAAGGCCAAATGAGTGTATACACCTGGTGGTATATACGCAGGCAGTATGGCCCTATGAATGAAAACGGAACAATCAGCAAACGCGGTTATTGCATGGCGCAATATTCTAAGTTTATCCGTCCGGGTTACAAACGGGTTGATGCTACTAAAAATCCTGCTACAGGAGTATATATTTCTGCCTACAAAAAAGGAGATGATGTAGTGGTGGTTGCTATTAATAGAAGCACCTCTTCACAAACAATTACACTTTCTGTTCCCGGAACAAAAGTTACTACCTGGGAAAAATATGTAACATCGGGCAGTAAAAGTTTAGCTAAAGAAGCGAATATAAATTCAAGCACCGGCTCTTTTCAAATTACCCTTGATCCTCAAAGTACAACTTCATTTGTAGGTACTGCTCCGGTTATTACCACTCCTTCGCCGGTAGTATCGCTTACCGCACCTGTAAACAATACAGTTTATACAGAAGGTGATAATATAACGATCAATGCCACGGCAACGATCACAAGCGGGAGCATTTCCAAAGTAGAATTTTATAACGGAACAACGTTGTTAGGTACAGATGCAAGTTCACCATACAGCTATACAATCACAGCAGCAGCAGCAGGAACATATCCGGTCACTGCCAAAGCAACGAGTGCAGCCAATGCAGTAACAACGAGCACGGCAATAAACATTCAGGTAGCAAAACCTATTTACCAGACCGGTTCTGCACCCACAATCGATGGAACCGTTGACGGCTTGTGGAGCAATTTTCCATCCACAGGTATCACAAAAAACAATACCGGTACGATCAGCTCAGGTACAGATCTGTCGGGTAACTGGAAAGCGATGTGGGATGCGTCTAATCTGTATGTGCTTGTTCAGGTAACCGATGATGTGAAGCGCAACGATGGTGGAACGGATGTGTACAACGACGATGGCGTTGAAGTATACATTGATCTGGGCAATACCAAAGCAACGACATACGGCACCAACGACCAGCAGTACACGTTCCGCTGGAACGATGTTACAGCGGCCTACGAGATCAACGGACATCCGGTAACAGGAATAACCAAAGGCATCAGCAATACAGCAACCGGTTATATTGTGGAGGTGAGCATCCCGTGGAGCACCATTGGCGGCACTGCTTCATTAAATTCATTCCAGGGCTTTGAAGTCATGATCAATGATGACGATGACGGAGGAGCAAGAGAAGGTAAGCTTGCCTGGGTTGCGTCTACAGATGATACGTGGAGCAATCCGGCTTTAATGGGAACAGTTGTATTAAAAGGATTGAATTGTACGGTACCGGCAGCAGCGATAACAGCAAGCACGGCAACCACATTCTGCTCCGGAGGCAGTGTAGTATTGAATGCAGGTACAGGCACCGGATACAGCTATGTATGGAAGAACGGAGCAGCAACAATAGCAGGAGCGACAAATTCAGGTTATACAGCCACCGCATCCGGCAGTTATACGGTAACAGTAACAAACCCGGGCGGCTGTTCAGCAACCTCAGCAGGGACTACGGTGACGGTAAATGCCTTACCGGTTTTAACGCAGTATGCGCAGGTAGATGGCGGAACCTGGAATCAGGTATCAGGCGCAACGGTGTGTGCTGGCTCTTCGGTTGTACTGGGTCCTCAGCCGACAGTAAATACAGGCTGGAGCTGGACAGGTCCGAACGGTTACAGTGCATCGGCCAGAGAGCTTAGGCTTACATCAGTACAAACAAATCAGGGCGGTGTTTATACGGCAAGTTATACAGATGGAAATACGTGTAAATCAACTTCTGTATTTACGTTAACGGTAACTGCACTACCGGCCGCAGCGATTACGACAAGTACACCGACAACATTCTGCGCAGGCGGCAGCACAACACTGACAGCAGGTTCAGGTGCATCCTACAAATGGATGAACGGCACGGTCGCAATCACAGGAGCAACCGCACAGACCTATACCGCAACAGCCGCCGGAAGCTATACGGTTGAAGTAACGAATGCGGGTAACTGCAAAGCTACTTCAGCAGCAACAGTAGTAACAGTAACTGCACTGCCAACTGCTACAATCACAGCAACTGGTTCAACAACGATTCCTCAGGGCGGAAGTGTAGCATTACAGGCGAATGCAGGTTCAGCTTTGACCTACAAATGGTTCAACGGCACGGTCGCAATCACAGGAGCAACCGCACAGACCTATACCGCAACGACCGCGGGAAGCTATACGGTTGAAGTAACAAATGCGGGTAACTGCAAAGCAACTTCAGCAGCAGCAACGGTAAGCGTGGTTGCAAATCAGCCATCTGTTATTACAATTACTTCACCGGCACCGAATGCTGCAGTAACAGGAGCGATCGATATTTCGGTGAATATCACAGATGCGGATGGTAGCATAACCCTTGTAGAGTTTTTAGCAGGCGATGATGTAATCGGCACAGCAGCAGCAGCGCCGTATACGTACACATGGGACACTCCAACGGCAGGATCTCATACGATTACGGTTCGGGTAACAGACAGTAACGGAGGCGTCACAACTTCGGCACCGGTAACAGTTACATCGGAATCCATCACAACAGGCGTGCAGGCATTGAATACATTGAATGCAGCTGTATATCCGAATCCATCAAACGGCATCGTATTTATTGATACAGATGCAGACTTATCAGATGCAAGCTTTACACTGATAGATGTGTTGGGTAAAGAAGGAACTGTTTTTTCAACAGCAACCGGCAACGGAGCGATGATAGATGTGAGCAGTCTGGCGGGTGGCACTTATGTGCTGATCGTTAAAAAAGATACTTCAGTGATTCGGAAAAAAATCACTGTAATCCGGTAATACCAATTTTTAGTTTTATTCCAGTTTGAATCAAAAGGGGGGCGAAATATTTTTTGCCCCCCTTTTTGATTGTGTTTTATGAGATGGGTAATACGCTCCGTGCTTCAGTGATTTTTATAAACATTTTCATATTAAGTGGTGACTTTTTAATATCTATTCCGTAGCCTGTTACATTTTGATGAAACGTATTATCTGTTTTTACTATCAATTATAACTGTCCTCAATATCAAATCAAGAACATATGAACGTAACGATATTTTCCAAAGTAATTTTCTTTTCTTGCGTTTTTTTCTTTTGCATCCAATCATATGCTCAAGATCCTAATTTTCATATTTACCTGACTTTCGGGCAATCTAATATGGAAGGAAACGGAGTAATAGAAGCGCAGGATCAAACCGCTGTAAATAGCAGGTTTCAGGTAATGGGTGCCGTAAATTGTACAGGTACAAAATCTTATACGACAGGAAAGTGGACAACAGCTACAGCACCTATTGTAAGATGTAACACAGGACTTGGGCCACTTGATTATTTTGGGCGCACAATGGTGTCAAACCTGCCGGCAAATATAAAAGTAGGTGTTGTACCTGTTGCGATAGGAGGTTGTGATATTGCCTTGTTTGATAAGGTCAATTATGGATCGTATGTTGCAACAGCTCCAAGCTGGATGATTGGTACAATAAATCAGTATGGCGGAAATCCGTATGCACGTCTGGTGGAAGTTGCAAAACTGGCACAGAAGGATGGAGTTATTAAGGGAATATTATTTCATCAGGGAGAAACAAACAACGGACAGCAGGATTGGCCGGCTAAAGTTAAGGCTATTTATGATAATCTGATTAAAGATCTTGGCTTAGATCCAGCTAAAACTCCATTTTTGGCTGGCGAATTAGTAACAACCGCACAAGGCGGCGCATGTGGCGGACATAATTCTATTATTGCAAAATTACCGAATGTGATTCCGAATGCTCATGTCGTTTCGGCCGCTGGTTTACCGCACAAGGGAGATAACTTACACTTCACTCCGGCATCTTATCGTACGTTTGGAGAACGTTATGCGCAACTGATGTTGACATTGCCTGCTTATTCGAATGCACAAACGGCGGCCACAAATCCAATCATCAATGCAGATGTTCCCGATATAGCTATCGTTAGAGTAGGGAATAATTACTACATGAGCAGTACAACCATGCACATGAATCCCGGTGTACCCATAATGAAGTCTACCGATTTAGTTAATTGGGATATTGTAAATTACTGCTACACCACATTGTCTACCTCTGACAGTTACAGCCTTGCGAATGGAAAGAATGAATATGGTCATGGTTCATGGGCAAGTAGCATTCGATATTTTAAAGGAATGTATTATGTTACGACATTTGCTAATACAGGCAGAACGTATATCTATAAAACAGCTAATATTGAAACCGGTCCGTGGACTGTTTCTACGTTAAATGCTTCCTACCACGATTGCAATCTTTTCTTTGATGACGATGATAGAGTGTATCTTATATATGGACAGGGAGATATTAAAATTATTGAATTAACTGCAGATGCTTCAGCGATTAAATCCGGAGGTACGAATAAAACATTAATTACAAATGCTGGTGCTGTAGCTGGCCCTATTGGCTTGAATGCAGAAGGGTCACAGGTATTGAAGCACAATGGGTATTACTATATTAATAATATTTGCTGGCCCAGCGGCGGTATGCGTACGCAGATTATTCATCGTTCTTCAACACTAACAGGTACGTATGAAAGTAAAGTGATCTTAAAAGATCAGGGAGTTGCACAAGGTTCTTTTATAGAAACGCCAGCTGGTAAATGGTATGCCTATTTATTTAAAGATGGAGGAGCCAGAGGCAGGGTTCCATATCTTGTTCCGATGACATGGACAAATGACTGGCCTGTTCTGAGTGCAGTGCCAGCTACACTTGATATTCCTCAGGGAACAGGAGGTATGCATAATATTGTTTCCTCCGATGAATTTTCACAAGCGGCTCCTCTTAAACTTGCGTGGCAATGGAACCACAATCCACAAAATAACTATTGGTCATTAACACAAAAAAGCGGCTATCTGCGGCTCACCAATGAGCGTACAGATCCGAACGTGCTGATGACAACGAATACACTAACGCAGCGAACATTTGGACCCCAGTGTTCGGGCTATACGGTAATAGATGTTTCCGGCATGAAGGATGGTGATTATGCTGGTTTAGTAGCTTTACAAAAACAGTATGGTTACGTAGGTGTTAAAATGACTGGTACAACAAAGTCTATTGTAATGGTCAATGGAAATGATGTTACGGGAACACCTGCTCAAGTTGCAAGTGTTCCTTTAAATCAAAACATCATATATCTTCGGATTGATATGGATTACAGGAATCAGACAGACAAAGCTTATTTCTATTATAGTCTGAATGGTACCACCTGGCAATCCATTGGCAGTACACTTCAAATGTCTTATACCATTCCGCAATTTATTGGTTATCGGTATGGGTTATTTACTTATGCGAGTGTTTCAGCCGGTGGATATGCTGATTTTGATTTTTTTAGAATTGGATCAACGATTACGGAGGCATCGACGGTTATTACCACTCCTTCGCCGGTAGTATCGCTTACCGCACCTGTAAACAATACAGTTTATACGGAAGGTGATAATATAACGATCAATGCCACGGCAACGATCACAAGCGGGAGCATTTCCAAAGTAGAATTTTATAACGGAACAACGTTGTTAGGTACAGATGCAAGTTCACCATACAGCTATACAATCACAGCTGCAGCAGCAGGTACCTATCCGGTCACTGCCAAAGCAACGAGTGCAGCCAATGCAGTAACAACGAGCACGGCAATAAACATTCAGGTAGCAAAACCTATTTACCAGACCGGTTCTGCACCCACAATCGATGGAACCGTTGACGGCTTGTGGAGCAATTTTCCATCCACAGGTATCACAAAAAACAATACCGGTACGATCAGCTCAGGTACAGATCTGTCGGGTAACTGGAAAGCGATGTGGGATGCGTCTAATCTGTATGTGCTTGTTCAGGTAACCGATGATGTGAAGCGCAACGATGGTGGAACGGATGTGTACAACGACGATGGCGTTGAAGTATACATTGATCTGGGCAATACCAAAGCAACGACATACGGCACCAACGACCAGCAGTACACGTTCCGCTGGAACGATGTTACAGCGGCCTACGAGATCAACGGACATCCGGTAACAGGAATAACCAAAGGCATCAGCAATACAGCAACCGGTTATATTGTGGAGGTGAGCATCCCGTGGAGCACCATTGGCGGCACTGCTTCATTAAATTCATTCCAGGGCTTTGAAGTCATGATCAATGATGACGATGACGGAGGAGCAAGAGAAGGTAAGCTTGCCTGGGTTGCGTCTACAGATGATACGTGGAGCAATCCGGCTTTAATGGGAACAGTTGTATTAAAAGGATTGAATTGTACGGTACCGGCAGCAGCGATAACAGCAAGCACGGCAACCACATTCTGCTCCGGAGGCAGTGTAGTATTGAATGCAGGTACAGGCACCGGATACAGCTATGTATGGAAGAACGGAGCAGCAACAATAGCAGGAGCGACAAATTCAGGTTATACAGCCACCGCATCCGGCAGTTATACGGTAACAGTAACAAACCCGGGCGGCTGTTCAGCAACCTCAGCAGGGACTACGGTGACGGTAAATGCCTTACCGGTTTTAACGCAGTATGCACAGGTAGATGGCGGAACCTGGAACCAGGTATCAGGCGCAACGGTGTGTGCTGGCTCTTCGGTTGTACTGGGTCCTCAGCCGACAGTAAATACAGGCTGGAGCTGGACAGGTCCGAACGGTTACAGTGCATCGGCCAGAGAGCTTAGGCTTACATCAGTACAAACAAATCAGGGCGGTGTTTATACGGCAAGTTATACAGATGGAAATACGTGTAAATCAACTTCTGTATTTACGTTAACGGTAACTGCACTACCGGCCGCAGCGATTACGACAAGTACACCGACAACATTCTGCGCAGGCGGCAGCACAACACTGACAGCAGGTTCAGGTGCATCCTACAAATGGATGAACGGCACGGTCGCAATCACAGGAGCAACCGCACAGACCTATACCGCAACAGCCGCCGGAAGCTATACGGTTGAAGTAACGAATGCGGGTAACTGCAAAGCTACTTCAGCAGCAACAGTAGTAACAGTAACTGCACTGCCAACTGCTACAATCACAGCAACTGGTTCAACAACGATTCCTCAGGGCGGAAGTGTAGCATTACAGGCGAATGCAGGTTCAGCTTTGACCTACAAATGGTTCAACGGCACGGTCGCAATCACAGGAGCAACCGCACAGACCTATACCGCAACGACCGCGGGAAGCTATACGGTTGAAGTAACAAATGCGGGTAACTGCAAAGCAACTTCAGCAGCAGCAACGGTAAGCGTGGTTGCAAATCAGCCATCTGTTATTACAATTACTTCACCGGCACCGAATGCTGCAGTAACAGGAGCGATCGACATTTCGGTGAATATCACAGATGCGGATGGTAGTATAACCCTTGTAGAGTTTTTAGCAGGCGATGATGTAATCGGCACAGCAGCAGCAGCGCCGTATACGTACACATGGGACACTCCAACGGCAGGATCTCATACAATTACGGTTCGGGTAACAGACAGTAACGGAGGCGTCACAACTTCTGGACCGGTAACAGTTACATCGGAATCCATCACAACAGGCGTGCAGGTATTGAATACATTAAATGCAGCTGTATATCCGAATCCATCAAACGGCATCGTATTTATTGATACAGATGCAGACTTATCAGATGCAAGCTTTACACTGATAGATGTGTTGGGTAAAGAAGGAACTGTTTTTTCAACAGCAACCGGCAACGGAGCGATGATAGATGTAAGCAGTCTGGCGGGTGGCACTTATGTGTTGATTATCAAACAGGATCATTCAATTCTGAGAAAGAAAATTACAGTGATAAAATAATATATGCTGTTTGGTTTGGGCCGAATAGCATATATTATTTTATACATGAGAACTAAAGTATATGGAGTTGAAACGCATTTACTGTTCATAGGATATGCCTGCCAGATAATAGCATTTACTGGGCGATTATATAATCGATTTATTCAATACACATAAAAAAATCAAATAAACAGCTGGAAAATGAAAGAGTGTATATTAGTAAAAATATTGGTGCTGCTTTTGCGCAAAAGAGCAGTAGAGTCTATTGTTAGAATCATGAACAAGTACGTTGTTCTATTCAAGTATGCGTTTGCAGGAATCCATTATCATGTTACATTTTTAATGATATGTTTATGGATGCTTTCGTTTCATTCTATGGCACAATTAACAACAATTACTGTAGGGAATGCTACTCGAAGTATGTTGGTATATGCACCTGCAGGAATTCAGCAGAACAGACCTTTACTGATTTCTATGCATGGTTTAAATCAAGATCCGAATTATCAAAAGTCACAAACAAAATGGGAACTCGTAGCTGATACTGCGAAGTTTATTGTTGTATATCCTGCAGGTATTAATAATTCATGGGATTTGTCAGGTAATACGGATACTGATTTTATTTTGAAAATCATTGATGCTATGTATACCAGTTATGGGATTGATCGTTCCCGGGTATATCTATCCGGCTTTTCAATGGGAGGTATGATGACTTATGTAGCAGCAACTAAAATTGCTGACAAAATTGCCGCATTCGCACCTGTTTCAGGATATCCATTATCTTCAAGTAATTTTAATAGTTCACGTGTTGTTCCGTTTATTCATATTCATGGTGATGCTGACAATGTTGTTATTTATGATAATAAGCTTTTGACTTATTTACAAGGTTGGAGAACTAAAAATGGATGTTCTTCAACAGCGGTAGTTACTAAACCATATCCATCAAATATTTCTAATTCAGTTGCTACTAAGAGCTCCTGGACGAATTGTGGTTGCGGTACTGAATTTGTTCTGATGACCCTGGCTGGAAAAGGCCACTGGCATTCTTTAGATGCTACTTTTAATTCAACGGTCGAGATATGGAATTTCGTAAGAAAATATAAAAATACGTGTGGTAATGTAGGACCGGTAGTATCGCTTACAGCACCTGTAAATAATACAGTTTATACGGAAGGTGATAATATAACGATCAATGCCACGGCAACGATCACAAGCGGGAGCATTTCCAAAGTAGAATTTTATAACGGAACAACGTTGTTAGGTACAGATGCAAGTTCACCATACAGCTATACAATCACAGCTGCAGCAGCAGGAACATATCCGATCACTGCCAAAGCAACGAGTGCAGCCAATGCAGTAACAACGAGCACGGCAATAAACATTCAGGTAGCAAAACCTATTTACCAGACCGGTTCTGCACCCACAATCGATGGAACCGTTGACGGCTTGTGGAGCAGTTTTCCATCCACAGGTATCACAAAAAATAATACCGGTACGATCAGCTCAGGTACAGATCTGTCGGGTAACTGGAAAGCGATGTGGGATGCGTCTAATCTGTATGTATTGGTTCAGGTAACCGATGATGTGAAGCGCAACGATGGGGGAACGGATGTATACAACGACGATGGCGTTGAAGTATACATTGATCTGGGCAACACCAAAGCAACGACATACGGCACCAACGACCAGCAGTACACGTTCCGCTGGAACGATGTTACAGCGGCCTATGAGATCAACGGACATCCGGTAACAGGAATAACCAAAGGCATCAGCAATACAGCAACCGGTTATATTGTGGAGGTGAGCATCCCGTGGAGCACCATTGGCGGCACTGCTTCATTAAATTCATTCCAGGGCTTTGAAGTCATGATCAATGATGACGATGACGGAGGAGCAAGAGAAGGTAAGCTTGCCTGGGTTGCGTCTACAGATGATACGTGGAGCAATCCGGCTTTAATGGGAACAGTTGTATTAAAAGGATTGAATTGTACGGTACCGGCAGCAGCGATAACAGCAAGCACGGCAACCACATTCTGCTCCGGAGGCAGTGTAGTATTGAATGCAGGTACAGGCACCGGATACAGCTATGTATGGAAGAACGGTACAGCAACAATAGCAGGAGCGACAAATTCAGGTTATACAGCCACCGCATCGGGCAGTTATACGGTAACAGTAACAAACCCGGGCGGCTGTTCAGCAACCTCAGCAGGGACTACGGTGACGGTAAATGCCTTACCGGTTTTAACGCAGTATGCACAGGTAGATGGCGGAACCTGGAACCAGGTATCAGGCGCAACGGTGTGTGCTGGCTCTTCGGTTGTACTGGGTCCTCAGCCGACAGTAAATACAGGCTGGAGCTGGACAGGTCCGAACGGTTACAGTGCATCGACCAGAGAGATTACGTTAACTGGAGTTACACCAACACAGGGCGGTATTTATACGGCAAGTTATACAGATGGAAATATGTGTAAATCAACTTCTGCATTTACGTTAACAGTAACTGCACTGCCAACTGCTACAATCACAGCAACTGGTTCAACAACGATTCCTCAGGGCGGAAGTGTAGTATTACAGGCGAATGCAGGTTCAGCTTTGACCTACAAATGGTTCAACGGCACGGTCACAATCACAGGAGCAACCGCACAGACCTATACCGCAACGAACGCGGGAAGCTATACCGTTGAAGTAACAAATGCGGGTAACTGCAAAGCAACTTCAGCAGCAGCAACAGTAAGCGTGGTTGCAAATCAGCCATCTGTTATTACAATTACTTCACCGGCACCGAATGCTGCAGTAACAGGAGCGATCGATATTTCGGTGAATATCACAGATGCGGATGGTAGTATAACCCTTGTAGAGTTTTTAGCAGGCGATGATGTAATCGGCACAGCAGCAGCAGCGCCGTATACGTACACATGGGACACTCCAACGGCAGGATCTCATACGATTACGGTTCGAGTAACAGACAGTAACGGAGGCGTCACAACTTCTGGACCGGTAACAGTTACATCGGAATCCATCACAACAGGCGTGCAGGCATTGAATACATTGAATGCAGCTGTATATCCGAATCCATCAAACGGCATCGTATTTATTGATACAGATGCAGACTTATCAGATGCAAGTTTTACACTGATAGATGTGTTGGGTAAAGAAGGAACTGTTTCTTCAACAGCAACCGGCAACGGAGCGATGATAGATGTAAGCAGTCTGGCGGGTGGCACTTATATGCTTATCATACATAATGGCAATGCAACTCTTAGAAAGAAATTTAACGTTGTAAAATAAGATTCTATACGGCGTAAATTATATAACGTATTTAAACGGTTAGCTGATTATTTTCAGGAATTAATTCGCTAACCGTTTTTGCAGTAATTTTACGGTCAAAATATTCAAACAGCGCGGTGTTTAAAATAAGCATCAGCATGCCATAGAAAATATCCTCCACCGGTATAGTTCCCAAACGTATGCCGAGGTTTTTTGTGTTATCATACCAGACTACCGGATCCTCAAGCCAGGTGCCGGTAAGCAGTCCATTAACAATAAAAAAGGGAATTAATATAATCAGATAGGTGAAATAAAAATTTGGTATCCAGGGCAATTCAAATACAAATGTAAGCAACAGCAGTGTCAGAGCCAGTAGAATAAACGTAACGCTTGTATATATATGTGTCGGGTGCTGTATCCCTATACATAAAAGTAACATGACCATAAAAAGCGTAATTTCTTTATATGGAATGACCGTTCTATCGGGGTAAAATAATTTCAGGCAGTGATAGGTAAAGACGCTTGAAAATGGAATACACATGAAAAATAAAATTTCTTCTGCCGGAAGATTGCCTACGTGGATACCTGTAAGGTACTGCGGATTAAACCCCCATACACCAAGATGTGTATAATACATATCCCAGGCAATGAATAATACACTTACTATAAAATTAGCGAACCCAAAGGCAACCCATTTTTTATAAAACAGTAATTTTGGGTGAAAGCTAAAGATAAGCGGCACAACCAGCGATCCCAGGTCGATTGCCAGATAGGTGTAATTAGCGTACATTTTTTCTTGCTTCTTTAAAATATTTGAAAGGAACCAACAACATACCAAAGCATTCGCCGTCTTCTTTTTCCAGATGTTTGTGGTGTATTTTGTGTGCTTTCCGGATTGCTCTGAAATAAACAGAATCGGCATTCCGCAATACTTTGATGCGCTGATGTATAAACAGATCGTGGATAAAGAAATAGGACAGACCGTACGTGGTAATACCCACGGCGATCCAGAATGATACTGTAAAGTCTTTTATGCCAATGATAAATAAAATAATTGCAGGGGTGGCAAAAATGACAAAGAAGAAGTCATTGTGTTCAACCGGTGTTTCAGGATCCGGCTGGTGATGGTCTTTGTGCAGCTTCCAGAGAAATCCATGCATAATATATTTATGAGCGAACCAGGCAACAAATTCCATACTGAGAAATGTTACGAGGATGACTGCGGCAATAGCGATCCAATTATCCATATTATTTTTATTTGTATCTGTCTTTAATGTCTGGTTATACTTGTAGACTATATATAACCCGTTGAAATCATAGTTTGTTCCTACAGATATTACTTAAACGTTTTTTTTTCCTGTTCCGTACATATACCGGATTGAAGCATAAATTCTTTAATCCGTTTTTTTAAATCAAGATCTGTTTGTGCGGCATATGTTGATACAATAAATGCTTTATCTGTTTCAATTTGCCTGTTGTAGCCCAGAAAAGAAGGCGCATTTGTTTGAATACAGACTCTTATGAACTTAAGCTCAATATTGTGCGGATCATTTTTGATAGCAGCATCAAGCAGTGTTTTTCCATTATTGAAGTGGCTTAGCTTGGTAGATGGGTTATATACGTGCTTTGCTTCAATCATGTACGCGGCCGCAATATAGCCTTTAATGCATTCATTGGGAGATTGTATCGATTTCAGCGCTGCTTTCAATTTGTCGGCATCTTCTTTTGATACGGATGCCTTGTGATATAAATCACGGATCGTAACCATATTCCATTCTTCAGCCTGCGAACATACAGGTAATAGCAGAAATAGTATATAATTTATCAATCGTATCATACTATTATAATATATTGAATTGATTCCTGAAATAACATTGAAACAACAACGCGAATTTATTCAGATTGGGTATGCGGATACGTTCTTTTAACATACGTTCGGGCGGAATGGATTTTATTTTATGAAACAGATTTTTATAATAAATGTAAGCCAGGTATACACCCAGCCTTGACTCTGCCGGTAGTTGCTTGATTCCGATCAGTGCGTGCTGAAAATCTTTTTCAATATCCGATTCAATATTTTGTTTGATGTGCCGGTCAAACTTTTCCATGCTTACATCCGGAAAATAGGTTCTTCCCAACGAATCAAAATCTTCTTTGGCATCCCGCAGAAAATTTACTTTCTGGAAAGCTGCACCTAAACTCATGGCATGCGGCTTCTGTTTTTCATACATATCAACATCGCCTTTAACAAACACACGCAGGCACATAAGTCCGACTACTTCCGCAGAGCCAATGATGTATTCTTTATACGACTGCTCGTTGTGTGCGGACTGATCCAGATCCATTTCCATACTTTTTAAAAATGTATCAATCAGTTCCCATTCTATGTTATAGGTATGCACGACATGTTGGAAAGAATTCAGAATAGGGTTGAGGCTGATTTTATCTTGCAGTGCAAAAGCCGTGTCGCGGCGGAACTGTGCCATTAAACGTTTCTTATCGTATCCGTGAAATGAATCAACAATTTCATCGGCAAACCGTACGAATCCATAAATGGCATAAACGGGGTCATGCAGTTTTTTATGCAGGAAATGTATCCCTAATGAAAAGCTGGTGCTGTATTTTTTTGTCGTTAATTTGCTGCACATGGCAGAAACGTTATCAAACAATTGCTTCATACATTAACAGATAAGGTTTTTAATAATTCATTGGCCGCTACTTGTCCGGATACAATTGACGGGGGCACGCCCGGACCGGGAACGGTTAATTGTCCGCAGTAGTAAAAGTTTGGTATGCTGTTATTTTTAATCTTTGGCTTAAGATTAGCCGTTTGCATCAAGGTATTTGCAAGTCCGTATGCATTCCCTTTATACGAATTATAATCTGCTACAAAATCCTTCACACAATAACTTTTTACGTACTCAATGTTTTCCCGAACCGGAACGCCGGTATATGCTTCGAGTCGTTTCATCAAAAGGTTGTAATAGGTTTCACGGATGGCTTCTTCATCCGCAATGCCAGGGGCTATCGGCATCAATACAAAGATGTTTTCTTTGCCGGCTGGTGCTACAGAAGGATCTGTGCGGGAAGGACAGCACACATAGAACAGCGGATTTTCGGGCCATTGCGGGTCTTCATAAATTTCTCTTGCATGCTTCGGAAAATCCCCATCGAAGAAAAGATTGTGGTGTTCGAGTTTGTCGAGTTTGGTATTCACTCCCATATAAAAGATGAGGGAAGAAGGCGCGAATGTTTTTTTATCCCAGTATTACTCTGTGTAGTTACGATCTTTTTGCTGCAGCAACTTGCTTTCTACATGCTGGTAATCTGCCGATGCGATCAATCCATCCAGCTGTATGCTGCGGGCATGTGTGGTTAATGAAATTTTCGAATTGCTTTCTTTTTTTATTGCATCAACTCCTTCAGCGGTATTAAATTCTACGCCGTGCTCTCGCGAAATCTGTACCATAGCATCAATTACTTTTTTGAAACCTCCCATCGGATAAAAGGTGCCCTGCTTCAAACCTGCATAGTTCATGAGACTATACAGAGCAGGTGTGTTTTTGGGCATGGCACCTAAAAACAACACCGGGAATTCCATTAAAGCAATAAGTGTGTCATTTTTAAAATACCTGCGCACATGTTTGCTGAAAGAAGAAAAAATCTGCAGCCGGAACACGCCGCTTATTGTATCTGCATTGATGAGTTCCAGTACAGACAGTCCGGGTTGATAGATCAGTTTTTTTACACCTACCTCGTATTTATATTCCGCTTCCCGCATAAATGCTTTCAGCTTGTCTGCGGCGCCGGTTTCTATCTGTTCGAAAAGTGCCAGCAGTTCGTCCCATCCGGCCGGAATCTTTACTGTTTCTCCATCAGCGGTGATCATCTGAAAACCCGGATCGAGTTTTTTTAATTCATAAAAGTCGCTGCCGGAATAGCCGAACTGTTTATAAAAGCGTTCGAACACATCCGGCATCCAGTACCAGCTCGGGCCCATGTCAAAGGTGAAACCATTGGCTTCAAACTGCCGCATGCGCCCGCCAAGCTGATCGTTTTTTTCAAACACTACAACTTTTTGTCCGTTCAGTGCCAGTACTGCAGCAGCACTTAATCCACTGATTCCGGATCCTATAATTCCAATTGTTTTCAATAGCGAATGAATTAAATTTATTTGTTCAGTAATTGTATGAATGCATCAATGCCGGAGATCCATACATGATCTTTGGGAAGTTTTACATCCTCAAATAAATATGCGGCGCCACAGATGTATTTTTTAATTCCCGGGAAATCCTTTTGCATGTTGTTCATCAAGGTCTGCAACCATTCAGCTGTGTGGTAGCGAACGATGAAATACTGGAGGCATTCCGGTTCAACACCATCAATCACAGCCTGCAGGTTATAATAAGGTACACGCTGGCCCAGGTATACAACGCGTTTGTTTGACGCGCGTATTAAAAAGGCAGACAGCAGCAAACCCAATTCGTGATCTTCCTCTTCGGGTAAAAAGAGCAGCCAGGTTTCAGCCGTTGCGGGTGGTACAGGAAGCTGTTCAATGGCATGATGCAGTTTTTGCTTCAGCAGGTTTGAAATAAAGTGTTCCTGTGCCGGCAGCATTTCGCTCTTGCCCCATAGAAGTCCGATCTTAACAAGCATCGGATAAATGACTTTCTGATAGCAGATAACCAGCCCGTATTTTTTTACAGCCTGCTTGAATGCTTTATCAAATTCATATTCATTATAGTCGATCCCGGCAGCAATCAAGGTATGGATGTATACCGATACTTTTGCATCTTCATCGGCCGCCTGCTGAATAGACTGTTCGAGCAGTTCATTGATTTCCCCATCTGTCAGCTGACTGATGCGGGATATTTTAATGCCCAGTTTAATGAGTGTAGAAACATTCAGCAGCCTGCGCACCTGATCGTCGTCGTAGCTGCGTATGTTACCGTCTGATCGTACGGGAGTGAGCAGGTTATAGCGCTGTTCCCAAATCCGGATGGTATGGGCTTTGATTCCGCTTAATTTTTCCAGATCTGAAATGGAATACTGGGACATATTTTGTTTAACTTTTATTAAAAATAGTTAAACAAAATTGGTAAAGCAAATTATATCAGAAATTAGCTTTTTTTAGCATTGATATACACAAATGTGCTGTAAAAAGTGTTAAGGGATCGTTATTTCGCATATAAAAGGAAATGCTAGTCTTAGAGATCAAGACTGGCATAATGGCTCATATTATCAATTCAAGCTCACAAAACCCATTGTTTTACCACCCTCCAGCGGATAGGTTTTTAAAACCTATCTGCTGGTGAAGCGGATACCCAGTACCGATACCAGGGCGCTATCTGCATGCAGTTCAGGTAAGCCAATCAAAGCAGCAGTTAATGTAATGCTGTGTGCCTGATCTGTTGTTACGAGCTGCTGACATGGCTCAAGGGTGGGATAAGGGTGGGGTAAGCAGGGTTTTCGCAGAAGATTTTAAGTAGTATGTCAGAACCGTTCAATACTAACTTTCAGGATACCATACGCATACATATACGTTTCACTTCGGATGATATGCTTCGTACACCATTTCCTGCAACGCGTTTTCTTCTTCCTTCATGGCCATAAAAGCTTTGTATGGATCGGTATACCGCTGGTCAAAATACAGATCATCTTCATTGCCTATTTTTACAATTTTTGACACGTAGGAGCGCAGTACAAACTGTTCATTAAAATTCATTCGCGGCTGGCCGATTTTTGTCACCGCAGCATATGCCCGCGGGTCATTACGGAAAATACGTGTACATTCTGCAAAGGGAAAGACTGCCAGTGGTTCCAGAACTCCTTTGCTGCTTATCTCCGCAGGAATAAAAACCGTAAGTGACAGGGGAATAAATCTGAACTCAGATGTGTTCTTATCGAAAATAAACTTTTCAGTAAGTTCCAGCACATACAATTCTTCTGCTGCATAAAATGCGGTACAGCTGTCATCTGACCGGAACCATAATTTCTCCTGCACTTCTTCATAAGAAATCTGTTTCCCGGGATGCTCATGGCTATATGCCTGTGCACCTGTTTTAAGCGCATCCAGGAGAATAACCGGAATCGTACAGCCTTTCCCGAACACGGCTGTATTGGCCGCATAGCGCAGGTTAATTTCACGCACGATGCAGCGGCTGTATACAATATCCTGTTCGCGGATGTGTTGCGCGAAGCTATGTGTGTGCAGTAGGATGACCAGAGATAAGAGCAGTGTGATCTTTTTCATACGATCCGGGTTTGATGGATAACGTATGAATGTGGTGGGATAGTATGGAGTAATTATCATTCGCCGTGGCGAAATGAATTATGAATTCGCACGTGCCGGACCACGGCGTTGTGCGCGTTGTGCTTTCCACCTTCAGCTTTCCGCTTTCCGCCTTCCGCCTTTTGCATATAGATCACTTTCCGATACAGAACTTGCTGAAAATATTATCCAGCAGATCATCCGTAGAAATATCACCCGTGATTTCACCTAAATGAAACAAGGACTGACGAATGTCCTGTGCAAGCAGATCGCCGGGTACCTGACTGTCCATGCCGGTAAGCACTTCGTCTAAGGCCTTGCGTGTTTCGCGCAGACTCTCATAATGGCGCATGTTGGTAACCAGCGTATCGTTCTGTTTGAAGGATTCGTATTGAATAATTTCCAACAGATTCTGTTTCAGTTCTTCAATACCGATGTTCTGTTTGGCAGAGATATAAATAATACCGTCGATGTTGCGGAAGGTTGTAATGATCGCGTCTTCGCGTTTGTCAATCTTATTGCCGACGACTAAAAATGGTGCTTTCAATGCTTTCAATTCTTCCAGGTCGCGGATCAGTTCGCGCTCGGAGGTAGACTTCACATCAAACAGATAGATCACTAAACTTGCCTGTGTCATTTTTTCGCGCGTACGCTTCACACCCATAGCCTCAATGGCATCGGTTGCTTCGCGTAAGCCCGCGGTATCGATAAAGCGGAAGGTAATACCTTCCACGTTCAGTTCGTCTTCAATGAAATCGCGCGTGGTACCGGCTATCTCCGATACGATCGCCTTCTCTTCGTTTAACAGCGTATTGAGTAAAGTAGACTTACCGGCGTTGGGTTTGCCAATGATCACCGTTGGTACACCATTCTTGATTACATTACCCAACGAGAAAGAATGAATCAGGCGGTCGATTACCCGTTTGATTTCGTGAATGAGCTTGCGTAACTGCGTACGGTCGGCAAACTCTACATCTTCTTCGCTGAAATCCAGTTCCAGTTCTACCATGGAAGCAAAATGGATCAGCTGTTCGCGCAGTTTTCTGATCTCATCGGAGAAGCCTCCCCGCATCTGCTGTAAAGCAACCTGATGCGATGCATGCGAATCGGAGGAAATTAAATCGGCCACTGCTTCGGCCTGTGCCAGGTCAAACCGTCCGTTTAAGAACGCACGCATAGTGAATTCGCCCGGTTTGGCATGACGCGCCCCTTTGCGCAACAACAGCTGCAGGAGTTCTTTTACAATAAAGGTTGAACCGTGGCATGAGATTTCAACCACGTCTTCTTTGGTGAATGATTTTGGCCCTTTAAATACCGTAACAACAACTTCATCCAGGATACGGCCTTCGTCTTCAATATTACCTACGTGTACCGTATGTGTCGGAACAGCCGCAATGTTTTTGGATGGAAAGACAGAAGAAGTAATATCAAAAGCCTGAGGCCCTGATAAACGAATCACGCCGATAGCGCCTATACCTTGCGGACTCGCTAAGGCTACAATCGTATCGGTGTGGTTAGTTACAGTTGTTGTACTCAAAATTTATTCAGCTGATTCGTTAAAACTTTTAGAAAAATCATCCCACGTTGTGGTTTTATAATGGTTTTCGCCAATATAATGAATGATGCGGTATAAATCATTTGGTGCCTGATAGCCCGGTATCGGCTGCAATAATGTTTCGTCGCCTTCCAGGTACACGGTAGTAGGGTAGGAAGTTGCGTGAAATATTTTACCTGCCAGTGCGCCGTTTGTCATGGCAACACCTTTGTAATGCACCGTATCTTTTTTCTCTGGATTTAATTTTACGGAATAAAAACGTTTGTTCAGATAAGCTGCGACTTTGTGATTGCTGAATGTGTTTTTATCCATTGTTTTGCACCAGCCGCACCAATCTGTATACACATCGATGAAAATAGGTTTCGGATTTTTTTTACTCAATGCAACTGCCTGGTCATACGTTAACCATTTAACTTCTTCTACCGTTGTTGAGGCTGTTTCATTTTCTTTTGGAAGAAAGATAAAACCTGCACATATCACACATAGGAACAGTGCAGCGAATACGCTGATTTTTGATTTCATATAAAGTAAAAGTATTTCTTTTTGTAAAAAGTTCCTAATGTTCCCGCAACTGATTAAAAGGCTTCAAATAGGGGCTATCAGCCCACAGATTCTTTCGGATCAATAATAGAAGGCGAAGATGTGATGCGTTTTGTAATCAGCTGAATAATAAAACAAATGATGAAGATACAGCCTGCCGCTGCTGCCATGGCGCCAGATATAGAAACATCCAGCGCAGAGGCACTGTAGTAGCCGATCACAGACGACAGGATACCGAAGATAATGGCCAGGAATAAGGTATTACGTAAAGACTCTGTAACTAAATAAGCCGCCGCCGCCGGTACCACTAAAAAGGCAACAACCAGAATAGCCCCAACCGATTCAAAAGATGCAACGGTTGTAAAGGATACCATAGACATAAGCAGGTAGTTCCAGAACACCGTACTCATACCAATAGATGCTGCATAAGGCGCATCAAATGTTGTAAGTACCCATTCCTTAAAAAAGAAAAAGATAATTGCTGTTATAAGAATCAGCACAACCGCAAGCATTACAATTGCCTTGGGTATTTCCACTCCGCCGATCAGAAGTGTGTTGAGCGGTACATACGCAATCTCTCCATACAATACGCACTCCTGATCCAGATCAATATTTTCGGCAAAGTAGGAGATGAGCAGTACGCCCAGTGCAAACAGAAAGGTGAATGTTACGCCGATGGAAGCATCTTCCTGCAGTTTGGTTTTCTTGTGCAGCCACTCAATAATAAGTGTGGTAAATATACCCATCAGTCCGGCACCGACCAGCATCCAGATGGAATCGCGGCTGCCGGTGATGAAGAAAGAAAGTACAATACCCGGCAATACCGCATGCGAGATGGCATCGCCAACCATGGCCATCTTACGCAATACCAGAAAGGTGCCTAAGATGCTGCACGAAACGGCAACCAGTATGCCGGTGAGGATGATGTATAAATCGTTCATATTTTTTGCTGAAAGCAAAAGGCTTAACGCCTAAAGCTTTTTCGTTTGTTTATTTTTTATAATAAGAGCTCAAAGCGAAATGCCTAAAGCTATTGTTTCTATTATACTTTGCTCTTCAATTTATATCTGTACTGATATCGGGAAACGATTTTAGCTTTAGGCTTTAAGCGTTCCGCCTTAAGCTTACCGTGGTATTTTCTTTTCATGCGGATCTACTTCCGGGAAGTTTAAACTTTTCTCCAGCCGCGATTCCAGTTCGGGTGTAAGAATGTGTTCAATGGTTTCAGCATCATCGTGTACGTGATCGGATGGAAGTAACAAATTCTTTGATAGATACATTTCCCACAAGCGATGCAGACGCACGATACGTTTTCCACGTTCGATGCCTTCATTTGTAAGTGCCCAGCCTTCGCCTGTATGCTGCAGATAACCTTCAAAGCGCAAACGGTATAAAGCAGGGTATACCTGCCACAGCGGAAGATTCCGTTTTGCCAGCAGATTACTTAATGCATGTGTATCCTGAAACCGATTCTCCTGTTCGCCTAACTGATATAAGGCTTTCAGAATGTTTTCCTTTAAGATTAACGATTTGTGTTTGAATACACGATACATGCTGTACACGATGCCTTTCTTCGGAGCAAACAGAATAGATGCAAACGCAAACATGGATATCACCAGCACGATCCACGGGCCCGTTGGCATAGATGGGTAGCGGTAGGAGATATACGAGCCTATGATAGCGGCAAACGTATTAAACAACACGGCAAGCAGCAGGAGGCGTTTTAAATTATCCGTCCAGTAACGTGCTGCTACAGCAGGGGTGATGAGCATGGCCGACATTAATACAACACCAACGGATTGTATTCCGGTTACAATGGAAATAACGGTTAAGGTTGTTAAAACCAGCTGTAATGTGCGTACAGGTACACCAATACTGCCTGCATAAACAGCATCGAAACTGATCAGCATAAATTCTTTAAAGAAAAATGCAGTAATGCTTATAACAAGCATACTGATAATGGCATATGAAAGCAGGTCTTTTTCTAACAGCGCTGCTGCTTTTCCAAACAGAAAACTATCCAGTCCGCTTTGCGCGCCGCTTCCGGAATGTTGTATGTAGGTTAATAAGATGATGCCCACAGCAAAGAATACAGAAAGCACAACGGCAATAGCGGTGTCCTGTTTTAATTTTGAATGATGGGAAATCAGGTCTACCAGATACAAGGAAAGCCAGCCGGTTACAAAAGCGCCGGGCAGCAATACCCACAGGGATTTTGTTTGAAAGGCAATAAATGCGATGCAGATTCCCGGTAAGATAGAATGTGCTACCGCATCACCGGAAAGACTTTTCTTCTGTAAAAAAGCAAAGGTCCCCACTACCGAAGCCGACAGGTTGAGCAGGATAGTGCCGAACACAACGGTGCGTACGTTGGGGTCTTCAAGCAGGAGGAAGCGGATTAATTCTTTCATGGTTTAAGCTTAAAGCAGAAAGCCTAATGCTTAAGGCTTTTGCCTTAAGTAGACTAAAAACGCTATTAATGTATTTTAACTTAGAATAGTTTTCAGACAAGGCATTGACAGAGTAATTCCGCTTTTAGCCTTTGGCATTAGGCCTTATTCTCTGTTTGGAAACTGTTCTTTGTGCAGCAGGTCACCTACACTGGATAGGATGTTGAGCTTGCCGCCGTATGTTTTCTGAAGCAGTTCTTTTGTAAATACTTTTTGTGTTGGTCCGCTGGCAATAAGCCGTGTATTCAATAATAAGATCCAATCAAAATATTCGTCGGCAGAGTTCAGGTCATGATGTACCACAATGATCGTTTTTCCTTTTGCTGTCATTTCTTTTAATAAGGCAATGATCGTTTTTTCGGTAGAAGCATCCACACCGGCAAATGGCTCGTCCATAAAATACAAGTCCGCATCCTGTGCCAGTGCGCGCGCAAGGAAAACACGCTGCTGCTGCCCGCCTGAAAGCTGAGAAATCTGTCTGTCTGCAAAAGCTTCCATACCTACTTTACGCAGGCACTCGGTCGCTACTTCTTTATCGGCCTGGCGCAGTGATTTGAAAATGCCTGCATGTCCATACCTGCCCATTAACACAACGTCAAGTGCCGAAGCCGGAAAGTCCCAGTCAACGGATTCGCGCTGCGGTACATAGCTTACTTTTTTCCGGATCAATTCCAGATCCTGATCAAATAATTTTACATAGCCGCTGGCTTTTGGAATCAGACCCATTGCAGTTTTGATCAGGGTAGATTTACCGGCACCATTCGGTCCGATGATCCCTGCCAGTACACCTTTGGGTATGGTAAGGTCAATGTTCCATAAAACCGGACGTTTTGAATAACTTACCGTCAGGTCATGTATTTCCACTACCGGGTTTTCAACGTGTTCAATCATTGTGAAGAATAGTATAACTGAAATGAAACTACTGATTGTTATAAGTGAGTATCGTGAGGCTGCTTTTCAGGCGGTCCGTCAATACTGAACAGAAGCGTATGTTTTTTATTGTTTGGCCGGACAAACCGCTTCTTGCCGGTCCGGCAAATGTTTGTCTCTTTATTTTAACGCCGCAACAATCGTTGCTACGTTTTTACGTACCATACCTTCATAGGTGACTTCCGGCGTACCTGCAGCGCCCATTGCGTCAGAGAAAAGTGTTCCCCCGATGGCAATGTTGTGGCCTTTCTGGCGGCATCCATCCAGTACTGCTTTAATGGATTGGTCCGAAACAGAAGTTTCAACAAATACCGATTTTATTTTGCGCTCCACAATCAGATTAACCAACTGTGTAACATCATTCAAACCAAAATCAGATACGGTTGAAATACCTTGTAATCCTTTTACTTCTGTATCATAAGCAAGGCCAAAGTACCCAAAGGCATCGTGTGCAGTTATTAATACACGCTGTGCTTTCGGTATTTCTGCCATTTGTTTTTTAACATCCTGATGCAAGCTATCTAATTGCATCAGATAAACGATACTGTTTTTCGATATTGTTTCCTCTAAGGCTGGCTGCTTTTCAGCCAGTGTTTTTGCTAATGCAGCAACCGCATCTTTCCAGAGTGCTACATCAAACCAGATATGCGGATCATATACTTTTGAACCGGCGTCCAGCAGACGCAGTTTATTTGTTGAAATTCCGTCGCTCATGGCAATCACCACTTTTTTAGACGCTAATTTCTCAAGGATTTCAGACATTTTACCTTCCAGGTGAATACCATTATATACAATTACATCTGCATTTTGCAAGCGTTCCAGATCGCCTTGTGTGGCTTTATATAAATGCGGATCTACACCCGGGCCCATCAGCGGGATTACTTCTGCACGATCGCCAACCAGGTTTTTGACCGCATCGCCGATCATACCGGTTGTTGTAACGATCACCGGTTTTTGTGTGTCGGAAGCTGTTTTATCTGATCCGCCGGAGCAGGATAGAAGAAAGGCAAACAGGCAGTAATAAAGAATGTGTTTCATATGTGTAATAGTGAACGCTCGGGTTATAATATTGATGTTAATCGGTAACGTATAGGTTTTTGGCTACTTCATAAGAAATAACCAGATGTTTGCTTTCCTGGAGTACAATTTCAAGTGAACCATCAAACACAATGCGGTCTTTAATGGTAATTTTTGCACCCGGACAAATATTTAAGCGATCTAAGTATTGAAGAAATGCCGGGGAAGTTTCAAGCATGCCCACAACAATTCCTTTAAACCCGACAGACATGTCGCATAAGAGGTACTTCCTCCGCACGGTAATCTCTCCCTGCTGATCGGGAATAGGGTCACCATGCGGGTCAAAAGCCGGATTGCCCAGAAATTCATCCAGCCGGCTTATTAATACGCTCGATTGAATGTGTTCCAGCTGCTCAGCTATATCGTGTACTTCATCCCAATGAAACTTTAGCTTATCTACCAAAAATACTTCCCACAAACGGTGCTTACGGATAATCTGCAAGGCTTCTTTTTTGCCTTTTTTAGTAAGTGTTACCCCCTGGTATTTGATGTAATTGATAAAAGATTTTTCCGAAAGTTTACGAAGCATATCCGTAACGGAAGCAGGTTTGGTCTTTAATACTTCAGCAATTCCGTTCGTAGATACATCCCGGTTATCCTCACCGGACAAATGGTAAATTGTTTTGATGTAGTTTTCTTCGGTGTGGGTTAGCATGCTTTTATTTTTCGCTATATAAAAATAATATTTTAGGATGCTCTAAAAAAATATTTTGACATATTTATTTTCTAATGAAAATATTGTGTTGCTTAATTGTATTATTCAAATATGTTGAAAGAAGAGCAGGATGTCTGGAACAGGTCGTGTAAATATGAAAAGTACCTGTTGGTTAGTTTAAAAAGTGTTCGCTGTACCAGTTCAATAATTTTGATTCTTCCCAGATCAATTCGGCCGGGTTGCCCTGGGTATAAAACTCTGTATTTAAAATCTGTTCTTTTATGATCGTTGCTTTAGGAAGATCTGAAAAAGGAATAATGATACCGGCATTGAATTTTTTGATGTATTCCTCCCATGTTTTATTGTGTGAACTGATAACCGGAAGATGATTCAGTAAATACTCAAACAGTTTGGTAGGTACCCGAAGGGTTGTACTTTCATTAAAACGGTACGGGAGTAATCCGAAGTCGTGGGTCTTGATAGCTGATAAAATGTCAGGGTGTGGTACAGGTTTATCGCCCCCGATAAGCTTGATGAACGGGTAGGGAGCGATGCGGTTTTTGACTTTAGTAAGTTCACGGTTATTGGGGGCAAAACCAATGATGGTTAATTCAAACCGGAAGTCAAGTAAGTAAAGCCGTATAATTAAATCAATTGCTTCAAAAACTCCGTAAGAAGTGTCAATTGTTCCGGAATACAACAGCCGGATTTTATTTCCTTCTGTGATTTTTACTATTTCCAATTTGTTCGGACAAGCACCCTGATACTTGTTTTCAAGTACAAGAGCAGGTTCATGAATACGTCCGTTGAGTTCCTGTTGATATGTTTTTTCTGCTAATAAATAGCCGTCTAATTGCTTTTTACACACGGTTTCTTTTAGCTTCACCCAATGAGCAAGAACAGGCTTTAAAAAAGACGGGAATGTGTCGGTATAGAGGATATTATAAAAGTAATTTTCTTGTACATCGTAAATAAATTTACAACCAAATAATATTTTGTATAAACAGGTAACTAGCAGTAATTCATGTGTTGAACATATGATGGTATGAGGTTTTACTTTAACTGCTAAAAAGAGAAATTTCCAAGGTGCAATAAACCGTAAAACGGATAGGCGCGCGGAGGAAAAAATTGGATAAAACCGGATATTTTTCAGGTCGTTCTGTTCACTTTTATATCCGGCAACATGAATTTCTGAATTTGGTAAAACGCTCAGACTTTCCCCGATTTTTTCGTACATTCGGGAATCATTTGTTGGCTTTAAGACCGAACCCAGTAAAATTCTGTGTTTCATCATATTCTTAAAAATAACTAAAAAATTATACATACAACATTACAATGAAAGAAATTATTGAAAAAGCGTGGGAAGATCGTTCATTGCTTTCCACTTCAGAAGTACAGAATACAATTAATGCAGTTATTGAAGAGTTGGATAAGGGCCGTTTGCGTGTTGCTCAACCAAATGAAGATGGCAGCTGGACAGTAAATGACTGGGTAAAAAAGGCCGTGATTATGTATTTCCCGATCCGGAAAATGGAAACCATTGAATGTGGTCCGATGGAGTTTTATGACAAAATGGCGTTAAAAACAGGGTACGAAGCATTGGGGGTCCGAGTGGTTCCGCATGCTGTTGCACGTTATGGCGCATACCTGGCAAAGGGGACAATCCTTATGCCTTCTTATGTAAATATCGGTGCTTATGTAGATTCAGGTACCATGGTTGATACCTGGGCAACGGTTGGCAGCTGCGCGCAGATCGGTAAAGATGTACATTTGAGTGGTGGTGTTGGTATTGGCGGTGTATTAGAGCCTGTACAGGCAGCTCCTGTAATTATTGGTGATGGTGCTTTTTTAGGGTCCAGATGTATTGTCGTTGAGGGAGTTAGAGTTGGGAAAGAAGCGGTATTAGGTGCTAATGTTGTTTTAACAGCAAGCTCTAAAATTATAGATGTCACTGGTCCTGAACCTGTAGAATATAAAGGTTTTGTTCCGGAACGTTCCGTTGTTATTCCGGGTACTATTCCGAAAGAATTTGCTTCAGGTACATACCAGGTCCCATGTGCCTTAATCATTGGCAAAAGAAAACCAAGTACAGATTTGAAGACATCGTTGAATGATGCGTTAAGAGAAAACAACGTAAGCATATAATTCTATATCTATATATAAACCGTAAAAAGGAGGGCAGATGTCCTCCTTTTTTACGTTTGCTGAATTGTACTTTTTATAGTTAATCGAATTTAGAAAAGAATGCTTTAACCGTTGTAAATTTCAGATGGCCGTATGTATGCAGCCTAAGAAAAAGCAAATCGTAACGTAATTCTATAATTGTTTTTTAAGCGGAGTTGTATTTTTGATCAACAACTCTATATTTGAGGGATAAGAAATAATCATTCACATTAAACCATTACCTAACTATGAGCAAGTTAAATTCAATCGGGCTGGATGAGCAGTTGGCTAAAGAATTAGCAGAAAAATTGAATGATCTACTCGCGAATTATTCGATCTTTTATATGAATACGCGTGGGTATCACTGGAATATTTCCGGAGACAAGTTTTTTGAATTGCATCTTAAATTTGAAGAATTGTACAATAATCTTGTACTGAAAATAGATGAAGTTGCAGAACGTGTATTAACGCTTGCACATACACCGATGCATTCGTATGCCGATTATCTGGCCACATCTAACATTGCATCGGTAAAAAACGTGACGGAAGGGAAAGTAGCTATTCAGCATATTCTGGATGCATTTACGGTAATCATTACCAAGCAGCGTGATCTGTTGGAATTGTCTGCTAAAGCCAATGATGAGGGAACAAATGCATTAATGAGCGACTATATCCGGGAGCAGGAGAAGCTGGTCTGGATGTATCGTGCATACTTAGGAAAATAAGCCTGTTAACAAATGCGCATTAAAAAATAAGAGCCGCTGCATGTATTGCAGCGGCTCTTATTTTATGCATTGGTATTTATTTTCAGGTAATTACTTTTTAAGAAGGAATGGTAAGTAGTAAACATAAGAAGGTTTTGCATCTAAACCGTTTACCGCTACAAATACGGCCTTATCGGTTACACACACACCACTGATAGGCGATTGCATAAAATCAATCGGGATTTTTTTCCAGGTTACAGCTAAATCTTCCGAATAAAATAATTCTCCCTTGTTTGTAGCAGCATACAGAATACCACCTTCGGCTACCAAACGGGTAATGAGTTTGCCAGAAATGCCTGTGTTATAGGGTTTCCAGGAAGATGCCTTGTTATCTGACCGGTATACACCATTATCTGTCGCCAGAAACAATGTTTTACCTATATCTGCTATTTCACCGATGTTTTTGCTTTCAGGTAATCCTTTATCGCTGTGTTCCCAGGCAGTTCCTTTTTTAATATTCAACGAATATACACCATCGCCATTCATGCTGCAGAACATATACTCTTCCGAGTTTTCGATGTTATTAATATAGCTTTTGCCCAGCGAATTAAACCCTACGCTGATACCTCTGAATGTTTTTCCAAGATTATGAGACAGGTAAATGGTTTTTTGCCAGTTGCATACGAATAACATTGAATCCATGCTGTATAAATAGAAGATCTTACTTGTGCCCAGCTTTCCGCTACCCAATGGTTCCCATTTTTTTAAATCGTGGCTTCTATACAGACCGTAACCATCTCTGAAACCTGTGTAATAGTAATCAACATGTTTCATAATGATGCTTACACGGGCATTGGCAAGATTTGGGGAGACATTTATCTTTTTAAACCGGTATATGGAATCAATATAATAATAAAGGCCTTTGTTGGTACACATAAACATCCCATCGCCATGGATATAATAAATGTTATCTATCTGTATACTATCCGGATTATAGCCATATTCAATCTTTTTCCATTGCTGGGAAAGCACTTTTCCCCCAATGGTCTGAGCAAAACTATTTATTTGAAGAATACTGATAAAAAAACACAATAGATATATTCGGAGCATAATATAAGGATTGAATATTAAGGTGAATTTATACAAAAAATCTAAGAAATAGAAACATTTATAGGATTATGTCGTTAGAGACCAAATTTTTGGGATTGGTCCAATCATAAAATCCTTTTTTTGTTTTACTTCCCAGAAGTCCTGCATGAACCATGTTGACTAACAACGGACAAGGGGAATATTTGGGGTTCCCGAAGCCTTTGTACAGCACATTTAAAATATTAACACAAACATCGAGCCCAATATAATCGGCAAGCTGTAAAGGACCCATTGGGTGTGCCATACCCAGTTTCATAATCTGATCAATCTCGGCAATTCCTGCTACTCTTTCCTGCACACAGTAAATGGCTTCATTGATCATCGGCATAAGAATCCGGTTTGAAATAAATCCTGGATAATCAGCGGTTTGTACAGGAATTTTGTTCAATTGTGTACTGATTTCTTCAATACGACGCGTTGTTTCGCTGCTTGTTAATAATCCGTTTATAATTTCAACCAGCTGCATTACAGGCACCGGATTCATAAAATGCATCCCGATAACTTTTTCAGGCCGGCTTGTATAACTTGCTAATGTGGTGATCGATATGGAGGAGGTATTGCTGGCAAGAATCGTTTCCGGCGGGCAATGCATATCCAGTTCTTTAAATAGATCTGCTTTAATTTCCAGCAGTTCGGGTACTGCTTCAACCACGAGGGATACTGTTTTTGCGGCTTCTTTAAAATCGGTAATGGGGGTAATGCGCGAAATAATTGTCTCTTTTTCGGAATCGGGGATAATACCTTTGGAAATCTGTCGTTCTAGGTTCGTTGAAATTTGCAGCATGGCTTTGTTTAAAGCTGCAGCATTTGAATCACATAAAAATACCTGAAATCCAAACTGTGCAAATGAGTGCGCAATTCCGCTGCCCATTGTGCCTGAACCAATTATTAGGATGTATTTATGTGTGTTTTGCATAATAAAATTCTGTTTGTATACTTTAATTTTAGTATTTCGAAATAATATTTTGAAAATATTTGTAGTTTTTAATAAACAATTGTAGTTTTGTATACTAACTTAGTAGAGAATAGAAAAATCGCCTGCAAAATAAATATTTTATTAGAATTGACAGAAATTAAAATGAAAAATAAATTATTACCAGTCAGCATTTTACAATTATTGTTAGTAAATTGATTAAGGAAATATCTAAAATTAACATTCTCTTAATACAGTAATCCCGAAATTTGTATCGAATTTAATCTGAATAGTATCTTAAGTTAAAAATAACATGGAAAATTTAGCAATCCCACAAAAATCAAAATTCAGTTCAACGTTTGCATTATTAGTAATTCCTATCTGCTTAGCAGTAGCCATCCTTATCTATGTGTTTATATTTGGTGCTCCGAGTAATTTTCAGGAGAATGGATCAGCCAAACCAGGCAATTATTTAGCGATTGTTCATGAAGGTGGAGCGATTGTTCCGGTTTTGATGTCATTTTTCTTAATGGTGATTACGTTTTCTGTTGAACGTTTCATTACAATCCGCCAGGCTTACGGAAGCGGCTCATTAGATAACTTTGTGCGTAAAATAAAATCTTATTTATCTTCAAATGATGTTAATTCTGCAATCAGTGTATGTGAAGAGCAAAAAGGTTCTTTAGGAAACGTAACACTTGCAGTATTAAAAAAATATAAGTCTGTTGCTGCTGATAAAACAATGAGCAAAGATCAGAAGCAGGTAGCGTTACAAAAAGAATTAGAAGAAGCTACTTCGTTGGAATTACCGATTTTAGAAAAGAACTTAACAATTTTAGCTACGCTTGCATCCGTTGCAACACTTGTAGGTTTGTTAGGTACAGTAATGGGTATGATTAAAGCCTTCGCTGCCCTTGCAAGTTCGGGTACGCCAAATGCTGAAGCATTAGCAACAGGTATTTCTGAAGCCTTGATCAACACGGCTCTTGGTATTGCATCTTCTGCATTCGCAATCATTTTCTATAACTTATTTACAAGCCAGATCGATACGTTAACATACAGCATTGACGAAGTAGGTTTCAGTATCAATCAGAATTTTGCTGCAAACAATAAAGATAAAGAATCAGCTGTATTGGCTTAATTAACAATTCCCTTAGGCCATGTCCAAAGTAAAAACAAAAAGACACAGCATTTCTCTTGACATGACTGCCATGTGTGATATGGCATTCCTGTTACTGACCTTCTTCATCCTTACCGCGAAGATGAAGGTACCTGAGCCCGCTCAGTTTGATGTGCCATCGTCTGTATCTACTCAGAAATACGAAGAGAAGGATCTGATCCGTATCTCCATCAGTAATGATGACCGTATTTTCCTTACGATACCGGATCAGACATTACGCAGAGAAATGATTGATGCCTATGCAAATACCTTTAAAGTAAACTTAACACCTAAGCAAAAAGAAGCTTTTGAGTTAACGGAAACCTTTGGTATGCAAAAAGCAGATTTAGTTTCGTATCTGGCACAATCTACAGAAATAAGAAAGAATTTTCCTCAAACAGGAATTCCTGCAGATTCAACCAACAATGAACTGGAACAGTGGATCGCAACAGCAACAGGAGTAAGGCCTGAGCTTACAATCGCGATCAAAGGCGATAAAGATGCAAACTATAACAAGTTTGGAGAAGTAATCGCTACCCTTAAGAAAAGAAGAATTTATGCGTTTAGTCTGGTTACAACACTGGAAGCTAAACCGGCAAACTTATAAGATACCATGGCTGAAATTAACACAGGCGGCGGCGGCGGTAAGGATGGTAAAAAAAGATCCAAAAAAATGTCTACGAAAGTAGATATGACACCGATGGTGGATTTGGCTTTCCTTTTAATTACTTTCTTCATGTTGGCTACCACTTTAACAAAGCAACAGAAATTTGATTTCGGGGTTCCTCCGGATGTAACAAATCCGGAAGATCAACCGGAATTGAAAGCCAGTAATGCAATCACACTGATCTTAGGAAAAGATGATGCTATATACTGGTATACAATGAATCAGGATGGCAGCACTGATTTTCACGAAACAGATTTCTCTGATGACGGAATCCGTGCAACACTGATCGAACGTAAGAAAGCCGTTGGTGCAGACTTAAACGTTGTGATCAAACCGATGAAAGATTCGAAATACAAAAATTTAATTGATATTATTGATGAGTTAGCCATACTGGGTATTGGTAAAAAAGCTTTGGTTGAAGCAACTCCCGATGATATTAAATTGGTTCAGGCAGAAAACGCTTCAGTAAATTAATCTATGGAAAAGGAACTGGACTTATATAAAGCTACTTTAGACGAGATTGTTTTTGAAGACAGAAATAAATCGTACGGCGGCTATTTTCTTCGTGTATTATATGACATCAATGTAACGAAGGCTACGATTATCACCTGCGCAAGTTTCATACTTCTTATGGCTGGCATCAACTTCTATTTAACCATTACAGCAAAGCCTGTAGAGGCATATGTGCCGGTTGAAATTAAGATGGATATTACAGATGAGCCGTTAAAAGATGAAGAAATTAAAAAATTACCGCCTCCGCCTCCAAAAGTTGAGCAGCCTAAAATTGAACAGGTTAAGTTTTTACCTCCGGTTATCAAACCAGATAATAAAGTGGTAAAAGAGGAGCAGATGAAAGAACTTGATTCTCTTTTAAACACAAACATTTCGAATAAAAATGTAGAAGGTGAAAAAGGTAAAATTGATCCGTTTGCCAATGATGGTGATGAGAATGGTAAATTAGGCGGTACAGGTGAAAAAGAAGCGGAAGTATTCTTATTTGCGGGTGAAATGCCTAAATTTAAAGGCGGCGGCGATGAAGAAGTAATTAAGTATGTTCAAGGCAGACTTATTTACCCGGCTGATGCCAAAAACAAAAAAATTGAAGGTACTGTTTTTGTTCAATATACAATCACTGCAACAGGTGAAGTGACCAATGTACATATTGTACCCGGAAGAGGGCTTGATGCCTCTATTGATGCAGAAGCTGTGCGTGTTATAAAGGGAATGCCGAAATGGGAACCGGGAAAAAATAACGGAACTCCTGTAGCTGTTAAAAAAGTTGCACGTATTAAATTCTCTTTGAACTAGAAAGAAAAAAGTAATTGTGAGAAATATTCTTCTTGGATTTAAAATGACTATGGCCGTTATATACACGGCCATAGGCATTTATTTAATTACGCATCCCAATGCATTGGCAGGTTTGGTTGATGGTAATATGACCTTAATCATAGGCATACTCTTAATTTTATTCGGCTCGTTTCGCGGCTATCGTGCCTGGTTCATTGAACGTAATATGTGAGAGGTGAATACTGTTTTCAAATACATTCTGTTTTATTGCTCTTTTTTATTCCTTGCTTCCTGCTCTGAAAAGACAGAATCAACGAATGCTTCATCGACTCCGGTTGATTCGGTGACGGTATTGTGCGACCCTTCCTGGGAAAGCATCGTGCGTACATTTATTACAACCTATGAAGGATTGAATCCGCACCGCAAAGTTACACTGCTTGTAAAGCCTGAATCCGAATGTATCCATGCGTTATTAAAGGATACCTATCGCACCGTATTTGTTTCCCGTAATTTTACAGCATCAGAACAGGCATTTATTGAAAAAAAAGAATGGGGTATACATAACGATAGTTTATGTTATGATGGTTTAACCTGGATTGCGCCTAAGAGTTTTCCCAAAGATTCGCTTACGCTGGATGAAATAAAAGAACTCTTTCAATCCGGTACCTTAAACAACCAGGCTTATACCATTCAATTAAACAGCAGCGGCTCATCTGTTGCTAATTATTTAACGGAACGTCTTGGCGTGCCGCCTTCAACAAAACATATTTATACCGGCGGAAATGATGAAGATATTATCCGCTCTGTGCAGGTACATAAAAATGCACTGGCGTGTATTTCTTCCAGCTGGCTGGTTAACCTGGAAGATAAAAGACACCGGGATTATTTAGCTTCAGTAAAGGTACTGAAGATTGCAAAAACGCCTTCTTCTGAAGCGTATTCGCCTTTTCAAAATGACTTAGCATTAGGTACTTATCCATTTATGCGTGTGCTGCGTGTATTAAACCACGATGCAAATGCTGGAATGGGCACGGCTTTTGCCTCGTACTTTATCAGCAACCGCGGACAGCGTATCTTTCTAAAAGCAGGCTTATTGCCTTATAAAATGCCTGCCCGCGAAGTTGAATTAAAAATAGAACACTAACGATTACCAACATATCTTAAACGTCACTTTCTATGAAACACGCCATTGTCTTTATCTCTGCCGTACTGCTTTCGTTCACGCTTGCTGCGCAGAATGAACAGGCTCAGAAATATGTAGAGAAGGAAATGTATAACAGTGCAACTGTCATTTATCAGAATCTATTAAAATCTACTCCTAAAAAAGCAAGCGAATATTACTATTACCTGGGAGATATATGCTGGAGAAAAGAGAAAACCGATTCTGCAAAGTATTATTTCATGGAAGGTATTAAAACGGATGAAACCTATGCAATGAACTATGTAGGTATCGGTATCATTACGATGAAATCAAATGCTACAGAAGGACAGCGCAGTTTTGATAAAGCATTGCAGATGACCTCTCAAAAGAATTCTCAGGTATTAAATGCAATTGGTGAATACTATATCCTGGAAGCAGATAAAGCGGAATTGCCTAAAGGAATAGCACTGTTGAAAAAATCAACAGAGATTGATGCTAAAAACGCCATGTCCTGGATCTTGTTAGGTGATGCATACGGCAAGCAGGCTGAGGGTTCTAAACAAGCGGAGAGTTATGGCAAAGCAGCAAATTTATTTCACTCAGTACCGTTGTTAAAAATGAAGTACGGAAAAATGTATGCAGCTGCCCGCAACAAAGATCTTTCTATTAAGTATTACAACGAAGGACTGGCTGCAGATCCTACCTATGGCCCCATCTACAGAGAATTAGGTGATCTGTACAACCGTTTCAGACAATATGACCTGGCTATTCAGAATTATAAAAAGTACCTGACCTATATTGATTCAAACGATGACGTTGAATTCAGATATGCTGATTTCTTATTTAAGAATAACAACTACGCAGAAGCAATTGAGGTATTCAATAAACTGGAAGCTAAAAAATACAACAGCCCATACATATATAACAGACGTGCCGTTTGTTACTATGAATTAGCGAAATATGATCTTGCACAGAAAGATATTGAAACCTATTTTTCTAAAGTGAATGCAACAAAAGCGAAGTCGGCCGACTTTGAATACTATGGTAAAATATTGATGAAGAAAGGGCAGGACTCACTTGCTATACAGCAATACCAGGCAGCCGTTGACCGTGATACAACACGTCTGGATATGTATGGTCAGATAGGCTCTTATTTCTACAACAAAGGAAATTTCCCGCTGGCGATTCAATACATGAGTAAGCAGATACGACCAACGACAACAGACCCCAAAGTATTTTATGAATTGGGCCAGGCATATTATTACAACAAAGAATATGTAAAAGCAGATTCCAGTTTTGTAAAAGTACTGGAATTAAAGCCAAACATTTATATTGGATATTTATGGCGTGCACGTGCCAATGCCGCACAGGATCCTGATACAAAGCAGGGTTTAGCTAAACCGTATTATGAAAAATTAATAGAAGTATGCGCACCGGGCGGAGCGAAATACAAGGATGAGTTGATTGAAGCGAACGAATACATTGCTTATTATTATACCATTAACCGTGATAAAGTGAAGGCCGATGCTGCATGGAAAAATATTCTGGCACTTGACCCAACAAATAAAAAAGCAATTGATGGATTGAAAATGAAATAATACATGCAGCCAAAGCAGTTGTTAACAAAAGAAGGAACGTCGAAAGATGTTCCTTCTTTTGTTTACAGGAAGAATTTATTAAATGTGTTATTCGTCTTTTAGAGAGGAATGTGTATATTTAAGATGTAACATATTTATGTTGTTAACGTTTTTTAAATAGAAGAAGTACTAATAGAATACTAATAAAATGGCAAAAGAAAATATACACAGAGCAATGGGAAGTCTGGCATATGCCATTGCTGTAGCTGACGGAACAATACAGCCAAAAGAAAAAGAAGTTATTTTACAGTTAGCAACAAAGGAATTTCAATTATCTGATACAGATAGTGAATGGATCAATGCCATGTTTAATCAGCTGGAAGCTCAGCATATTGGATTGAATGAAGCCTATGAATATGCCATGGATATTTTAGAAGCGAACCGACATGATTATGATTTTGATGATGCTACTAAAAAACGCTGCTTGTCATTTATGAAAAAAATTGCAGATGCTTTTGGCGAAACGGATTATAAAGAAATGAATGTTATTGAACGTTTTGAAGTAGATATTGCTAAGTTTTAATGACAAAAAAATACAGGATATTATCTATTGATGGTGGTGGTATTCGGGGGATAATACCGGCAACAGTTGTTGTCTATATGGAAAACAGACTGCAGCAACTTACAAAAAATCCGGATGTACGAATCAGTGATTATTTTGATTTTGTTGCAGGTACAAGTACGGGTGCGATACTCGCCTGTACCTATTTATGTCCGGCAGCCGCTGGTGAAGCTGTACATAAATTTACAGCAGCCGATGCCCTGCGTTTTTATTTAGAAAAAGGAAATTATATTTTCTCTGCTGATATCTGGAACAAGGTAACATCTATGGGGGGCTTTTTAAAAGCCCGCTATCCGCATCAGCCCTTGGAAAAAGTATTAAACGTTGCATTCAAACAAAGTAAAGTAAGTGAATTGCTGAAACCCTGTTTGATTACATCGTATGATGTAGAACGCAAAACACCTGTATTTTTTCAATCGCATGTAGCGCAGCAAAATGAAGCATTGGATTTTTATGTGAAAGATGTCTGCAGAGCCGCAGCAAGTGCGCCGTTGTATTTTGAACCTTCACGTATTGATTCCCTTACCGGTATTTCCTATACATTGATCGATGGGTCGGTGTATGCGAATAACCCTACCTTGTGTGCGTTAACTGAAGCATCGGTGCTGTTTGCCGAGAAAGGCATACCCTTAACCGCTGATCAGTTTGAGGTTGTTTCTCTGGGCACGGGCCGCAATCAAAAAGTGTATACATATGAACAGGTAAAAGACTGGGGTGGTCTGGGCTGGTTAAATCCGCTTCTGGATGTTATGATCAATGGTGCTTCAGATGCCATTGAGCGTGAACTCAGCGTCCAGTTTCAGGCGTTGCAGGCTACCAGCCAGTATCACCGTGTACAGCCGGAGCTGCTGGATGCCAATCAGGAAATGGATGACGCTTCTCCTGAAAATATTGAACGTTTGATGCATGTGGCAGCGGCGTGTATTGAAAAACATAAAGACCAGCTGGAAGTGATTGTGAACCGTTTGATTCAGTATCAGTCCTACTAAAAGAATACTATACCCATGATTGAAATTATATTAGTTATCTATTTATGTATTCAGATCTCAAAACTTGCTGTGCAAAAAGAACAACCTAAAAACAGATGGGTGTTTATGACGGTTTTGTTTTGGTTTTTGGGCGAAACGTTTGCTATTGGTTTATTTGTATCGATATCTGGTATTCAGATTACAGCTGAAAATATAAACGATCCGGATATTATGGGCAGTTTGTTTGGAATGCTGTTTGCCGGCTGCTGCGGGGGATTTTTAGGTTATTTATTGGTTCGTAAAAAGTTAGAAAGCATACCCGATCAACCGTATGATTGATTGAAAAATTATTCATTACTTAAACAACAAAAGACATGAAAAATTATTTGATTTACTGTCTTCTTATTTTTTGTATTCAGGCAGCTGTGTGCAGTTCAATTGCTAACGCACAGGATGACACACCTACGTTAATCAATCCGGGTTTACGTTCACTGGGAAGTCCCATTAATACACTTCAGTTTTCGGAGTTTGCACCCACCATAAGCGCAGATGGTAAAACGCTTATCTATGAATCAGATAAAAGCGGGAGATGGCGTTTGTATATATCCTATCAACAGAATGGGGCCTGGTCTGAACCTAAAGATATGGATGTGATCAATAACCGTGTACAGCCGGGAGATTTTATCGGCGGCCCCTGTTTTAGCTATGACGGCAACCGCTTATATTTTACATCCAACATGAAAGGTACTGTGGGCGGGATGGATCTCTGGTACAGCGAAAAAATAAATGATGTGTGGCAGGCTCCTAAAAACATGGGCCGCACCGTAAACACTGCCGGCTATGATGGTTTTCCGTGCGTATCTCCGGATAATAAAACACTGTATTTTATGCGTGCCGGAAACAGTAACTCGCCAACAGGCCAGCGTTGCTGTATCTTGATGTATGCCGAAAAAAGAGGGAACTATTTTATTAACCCGAAGGCACTGCCGGCCCCTGTAAATACGGGTTGTGAAGGGTATCCGAGGATTATGGCAGATGGGAAGACATTGATTTTTTCATCTTACCGTACAAGCGGAAAAGGTGGCTATGATTTATATCAGTCTAAAAAAACAGGTTCTAAATGGAGTACACCTGTTGCCATGGAATTTATTAATACACCAAAAGATGATGAACTTATATCTGTACCGGCTTCCGGAGATGTGATCTATTTATCCAATACAAATAAAAATAATAAGGATGATATCTACAGGCTGCCATTGCCTAAAGAGTTCAGGCCGGAAGAAGTAGTACTTGTTGAAGGTGTTGTAAAAAATGAAGAAACGAATAAACCCATGCCGGCTATTATTCGCGTAAGTAATATAAAAACCAAGGAAAAAATTTCTGAAACGGAAAACGATTCCTTATCCGGCAAATACAATCTGTATCTGCAGAAAGGTAAAAAATACGATGTGTCTGTAACCTCTAAAGGATACAGCTTTCAGTCTGAAGTGTATGATCTGGAGAAGGCTGTAGCGTATGAAACAATAAAGAAAGACATGGTGTTAGAACCGCTTAAGTTGAATGCGTCGTTCAGGTTGAATAATTTATTTTTTGATTTTGATTCCGCATCGTTAACAAAAGAATCGGAACTGGAGCTGGACCGTGTTATTGAAATGATGAAAACAAACGCGACCATGCAGGTAGAAATTTCTGCGCATACAGATGATATGGGAAGCGATGCGTACAATCAAAAACTTTCACAATTAAGGGCCGAATCGGTCGTGAAATATCTAACATTACATGGTATTATTACTACCCGGTTGGTAGCGAAAGGGTATGGAGAATCTGTACCATCTGTTCCCAACGATACAGAAGAGAACAGAGCGAAAAACCGCAGGGTAGAATTTAAAATTATTAAATTATAACCGGCATGTCCAAAAGAATTAAAACAGCCTTAGCAGGTTTTGGGAAAGCAGGAGAATTTTTACATGCTCCCTTTATTCATACCGATAAATCATTTGAATTAGCTGTTATTTTAGAACGTACACCGCTTAAAGCAGCACAGGCATATCCGCAGGCAAAGATTGTTCGTACGTTTGAAGAAATCTGCGCAGATCAATCCATAGAATTAATTGTATGTGCAACACCGAATGATACCCACGCAGGTTTTGCAGAACAGGCATTACTCGCAGGTAAACATGTAGTAGTCGATAAACCGTTCACCGTTCATCTGGAAGATGCTATCCGGCTGCAGGAACTTTCCTTAAAAGTGAAGAAACATATTTTTGTATATCAGAACAGGAGATGGGACGGCGACTTTTTAACGGTCAAAAAGATACTGACAGAAGGTGTACTGGGAGATGTATTAACAATTGAATCGCGGTTTGACCGCTACCGTCCGCAACCCCGCATTAATTACTGGAAAGAGTCAGATGCACCGGGTAATGGTTTGTGGTACGATCTGGGCCCCCATCTGATGGATCAGGCATTTCAGCTATTGGGGAAACCTAAAAAATGCGAAGCTACCATTAAAAAACAACGGGAGGGCAGCATTGGCATTGATTACTTTGATGTTGAATTTGCATACAATAAAATTGCCTACCGTATCCATGCAGGCATGCTGGAGAAAGAGCGCACACCGCGGTGGAGGATTATCGGCAATAAAGGAACGTATACAAAATATGGGGTTGATCCGCAGGAAGCAAAGCTGAATAGCGGACAGCAGCCGGAAGGTACAGACTGGGGCAAAGAAGATATACTTGACTTCGGAAAGATCAATTTCTTAGATGGGCGTTCTGTCGTGTATCCAACGCTTCCGGGAGATTACCGCAAATTTTATGCAGGTGTGTTCGAAACCATACGAAATGATGCGCCACTTCTTATCTCAATGAGTGATGCAGTTGAACTGGTTGCCTGGCTAGAGAAACTGGCAACAGATTGATAACACTTATTTAATTTTTTGAGAATCCTTTTTCAGCAATCTGAAACTTAACATCAGGGAAATAAATAACCCAAGAATCAGAAAGCCTGTAAACCCCTGGATCAGGTAAGAAGATTCCGTATAATATTCCTGTGCGTCCGTGATAGCTACAATACTGTTGCCTCCATCCATAATTGCTTTTTTGGCTTCCGCGGCAATCATATTTCCAAAGAAATCCGGATTGATGTAACGGACAAAAAATAATTGCAGCGGTAAATTTAATACGGCAGCTGTTACTGAAACCAGCACACCACTCATTAAACCATCCTTTAATTGAAACTGTCCGGGCTGGAACGTTGCATACCGTTTTTTAATTGCCCAATACAATCCGATAACCGGAAGCACATAAGCAAGATTGGTAACATACATATGGTAATCAATCAGGCTGTCGTGGAAGCCAATAATATATTCCAGGCAGATCCATATAAAAGAAGCTATAGCAATAGCAACACCGGCAAGCAATTCGTTTTTAATGATCATAAAAGAAGTTTATGTAGTAGTCGTATGTGTTTGAATTTTATTGTAGCCCACGATTTCAATCGTGGGATTATAAAGGAATCCGTGGGAATTATAAAGGAATCCGTGGGATTATAAAGGAATCGTGGGATTATAAATTAAATCAATGATGGAGTACAATTCAATAATCATTTCATTATAATAAATCAATAGTTGATCAGCGATTGAATGGTTGTACAGTAAGGGGCCAGTTTATCTTTGCCTTTGAGAAAGTCCAGTTCAATTAAAAATGAGTAAGCAATAATTTCACCCTTCGCTTTTTTGATCAGCTTAGATGTAGCCTCTGCTGTGCCGCCGGTAGCTAAAATATCATCGTGAATAGCTACCCGGCATCCGGGCTGAACAGCGTCTGTATGCATTTCAATTGTATTGGTCCCATATTCCAAGGCATATTCTTCGTATACGGTTTCATAAGGCAGTTTTCCTTTTTTACGGATTGGTATCATCGGTATACCCAATTCCATGGCAATGGATAACCCGAACCAGAAGCCTCTGCTGTCCAGACAAGCCAGTGCATCCGGCTGTAACGGCCGTAATTGATCAGTAATAGATTGAACGATTGCTTTACATAATTGCGGGTCTTTTAATAATGGAGTAATGTCCTTAAAAATAATACCCGGTTCAGGAAAATCAACAATGTCGCGAATGGTTGATTTTATTGTCTGTTCTAAAATTTCTTCGGATGTAGCCATAAAATTTATCCCCTTAGGTTGATTCCATCAACAATATACGACATCTTGCAGGTGCTTTACAAGAGTAGGTTTCATGGAAAAGGAAATAATTACAGGCATACTGGTACCCATGCAGCAGGAGATTGAATTGATTCTGCACCATATGCATGTAGAAAACATTGTTGAAACAGGCACCCGTAAATTTTATGTCGGCACCATACAAAAGAAAAAATGTGTGGTGAGCTTATCCCGGATAGGAAAGGTTGCATCTTCGGTAACAGCAGCGGTTATGATTGAACGGTTTGCTGTGGATCGGTTAATTGTTACGGGAGTTGCAGGCGGATTAACAGACGAAGTGAAAATAGGCGACATTGTGGTTGCTACTTCATCGGTGCAGCACGATATGGATTGCCGGCCGATTTTTCCGCAGTTTGAGATTCCGTTGCTGGATGTTGTGACATTTACCTGTGATACAACATTGGTTGAAGATGCATATAAAAGCTGTTCCACATTTATACGCGAAGAACTGCATGATTTTGTAAGTAAAAATGAACTGCAGGCATTGCATATCCATCAGCCTGCTGTCCACAAAGGGCTACTGGTAAGTGGTGATCAGTTTATCGGTACCATGCCGCAATATGAAAAGATCCGTGCCGAACTTCCTGACGCCATTTTCGTTGAAATGGAAGGAGCTGCCGTAGCACAGGTTTGTTATGAATATAAGGTACCGCTGGTTGTTGTACGCTCGATCTCTGACAAAGCAAATGCCATTGCGCACATCGATTTTAACCGGTATATCGAAAATGTTGCAAAGTATTATACCTGGGGATTGATAGAGGGAATGATGAAATGAAAGTGGTCAGTGAAGAGTGTTCAGTATCTAAGTGTAGCGTATAACGTGTACCTTTAAGTTAAGCAATTTAATAATTTTAAGAAGGTGTTTATATTGTAAACACCTTTAAATAGATGAAACGATTACACTTTACACTCTAAACGTTACACTTGTCAAGTAGAGAATTAAAAAATAAAAATAAAAAATCATTCGTCAGTTTCATATGCAACCAACAATAAAAAACGATCCTAAAATCATCAATGCCTGGTGCACCTATGATTGGGCCAATTCGGTTTATTCATTGACAATAACAACGGCTATTTTTCCGGAATATTTTTTAGGAATTACGACAAATGAAACCAACGGCAACCTGGTAGATTTTTTTGGTTTTCTTATTCCGAATACGGTATTGTATTCCTGGTCGGTTTCCATTGTGTTTTTAGTAGCGGCTATACTCAGTCCGTTTCTGACATCCATTGCTGATTATTCCGGCTTGAAAAAAACATTCATGAAAATATCGTGTTATACCGGGGCATTGGCTTGTGCGGCCTTATATTTTCTGAATGCACAGACCATTGAATTCGGTGTACTGGCCTTTGTACTGGCAGGTATCGGTTACAGTTCCAGTATAGTATTCTATAATTCTTATTTACCTGAAATTGCTACCGAAGATCAGTATGACCGTATCAGTGCCAAAGGCTATACCTGGGGCTATATCGGAAGTGTATTGCTGTTGATTATAAACCTGGTGTGTTTGATCTTTCATGAAAAAATAGGGATTACAGAAAGTTTTGCGGCACGTTTATCTTTCTTAACGGTTGGTGTCTGGTGGCTGGGATTCGGACAGCTTTCCTTTGCGGGCTTACCGCGGGCACAGCAGAAAAATAATACCGGTCATATGCTGACAAATGGTTTAAGAGAGTTGAATAAGGTATGGAACAACATTAAAAAATTACCTTTACTGCAACGTTTCCTGGTTGGTTTTTTCTTTTATAATATGGGTGTACAAACAGTTATGTATCTGGCTCCGTTGTTTGCCAAAGAAGTTATTCATATTGAAACAGAATCATTGATTGCAACAATCCTGCTGATTCAGCTCGTAGCTATTGCCGGTGCATATGCGTTAAATAAGTTGTCAAACAAAGTAGGTAACACACATGCGTTGATTATTGGTGTGGTTATATGGATCATTATCTGCTGTATGGGCTATGTGGTACAGCCAGGCTTAAGCTTCTTTATCCTTGCGGGTTCCATCGGTTTTGTAATGGGCGGGGTGCAATCCTTGTCACGTGCAACCTATTCTAAACTTATGCCGGTGAATACAAAAGATCATGCTTCGTATTTCAGCTTTTTTGATGTAGTAGATAAAATGTCGATCGTACTTGGTACCTTCAGTTATGGCCTGATCCGGCAAATCACCGGCGACATGCGAAACAGTTTAATTGCACTCGGAATTTATTTTGTGATCAGTATATTCTTCCTTCGCCTCATTCCTTCCAGGCAGGTATATGATACACAGATGCCGGAGTAGAATTTTGTCTGTATTTACACACCTGTTGATAACCTTATTCACGTTTAAAATATTGATTTTAAATTGTTTGAATAGTTGACTCTTCCTTTCCACAGAGTAATCCACAATTCATTTTAGGTTTTGAAAAAAATGTATCTTTGTATATAATTCCTTTTTACTCAGTACACTGTTCTGCCGCGGCAGATTGTACATTAACATTCACGCACATGATTCTTTCAGGTTTAGAAATTAAAGATAAACTAGGTTCAGATATTGTTATTGAACCATATGATGATTCCCGCTTAAATCCCAACAGCTATAATTTACGCCTGCATAATGAACTGCTTGTATACGACAACAATGAGCTGGATATGAAGAAGCCAAATACGGCTTCGCCTTTGATTATACCTGAGGAAGGATTGTTATTAGAGACTGGAAAACTGTACCTGGGAAGAACGATTGAATATACGGAATCACATAATTATGTGCCCATGCTCGAAGGTCGTTCCTCTATCGGTCGCCTGGGCTTGTTTGTACACGTTACTGCCGGTTTCGGTGATGTCGGTTTCTGCGGCTTCTGGACACTGGAGATCTTCTGTGTGCATCCCATACGCGTATACCCGGGCGTAGAGATCTGTCAGATTTTTTACCACACCATTGAAGGTAAATACGAAAATTATAAAAGCGGCAAATACCAACACAACAAAGGTATACAGCCAAGTCTGCTGTATAAGGATTTTGAGAAGTAGGAAGAAAGTACTGAGTACAGAGTATTAAGTACGAAGTATTTTTTTGAATCAAATTAATTAAAACTTACTAAAAGGTAAAAAATAAACTAAATAAAACTATGTACTAAGTACTTTGTACTCCGTACTCTATACTTCCTATGCTTCCCATCGACCCACTCAATCAGGTTGCGGAATTTCACCGCACGTTCAAACATCCGATACTCGATACACCAGCCATTCCTGCCATAGAGCGTGCAAAACTGCGGGTTGCCTTGCTGGCTGAAGAATTGAAAGAGCTGGAGGAAGCTATCGCACAGAATGATATTGTAGAGGCAGCAGATGCATTGTGTGATCTGCAATATGTGTTAGCCGGAGCAGTGCTTGAGTTTGGACTTGGCGAAAAGTTTAAAGACCTGTTTGATGAAGTGCAGCGTTCCAATATGAGTAAGACCTGTGCTACGGAGCAGGAAGCCAATGATACCATTGCGCATTACGAAGCGAAAGGGCAGCCATGCTATCATGTTAAAAGCGGAAACCATTACCTTGTCTACAGAACAGAAGATAATAAAACATTGAAATCAATCAAGTATTCTGCGGCAGATCTGCGTACGATCATAGGATAATTTATCGAATACATCAGATAAAAATCAATCAACAGTTTGCAGATTTATATATAGTATGAAAATTAACATGCATTCAATTGTCAATAATAAAGTTGCACAATTGATTCTATTGTCTTTGCTGGTCCGGATCATAACCATTTTTTTGATCGGAAAAACACCCTGTATGGAACCTTCGTATCTTTTTCAGGGTGAACAGATTTTTAAAGGAACTGCTGAAATTCTTTATCTGTCTTCTTTATATGCAATCGTTGTTTATGTATTAACACTATTGACAGGAAGTTTATTTACAGCTTCAGCTCTTATATTTATACTGGGTTCAACGCTAACCAGCGTGATGATATATCTGATCGCCAAACATTTTTTCGGAGAAAAAACGGGTGCATACGCCTTACTGTTTGCCATATTTTTACCCAACCTTACGGTAGCTATTTCTGGTTTTGCTCACAGTGTTATTTTAGGTACGGCACTTGATCTGTCTGCTATTTACTTCCTATTAAAATACTATGAAAACCCTTCTTACAAAAGGCTTTTATGGGTATGTGCAGGGTCCGTTTTAAGTATTTATATCCGACCTGAAACACTGATTATACTGGTTCCTTTTTTTATGTTATTCGGGATGTATCAGATTTCGAACTATACAGAAAACAAAAAAATATTGATCCGTAATGCAATACTGTATGTTGCTTTTATCTGTTTGTTTTGCTTCGCACACAAACAATTTGTGTATCACAACAGTAAAAATAAAGCAACAGCAAACGTGTTCAGCGATAGCAAATACAGCTATCTTACATTCATACATACGTATTCAATCAGGTATTTTGATGTCGTAGATGATGATAAAGCCATTAAAGCATCAACACCATTTATAGGTACACCGGAAGAGAATAACTATTCTGTTTTTAAAGCCGTTATTAAAAATCCGAAACAGTTTGTGTCAAATATTTTTTTCAATATGAAAGAAATGCTTGATTTTTCAGGACATCCACTGTTTATACCGGTCTTTCTGTATATGTTTATCGGTGCGCTTTTTCTTACATTAACAAAAGAAGAAACCGTTGCAATACGTGTGGTACTTTTGCTGCTGCTATTGCACCTTGTTCCGCTTATTTTATTCCATGTTTCAATTAAATACCTAACACAGGTAAGTTCATTGGTTTTGATCCTGGTTGCTTTCGGAGCGTCTAAACTGAATCTGAATAAGTATGTTCTGATTGGAGTTACCGGATTAATTTCAATCGTTTTTCTGATGTACTTCATTAATAATATGGTAATTGCATCCTTATGCGGATAAAAAAGATAACTCATATACAACGCATTATTGAGGGGGATTTTTAAGTAATAATACGGATTCATACAATCATTTATTGTCGTACCTATATGTCTGAACGGGCTTCTGTTTAGTGACAGGACAGAGACGTAGAATGCCTGTTGTATGCTAACCGAATAAAAGAATGATCAGAAAAAAACTACATAGAGGTATGCGCCTTTCAAGGTATGTTCTTTATAAAGAAACCTTAGTCGATTACAAAGAAAATTTCTGGTCATTTATTGGAGCATTTGTCGGGATCGGATTGATTGGTTTTTTGCAGAGTAAAATTGTTACAGATATTGAAAATGTATTTTTGATTGGTTCTTTTGGTGCAACCAGTGTACTTGTATTCGGAGCCATTCAAAGCCCGTTATCGCAGCCGCGTAATTTAATCGGGGGGCATGTTATTTCAGCTGTTGTTGGTGTAACGGCGTATAAATTATTTCCGGATATGCTTTGGATTTCCGCTCCCTTTGCTGTTTCATTTTCCATTGTGCTCATGCAGATCACAAAAACGCTGCATCCTCCAGGCGGCGCTACGGCATTAATTGCTGTAATCGGTTCTGAAAAAATAAAACATCTTGGCTATTGGTATGTGTTAAGTCCGGTATTAACAGGTTGTTTCATTATGCTTGTTGTAGCATTGATCTTTAACAACATGACCTCCCACAGAAGTTATCCTACCGACAAACGGTATACAAAGGTGATCAAACGATTCTTTGCCGGCGAGAAAAGATTGTAGGATTTCAGGAACTACAGGATTATGCGTTTCAGGCGTGTGTATAATAAGAGGATGGTTGATCGATCCCATACAAAAAAACAAACACTTCGCCGCGGCGAATAAAGGATTGCAGGATTATTTGTTTTCGAAATCTTTCATTGTATGTTATTTGAGTCGTTTAAAATCCTGTATTCCTGCAATCCTTTTATTCTTGCCGCACGGGCACTACTCGAATATCAAGTGCTTTACCGAATCACCGCTGGAAGCTAATTCCTGCAACGATTCAATACCGATCTGCAGATGTTCTTCAACAAAATGTTTTGTTACGGCTGAATCGCTTTCTGCTGTTTTAACACCATCCGGTACCATCGGGTTGTCTGAAACCAGTAACAATGCCCCATGCGGAATACTATTGGCAAAACCAACAACAAAAATCGTTGCTGTTTCCATATCAATTGCCATCGTGCGTATTTTTTTCAGGTACGTTTTGAAGGCATCATCATGTTCCCATACTCTGCGGTTGGTTGTATAAACCGTTCCTGTCCAGTAGTCGCGTTCGTGTCTGCGAATGATGGAAGATACCGCCTGCTGCAAGCGGAAAGATGGCAATGCCGGTATTTCCTTTGGCAGGTAATCATCGCTGGTACCTTCGCCACGTATCGCTGCAATGGGCAGAATTAAATCGCCCACTTTTGTTTTCTTTAAACCGCCGCACTTCCCTAAAAATAAAACTGCCTTCGGTTCAATGGCAGAAAGGATATCCATACACGTGGCAGCCATCGCACTTCCCATACCAAAATTCACTATGGTAATGTTGTTGGCTGTACAGGTCTGCATCGGTTTGCCAATCCCTTTTATTTCTGCGCCAAACTGCTTGGCGAACATTTCTAAGTAATTATGAAAATTTACGATTAAGATATATTCTCCAAATTCTTTTATTTCTGTTCCTGTATAACGTGGCAGCCAGTTCTTTACAATTTCCTCTTTCGTTTTCATACAACAATATTAAAAGTAATAACTGAATTTTCTATTTTTATGTACGTAAATTACACCACAATAGTATATCATGTATCCGGATTTAAATTTACCAGCAGCTGATTTAAAGCTTACCCGGGAAAAAGGGGAGATATGTGTATATGATATTATCCGTAAAAAAAATATCGTACTTACGCCGGAAGAATGGGTACGGCAGCATTTTATTCATTACCTGATTCACACCTGCAAATACCCGAAAACACTTTTTAAAGTAGAAACAGGTTTACAATACAATACCTTGCAGAAGCGCAGTGACATAAAAGTATACAGCCGCCACAGCACCGTATTTATGCTGGTCGAATGTAAATCGTTTTCAATTGCGCTGAGTGAGTATACGCTGAAGCAGATTGCAGCATACAATAAAACCATTGAAGCAGAATGGCTGGTTATTACCAACGGCTTGCAGCATTATGCTTTTCAGCGTGTTATGGAAGGAGATGAGATTGAATTTGTGAAAAGAAAAGAATTACCGGCGTACCCGATATTTAAATAGGTGCTTTTGTAACCGGCCAGTTATAATAGGTATTGTTGATCATGCCGTTTGTATAATATTGAATGATCGCTTCAATAAATTTTTTCTCCTTTTCATTTGCAGCACGCAGCGATCTGTCGTTGTAATCTTTGATCACAAAAGATTTATCCGCACTTCCTTCAATATAATTTTCTTTTAGAAATACCCGGTACGTGTTATTTGAAAAATTCACGGCGTAATCATGGCCGATCTGTTTTCCAAATACAGATTGGCCCAGCAATGCCGCGTTCGGATTCGGGACATGTAAATAATCGAGGATGCTTGGCATGATATCAATCTGACTGGCTACCAGTGAAGTATCTGCATGAAGTTTTTCATTCGGATGAAAAAATATTAATGGAATAGCATAATCGCCGCGTGTATTCATATAGGATTTTTTATCATGCATCTGTGTGTGGTCCGCGGTGATCACAAACAAGGTATTTGCATACCACTTTTCTTTTTTAGCCTGTTCAAAGAACGTACGTAGCGCATAATCTGTATAGCCGATTGATGGATATATTTCCAGTGAACCTTTGGGAAAGGTATTTTTAAATGCTTCAGGCAGGGAATACGGCTGGTGGGAACTGATTGTAAATACCGTTGAAATAAAAGGTTCGGGGAAGGTATTTAACATGTTCTTAAAGTACTGAAGGTATGGTTCGTCATAAATGCCCCAGTTACCGTCATAATCTTCTTTGTTTCCTTTGTATTCGTTTAAACCATAATAATGCGCGAAGTCTGCATTTTTTGTAAAGGCATCAAAGCCCATGGAACCGTTTTGTGCCGCGTGAAAGAAAGAAGTGTGGTATCCCTTATCCTGCAGCGGAGCACCTAAACCAATAAGCGTATTCGTCTGATACAACGAAGTAATATAAGGCTCTTCCATTAAGCCCGGAATAGAAGCAAGGATAGAAGGTGCAGCCACCATGCTGACTTTTCCATTTGCAAAATTATGCGGGAAATATAAATTGGTTTTAGCGAGTGAATCTAAAAAAGGCGTGTAACCGGCATAAGGATTGTTGATTCCCATATACTCGGAAGAAAAACTTTCCAAAATAATAATCACAACATTCTGCGGCGTTGTATGATTGGGCAGTGTGTTTTTTTGCTGCGCGTTCCATTCAGATAAAATCGAAGAGACTTCCGTTGGGTCATTAAAGTACTTTACAGGTTCAATAGGTGCAATGCCTATGGTCATAAATATGTTGAAGGGCGTATTCAATACAACATTTCCAAGTTTGCTTGGTTCGATTGAAAAGGCAATGTTCGGACGTAAGGGCTTTAACTGTAGTCCGCCACGTATGCCCAACACAGCGATGCAGATAAATAACGCATAACCAATCGTAAAATATATTTTGGGCCGTGCCGACAGTACCGGCTTGTATGCTAATCTGAGTGTACGCAGCAGCAGCCACAAGAAAAGCATAAAGCCCAGTAAGCTTATGTGCCAGTAATTGGTAAGCAGTTGGCTGAATTGGTTTTCGATGTCATCTTTTATTCCCAGTATCTCAATACCGGTACGTTTTCCTGTAAATGAAAAATATTCCAGATCTATCAGGTTGATACAGATCAGTATGCCGTTAACAAGAACAAAAAGAATTTTTCCGAGGAAGAATAAAATTTTTGGAATGTCAAAGAAACGGCCCAATGCCAGAGGCAGCACCAATACAACATTAAATGCAAGCAGGATGGAAATATCAAAACGTAACCCCAATACAAAGGCATGCAGTATTTCGCCTGTTGTACACGCTTCATATTGATCTGCATAAAACAGAAAAAACAACAGTCTGCAAAGACTGAAGAGAAACATCAAGAAAAGAAAGCGGGTAAAAAGAAAACGATATAGCGCTACAACCATTAATTCAGCAGATCTTTTATGTTATGCAAAGATAGCTGAAATGTTTTAGCCAGCATAGCATCCGTTACTTTACCTGCTGCGATTGACAGTCCTTTCTCTATTTCAGCAGATTGTCTGCACGCATCTTTCCAGCCTTTATCAGCGAGCTGAAGCAGGTAGGGCAGACTGGCATTGGTAAGCGCATTGGTTGAGGTAACCGGTACAGCTCCGGGAATATTGGGTACACAATAATGAATGATATCGTTCACCAGAAAGATGGGATGTTCGTGTGAGGTTGGCTTGCAGGTTTCAATACAGCCGCCCTGGTCAACAGCAACATCTATCACCACTGAACCTCCAGGCATGGTCTCAACCATTTCTCTGGAGGCCAGAACAGGAGCTTTGCCTCCGGGAATTAAAACGGCACCAACCAGTACATCCGTGTGCGGTAAGTATTCTTCGATTAATGTTTTGGTCGGGTAGAGACAGGTAACGTTTGCTGGCAGTACGTCTGTCAGGTAACGGAGACGTGTTAAATTGATATCCATTAAAATCACTTCGGCGCCTAAGCCAGCGGCCATCTTTGCAGCCTGTGTGCCAACTACACCGCCACCTAAAATGAGCACGCGCGCGGGTTTTACACCGGGTACACCGCCCATTAATTTTCCGCTTCCCCCATTGCCTTTTTCAAGATAATGTGCCGCTATCTGAATCGACATCCGCCCGGCTACTTCTGACATGGGTGTCAATATTGGTAAAGACTGATCTGCTTTCTGAATGGTTTCATAGGCAATGCAGATGGCTTTGCGCTCGATCATTGCATGGGTAAGTTCTTCTGAAGATGCAAAGTGGAAATACGTAAATACGATCTGTCCTTCTTTTATAAGCGCATATTCAGAAGCGAGCGGCTCTTTGACTTTTATGATGAGATCAGCTTTTGCATACACATCGGCAGCGTGCTCAAAGACTGTTGCCCCGGCATGTGTATACTGTTCGTTACTGAAACCTGAACCAAGGCCGGCATCTTTTTGTACAAGCACCTGATGTTTTCGGGAAACTAATTCTGCCACACCCGATGGTGTCAGAGAAACCCTGAACTCTCTGTTCTTAATTTCCTTTGGTACGCCTATGATCATAATTTTCTTATTTTAAAAGAACCCGGTTAAAGAGCTCCTGTTTTTTTATGGTATATAGCATGAATGATACCTGCAAACCTTTGATCAAAGAAACAATAATTTCATTGCCGCAGCCGATCAGATTTTAATTTTAATGTACCACACACAAGTATTATTTGAAAGGATACCACACGTATCCTTTCAGTACTATATACTGTATCCGTTCATTTTTTGTTTTACCAGAAAATAAAAATAGCAGTACTAAAAAACAGTGCATAAAAAAAGCCAGCGATTTCCCGCTGGCTTTAGTATTGCTTTTGAATGAAAATTATTTGGAGAATGGAGCGCCGCCGCTGCCTTCCTGAAGAATACTTTTTTGCTGTAACGATTCAACAACTTCAGCTTCTACTACAATAGCTGTACGTGGTGTTGTAATATCGTTGGTATACAACGTAAGGATATCTCTGTTGTAACCGTCTGCAGAGGGGCTGTATACAAGTTTCATGGTAGCAGATTTACCCGGTAAAATATAATTTACTTCTTCGGTAGATTTTTCTTTGATCAGTTTGTATGTAATACAGCTGCAAGCTGCCTGTGCTTTAGTAACAAACAAGGTATCTTTACCCGGATTTGTTACTTTCAGCGAATAGCTGCTTTGCTGACCTCTTTCAACTTTACCAAGATTAACCTGATGTTTGTCAACAGAAATTTTAGCTGCTTTTTTCAATTCTGCTTCTGAATGTGCAACTTCCGGTGTAGCAGGTTCTACAATACCTTTGATATTAAGCATTTTAGCTACCTGTTCTTTGTAGTATACGGTAACTGTTTTCTGGAACGTACCTGGTCTGCCTTGAGAATTAAATTCGGCTGTGATGACACCTTTCTGACCCGGTAAAATTGCTTCCGTTGAAAATGAAGGAGTTGTGCAACCGCAGGAAGCACGTACATTTTCAGATTTCAATAAGATGGTATCTTTTCCTGTGTTGAAAAATTCAAATGTGTGTCTGGCTTTTTCACCTTCAGTTATTACACCAAAATCAAATTTATCAACCGGAAAGTTGAAATCATTGGAAACCTGAGCCATTGAAACACTTAATGTGCTTGCAGCAAGAACCATTAAAACGCTTATTTTCTTAAACATAGCTTATTATTTTTTATTAGAATTATACTAATCAGGGGTACGGTTATCAAAGTTACATAAATTATACCAAAAAAATAGAATTTACGTACAAGTATGTAAACATTTGAATAGCGCATTTAATTGCATAGTTTTGCAAGGTTTGACTAATCCTAACAGAGAATATTTTGAATACAAGTGAAATGACCGGAGAGTTTTCTTTGACCAAGGAAGAGATTCTGCAAGATTACAGACTGGCCTGTGAAAGCAGACAAACGAGCATTCTTGCCCGTAAGGAGGTTTTTATGGGTAAAGCCAAGTTTGGTATTTTTGGAACAGGGAAAGAACTGGCGCAGATCTGCATGGCAAAGTTCTTCAAAGAAGGCGATTTCCGTTCAGGTTATTACCGGGATCAGACGTTTGTCATGGCTACGGGTGAGCTGAGTATTGAACAGTATTTTGCTCAGTTATACGGTCATGCAGATGTCAATCACGATCCGCATTCCGGCGGACGTATGATGATCGGTCATTATTCAACACGAAATTTAGATGAACAGGGTCGTTTTAAAGACCTCACAAAAATAAAAGTATCGACACCCGATATTTCTCCAACAGGAGCGCAAATGCCCCGTCTGGTAGGTTTAGCCTGGGCTTCCAAGCTGTTTCGCAACAATCCTGAATTGCAGTCAATGACCAACTTCAGCCATAATGGGAATGAAGTTGCATTTGGTACGATCGGAAACGGCGCCATGGCAGAAGGGGTATTTTTTGAAGCGATCAATGCCGCAGGTGTATTGCAGATACCCATGCTGATCTCAATCTGGGATGATGCCTATGCGATCTCTGTACCGCAGCGTTATCAGACAACCAAAGAAGACATCTCTTCTATGTTTGAAGGTTTCAGAAGAGACCACAACGAACGTGGTATTGAGATCATGAAAGTGAAGGGCTGGGATTATGAAGCGCTTTGCTATGCATATAAAGAAGCTACCCGTTTGTGCAGAGAAGAACATGTACCGGTGCTTATGCACGTATGTGAAATGACACAGCCCATGGGACATTCTACATCGGGTTCACACGAGCGTTATAAAACCAAAGAACGCCTGGACTGGGAAGAAGAATACGATTGCAACAAGAAGTTCAGAGAATGGATTCTGGAGAATGGTGTGTGTACAGAAGATGATCTGTTGAAGATCGAAGCAGAATCGGTAGAAAAAGTAAAACTTGCGCGTCAGCGTGCCTGGGATAATTTTGTAAAATACCTGAAGGACGATCACGAACTGGCTGTACAATATATCAAAGAAGCAGCAGCTTCAAGTTCTGTTAAAGATGAACTTGAACAGCTTTCTGTTGATTTACACAAAACCTTGAACCCATACCGCTCGGATGCGGTAAGAGCGGTGAAGAAAGCGTTGCGTTTGCTGCGCAATGAAACAACTGCTGCCAAAGAACACTTGCAGGATTGGGCGGCACGTACTGAAACAGAAAACAGACAACGTTTCAATAGTCATTTATACAGCCAGTCTGTTGAATCTGCCTTACTGGTGCCTGAAGTGGCGCCGGTTATCTCAGCCGATGCACCCTTAATCGATGGAAGAGAATTATTGCAGCACAACTTCGAAGCACTGTTCAAGCGTGATGCACGTCTGCTTGCCTTCGGGGAAGACGTAGGGCAGATCGGTGATGTAAACCAGGGCTTCTCCGGGTTACAGGATAAATTCGGAGAGATCCGTATTACCGATACCGGTATCCGTGAAGCAACCATCGTTGGACAAGCCATCGGCACCGCTATGCGTGGCCTGCGTCCGATTGCCGAGATCCAGTATCTAGACTATTTATTATTCGCTATTGAAATATTATCGGATGATGTGGCATCGCTGCATTACCGTTCAGCCGGCGGACAGAAAGCACCGCTGATTATCCGTACACGTGGCCACCGGCTGGAAGGCATGTTCCACTCGGGTTCACCGATGCAGATGATCTTAGGTTCTATCCGTGGCATGTTCTTATGTGTACCGCGGAACATGACGCAGGCAGCAGGTATGTACAACACACTGATCAAAGGCGACGAACCGGCGATCATGATTGAATCATTAAATGCGTATCGCTTGAAAGAAAAGCTTCCGGAGAACCTGGGAGAATTTACCGTGCAGTTGGGTATTGTAGATGTATTGAGACCGGGTACGGATATTACCATTGTTACATACGGTTCTATGTGCCGTATTGTACAGGAAGGCGCAAACGAATTACAGCAGTTAGGGATCTCGTGTGAGATCATTGACATACAAACGCTGCTGCCGTTTGACAGAACACAGCAGATTGTTGAATCGATTAAGAAAACAAACCGTGTGTTGTTTGCCGATGAAGACTATTCCGCAGGTGCAACGGCTTATATGATGCAGCAGGTACTGGAAGGGCAGAAGGCATGGCAGTATCTGGACTCAGAGCCACGCACGCTTGCCGCACAGGATAACAGGCCAGCATACTCTACCGATGGAGATTATTATTCTAAGCCAAGCTCAGATGATGTCATTGATGTAGTATATGAAATGATGCACGAAGTAAATCCGGCGAAGTTTCCGAAGTGGTATAAGTGATTATGGAATTATGATTCATCGATGTGAAATGAATTTAACACATCGATGAGAAATCATATAAGCGCTTCGGAATTAAGTTCCGAAGCCAGATAAATAAGGATTTTAATCCGTTCCAGCATCAAGAGAATATATTCGCCCCGGCGAACTCAAATATCCGGGTTTGCGATTTCAATCGCGAACAGCTCATAATACAATCAATCTGATAAAACGAACAGTTCACCCTGTTTATACTTTTTTCTAACACCATTTTTGGCTACAACAAACATAGATTCGGCTACAATCTTTCGTTCAGATTGCTTGAATTTTGTATCATCAAAAAACAACAAACAGTATGAAAATAGTCGTTACAGGTTCGTTAGGACATATCGGAAAACCGCTCACAGAGGAATTGCTACAAAAAGGACATATCGTTACGGTAATCAGCAGTAATCCTGAAAAACGCAGTGGAATTGAACAGATGGGAGCAACGGCTGCTATTGGTGCGATGGAAGATGCCGCATTTCTCGCTGAGACTTTTACAGGTGCCGATGTGGTATATTGCATGGTGCCGCCTGCGGCTTTTAAAGAGCCGGATAGAAGACTCTTCTATAGCAGCATTGCCAAAAATTATGTTTCTGCCATAAAACAGGCACAGGTAAAACGCGCCATCCACCTGAGTACATTTGGTGCGGATCTGGATAGCGGAACAGGTATTTTATTGGGTGCGTACGATGCTGAAAACATCTTCAATCAATTAGCAGATGTGCAGGTTACACATGTACGTCCAACGTATTTTTATTACAACCTGAATAACTTCATCAGCATGATCAAACATCAAGGCGTGATAAAAGCGAATTATGGCGGTGATAAAACGTTTCCGATGGTTGCGCCCATTGATATTGCGGCAGCCATTGCCGATGAGATATTCAATGATACAAGTAAAGGTACTGTCCGCTATGTATCGAGTGATGAGCGCAATGGACATGAAATAGCGAACGTATTAGGCGAGGCCATTGGCAAACCCGACCTGAAATGGGAAATGATCAGTAATGAAGAAGTGCTGCAGAACTTAAAAGGTTTCGGTGTGCCAACCATTCTTGCAGAAGGTTTTGTTGAAATGTATGACAGCATGCATAAGGGTAACCTTGCACGTGATTTCTATAAAAATAAGCCAGCTTTTGGTAAGATAAAGCTGGAAGAATTTGCAAAAGAATTTGCGGCAGCCTATAACGCATAATCATTTTAACAGATACATAAGATGGATACAAATAATAAAATAGCACTGATTACCGGCGGGAGCCGTGGATTAGGAAAAAATATGGCATTGGCATTGGCTCAGAAAGGTATAGATATTATTCTTACCTACCATTCAAACCAGGCAGCCGCCAATGAAGTGGTAACAGCCATTGAATTGATGGGGCAGAAGGCGGTTGCGTTTCAGCTGGACACCAGTAATACGGCAACGTTTGATTCTTTTATTATGCAGGTTAAGGACTATTTAAAAGAAAATTACAGCAGATCCAATTTCGATTTTCTGATCAACAATGCAGGCACCGCGTTGTATTCGTTAGCAGCAGAAACATCTGAAGAGCAGGTAATCGACATCTTTAATATTCATTATAAAGGTGTATTTTTTTTAACGCAAAAGGCATTGCCAATCATGCATGATGGCGGTGGAATTGTAAATATTTCATCCGGCTTGTCGAGAATAACCATGCCGGGGTCATCTGTGTATGCATCTATGAAGAGTGCGATTGAAACCTACTCCCGTTATCTTGCAAAGGAATTAGGTGATCGGAAAATCAGAGTAAATGTGATTGCACCCGGTGCGATTGAAACAGATTTTGGCGGCGGACGTGTACGCGACAACAAGGAAATCAATGCAAACATTGCAGGCATTACTGCTTTGGGACGTGTTGGTTTGCCGGACGATATAGGAAAGGTTGTAGCGTTCTTATGTACCCAGGATGCAGGCTGGGTGAATGCACAACGCATAGAGGTTTCAGGCGGACAGGCAATATAAATTTATAGCAGGACTCTAAAAGAAAACAGCATGGCAGCGGGTAAACTTGTTCGTTTCAAAACTATCAGTGAATATCATCAATCCAAAGGTTTGCCCAAACCGGAGCATCCGTTAATCAGTGTGGTGGATTATTCGCAAATGAAATTTTCTTCAGATAGTACCGTATCTGAATTTTATTCCATCGCGATCAAAAGAGGTATTGGTAAGCTCATGTATGGGCAGCAGCAATATGATTTTGATGAAGGTATTATGTTTTTTTTAGCACCCGGGCAAATTTTAAAAGTGACCGCTTCGCCAGATGAAGCAGCAAAAAGAACGGGGTGGATCCTGCTCATTCACCCCGACTTTTTTTGGAACACGCCGTTAGCAAAAAAAATCAAACAGTATGAGTACTTTGATTATTCGGTGAATGAAGCATTACACTTATCTGATAAAGAAGAAACCATTGTAACAAATGTTATTCAAAACATAAAACAGGAATATCATTCAAACATTGATACATTCAGTCAAAATATTATTATTTCGCAAATAGAAACGCTGCTCAATTATGCCGAACGCTTTTACCAGCGGCAATTCATTACCCGTAAAAAAACAAATCACAGTATATTAGAGCAGCTGGAAACGATTCTCAATAACTGCTTTAATGATACCTTATTGTCTGACAAAGGTTTGCCAACGGTAAAATATATTTCAGAGCAGCTCCATGTTTCACCAAATTATCTGAGCGGTCTGTTAAGAACATTAACCGGAAAAAATACCCAGCAGCTTATTCACGAAAAACTGATAGAGAAAGCGAAAGAAAAATTGTCAACGACAAACCGCTCTGTCAGTGAAATTGCCTTTGAACTTGGTTTTGAACATTCACAATCCTTCAGCAAATTATTTAAAACAAAAACCAATCAATCTCCCTTGGAATTCAGGCAATCGTTTAACTGAAACAACATCCTGCTGATAATACCGGCAGGATGTTGCATTCAATTTGAAAATAAATGATAGACACTCATGTTGTAATCAGACGTATTATAATAATATAAACGGTGTTCCTGATTAAAAAAAACAAACACGTAATTTTTTTATTGCTTTAGTTTGGTTGCATGAATTAAATAATTATTTTCATGTAAAATAACGACGGCCCTAAGCGTTGTTTCAACATGATGAATTATTTAATTAATTAAAGATACATGAAGAAAAATGTTTTTTTTGTGCTCGTATTATTTTTAACATTCTGCTCTTATTCAAAAACGATTATCTATCAACAGCATTCAGGTAATATTCCTATAGGAGGTTATTCAGAAATTTTCACAGATCCCGGTAATACACACACCATTCAGGATGTAATCAAAACAGGTCAATTTGTTGCTGCAAACAGTTCTACACCTAATTTAGGAATTTCTCCAAATGCTTTTTGGGTGAAGTTTACGATTCAGAATCAATCTGATGCAGATAAATTACTGTTAGAATACGATCTGCCATTCATAGATGAAATAAGCGTATACGAAGTTGATAAGGATAAGAATGAAGTAACGGGCGTTCATACTTCAGGAGACAAGTATAATTTTAGCAATAGAGAGTATGATTATCAGAATTATATTTTTTCAATCGCTATAAAAAAAAATGAAATAAAGGATATCTATTTATTTATCAAAAGCGGAGAACAAATCGTACTGCCGATTATGCTTGGTTCAACAAAATCCATATTGCAGGCTAATCATACCAAAGATATTATCTTTGGCATATATAGCGGAATCATACTGGTTATGCTTTTTTATAATTTGTTTATATATAGTACACTTAAAGATTCTATTTATCTGAAGTATGTAGTCTATATTACAGGTATTGGCATGGCGCAGGCATCCTTGATGGGGTATTCGTTCCAGTATTTATGGCCTGAATCTCCGTTGATGGCAAATCAAAGTGTGTATTTATTTTCCTGTCTGGCAAGTATCGGTGCATTGGAATTTGTAAAACCTTTTTTGCAGATAAAAAAACATGCTCCTTTATTATATAAAATATCTTTTCTGTTTACTTTTGCTTATATACTCACGGCCATTTTATCTTTAACCGGGTATTTCAATATCAGCTATTTTTTAGTTCTGACAAATGCTGCATGGATATGTATATATATGCTTCTTGTTGGCATTGTCATATTGAAAAAGCGCTATAAACCTGCACTGTTCTTTTTAATAGCATGGTCTCCAATGTTAATTGGAATAATCATTTCTGTGTTAAAAGACATTAACCTGTTACCTGCAAATAATTTTACCAATTATACAATGCCCGCCGGCTCTGCATTAGAAGTTATTCTTTTATCATTTGCTTTAGCTGATAGAATAAATATATTAAAAAAAGAAAAAGAAGCATCTCAGGCAAAGGTTCTCGATGCCCTATTGCAGAATGAATTAATAATCAAAAATCAGAATGCGTTATTAGAAAAAAAAGTAGAAGAGCGTACGAAAGAATTAATAGAAACCAATCAGGAATTGTCTGCTACAATTGCAGATTTGAAACAAACGCAAACGCAACTTGTAAGTTCTGAAAAAATGGCTTCTCTCGGTCAATTAACAGCTGGTATAGCGCATCAAATAAATAACCCGATTAATTTTGTTGTATCTAATGTCAAGCCATTAAAAAAAGACATCGAAGATATTTATGAATTGATACAGAAATATGACAATATAGATCCAGTATCGAGTTTCCAGAATAAAATAACAGAGATCAATTCTTTTAAAGATGAAATTGATTATGCTTATCTGAAAAAGGAAATCGGAAGTTTGCTGAAAGGCATTGAAGATGGAGCAGAGCGGACGGCCGATATAATACAGGGCTTAACCGTATTCTCCAGAACAGATGAAAATATTCTAAAGCGTGCAGACATAACCGAAGGGATTAACTCCAGTGTAACACTTCTTAATACACAATTTTCAGAAAGCGGTATCGAGCTTATCAAAAACATTGAACCGCTTCCGCTGATAGAATGTTTCCCCGGTAAATTGAACCAGGTATTTATGAACATTTTAAATAATGCTGTTTTTTCTATTAAAGAACATAAGGAACGTAAAGAAAACGGACAGCTTATTATTACGGCGCATGCCGATAATTATACTGTTTATATAAGCTTTAAAGACAATGGTATGGGTATGCCAGACTATGTAAAAGCAAAAGTTTTTGAACCATTTTATTCAACGAAAGAAGCGGGCAAAGGTGCGGGCTTAGGAATGTCTATTGCTTTATCGATTATTAAAGATCATATGGGAAGCATTAAATTTCATACCGAATATGGTAAGGGAAGTGAATTTATTGTTACGCTTCCTATAAATTATACTAAATAGACATTCTTTTATTGTGTTCTGTGTCACACACAACACAGAACACAATAAAGAATCTGATTACTGACTCCGCCGTGGAAGATGTCTACTGTCCGCCGGCCACTAACAACCCAATCGTAAACGTACTGCCGCTCCCGAATTCACTATCAACGGAGATGGAGCCGCCTTGTGCTTCTATAAATTCTTTGCTGATGGCTAAGCCAAGTCCGGTACCTTCTTTTTTTGTTCCGGGTACACGAAAGTATCGGTTGAATATTTTGTCTTTGTATTGAGACGCAATGCCTTGTCCGGTATCTTTTACAGATATCGTTACCTTATTATCACGCGATGCAATTGCTAATTGAATGGTAGAATTGTCGTACGAATAGCGAATGGCATTGGATAATAGGTTGATAAGCACCCACGCTGTTTTTTCATTGTCGGCCAGTACATGCGGTATGTTGTCCGGAGCAGTAATTTTAAGTGAGATGTTTTTCTGTTCGGCTTGTGTTTTTGTGGCATTGATGGCATAAAATAAAATTTCCTTTGGATCATTCGGCAGAATAGATAATTGAATGTTTCCGCTTTCAACCTGTGTCATATTTAAAAGCTCACCTGTTATCTTAAGCAAACGATTCGCATCTTCTTTAATACTTTCCAATAGATTTTGCTGTTCTTCATTGAGCATGCCGATCTGTTTGTTTTCCAGCAATTGCAAACTCATTTTAATGGAAGAGATAGGTGTTTTGAATTCGTGCGAAACGGTGGCAATGAAATTTGTTTTGGCAAAATCCAATTCCTTATATTCTGTAATGTTCCGCAGTATAATAACATGACCGATCAATTGTTTTACTTGCTCACCGGTAGGAGTAACGGAGATGTGCAGAATCTCTTTTTCAAAATAGCCTTCTTTATTATTTGAATAAATTTTAATAGGTATGGCTTTATTTGATGGTGTGTTTTCAGCCACCATCAGATCTTGTACAAGAGTGCGTACGAGATCGTTTTTTATTGCCAGTTCCTGTGTATAGTGTCCGATAAGTTCCTCCTGAGAAATGCCAATGATTTTGATCGCTTGTTCATTAACAAAAAGTATTTTTAGATTTTCATCCAGGCCAATGACGGGGTCATACATATTGTTAATGAGGCTTTCAATACGTTTTTTCTCCATCATCAGCTTAGCAAGGTTGCTGCTGTTGTATTCTTCTAATTTTTCAGCCATCGTATTGAAAGATTTGGCAAGTTCACCAAATTCATTATGACCTTCAAAATGTACGCGTTCGGAATATTTTTTTTCAGCGATCTGTTGAATACTTTCGGTAAGTTCTTTGATCGGATTTGCAATGTTGGAAGGTAAATTGATCAATAAGGTGAATGCAATCACAAAGCAGAGTGTTCCCGTAACAGCAATCCAGAAGATCGCTTTGTTGGCGGTAGATTTTGCAATTTCACTTTTCCTTTGAATTCCCTGCATATTCAGATCCATTATTTTATAAATGCCATGTCGGATCTGTGGCAATAAGGTACTGTCTGATCTATTGATTTTATATCGGTTATACTGATTTCGTATTTCTGTAGTAATGTTTTTTTCTCCTGTTTCTGTTAGATTTGCTTCCTGCTTTGTTAAGTTATTTTCGAATGTAGAAATGGCTTGAGAACTTTGTTCTTCTAACGAACTTAACATGAAGCGTGCGTACTCCAAAGAGTTGTAGTTTGCAACTAAAATATTTTCCGTATCTGACTTTAATGCATTGATGTATCTGGTTCCAACAGCACTTAATAAAATGATTAGGAGAAATAATAATCCAACACCTAAGGTCAGTTTTGTTTTTATTTTCATTTAAGATAGAATTACAAGGTCAATATTGTTAGAAGATAACTTTTTGAAAAGCGTATTTAATACGTTGGTTCTCCAGATAATTTTGAACACATTTAAACGAGGCTTACCAATACAAATAGTAGTGATGTTCCTTTCAATGGCTTGACTTACGATCATTTTTGTAACAGAAGCACTTTCTACCTTAATAATTTCTGCACCCAATTCGGTTGCTAATTTAAAATTATTTATCAAATGGCGTTGCTTATCTAGTGCTATTTTATCTGCATGTTCATTCGGTGTTTGTATATATAACACATACCACTTGCTATGGTAATAATTTGCCAGTCGTGCTGTTTTTCGAATCACTTCTTTTGCTGCATGATCGTTGCTGCTGATACACGCTAAAAAACGTTCGTGTTTAATGGCATGCGTTTTCGTTACTTCGGTTTCAACTTTCCGTTCTACTTGAGAAGCTACTTCTTTGAGTGCTAATTCACGGAGTTGCAAAATATGATCGCTTTTAAAGAAATTCTGTAAGGCAGCCTGTATTTTTTCTTCCTGATATATTTTCCCTTCTTTTAAACGGATAATCAATTCGTCGGCTGTAAGATCAATATTTACAACTTCATCGGCTTGGGTTAAGATACTATCGGGGATGCGTTCTTTTACTTCAACACCCGTGATTGTTTTTACTTCTTCATTCAGGCTTTCAATGTGCTGAATGTTTACGGCCGAAATGACGTTGATACCGGCTTCTAAAATTTCGATCACATCCTGCCAGCGTTTTTCATTTTTACTTCCTTCAATATTGGTATGCGCAAGTTCATCTACAATTACAACCTCAGGACGTAAATTAATAATGGCCTGCACATCCATTTCTTCTAATTCTTTACCCTTGTAAAATAATTTGCGTCTGGGTACAACAGGTAAACCTTCCAACAACGCATGTGTTTCTTTGCGATTGTGCGTTTCGATAAAACCGATCTTTACATCAATACCATTTTTCAGTAAGGCATGTGCTTCCTGCAGCATACGGTATGATTTACCTACACCGGCACTCATGCCGATGTAGATTTTAAATTTACCTTTTCTGGATTTTTTGATCAGATCCAGAAAGTGCTGAACGGTTTTATCTTTTTCACTCATTTAGAAAGAAATGGCTAAGGATGTTGTTAGTACGTAATTGTTGTTGTTTGGCTTATTATCTAATATAAATATTTTATCGATACTACTAAATGCTTTTCCTTCCATACGCCAGATTACATTTTCTGCAATTTTGTAATCCATGTTAAGGGAGTAGCCGTAGGTTTGAAAGCCATGTGGAGTAGTGCTTGAAATAATCACACCATTTACATCGCTGTAATATTCAAGCCGCGCAGCAATCGTTGATTTTGATGATACATTATATCTTGCCTGGACAACTGGCGTGAACCAGGTATTATAATGACTGCTTCCTTTAGATTTTTGTTGAAATCCAATATCAAAGCCCAGTATGACACCGAATTTTTCATGAAGCTGAAAGATGCCATAGAGGTTATGGTAATAGCGCATTTGTCTTGTGCTGTCAGGTGAATCACTACCTACAAAGGAACTACTATTTAACGTTATTTTTGATGTTGGTTTATACGTAAGTTGATGTCCAAACGCAGGCATGTTATTGCCGTCAACACGCTGTATGCGCTGCCATCCGTTTAAAACCAATCCGCTTACAAACCATTTTTCGTTATCACTGGTGTAAGAAATTTTTGCACCACTTTCATAATAAGGAGAATTGTCAGCTACCATACTTCGCGTCAAATTCCAGCAATCTTTACCAACGGCACTTTCAAAGCCTATGTGTGAAGCGAAAATACCAGCATCAACCCAGAGATTTTTTCTTCTGGATATTTTAGCACCAACATTTGCTTCGTATATATTTTTCAAAACCCCTGGTTCAGCCGCAAGATTGGCATTGGCATAGGTACCTGTCATGAGTGCAATGTTTGCTCGTATCTTGTCTGTTCCATACGCTATTTTTATAAAACCCAGATTGAGATTTACTTCGTTGTGCCTGTTATAAGAATATACAAAACCTGGTCTTGTATGATTATCCGGATTGCTGAAATCATATCCATAATAGGTTTCGATATAACCCGATATTGTTATATTGTTGGTTACTTGCTTTAGTGATTTGGTTTCAGGTATGGTATCGGATACGGTCTTTTGTGTTTGATCTGTTACCTGCGCTTGAATCGTATGTGTTGCAGCTATGAACATGCCAACACTTACATATATAACTTTAAGGGTGTTTTTCACTAAGATTATTTTTTTAATATTTACGGTTATTTTAAATCATCTAAAGCAATATTGAGTTTCAGTACATTTATTTTTTCAGTACCGAATAATCCCAACAATGGTTTCTCAGTTTGTTGTTCGATTAATTGAAATAATGTTTCTTCTGCAATATTACGAATGTTAGCAATACGTTTTATTTGCACCTTTGCCGCTTGCACAGAAATATTCGGATCTAACCCGCTTCCGCTTGCTGTTACCAGATCCGATGGGATCTCTGATTTGCTTACACCTGGATTATGAACCAGAAAGGTATCAATGCGTGCCTGTACTTCTTTTAAATAGTCCGGATTACCCGGACCTTTGTTACTGCCACCCGAACCTGCTGCATTATAGCCTACTGCAGATGGTCTTGAGTTGAAATAGCTGTCGTCTGTAAACGCCTGTCCGATGTTGCTGTAATAGATTTTTCCATTGTGCACAATCATGTCACCATTGCCATTATTTGGTGTGAATTGTGCAATGCCGTATACCGCAAGTGTATAAATACCCATAAAGAAAACAAGACAAACAAGTGTTAATTTTATGGAAGGAAGTATATTCGATTTCATAATATTTTTTTATTTAAATGAATAAAGAAACAATAAGATCAATTGCTTTAATACCTATGAATGGTATGATCACACCACCTAAGCCATAGATCAATAGGTTTCGGCGGAGCAGTGCACTAGCACCAATGGGTTTGTATGCAACACCTTTTAATGCCAGTGGAATCAGAAATGGAATAATAATGGCATTAAAGATAACCGCTGAAAGTATCGCACTTTCCGGACTATGCAACTTCATAATATTCAAACTTTGTAACGAAGGTATGCCTACAATAAACAGTGCCGGAATGATGGCAAAATATTTGGCTACATCATTCGCAATACTGAAGGTTGTTAAGGTTCCCCGTGTCATTAATAATTGCTTTCCGATCTCAACGATCTCAATCAGTTTGGTTGGATCATTATCTAAGTCAACCATGTTGCCGGCTTCTTTCGCTGCCTGCGTTCCGCTGTTCATCGCCACGCCTACATCTGCTTGTGCAAGGGCAGGAGCATCGTTTGTTCCGTCCCCCATCATGGCTACCAATCTGCCTTCCGATTGTTCTTTTTTGATGTAGTTCATTTTATCTTCCGGTTTTGCCTCCGCAATAAAATCATCTACACCGGCTTTTTCTGCAATGAATTTTGCCGTTAACGGATTATCTCCTGTAACCATAACTGTTTTGATACCCATTTTTCGAAGGCGTTCAAAACGTTCCTGTATGCCGGGTTTGATGATATCCTGCAATTCAATGACACCGATTATTTTTTCGTTTACTGAAATTACTAAAGGGGTTCCGCCATTGCTTGAAATTGCTGTTACACGTTCAGTAGTTTCTGTAGAATAAACATTTCCTTCTTTTTCTGCCAAACGTTTGATAGCGTCTGCAGCACCTTTCCGAATGCGCGTATTTTCATAATCAATACCGGAGCATCGTGTTTCTGCAGTGAATTTTATGAAACGAGGATTTTCAATATTATAACTTGCCGGATTTACGCCTGCTAATTCAATAATGGATTTCCCTTCCGGTGTTTCGTCGCTCATGGAACTAAGTGTAGCGCAGGTAATGAAATATTTTTCATCAACACCTGTACCCGGATAAAAATATGTTGCTTTTCTATTGCCAATCGTAATGGTTCCTGTTTTATCTAACAACAGAACGTCTATGTCGCCGGCTGTTTCAACTGCTTTACCACTCTTGGTAATGACATTGGCGCGCAATGCTCGATCCATGCCTGCAATTCCGATGGCTGAAAGCAAACCACCAATAGTTGTTGGGATCAAACAAACAAATAAAGAAATGAATGCGGCAATAGTGATTGGGGTGTTGGCATAATCAGCAAAGGGTTTTAATGTGATGGTCACAATAATAAATACCAACGTAAAACCAGCCAACAGAATTGTCAATGCAATTTCATTTGGTGTTTTTTGTCGGCTCGCACCTTCAACCAAAGCAATCATTTTATCCAAGAAGCTTTCTCCGGGTTCGGTTGTTACCTGTACTTTTATTTTATCCGATAATACTTTTGTACCACCAGTAACAGAGCTTTTATCACCGCCCGATTCACGGATCACAGGTGCACTTTCTCCCGTAATGGCGCTTTCATCAATGGTTGCAAGACCTTCAATGATTTCACCATCCGTTGCAATAAGATCGCCTGCTTCGCATATAAATACATCACCTTTTTTTAATTGAGAGGAAGAGATGATTTGTCCGCTTACTAATTTGGTGGGCGTTTCTTCCCTTGTTTTACGCAGACTGTCTGCTTGCGCTTTTCCTCGTGCTTCGGCGATTGCTTCAGCAAAATTCGCAAATAACAAGGTTAACAACAGAACGAGGAATACAATAAAGTTATATGTAAAGCTTCCTTGTGATGCTTCTCCGGATAAGATCCAGAGGCATACAGCAAACATTACTGCGGTTCCGATCTCTACTGTAAACATGACAGGATTTCGGAACATAATTTTAGGATTGAGTTTTATAAAGGATTGTTTCAATGCTTCCTGCATCAACTCTTTTTGAAACAACGATGTATGTGGCTTTGTCATTTTCTATATAATTAAATGATGGAGAAATATTCAGCGATCGGACCTAAGGTAAGCGCAGGGAAGAACGCAAGTGCGGCTACCAATGCAATTACAGCAAACACCATTAAACCAAATGTGGCTGTATCTGTATTTAATGTTCCGTTGCTTTCCGGAATATATTTTTTACTTGCTAAGATTCCGGCAATGGCAACAGGCCCGATTATCGGAAGGTAGCGTCCCAGAAGCATAACGAGTCCGCAGGCTATGTTCCAGAAAGGAGTATTGTCACCTAAACCTTCAAAGCCGCTGCCATTGTTAGCAGAAGAAGAAGTGAATTCATACAGCATCTGGCTAAAGCCATGAAATCCGGGATTGCTTAATGTACCTGCAGTTACAGCAGGAGCAGAGCATGCAATTGCAGTGCCGACAAGAATTAAGAGGGGATGCAGTAAAGCAATGATCATTGCGATTTTCATTTCTTTGGCTTCAATTTTTTTACCCAGAAATTCAGGTGTTCTTCCCACCATCAAACCACTAATGAACACGGCCAGTATAATGAAAATATAGAAGTTCAGCATACCTACGCCACAGCCGCCATAAAAGGAATTGATCATCATGGCAAGCATTTGATTCATACCGGAAAGCGGAGTGAAGCTGTCGTGCATGCTGTTCACACTTCCTGTTGAAATGACAGTGGTTGCAATGCTCCAATAGGCTGAAGCTGCAGAACCAAAGCGGACTTCTTTTCCTTCCATGCTGCCCATCTCTTGTGCAATGCCCATGGTAGTTATATTTTGATTGCCATGCATTTCGAAGAGTATGGTTGGAATCGTTAATAAGATGAATCCAATGCTCATTACTCCAAAGATCATCCAGGATAGTTTTTTGCGCTTCAGAACAAAACCCAATGCAAAGATCATGGCAATTGGAATCAGCATTTGCGTTACCATTTCAGTGATATTGGTGAAATAGTTTGGGTTCTCAAATGGATGTGCGGAGTTTACACCGAAGAAACCGCCGCCATTTGTCCCCAAATGTTTAATGGCAACAAATCCTGCAACCGGACCGCGGCTTACCTGAATGGTATCACCTTGAAGTGTTACCATGGTATCCTTACCTTCAAAGGTCATTGGCATGCCGTTGAAGGCAAGAACTATCGCGACAACAAATGCAATAGGTAATAAGATGCGTGTACAGCTTCTCACGAAGAAGGAATAAAAATTACCTAAGGTGTTGGTTGTGCGTTCTTTCATCGCTACAAATACAACGGCACAAATAGCGATTCCTGTTCCGGCACTGATAAACTGCCACAGCATTAAAATCAATTGTCCCAGATAGGAAAGACCGCTTTCACCGGAATAGTGTTGAAGGTTTGTGTTTGTAACAAAACTTACTGCGGTGTTAAACGCCAGATCGCCGCTCATAGAAGGATTGCCATCCGGATTTAAAGGCAGCCAGCTCATGTTTGTAAGTACCAGCATGGCCATAATGAACCATACAAGATTGATGGTAAGCAAGGCGATCAGATGTTGCTTCCAATTCATTTCCTTTGTTGGATCAATAGCACTAAGCTTAAAGAAGAGCTTGTCAAGGGGATCGAAGATGATATCCAGCCACGTATGTTCGTAGTTGAAGATCTTACCAATGTATCTGCCTAAAGGAATAGCGAGCGCAATAACGAGCGCATACATCAAGAGTATACCAGAGATTTCAGTATTCATAGGATTAGAATTTTTCAGGTTTAAGCAATACGTAGCACATATAACCAAATACTGCAAGTGCGATAATAAATAATGCTGCCATAGGATTAGATTTTTTCAAACCAGTTAATGGATGTATAAAAGAGTGCATACATGATGATGCCTGTTGTAATAAGAATTCCTGTGATCATGGTGTTGTGTATTTTTAGTAATTTCAATGATGTAGTTTACTTGTTTAGTCAACTACATGATCTTTTTCAACTCTTGTACCAGCATACATTAGTGTGTGGTAAAACTTTGGAAATGTGTTATTTAATACTTTTTTATACAACCGGGCAATAAAAAACCCTTTCATTTTGAAAGGGTTTACACGATCGTTTCGCTAGGGAAAGGCGTCAGCTTATTTTATATTCTTCTAATTTTCGGTAAAGGGTAGTCAGCGCAATATTTAATAATTCAGATGCTTTTGTTTTATTTCCATTCGTATAATTCAACACTTTTTGAATATGGATTTTTTCTGCGCTTGCCAGGTCGAAAGCGGAAAGTTGTTTTCCATTCTTATCAATAGAATGATATTGAAATTCAACCGGTAATTGATTTAGTTGAATCTCATCGCTGGTTGATAAGATCACAGCACGTTCAATAACATTTTTGAGTTCACGTATATTACCATTCCAGGTGTGTTGTTTAAGTGCTTCAATACATTCGTTTGATATACGTTTGATTTTTTTATTGGTCTTGCTTGAAAACAAGGATAAAAAATGATGTGCCAGCAATTCAATATCGACCATGCGTTCGCGCAGTGGCGGCAATTGAATTTGAAAAACAGAAATGCGGTAAAAAAGATCTTCTCTGAAATGTCCGGCTACAATCTCTTTTTGTAAATCTCTGTTTGTAGCAGCAATAATGCGAACATTCACTTTCGTGACTTTGCTTTCACCAACTTTTAAAAACTCTCCGGTCTCAATCACACGGAGTAATTTTGCCTGTAAGTTTATGGCCATTTCTCCAATTTCATCTAAAAAAATGGTGCCGTTGTTCGCCTCTTCAAATACCCCTTTTTGATCTTTTGTTGCTCCGGTAAATGAACCGGCTTTGTGCCCAAACATTTCACTTTCCAGAAGATCTGTGCTGAATGCGGAACAATTGATCGCTACAAAGTTTTGTTTACTGCGATTGCTTTCCTGATGAATGGCTTGAGCAAAAACTTCTTTTCCTGTTCCTGTTTCGCCGGTCAATAGAACGGTTGTATCTGTTTGTGCAACCTTCTTTGCTAAGTCAATGGCGTGCAAAAGGGATTTTGATTTGCCTGTAATTTTATCAAAAGAGTGTTTGTCGCCAAGTTGTTTTTCTAATTGCTGAACACGTTTAGCCAGCGATACTTTATCCATTGCCCGATAGAGCAATGGAATAATTTTATTGTTGTCATCACCTTTGGTTATATAATCAAAGGCGCCATTTTTAATGGACTGGACACCATCGGGAATATTTCCATATGCCGTTAATAGAATAATTTCTGTGAATGGATATCGCTCTTTTATTTTTGTGCATGTATCAATACCATTACCATCCGGCAGTTTCACGTCGCAGAGTACAACATCAATATCTGCTTGTTCTAATTTCTTAAATGCTGTTTTAATGTCGCCTGCCTGAAGCACTTCAAAACCTTCCAGACTGATAATCCTTGCGAGTAAGGTTCTCAGTTTTTCTTCGTCATCTATAATTAATATGTTTTTCAACATGGATCTATTGATTATTAAATGTAGTGTTTATAAGATTTTTTCGTGTTCGCATTTTAAATGCATCTAGTACGAAAGTATATCGCTTTTTGCTCCAGTAAATTCATACATTGAACACTATTCCTGCATATACAAATTAAGTTAAGAGAATTTTGCGCCTGGATCTACTTTTCAGCACTGCTGAATGGTTAAGATTACAATATTTTTTTGTAATATCCGTCTCTCTATCATAAAAACACATCCGTATGGGCATAGCAGATTCGATCGCACGCAGATTTTTAAATAAAGCATTGGTTATTTCCAAAGAACAGATTGCAGACAATGTGTTTCACCTGATCATTGCAGGGAAAGCGCTGCAGAATCTGGCATATATTCCCGGACAACAGGTGCGTATCTTTATTGGTATGGACAAAAAACTGGGCTTAAGGGAAAAGATCCGTACGTATTCGATCTGGAATTACCACAGTGGCAACGGCACTATGAATCTAACAATCTGTGCACATTCAGGCGGGCCGGGCAGTAACTGGATAAAATCTGTAAAAGCGGGAGAAGAAATATATCTTACCGCTCCACAAGGGAATTTTTTACTGAATGTTCATGCATCTGAATATCTATTCATTGGTGATGCGACAACACTTGCACACTTTTATGCCATCAGGAGAAATCTGCCTGATACTAAAATCATGCGTGGTATTATCTATGCAGAAAAAAAATCACAACTGTTTACCGACCTGGATGGTTTACTTCCGTTTGAGTTTTATGAATTGCCGCACAATCCGATAGAGCAGATAAAAGAACTCATAGAACTCAAACCACCTGTAAATACTGCTGATGCGATTGTATATATCGGAGGCGATGGGCGTATATGTGTAGCGCTGAATACCTACTTCAGAAAATTTAAAAGCTGGAAAACAAAAAATATCCGGATTAAACCATTCTGGATGCCTGGTAAGCAGGGACTGGAGTAATAATAAATCGTGATGCTTGGCTGTCAGTAATACAAATAGTAATTGATATATTATACCACATCCTTTTCAATGCTGTGTCGGAATAGCGCATAGAAGAGATGCATGCATGCGCAAATTCTTTGATTTCATTAAGGCCGATTAGAAATAAAATGCTATCTTACAATTTACCAAATTGTAGAAAGATGAAATTATTACTTCAATGGACAATCATAATTCCGATTCTGGCATGGGCACTTTTTTTCTCCGGATTTATTGACAACAATACTATTGTACAGATCATAGCAAGCATACTCCTTATTCTGAGTGTTATGTCAGCAGTACACCATTCTGAAATCATTGCACACAGAGTAGGTGAACCGTATGGAACAATTATTCTTGCGATTGCAATTACTGTAATTGAGGTTTCAATAATTGTATCACTTATGGTATCCGGCGGTCAGGAATCTGTTTCATTAGCCAGAGATACGGTATATTCTGCAACCATGCTTATTCTTAATGGAATTGTTGGCCTTAGTCTGTTTATTGGCGGGTTGAAGCATCACGAACAGGAATTCTCAAAACATTCTGTAACGATTGCTCTTGTTTCACTCATCTCTATAGTGGTATTCACCCTTGTTGTGCCAACGTTTACTGAAAGTGTACACGGTTCTTACTATTCAACACCTCAGCTTATTTTTGCTTCCATTGCATGTCTGGTTATATATTTTTTCTTTTTATTTGCCCAGACATCCAGGCACAGGGAATATTTTCTTTCGGGAAAAGACGATACAGATAACGTTACTGTAATCAGTAACTGGAATTTGGCTATAAGCCTTTTGTTTCTGCTGGTTAGTCTGGGAATCGTTGTATTATTAGCAAAAACACTTTCACCAACCATTGAAAGCATTATTATCAGCTATCAATTGCCTGTAACACTAGTAGGTGTTGTGATTGCAATAATAATTTTGTTGCCGGAATGTATTGCTGCTATTATTGCCGCAAGAAATAACAAACTCCAGACAAGTTTAAATCTATCACTTGGATCTGCGTTAGCAAGTATCGGCTTGACTATTCCAAGTGTAGCAGTTGTTTGTATCATGAATGATATGAAAATTATTATGGGGCTTGATATTAAATCCATTATCCTCTTAGGACTATCAGTGTTTACTGTCATGCTTTCATTAAGCAGCGGAAGAACCAATATTGTATATGGCGTCGTGCTTTTAGTGAATTTATTTGCTTTTATATTTCTGATTATATATCCTTGAGTCAATAGTCAGGTAAAAAAAATGCTGATCCGGGGGCTGTAACAAACAGACTCCGGATTTTTGCTTTGGAGGGTTTTGAGATACCTGCGTAATACTACCATATACCTGTTAAAAAACGGTTTGAATTATTTTAACCGATCATTTTGTGCTTTTTATATTTATTCCGTTACTTTTTATATGCTCGTTTGTCTTACATAAAGAGTTAATCCACTTGCTTTTATAACCCTAAACCAGACACTATGAAAAAACTTTTACCTGGAATTCTTTGGATGAGTATTTTTTTTAATCTCGCTGCGCAGAAAACCGTTTTCAGGCCAGCAGAATTTGATAATCCAGCCAGTGAATATTACAACAATGTATCTGAAACACGCAAATACGAATCTGCAAATTTTGTTTTGTATTGGGGAGATAAAGTAGGAACAAACCCTGCCGTATATGCAGATGCTGATTTGCGTTTCAATCCGCAGGCGGTGGCAGATACACTCGAATATATTTTCAAACGCTACATCACCGATCTGCATTTTATTAATAATGGCTCTTCCACAAATTTCGGTAAGTATAAGATTATGATTATGATGATGAATACCTGGTCATCTACCGATGCCCGTTTAACAGGCTTTGCGGCTGCCAGTTCATTCAGTAATACTATCGGCGCCATGTTTGTACATCCGCAGGCAACAAAAGATGGAGGGGCGCTTAGTCACGAGTTTGCACACACCTTGCAGATGATGATGCGTATTCAGGAAAATCCGGGCAACGGAAATGCCTTTGCAGGATATGACTGGGCCGGTCCGTTTTTTGAAGGGCATGCTAATTACATGCGTGCGATGGCATATCCAAAGTGGGCAGACACCGACGGTACACTTACACGATGGCTGCAGACAAGGCACTTTATGTGGTCTTCTAACCGCCATCATTATACCAATTACCATTTACTGTTTTATGTGCAGGAAAAAGAAGGCTTTGATTTTACCAGAAGAATGTGGGCTGAATCAAAGAATCAGGAACATCCGCTGGAAACCATTAAACGGTTAAAAGGTTTTACACAGGAAGAGTTAAACAATTATCTATGGGGATATGCCCAGCGCCAGCCAGCCTTTGATTACCCGATCCAATGGAACGATCAGATCAATACTGCCAATAATTTTGGAAAAACAATCCGCAGCGTATATCAATCCATAAAGAATAATATGCCGCGTTATGTAAGCAGACAGTTTACCTTACTTACAAAAGTAGCAGGTACTACGGATCAATACTATACCAACGATGACTGGGCCCCTCAGGATTACGGCATGAACATTATCCCGTTGTATCCGACGTGTGCGGAAACACAAAAGAAAGTAACCATTAAGTTTAAAGGACATACAGAAGTAAACACCATACAGGCCGGCTGGCGGTACGGTTTTGTAACTACAAAGGCAGATGGTACCGTTTCGCGTTACAGCACTATGTACAGTACAGATGGCGAAGCTTCGTTTACACTGGATGCAGCAACGGAATCAAACATCTATCTGGTCGTTTATTCGGCACCTAAGGTGCATGTGAATTATAACATGGATGTAGGGTATCCCAAACAACGCAGGTATCCCTATGAATTAAAAATTGCTAATGCCGTACCCGAAGGATACCAGGCGGCGGCTGATTTTAGAAAGTTTTTGAAAACAAACGGTAAGATTCATTCCAACGGGGGCGGCTGGATCTCCAATAATGCCAGTGTTGCATCAACCGTATATGTTGGGCCATATGCCATTGTTAAAGGCGGTACACTTACAGGCAGCGTTCGTATAGAAGATTATGCAACAGTTGAAGGTGGTAATATCAGTGGCAGTGCCCTTATAAAAGGAAATGCCTATGTGTATAATGCAACCATATCCGGAAATGCACTGATAGAAGGTAATGCCTGGATGGAAGGCGGTTCAGTAACCAACACGGCAAATCTAAAAGGCAATGCCATGTGCTGGGCTGCAAATTATTCCGGAAACGTAATTGTGGGCGGAGATGCAGAAGTAGGCAGTTGTGCATCGGGTGTTTACATGCAGGCTCCATATTGGAGAAATGGCAGAAGCGATTGCGATGGGAAAGGAGCAACCGATGTTTCGAATGTTGATAGTAACGCTCCGTTTACCAATTTTACTGCCGTACAGATGGCATTCAATACAACACCTTCGTGTACAGATGCCGTAACCACTTATACGTTGGCTACAACCGTTGCTGGTTCCGGTACGGTGAGTCCGGCTTCCGGTACATTCAATGCCGGTACAACACAAACGCTTACTGCAACAGCTGCTGCAGGGTATGTGTTCAGCCGCTGGAGCGGCGATGCATCCGGTACTGCAAATCCCTTAAGCATTACCATGAATGCGAATAAGAATATTACAGCAACGTTTAGTTCTATTACAACGGATGTACATGCAGCTGCTGATATAGCTCAAACCCGCATCTATCCGAATCCAAGTACGAATACATTTACGCTTGAAACCGGTATGGCGATCAATGTAGATGTTTATACCATGACCGGAAAACTTGTAGCATCATACAAAAATGTTGAATCTGTTTCATTTGGCGAAGAGCTGAATGCTGGTATATATATGCTTAAGGCCGGAAATGAATTTTATAAAATCATTAAAGAATAAAGGTTAATGTAAGCGTACGGTTTTTTTATTGCGCGCTTACGTTAACATTTATCCGCAATTCAATTGTGTATGCTGTTTCATTTTTAATTACATATAGATGGTTCGTTTTTTTAACATTTTCAGAAAGAAACCTGCGCGGATGGATACGTTACATGCAGCAGCGGAAATATTTCCGCTGCAAGCATGGATGAAATATAGCATGGATCCGTTTGAGCGGTATGACAGGATGCTTAAAAGTTCCATAGAGGGCGGATGTATTCTTGAATTGATACATAGATTTCAGGATAAATGGCTGGTGAAAAATCAGGAAATCGAAGTTGCATTTGATGCTTTTGCCTGCCGGCAGCAATCAAATGCCGCATACATTGCGCAGCTTTATTTTTTTGTGCTGGCGCAGCTTGGTTATTATAGAAATGAAATTATTCCGGTATTACTGATCTATCCCATGCGTGCATTTTACTCAGCTACAGGCTCTGCTGCATATAACGAATTGCTGCAGTTTATAAACGACAACCTGGTTGATTATAAAATTATTTCTTATGAAGGATTGCCACCGACCGTACAGATGGACTGGTTTAAAGATTACCTGGAAAGGCATCAACCATTGATAGATGAACTATTTCAACAGCTGGTACAGGAAAATAAAAAATGAGATAAAAATAATAGCCCAAGATTTTAATCGTGGGCTATTATTTTTATTAAAACATGTGCGATTGTACAAGACAACTCATCAGCTTTATTTTTTCCACTTGATACCACAACCGATTGCTTTGGTAGAAGTAGTAGTAACGTCTTTACCTGCCAGCAACGCATCAACAGCCTGTTCTACATATTTAGTTGTTACAGCAGAAGCATCATCTGTATTATCATCAATGGCACCAATGTATTTAACAACAAGATCTGCGTTTTCTTTTTTCAATACAAATACATGCGGCGTTTTTGTTGCTCCGTATGCTTTAGCAATTTCCTGTGTATCATCTACTAAATATGGGAAAGTAAACGATTTACTTTTAGCTCTTTTTTTCATGTTCTCGAAATTGTCATCCGGATATGCGGTTGCATCATTGGGATTGATCGCTACAACAGGGTAACCTGACTTTGCGTATTTATTATTCAAGGCAACAATACGGTCTTCGTATTTAACGGCGTACGGACAGTGATTACACGTAAATACAACAATAAAGCCTTTTGCATCTTTTTTATCTGCAAGCGAAAAAAGTTTATCGTCAATGTTCTTAAGTTTAAAATCACGTGCCTTGTCGCCAACCGCATAACCGCCATCGGTTACAAAGGAAGCGAATACAAATAATAAAGCGGTTGAAATAATTGCGGTTATTTTTCTCATATGGTTATATTTTTTAAATTATGAATTATGAATTATGAATTGTGATCCGCGGCGGCGGAATGAATTATGAATTAATTTTTAAACGTTTTTATTTTTTCATTAAGTTCGGTTTGCGTAAGATCGCCTTCATGAAAGAAAACTTTTTTTCCCGCTTTGTAAAATACTGTTGCAGGAATAGCTCCATCCCAGCTGGTATCAATCTGATTGATCCATTTATTCGGATCACCGGCATTAAACAGATACACCTGATTCAGGATATTTTTCTTTTTTATAAACGCTTCAACTTTTGCTTTTTCAGAAATAAAATCAAGGCTGATAAGTAAAATTTTAACTTTTTGATCGGCATTTTCTTTTGCAGCTAATTCAAAATAAGGCAGCTCTGCTACACAAGGACCGCACCACGTTGCCCAAAAATTTACAATATACAGGGTGTCATTTTCAGGATGTATAGTTTTAGCCTGAAGCTGTTCCATGGTTATTTGTTCAATAGCATCAGAAGCCTGGTCTGTTATATTAAAGCTGAAAAGAAAAATTAATAAAGAATAAAGGTATGTCATAGTTGATCTGCGATTTAACATATACAAGAAACAAAATATGCATTGAAAAAGAAATATGGGCAGGATGGTGTCTGTAAATAGTAGACGACAGGTGCAAAAAAATCGACTGAATCCGATAAAAAGTAGACAGAATAATTAAAAAATGATCAGCAGACAGTTGTCAGTCAATTGTAATTAGCATAAATCACATTAACTGTCTGCTGATCACTATATACTTACATTACGGTATTATTTCTTGTCAGTTCAAAATTTGTAACAGGGTGATATACCAAAGGAATCTGTTCAATCTGAATGTCGCGTTTCCAGGCGAAAGCATTCGTGTCGCTCTGGCCCAGTTGTTTCAGAAAAAAATACCAATTCAATAAATAAGCCATACAAAGCCAATGTTTATAAGGTATTGAGTTTACGCGTTTGCAGGATGTTAAACATAGCCGGGCGTTGTTGTAAAAATACGATTCAGAATATAAAGATTTTATAAACAATATTCTGCGCAATACCTGTATATAAAAAGAAGACCTGGCAGTTAATTACCAGGTCTTCCTTTTTATACGGATATTTTTATAAGTCTTTCCACACAATGTATTCAGGTGTTTCGATCCAGTTACTGAAATTATTAGCCCTGTCTTTTAACCGGACTTGAAATTTCAAGGTGTCTCCATCACTGTAGGGTAAATCAGGATTTGGCACTTTGCGGAATTCTATCTTATAGGTAATTATGCCATCAATAGGACCTGTAGCATTATAAGGGGATAGCAGAGGCAGAGAAGCATTCAGGCTTGGCACAAATGTTATTTCTGAGAACGTACCATTTGATTTACGAAGAACTTTTACAAAAAAATCAACGTCTTTTTTCGTTTCATTTCCAAGATCACCATTACCATCCTTGAAATTGACAAACAATAAAAGTGAATCGATTTGTAAAGAGGGATAACTGATTTTTTTCATCTCTTTTAAATCGATGCTTGGTTCCGGCGGATAGCTCGGTGCTTTTTTACAAGCACAGATGCATACGGTAATTAATACCAGGAAAGATAAATAAACTGTGTTCTTTAAAAACATTGTTGTTAATTTGTACCTCAATATACCAATATAGAATGTCATTTGACAAAGAAATAAAGCGTATTTTATTAGAATTGCCTCAGTCAATAAACGAAGAAAGTATTATTGAAGTATATAGGTATCAATATACCAATAATCCGATCTATAAATTGTTTGCTGATTCGGTACACAGATCTCCTGCTGTTGTTAAAAATGCTGGTGAAATACCTTTCCTGCCGATTGCTTTTTACAAAAAACACCAAATTGAAACACAGGATGGCAATGTTGATTTTTCAAAGGCAATTTCTTTTTCCAGCAGCGGTACAACCTCTTCCAGCCGTTCAACCCATACGGTAGCTGATCCAGCATTTTATGCTGCCCGCAGCAAGCAGATCTTTGAAAATTATTACGGACCATTAACAGATACAATTATTCTGGCGGTATTACCTTCGTATGAAGAAAATCCATCTTCTTCACTGATCTTTATGATGAAACACTTCATCGAAGCTACGGGGCATGCCGCATCCGGTTTTTATGCCTTTAATATTGCTGCTATTAAAGCTGTGTTGAAGGAACTTCATACAGAAAATAAAAAGATCATCGTTTGGGGTGTAAGCTATGCGTTGCTGGATTGGGCCGAACAGGAACGAGAATCTTTTTCATCGGTTATATTTTTAGAGACTGGAGGAATGAAAGGCCGTAGGAAAGAGTTAACCCGTTCTGAGTTGCACGAGCAGCTTACTAAAGGTTTTGGAGTAACTGCCATTCATTCTGAATACGGAATGACAGAATTGTTATCTCAGGCGTATTCCTTTGGTGAAGGATTGTATGCATTTCCGACAGGTTTAATTCCCGTTCTCAGAGAAGTGAATGATCCTTTTGGTCGTATTACACGAGGCAGCGGAGGCATAAACATCATTGATCTGGCTAATATTAATGCCTGCTGTTTTATTGAAACGCAGGATATAGGGCGAATTTCAGCGAATGGTTTTGAAATTTTAGGCCGCATTGATGCATCCGATATCAGGGGATGTAATCTGTTGTATGTATAAATTGAAATTTTTAAGTATAAATACGTAAATAATTTAAGTACTTATACTTAAATTTAGACTGTTTTTTATACCTTGTTGTATAATCAGGTGTTTACTCTGTCACGTATACGCATATGGCCAAAACAATTCCTACCTGTTCAAATTGTTCCAATGATTTGTGTCTGATCAAAAAGATCGTATCCATGCCTGCCGCGCAAGCATATTTAAATCAGAAAATTACATTCATGTGTAAAAAAGGTCAGCAATTTATTATTGAAGGCGCACCTGTGCAGGGATTATTTTTTATTTATAAGGGAAAATCAAAAGTTATGCAGACCGGTATTAACGGGCGGGAACAGATTGTACGACTGTGCAAGGAAGGAGAGATTATTGGCCATAGAGGTTTTGCTGTTGGCGATCAGTATCATATTTCGGCTGAAGCGCTCGAAGATACGGTCGTGTGTAATTTTTCGAACCGCACGATGCTGGAACTGCTGCAGGAGTTGCCGTCACTGACGTATGAGATGATGCTTTTTTATGCAAAAGAGTTAAATGTTAGTGAAACAAAAGTGCGTAAAATTGCACAAATGACAGTTAGAGAGCGGGTAGTAGACACCTTGTTATACATACACCGCAAGTTTGGGCAAAGTGATCAATTACTTGATTTACAATTAACAAGAAAAGAAATTGCGGATTTTTCCGGTACTACGGAAGAACAGATTATCCGTATTCTTTCCATGTTGAAAAAGGAAGGTGTTATACGTAGTTCAGGTAAAAAAATTGGTATCGCTGAAATTGTCAAACTTAAAAAAGAAATTTCGGAACACAATTATTTTATTGCAAGTTGATGTCTTAACTATCTTATTTACAGATTTTTTATTTTAAAACCTGCTTTTTAGCAGGTTTTTTTATGGTATAAAAGGTTGTGCATACCTGTCCGATTCATTGGTTTAATTACTGTTGTGTTACTTATTTTTGTAAGTATAAATACTTAAATAAGTACGTAGTAAGAAAATAAACAAAACGGATATGAAAAAAGGAATACTGCCGGTTTTAATACTAGGGGGAGTTTTATTAGGTGAAAAAGCGTTTGCCCAATTTTCTTTATCGGGGCAGTACAGACCCCGAACGGAATTGCGGGACGGTTTTAAAACACCTGCAACAAAGGGCCAGGAAGTAGCATCTTTTACCGAACAACGTACGCGATTAATCGCTACGTACAAAATGCCAAAAATTGAAACTAAATTTTCTATTCAGGATGTACGCATCTGGGGAGAAGTAGGAACAATCAATAAATCAGATAATCTGTTTTCAGTACACGAAGCATTTGCCGTTTATAAAACAGATTCATTAGGTAAAAGCAGATTCATTATCGGTCGTCAGGAATTGAATTACGATGATCAGCGTGTATTGGGAAGCCTGGATTGGGCTGCACAGGCAAGAAGTTTTGATGCCCTTAAATACGCCTATAAACATTCCGATTCTACCTGGGAATTTCATTCGATCATTTCGTTTAATCAGGATGGAACAATTGCAGAACCTTCAAAACTGCAAAACTCAAAAACCGGAACAGGCGGGAACAACTATAATGGTGGTGTTTCCGGCTCGTTTAATCAGCCTTTGCCTAAAACGTCTTTATATCTGTGGTACAACACAAAATTAAAAAAAGGTAAACGCGGTGATATCTCTTTTATCTCTATGATGGAAGGATACCAGGAAACTCCAACAATGGTTTCTCCGCTTTACACATTTGGTGTTACGCCAACACTGAAGCTGGGTAAGGTGAGAATACATGCTGCCGGTTATTATCAGGCAGGTAAAACAAGAGACAGTATTGGCATAAGTGGTTTTCTCGCGCATCTGGAAGCTACCTATGAAGGTTCAGCATTCAAACCCACAATCGGTTTTGACTTGCTATCCGGCGACGATAAAAAAACAACAGATAAGATCGAAGGGTTTAATCCCCTGCATGGAACGCACCATAAGTTTTACGGACACATGGATTATTTCTATGTAGGTAATGGCCATAATGGCGGTGTAAATGGCCTGAGCGGCGGTTTGCTTGATCTATATGCAAAAACAATTGTTCCGGTGGGCAAATCGAAGCTTGCTGCAGATCTGCATTTTTTTATGTCTCCTACAGATGTTGTTAACCCAGCCGATGCAGCTAAACATTTAAGCAGTTTTTTAGGAACGGAAATAGATCTGATCTGGAGCAAACAGTTGATTGAAAATGTAGGCTTGTCTGTTGGTTACTCGCAGATGTTTCATACAGAAAGCATGTCGGCGATCAAAGGAAAGCTAACGGCTGATCCGGCGGATACGTCCAAAACCATTGATAACACTACGTTCTATCAAGGCTGGGCATGGATCATGATCAATTTTACACCTAAATTCTTATAGTAAGCTGATGCTTCATAAGGTTACCTTAACTACTCAATTACTAAAAAAACGAACAAACGTGTTATGAAAAAAATAAACTATGTTATAAAAGCCGCTGCATTCGGATTGCTTGTAGCCGCCTTAAACAGCTGCGGAGGCAGTGAAACGGCTGATCAAACAACGGGCGATACATCTGCTGCAACAGCACTTGCTATTGAAAAGCCGCAGTTGAAAATCGGCTTTATAAAACTTACAGATATGGCTCCTTTAGCTATTGCAAAAGAAATGGGTTTCTTTGAAGAGGAAGGATTATTTGTAACGCTTGAAGCACAATCTAACTGGAAAAATGTGTTAGATCGGGTGATTGACGGAGAACTGGATGGCTCGCACATGCTGGCTGGTCAGCCTATTGCAGCAAGCTCCGGATTTGGCCGCCAGGCGGAATTGGTAACGCCGTTTTCAATGGATCTGAATGGTAATGCAATTACTGTATCAAACGATGTGTGGGCAATGATGAAACCAAACATTCCCAAAGATGCACACGGTAAACCGGTACACCCGATTAAAGCAGATGCCTTAAAGCCTGTGGTTGATTCGTATAAAAAACAAAACAAACCATTTAAGATGGCCATTACGTTTCCGGTTTCAACGCATAATTATGAAATCAGATATTGGCTGGCAGCCGGCGGTTTGAATCCGGGGATGTATACAGCAGAAAATGTAGAAGGACAGGTAGGCGCTGAAGTGATGTTGTCTGTAACGCCTCCTCCGCAAATGACGGCTACTATGGAAGCAGGAACAATTTTTGGATACTGCGTAGGCGAGCCCTGGAATCAGCAGGCTGTATTCAAACAAGTGGGTGTGCCTGTAATAACAGATATTGAAATCTGGAAAAATAATCCCGAGAAAGTATTTGGTATGACAAAAAAGTTTGTAGAAGAAAATCCCAACACTGCCATTGCTATTACCAAAGCATTGATCAAAGCAGGTAAATGGCTGGATGATCCGGCAAACAGAGCAAAGGCTGTTGGTATTCTTTCCAAACCTGCTTACGTGGGTGCTGATTCTATTGTGATTGCAAACTCCATGACAGGCACATTTGAATTTGAAAAAGGTGATAAAAGAGAAGCAGCAGATTTTAATGTGTTCTTCAAATACAATGCAACGTATCCATTCTATTCAGATGCTGTTTGGTACTTGACGCAGATGAGACGTTGGGGACAGATCACGGAATCTAAGCCGGATGCCTGGTATGATGCAACAGCAAGAAAGGTATACAGGCCGGATGTATGGATGTCTGCAGCAAAACTATTGGTTCAGGAAGGTGTATTGAAAGAAAGTGATCTTCCTTCAAATACTGGCTACAAGCCTGCCACAGCTGATTTTATTGATGGTACAGAGTATGATGGTACAAAACCAAATGAATATCTGAAAAAATTTAAAATAGGGAATAAGTAAAAAGTCTATAGTGGTCAGTGAACAGTAAAAAAATAGCACTGGCAGAGGCTTCCATCCTATAGGGCCAATGCCTGCATGCCTGGCAACCTCTGTGTCCTGTCCACTGTCAACTGTCAACAAAACATTATGAAAACCAAACTGATTACATCCATGAACTGGATCGGCCTTGGCTTTTTAGAGCCGGTTATCCGATTGTTAAGCGGAGAGGAACCGCTTAAAAATTTAACAGAAGTAGGAAAGAATTTGTTTTTGCCGCTGGCTTCTGTTTTAGCATTTATAGTATTGTGGGAAGCCGGAGCGCATAAGTTATACAGCATAGAAGCAGATCGTAAGGTGCAGAAAGTCTTGACTGAGCAGGGAAAAGATGCTGCCGTTCAAATGCGGAAATGCATAGATTCCGGAGAAAAAGAATGCAAGCCAAACTCACTGCCTTCACCAAGTCAGGTGTATGCAGCCTGCTTATCTTTATTGGCCGATCACAGAATGATTGCACAGGATAAAAAATCATTTACCGATAAAACGGCAAAGGTAAATGCCATGCGTGCAAAAGCAGGGCAAAGTGAGATACGTTATACCGGTAGGCCTTCCTTCGTAGATCAGATAGGCACAAGTTTAAAGACGGTGTTTGCAGGTGTATTGTTATCGATGTTCATTGCTATTCCGATTGGTATTTTATTGGGTTTAAGTGAAACACTGAGAACTTCAATCAATTGGCTTATCCAGATTTTAAAGCCCGTATCGCCGGTCGTGTGGCTGTTATTGGTTTCAATGGTTATTAAAACATTACTGACAGATTCAACCATGGATAAGTCGTTTCTTATTTCTTTTATAAGTGTCGGCTTATGCGGAATGTGGGCTACACTTGTAAATACGAGTATGGGGGTGGCATCGGTAGATAAAGATTACATAAATGTTTCTAAAGTACTTCGCTTAAATGTATGGAAGAATATTTATAAGATTGTGTTGCCTTCGTCTTTCCCATTAATATTCACAGGTATCCGTATTACTGTTTCTGTTTCATGGATGGTGTTGATCGCTATTGAACTGTTGGCGCAAAGTCCCGGCCTTGGCTCATTTGTATGGGAACAGTTTCAGAACGGGGCGAACGATTCAAATGCAAAAATTCTGGTAGCCATGTTTGTGATTGGCGGCATTGGCTTTTTACTGGATAAAATCATGATGACGCTACAGAAATTATTAACGTTCTGATCGGTGCATAAAAAAATATAGAGTCTATAAAGCAGTTGAAGAAACAGATAAACAGATATATCTATGGCATTATTGGAATTAAGAAACGTAAGCAAAGGGTATGGTACAGGCAGTAATCGTACAGAAGTATTAAAAAATATAAATCTTACCATTGAAGAAGGCGAATTTATTGCAGTTGTTGGTTTTACAGGCAGCGGAAAAACAACATTGATCAGCCTGATTGCTGGCTTGATTGAACCGGATGAAGGAGAAGTGTTATTAAACGGAGTGAAGATAACAGGGCCGGGGCCGGATAGAGGAATGGTCTTTCAAAATTATTCGTTGCTGCCCTGGCTTTCTGTGCGGGGCAATATATTGCTGGCTGTTGATTCTGTTTTTCCGCTTATGTCTGCAAAAGAAAAAAATGCATATGTTAAAAAATATGTTGCTATGGTAAATTTACTGCCTGCGCTGAATAAAACACCTTCAGAACTTTCCGGCGGTATGCGCCAGCGTGTTTCAGTTGCACGTGCGTTGGCAATGGATCCCAGGATATTGTTACTGGATGAACCGCTTAGCGCGCTGGATGCCTTAACCAGAGGTTCGCTTCAGGATGAGATCAGCCGTATCTGGGAACAGGATAAAAAAACAGTTTTACTGATCACAAATGATGTCGATGAAGGAATATACCTGGCTGATCGCATCATTCCGTTAAAGCCCGGGCCGAATGCCACACTGGGGCCAATCTTTTCGGTAGAGCTGGAACGGCCGCGTGATAAAAAAGCACTGAATCACAATGCTGTATTTAAAGCACTGCGAAATACCGTAAATACCTATTTAATGAATGTTGGTGCTGAAGCTAAAAAGGGTTCAGGCGCCAGGACATACATCTTACCCGAAGCGCAGCCTTTAGACTTGTTGGGGCCTACAGGAGTTCCCTATTCATTAAGAAGATTGGTGAGCTGATAAAATACCTTTCAACGGAATGTTTGCTTAACCTGAATGATTTATGACAGAATCTATACATATACACCTACCCATAAAGCCCGTGACAGCAGTACCTGAAATAAATACACATGTTGAACCCATTAATCCTGCAGATGTAATGCTGGATATTCAACACCTGAAAAAAGTATATCCCACACCTAAAGGAGATTTTACCGTATTGCAGGATTTTAATCTTCAGGTTAAGAAAGAAGAATTTATTTCCATCATTGGTCATTCCGGCTGTGGAAAGTCTACCATTCTTTCTATGATTGCTGGTTTAAATGAACTTACAGAAGGCAACATTATTCTGAATGGCAGAAAGATCACCGAAGCGGGGCCGGATAGAGGAGTGATCTTTCAATCACCAAGTCTGATGCCGTGGATGACTGCTTTAGAAAATGTTATGTTAGGTGTGAACCAGGTTTTTTCGCATATCTCAAAAAGCGAAAGAACAGATATTGCAAAATATTATTTAGCGAAAGTCGGTTTGGAAGATTCGTTTAATAAAAAAGCCAGTGAGCTTTCACAAGGTATGAAGCAGCGTGTGGGTATTGCCCGTGCATTTGCTTTAAAACCAAAGATGCTGTTGCTGGATGAACCCTTTGGTATGCTCGATTCGTTAACAAGAGGGGAGCTGCAGGATGTACTTGTAGATGTATGGACGAAAGAAAAGATTACGGCAATCATGATTACACACGACGTAGATGAGGCTATTCTGTTATCCGATAGGGTGGTGATGATGACCAGCGGACCCTTCGCAAAAGTAGGAGATATAATGGGCGTGGGAATGGAACGGCCACGGAATAGAAGAACACTGATCGAACATCCGGAATTTTATGATTACAGAGCTTATTTGATCGATTTTTTAGAACATTAATTACTTTATGGATTTGTTGGTTAAACCGTCCCGGTTTATTTTCGGGGCGGTTTTTAGTTCAAATAGTTCTATTTTTGATTGTTATTTAAATCAGATCATTGAATAGGATCGATTTAACAATTGCAGACAAGACTTTTTATTGATGTAAAAACGTCTTGACTGGATGTAAAAAGAATGGCTTCATTGATCTGATGTAATATTCTGATTTTCAAATTGTTCTGATACTATACGTTCAATATCAGAAATCTAAAATATTGTATACGGTTAGATATCAATGGTTATGTTTTTTCAATATTGTCGATAAAACATTCCAAAGAAATTTTTTTTCATAGTCTAGTTTTATATATTTGTATACGTTCAACACTAAAAAGAATTAACAGAATGAAAGCAAAAATTGTATTCATCGTATTTGCAGCAGCAACATTGTTAGTTGCATCATGTGCTCCTCACAGAACTTGTCCTACTTATACTAAAGATACACAAGCTGCTGTTAAGCATTCTTAAGTTTTAATTGATTAAATCTTAAAAGATATAAAAAAGGTTCTGAGTAATTGCTCAGAACCTTTTTCTATTTTACATAGGTCTTAACATCTTCGAGTGTAATTGTTTTATCACTCATAATTACCAGACGTTCAACTACATTTTTCAATTCCCGGATATTTCCAGTCCATGGGAGGCTTTTTAATTCAGCAACGGCTTTTGCATCAATTTTCTTAGGCGTTGTTCCATAATCATCTGCTACAATGGCTAAAAAATGTTCGATCAATAATGGAATATCATCTGCACGATCTTTTAATGCGGGAACTTCAATAGGAATAACATTGATGCGGTGAAACAAATCTTCTCTGAAACGTCCTTCAGCTATTTCTTTCTGAAGGTTTTTATTGGTAGCCGCAAGGATACGCACATCTACTTTAATTTCTTTTTCTCCGCCTACCCGTGTGATGGTATTTTCCTGCAAGGCACGTAATACTTTAGCCTGTGCGGAAAGGCTCATGTCGCCGATTTCATCCAGGAACAGCGTACCGCCGCTTGCCTGTTCAAACTTACCGATCCGTTGTTTGATCGCCGATGTGAACGAACCTTTTTCGTGACCGAACAATTCACTTTCAATTAATTCAGAGGGAATGGCTGCACAGTTAACCTCAATAAGCAATTCGTTGGCACGTTTGCTCTGTGTATGTATGGCACGCGCTACAAGTTCTTTACCTGCACCGTTTGGTCCGGTAATCATTACACGTGCGTCTGTAGGGGCAACCTTTTCAATCGTTTTAAAGATGTGTTCGATCTCTTTGGATTTGCCGATGATCTGGTACGATTTATTAACTTTCTTTTTAAGTGTTTTTGTTTCCGTTACTAAATTAGAACGGTCCATAGCGTTGCGCACGCTAACCAGCAAACGGTTCAGATCTGGTGGTTTGGTAATAAAATCATACGCGCCTTTTCGTGTAGCATCAATGGCTGTTTCAATAGAGCCGTGTGCGGAGATCATAATGAAAGGGATGTCTTTACCGGAAGTATATACTTTTTCAAGAACTTCCATGCCATCCATTTTCGGCATTTTTATATCACATAAAACGACATCATAATCGTTTTCTAAAATCATTTTTAATCCTTCTTCACCATCTTTGGCTTCTTCAACCGTGTATTTTTCGTACTCAAGAATTTCTGTTAACGTACTGCGGATACTGCGTTCGTCGTCGATGATTAAAATTTTAGGCATAATGAATGTTATAGGTTTTAAGTTAGAAGTTTTAAGAGTGAAAATGTTTCCCGTCTTAAAACATAAAACATTTTACTTAAAACTTTAAAAAAAGCAATACAAGCCTGTAAGCCGGGTTCTGTTTCACGCCAAAGGCGTGACTCTTATCATTTATCTAGTCCTTACATCACTGCAAGGCTCAAACGACCTACCCATTCCGGTTAATGACGCCTGGGCGCCATGTGGTACGAGCAGCACCATAATCGGAACCTATTTGGTCTTTCAACTCCTAAGGTTTACCCCAATGGCGCGTCGCCGCGCCACGAGTGAGCTCTTACCTCACTTTTTCACCCTTTCCACACCGAGGCATGGTGGTTATTTTCTGCGGCCCTGTCTGTCCATTGTTCATTTCTAAACAACAGCCTACCCGTTAGGTAGTAAGATGCTCTGTGTTGCCCGGACTTTCCTCCTTCAGCCTTGCGGCCAACGGCGATAAGATAGCTTGTATTGCTTTCAAAGATACATAAATAACGCCTAAGGCGAAAGGCTTAATGCTTAAAGCTTTTGCGTCTGCAGAAGTTAATACGTGGTGATTATTTTTAATGTATAAATTAAGTAACAAAAAGCTTTTCGCCTTAAGCTTTAAGCGTTCCGCTTACTTCAGTTTTACCAACGTTGCCCCATAGCCAAAACGTTCTTTCTTCGCATCTTTGAAAAAGTCAATACGTTTGTTTTTGCTTAAGCGTTTATGCAGTTCGTTTTTCAAAACATTGTTGCCAACGCCATGAATAAACGTAATTTCATCCATACCGCAGGCAATGGCCTGGTCCAGTTTCTTTTCAAACGTACTGGTTTGTATGTGCATGATCTGCATCGGTGTCAGTGATTCCCACTCCGCATCCAGCTTTTCAATATGCAGGTCAACTTCAGCTTCCGGTTCATCAAAAGCCAGCAGGCCGGCTGCTGTTGAAGGATTATTCAATACGGAAGTCAACGTTTCTATTTCCTTTGAATCCAGTTTCAGATCGCTGTCGATTGCCCAGGTATTAGCTTCACCTTTTAATAAAGGATGATGTTTTTTGTTTTTATAAAATTTTTCAGCCTTAACAATAACTTCAGCAGAGTAGGGCTGGATCATTTTTTCAATGCTTGGCAACAGATAGATAAATTGAAAAAGCAGATTTGGCCAGCTGGAAAATTCACTCGTGTTCCATTCATCCAGGCTCAGTATACCATTGCTTTCTAATTTACCGGATTGAATAAGCAAAGTATGTTGTTTGGTTTTTTTGAAACAGCTGAACAATACCGGGCAGTTGCGCTGATTGATCAGAAACACTCTGTGTGTGCGGTCATTAAAAGCCTGAAAAGCGATCTGTATATTCCCGTCCAGTGTTTTAACAGCAGCCGTCTGGTCGGGTTCCGGAGCAGACGTTCTGCCTGTTAGCAAACCTTCTTCCGTAGAAATAACGGTTACTTCTCTTTTAGCTACGGGTATCCGGAAACCATCTTCAATTTCAACTTCAATTTGCAGCGCATCAATCACACGTGTTATAATACCGGATTCTTTGCCGTGTACAAGCCGAACTTTATCACCAATTTTCATATGTATAACTTAGAAATATAACCCATGCATGTTAAGGCCATGCTTATTGAATTCAAGCGTTGGCATAGGGACTTTAATTAAATTGACGGTATAAAATACTGTCTTTAAGAATTTACTACGCGTACGTATACTTTGAAAGTCTATATCAAGAGATAGATACACTTGCCGGTATGGATAATAACCTTCCGAATTGCTTTCTGAAATATTTCCGCGAACCATAGCATCGGCGCCATAGCCAACAGATGCACAAAGCCATTTCGGCCAGAAGAAATCCTGCTGCGTTAACTTGCGGATATTAAAAGAAAGCCAATAGGTTTGTCCGTTATAATCTTTTAATAACTGCTGTATCGGTGTATCGCCCAGCAGATCGGGACTTACTGAAGAATAGGATGTATGATGGTAAGAGAACTTTGGGATAATACGCAGTTCATTCCATGCTAAATATTGCGTCAATAGGGTAGCACAGCCCAATGTATTGGCAGTCATATCACCCAATGAAAACCCCCATTCAGAAGAGAAACCATCAAATACTTCAATGGTAGATTGAAATACAAAACCTGTTGCTGTTCCATACCAGATTGCACGTTTTCTTTTCGTTCCTGTCCAGGATAGTACATCTGCAGGTATGCGGCTTAATTGAAAGGAGGTAAAATAATGACCTGCTTTATCCATCTGCATCCACTCGCTGTTGTCATTGAAAAAATGAAAATGTTCGGAAGGATAATCTTTATACCACGACTGATATAAACCATACATACTGCCCACATAGGTAGCACCGGCAAGGGTTACAATCGGTATGAACCGTTGTTTTTTAAAGATAACGGAATCCTGTGCCTGTAATGAATTGAATAGGCATAAGATCAGTAACAGACATATAATGTGTTTGTATACATTATTCATGAATGTAAAGGTAGTGCTATTAAATAGTAATATTCTAACTTTTAGAGCTCACCATGTTTTTATTTTATAAATATTCGTCTAATTTTACTTTGGTAATCAAGTATATATAATTAAAGTTGAATTTTATGAGTTTTATTGGTGAATTTAAAGCCTTCGCCATGCGGGGCAATGTGGTAGATCTGGCAGTCGGTGTGATTATCGGTGGAGCATTTGGTAAAATTGTATCTTCGATGGTTGATGATCTGATTATGCCGATCGTGAGTATTTTCATGGGCGATAAAGGTTTTAAAGATAAATTTTTTGTTTTCGGTAATCAGACCTTCGAAAGTCTGGCAAAAGCTAAAGAAGCCGGTGTCCCTGTATTTGCTTATGGTAATTTTATACAAACAGTTATTGACTTTACCATTTTAGCATTTGTGATTTTTTTAATGGTAAAAGGAATGAATAACCTGAAGAAGAAAGAAGAAGCGGCAGCACCTGCGCCTGTACCTGCTGAACCAACAAAAGAAGAACAACTGTTAACAGAGATCAGAGACTTGTTGAAAAAATAAATTTTTAATTACACGTTACACTATGAAAAAATATTTAGTTTGCCTGGTTATTTTATTATCCATTCAGCAAGGATTTGCACAAACAGAACCTACAGGTGCGGATACTACAATCACAAATAATACCTCTGTACTTGTCGGAGTCGATACGCTGTGGCGTACTACCGCAACATTTGGTATTAACTTTACAAATGTAGGCTTAAATAACTGGGCCGGCGGTGGGCAAAATGCACTGTCTTTTACCGGTGTATTTCTTGGTACAAATGAATACCACAAAGAACGCGTGCACTGGAGTAACCTTATTGACATCGCATATGGTTTTCAACGCCTGGGGTCTAATTCCTCTCCATTTAGAAAAAGTGATGACCGTATTTATGTACAAACAAAATTTGCATACGAGCAGACACAAAAATTACGCTATGCAGCACTAGTTGATTTCAGATCCCAATTCGCTGAAGGCTTTAACTATTACGATGATGTTAAAAAAGATTCAGCAGTAAAGATATCAAACTTCCTGGCACCGGCTTATGTTACGGGATCATTGGGTATTGAATACCTGCCATTTAAAAGTACAAGTATACTTTTCTCACCTGTATCAGCTAAGTATACCATTGTGAATGACCGCACACTTTCAGACAGCGGTGCATATGGTGTTGAAAGAGGCAAAATAATAAGAAAAGAATATGGGGTTTCATTCATGCTTAAATACAAAGCTGATATCATGAAGAATGTAACATTTGCAACGCAGCTGTATTTATTTGACAATTACAAGAATTTAAATGTGGATGTGTTCTGGGATTGCTTCTTATACCTGAAAGTTAATAAATTCTTAACAACAACATTTACAACGAGTCTTATTTACGACGATGATATAAATATAACACGTGATAATGGCTCTGTAGGACCGGCGATACAATTCAAAAATGTGCTTGCTGTTGGATTATCTTATAGAATAAATGGCTACGGCATTCGTTAATCCATGGCCTGCATAAAGAGTAATCATATAAAAAAATCCCCGCAGCAGTGCGGGGATTTTTTTATATGATTACGTGTAAATACCATACGGATCTCAATATTCAGGCTGACTGAGTATGTAATGATTTTTAGGTTTTGACGGATGCGGAAACACATCAATCGAAACAATCCGAAGCGGTTTACCTGTCCATACCTGTTGTGCCTGTAAGGCATCTTTTGTTTGGAACAACGTGATTTCTGCATTACTGTCGTTGCCGATCTCATCGTGCGTGAAATGATATTCAAACGCCTGTAAATTCTTTGTGCTGAATTTATTTGGTACTTTATAAATAGTCTGAGAAGGGAAGAGCTGTATGCGGATTACGTGTGTACTGTCAAAATGGTGTACGCCTAAACGCATGTATATCGGATAGTAGTAGTCCTTTTGAAGTAAAATAGTATCATCGTGTTTCAAATTGAACGCAAAGTATCCCGTATCATTTGAAAACGTTATTAAATCGTGGTCGTGTGCAGATTTAATTTTTACTGCAGGGATTGGTTTTTCAGTTGTACCATCAATCAGAATGACATGAATGGTTTGTGCCTGTAAATACCACGCAGATAACAATAAAAGTATACTTGCTGCAAGAGACTTCATATAAATTAATTTTTTAATACAGAAAAAAGCAGTTTTGCCCGTTCTGTTGCTTTTTTATGTTCGATTATAGGTTCAATATACGAAGAAGTTCCAAACTCAGGCACCCATTTTTTTATATAAATAAAATCGGGATCAAATTTCTCCTGTTGTGAAATCGGATTGAATATGCGGAAATACGGTTGCGCATCTGCGCCTGTTCCGGCTGCCCACTGCCAGTTTCCGTTATTTGCAGACAGATCGTAGTCCAGTAATTTTTGTGCGAAATATGCTTCCCCCCAGCGCCAGTCAATAAACAAATGTTTCGTTAAAAAACTGGCAACAACCATACGTACGCGGTTATGCATGTGGCCGGTAGTATTCAACTCCCGCATGCCTGCATCTACCAGTGGGTATCCGGTTTTGCCCGTACACCATTTTTCAAAATCGGCTTGAGAGTAACGCCATTCCAAGCGGTTGAATTTTGACTGAAACGATTCGGTTACTACATGAGGGAAATGAAACAGCAGCTGCATAAAGAACTCGCGCCAGATCAATTCGCTCAGCCATGTTGCATTCAACGGCAATGCTTTAACCACTTTTTCCCGGATACTGATGGTCCCAAACCTGAAGTGTATACCCAATAAAGAGGTGCCATGTTCCAGGTACGGGTAGTCTCTGGTTTTATCGTATTCCTGAATGGTCTTACGCAGGGTTTCTAACGGCGGTATCTGAATGGATGAAGGTGTGAAACCAAGTTGTTTGAGAGTCACAATTGGTTTGGCTTCCATACGAAGAAAAGCATCGGTATGTTTTTCGGAAGGGGAGTGCGTAACCGGATTTTCAGTTAATTTCTTTAACCACTTATTTTTGTAAGGTGTGTATACGCGGTAAGGCGCACCTGTATCGGTCAGTATTTCATTCTTTTCAAAAATTACCTGATCCTTAAATGATTTGAAAGCTATCTGCTGCTGCGCTGCCCAATCGCTTATTTCATTGTCCCGCTTAATTGCCGCAGGTTCATAATCCGTATTGGTATAAATGGCTTTAACAGTATATTTTTTTACCAGCTGTTCAAACGCTTCTGCAGGTGTTGCGTGATATACTTCCATATCGGAATGTATTTTCTGCAACTCATTTTTAAGCGATTGAATGGTATCGTGAATAAACTCAACACGCGCATCATTTTTATGTTCCAGTGCATTCAGTATGTTGATATCAAATATGAATACAGGTAAAACGGCATAACCGCTTGTTAAAGCCTGAAATAATCCAGCATTATCTGTTAACCGTAAATCTCTGCGAAACCAAAAAACTACAACTTCATTCATGTGTCATATCGTATTTACAGTATAAAATTGTTATTGATTTTCTTCATCTTTATAAGGAGCCCACATTTGTTTCGGCTCTTTACGTTTTTTCTTTTTCTTGTTGGCATTCTTTTTAAAGATCTCGCCAATACGGTCAAAGCCCTGTGTATGCTGAATACTCATGCCTGCAGCCATGGTTGTTGTGGTGTTAGCAGACGTGATAAGGGCATTCTGATTTATTTTGTTGTATACTTTTGCCTTTAAATTTCCGCTTGGCGTTAATACATATTCAACGGTCCATTCACCTACAATATTGGTTGCTGCACTTGCTGTATTTGAGTAATTACCGCTTTGGTGTGAAATACGCAAACGACCGTCTAGTGCGGTATAGGCAAAGCGCATATTGAATGTGTTCAATCCGTTTTTATCCAGCGTGGTAAGATCAACGTTAATTTCTAAGTTTTCATCGATCTGTGATACAAAGCTGCTTAACTGATTTGACAACAATTCGCTTAAGTTCGCATAAGAACCGCTTGCATCAGATAAACCATTTCCGATAGGGGATAGTTTACGCAATACAATTAAACTGAATGCCTGTTTGTTCATCTCCGATGGATTACCGGCAACATACGTTTCAAAGCTGTTTACATAACCTGCAAACTGGCCCGGATATTTGTTTTCAATTTTTAATCCTAAGATAACTTCCGGTGAACGTAGATTTCCTTTTAAGCCCATTAATACATTCACCGGATATTTACGTTGCGCATCGGGAGATTCAGCCAGCGTAGGGTCTGTGATGGTGGGCTTAAGTGATGTATACAGACGGTAACGTGTCTTGATATCCAGCTCGGCTTCATACGGTTCACCGTTCCATTTAATGGTACTTCCCGGATCAATGGTAAATTCTTTATTAATAATTCCCGCCAGGGTAAAATTGTACTTCCCGCGTATAATCTCATAATTGCCAAACATGTTGAAATCACCACGTGTATCAATTGTTAAACGCATGTGTCCGTTTCCGTTTCCACGAATAATGTCACCTGCTTTTTTATCAAAAATAATTTCTGTGTAAGCATCCGGCGTGATGTCTAAATTGAATTCCATTTCAATACCGGATAGATCAATTTTTTTCTTCTGATTGATATTGGTTTTGTCGCGGTCCGGATCAACAAAGCGTATATAACTTTCGTGTTCAGCGCCGGCATAGGTGTCTAATGGAATAAATATTTTCGTGTTGGGTTGAGACAATGCATTCGCTTTAATTTTAATTTTATTTAAAGCACCCAGTATCTCCCAGTTACCCGTAACATAGGCATCTCCGTAAAAGATGTCACCCTGATTTTCTGCCAGATTAATTACTTGAAATCCATTGCCGTCCTGAAGGGGGATAGTACCTCTGAAATCTAATACAAAGTCCTTGAAGTGATTGTGGTTAAGTCCGCCGGTAACATAGCAGCTCTTTTCATTAATATCTTTCAGTTCAACATTTTCAAATCCGATGCGGTCATTTTTGACATAAATTTTATCTGTAAAATGGTAGCTTGCTCCGGTAAAAGGAATTTTAAAATGACCGTTGGTTACATCGATTTCACCATCCACCAAGGGTTCTGAAAGCGTTCCTTTAATGGTTACATAGCCCGTAGCCAGTCCTCTGATGGCTGTGAATACATCTTTTGCTATGGAGTTTAAAGGAGAAATGTCAGCTTCTTTAAATTGCGCAACCAGGTTTAGTTCTTCGCTTCTTAAAGTACTTTCGGGTGCAAAATAACCGCTGAGGTTAAAAATGTTATCACTTTTACGTAAAATGCTGACATTCATATTCATTTGCTTTTGCTGATTATTCCATGTTGCCAGCCCGTTAACATCGCCTACGTACAAGGTGTCAATATTGAAATTGTCAATAGTCAGTTTGCTGTCTACGTCAGATTCACCAAGATTGATATTACCGTTAGCAATACCTTTCAGTTTTACCTGCGTGAAAAAATGTGAAAAATCTTCCATATGTATATTTTCAAGCAGTACAGTTCCCTGTGTAGATTCCTGACCTAATTTACCAATAATAACAATTTCCTGCTGGGCATTGGATAAAGAAACACTATCGAATTTAATTTCATGCGCGTTAAAAAAAATTTTCTTGTCATCTTTAAACTTCCACACGTTATCTTTTATGCTTAAGATGGAGTTGTTAAATGTAATGATATTGTATGGGTCATATAAATCTATGGTGCCTGAAATACGTGTACTGTTGTTGGTTGCAGATTGTTTGGCTCCTATATAAAAGTTTGCCTGTTCGCCGGCTAATACTGTTTCAAGCAGGAAATTCTCTGTTTCAATATAATCTGAATTGATCTGTTTCTCCGAAGTGAATGTTAAATTTCCTAATACTTCTGATGTATCACTTTTTTGTGAACAGAATAAATTGATTTTATTTTTTCTGAATTCAAATCCTTTGTAATAAATGGTATCAATTTCTGCCCTTGAACGTAATATTTTTGTGCGGCCGGAGTTGAACCGACCTTTGATACTGGATTCACCGGAGATATATAAACCGGGTGTATAAATATTTAAAAAAGCATTAATATCATGTAGTTGAATATCGTAATTAACATGGTAAGGTGTTTCCTGGTGTATGGTTTTGTTTTTATAATATTCAAGAACATCCAAACTGTCATGCACAATACTATTATTTACTTCCTGCACAAATTCTGTAAAATCATGTGCAATGATTGTAGGTTTAAAATTCCCTTTTATAGTAGCCGTAATAATATCTGAAGCAATTTCAATATTCCTGGTGGTATCATCTATAATGTTCGAAATGAGATGCAGCGTATCAATATAAATTTCTTTATTTCCATTGTATAGAAGGTAAGTGTCGGCCAGGTAACCGTTTCCATACGCATCGTCTATTTCCGTTCCTCTGAAGTTCAGGTTTAGTTTTGTTTTGACCAATAAATCCGTGTCAGTAATATTTAGATTCAGCTTCTTTAATTGTGCTTTTTCGCACACAACATTTACCTGCAGAATTTCTTCTTCCTCCCGATAATCAAGCATACCATCAACACTCATTACAAGATTTGAATCTACAATATCTGCATGTCCGTTGAATAACGATTTTTGCAGCAGTGCATTGGTGTGGATATTCTTATAGGTGTAGTTATTAAAATCAATGGAGTAGATAGTGGCAAGCATTTTCATCCGTAATTCGTCGATATCAAAACCAACACCTTCAACACTTCCGTCCATATTAATGAAACCTAACTGCTCGTTTTTGATCAGCTTGCCCAGGTTAAACTGCTTGGTTATAAGTTTCCCGGAATAGTAGCTGTCTGCTTTCAGGTTATCTTTCAGATTGAATTTCATATCTGTTTTAAAATAACCCATCGCCGTATTCAGCGCAGCATTTGCCACAAAGTCTTTCGGGAATCCATTAAAACTAAGCAGCCCTTTAAAATAACTAAAGGTCTGGATCGTTTCCCGTACTTCGGTATCAAAAAACGGTCCCAGATCAGCTTGGCTGATGTATGCATCATTGAAGGTTGCATCAATGTAGGTAGACATAAAGCTGGGCAAGCCATCCATATGCAGTGAACCTTTAACATAACTTTTGCCTGTGTATGCGCGCAGTTTATTGATCGTGAATTTACTCACCTTGCCCGAAGCCACTGCACTGATACCGATCCGGTACGGGTACTTTTTCAATTCCGGGGCAAAGAAGGCAATGTCTTGCAGATCAACATATGAACTGTCTAAGGTTGCATTGATATATGCCTCTGTATTAAAATCTGCCAGATCGGTGATGGTGCCATAACTGATCTTCATGTAATTCTGCAGGAAGGTATTTCCGATCTTTGCATACATGTTTTCCAGATCCATATAATGCTCACACAAGGTATATATACCTGACAGCTTGTGTACACGGAGCCGTGTATGACCTTCAATAGTTGTTAGGTCTTTTATATTGATGCGGAAAGTGTCTGCAAACGCATACAGATCTTCTGTGATGCCGTAAATGCTGTCAAATGAAAAGTGGTTGTGATCAAAACCCGATATGTTGCCGCTGCGCATATCATCATACGCAAAACGCATGTTCACCAGTTTGATGTCATCAAGCGTAAAAGCTTCCCGGGCAGCAGTGGTATCCATGTCATTACCAAGCTTGCTCGCAGCATCAATAAATTCATTGATATTTAAAATGTCGGTGTTTTTGTATTTGATCAGGTGTACTTCACCATCTTTGAGTACAATATCTTCAATACGGAACGTCCATTTTCTTTCCAGTGTAAAAATTTCATAATCTACTACACCTTCGCCCAAATGGATCATTTGAGAGCCTTTGTAATCGTACAGCGTAACCCCGTAAATAATAAAGTGATCAAACCAATCGATTTCAACCCGATCAATGTTAACTTTGTACTGAAGAAATTCAGAAAGTTCTTTACTCGCAATTTTCCCAACCTTCTCCTGTACATAAATAGTTCTGAAGCCTATTACTATGATAGTGAGAAGTATGAGTAAAATAAGCGCAGTATAAGCGACAGTTTTTAAAAACCTCCTTATGAAAATTCTGCTAAAATTCTTTACTTGAGTGATCAATCTATGTCAGTTACACTATTAGCCATCGAATCTTCCTGTGATGAAACAGCTGCGGCTGTCATTCAGGATGGGAATATACTATGTAATATAGTTGCTTCACAGCGAATTCACGAGAAATATGGGGGAATTGTACCGGAATTAGCTTCACGGGCACATCAACAACATATCATTCCAGTGGTAGCGCAAGCACTCCTTGAAGCAAATATACAAAAATCAGACCTGAATGCAGTGGCTTGTACCTCTGGCCCCGGATTATTAGGTGCATTATTGGTGGGCGTTTCTTTTTCCAAAGCATTTGCGTCGGCCTTACACATTCCGGTGATCAAAGTGAATCACATGAAAGCGCATATTCTGGCACATTTTATTGGTGATGTAAAACCGTCTTTTCCATTTATTTGTATGACTGTGAGTGGCGGACATACGCAGCTGGTGATTGTGCGGAATTATTTAGAAATGGAAGTAGTAGGAGAAACCCAGGACGATGCCGTTGGGGAAGCATTCGACAAAACAGCTAAATTAATGGGTCTTCCTTACCCAGGTGGACCATTGATTGATTCGTATGCAAAACAAGGAAATCCGCTGGCATTTCCGTTCCCAACCGTTGATATGCCCGGATATAATTATTCTTTCAGCGGTATAAAGACAGCTTTTATGTATTTCCTGAAAAAAAATACAGCCGTTGATCCGGATTTTATTCAGAAAAATTTACCTGATATTTGTGCCAGTGTACAGCATGCGCTGATAGATGTACTGATGCGTAAGCTGAAGCGTTTGGTTGTCGATACGGGTATCAACAGGGTAGCGATAGCGGGCGGTGTTTCGGCAAATTCCGGATTGCGGAAAGCCATGGAACAAAAACGCGAGCAGGAAGGTTGGGATGTATACATACCCGCGTTTGAATATTGTACCGATAATGCAGCCATGATTGCTGTAGCTGGATATCACCAGTATTTAGAAAATGATTTTGCAGGATGGGATCTGTCTCCGGAACCAAGATTGCGCATAGGAGGAGGGTTATAAAAATGAGTACAAAAGAGATCGTTAAAAACGTCAATATAAAAAATAAGAAGGCATCTTTTGAATATGAATTCCTGGAAAAATACGAAGCCGGAATTGTATTGAAAGGTACGGAGATCAAGGCCATCCGCATGAGCAAAGCTTCTATCAGCGAAGCGTATTGCCTGTTTGATAATGAAGAACTGTGGATCAAGAATATGAATATTTCTTCGTACGACAAAGGTTCTTTTTACAACCATGATCCGTTGAGTGCACGTAAGCTACTGCTCCGTAAAGCAGAATTGAAAAAACTGTTCATGCATTCCAAGGAAAAAGGCTTAACGATCATTGCACTGCGCTTGTTTACCAACGAACGCGGATATGCAAAGATTGAGATCGCACTGGCAAAAGGAAAGAAGCTGTATGATAAACGCGAGTCGATCAAGAGCAAAGATAACGAGCGGGAGATGCAGCGCATAAGGATTTAGGCCTAACGCTTAATGCTAAAAGCTTTAAGGTTTGCATATCTTAGCCTTTGGCCCTCACCGTGGTCTGTGGCACACAGAACACAATCAGGTGATTGAGTTACGAAAGAATTAAACAATGATGGTCTGTGTGCCACAGACTATGGTAACGCAGCTTAAGGCATTAAGCCTTAAGCGTTCGGCTTAATAAAAAATGAAACAATACGGAATTTGCCATTTGAGTGTAGTACCCATGCGGGTTGAAGCAGGTGATCGTCATGAGATGAGTTCACAATTATTGTTCGGAGACTTTTTTGAAATTGTGAATCAGTCTGAAGATGGTAAATGGAAATACATTCAAAATGATTTTGACGGCTATAAAGGCTGGATAGATGCAAAACAATACCTTCCGGTAGACGAAGAATATATTCATAAATTAAGTCAGACACCACCGGTATTTTGTAAATCATTATATGCACTTGCTAAAAGTGAAACGCGTTTCTTTCCTTTGTTGATGGGCTCTACCTTGCCTTTATATAAAAACGGAATCATCAGTGTAGGAGATGAACCGTTTATTTTAGAAGGCGATGTTGGTTATGCTGAGCCCTTCAATGCAAAGAAGCTGGAACAGACGGCTATGCTGTATTTAGGTGCGCCGTATCTGTGGGGCGGCCGTTGTCATTTCGGGATCGACTGTTCGGGCTTTGTACAACAGATCTACCGCATGTATTCCATTCCCTTACCAAGAGATGCGTATCAGCAGGCAGAGATCGGGATCACTGTGCCGTATGAACATTACCAGCAGGGCGATCTGGCATTCTTCAAAAATGAATTTGACAAGATCACACACGTAGGCATCATGCTTAACGGCAATAAGATCATTCATGCATCCGGACAGGTCCGCCTGGATCTGATCGATGAGCAGGGGATTGTACATGCCGAAAAGCGTATCTACACGCACCGGCTGGCGTTTATCAAGCGGGCAGGAGTGTAGGTTGATAATTATGAATTATGAATTATGAATTGGCCCATGGCTTCAGCCATGGGTTAGGGTAATGCATCATGGGTATATCTGGCAATGTTCACCGGTCAATTTAATGTTATTTTTAAAATTCTAAAATTTTTCAATTCGTCACTGCGACTGATCACAACAAAAATATTATGCGATGGAAATCTTTAATTTGATTGATGCGAGCTATTTATTTCTCATAATGCTTTTTCCAATTACGGGTTTTTATCTATTTAGGGTTTTTGATATAAAAACAATAAAAAAAATAGTCGTTATTTCTCTGTTGTTATTGGTCTCAAGACTTTCAGGATACATTATTATTACCAATTGGCTGTATGTTGTATGTGCTTTCTGTATCCTTTCAGTTGTGTATGCGTATGCAATCAAGTTGCTAGAATATTTTTATAGAAAAACCATTTCTGTAATACTCGTCATTTTATTACTTTGCTTTTCTCTTGTTTATTCTTTTTTTAATGCTTTTGGTGGAGTACTTGAGAAGCCGATTGCTTCAGATCGTTTAGGTAGATATAAAGTTGAAACCGTTATGGTATCCGGGTTTTCAGGAACTGGTGCAGCTACGCACAAGCTCTATTATTATCCCATATGGTTCTTAGTTTATAAAAATGTTGAAACAATTCGCATTGATCCCTTTAAAGAATCAAAGGAATGCATCGTTTCATTCAAAAGATACGAAATAGATTACAATTCGTGTTTGAATGAAATAGAATAAATAACTTAAATTCTTTATCATATCAGCAGTTGTTTCTTTATTGCTGTGCCCATTCTTGTAATGTTTTGTAATAATCCAATATTTTTATATATGTTAGCCAAATTTAAGTACGAAATCATGGCTAAATGATTGGTTTTGCAACCATCTTCCCATAAAACATAAAACTTATCACTTAAAACCCAACCTAAATCCTTGGTATAAAAACAATTAATCCGTACATTTGCAGTCCGTTTCAGGTGAAACGGACTGCTTTTAGCAGAAAACAAACAAATTTCAGTCTCTTGCCCGTAGGCTGATGTACAATAGGGTGAATATTATGCTTACTCCAAAACCAGAAGATTTTAACTGGGACTTAGTTGGTGACAAAGGTTTCGGTGGTGGTTACACTGCTGCTGAAAAAGAAAAAATTGCTTCTTTGTATGAAGGTACATTAAGCGAGGTTACTGAGAAACAAGTGTTAAGTGGTACCGTTGTTGGTGTTACTGAACGTGATGTTATCATTAACATTGGTTTTAAATCAGATGGTCTTATTCCACTTTCTGAATTCCGTGATGTAGATGGCGGCGTTAAAGTTGGTGAAGTATACGATGTATTTGTTGAAGATCAGGAAAACGCATCCGGACAATTAGTATTATCCCGTCGTAAAGCCCGTATTGTTAAGGCTTGGGAAAATATTCAAGGTGCTCTTGATAATGATATCATTATTGAAGCGCTTGTTAAGAGAAGAACTAAAGGTGGTTTGATCGTTGATTTATTCGGCGTTGAAGCTTTCTTGCCAGGTTCTCAGATTGATGTTAAACCAATCCGTGACTTTGATATCTTCGTTGGTAAGAAAATGGAAGTTAAGGTTGTTAAAATCAACTATACAAACGATAACGTTGTCGTATCACACAAAGTGTTGATCGAAAAAGATATCGAAAAACAAAAAGCTGTAATCCTGAACAACCTTGAAAAAGGTCAGGTATTAGAAGGTGTGATCAAAAACATGACAAACTTCGGTGTGTTCATCGATTTAGGTGGTGTTGATGGTTTACTGCACATTACAGATATTTCATGGGGCCGCATAAGCCATCCGCAGGAAGTATTGAGCTTAGATCAGAAAGTACAGGTTGTAGTGTTGGATTTCGACGAAGAGAAAAAACGTATCTCTCTTGGTATGAAACAACTTACTTCTCATCCTTGGGATGCGCTTGCTGCTGATGTTGTTGTTGGTTCAAAAATCAAAGGTAAAATTGTTAACGTAGCTGATTACGGTGCATTCCTTGAATTACACCCAGGTGTTGAAGGTTTGATCCACGTATCAGAAATGAGCTGGTCTCAGCACTTACGTAATCCACAAGACTTTATCAAAGTTGGTGATGAATTAGAAACAGTTGTATTGACATTAGATCGTGACGAACGTAAAATGTCTTTAGGTATTAAGCAATTGACAGAAGATCCTTGGACTAAGTCTGATGCGATCTCTAAATATGCTGTTGGTACGAAACACACAGGTTTAGTGCGTAACTTAACAAACTTCGGTTTATTCATCGAATTAGAAGAAGGTATTGATGGTCTTGTTCACGTTTCTGATTTATCATGGACGAAGAAAATCAAACACCCGTCTGAATTTGTTAAGGTTGGTGATAAACTGGATGTAGTTGTATTGGAGTTGGATGTTGAAAACAGAAGACTTGCTTTAGGCCACAAACAATTAGAAGAAAACCCTTGGAATACATTTGAAACAATCTTCACTCCGGGTTCTACTCATACTGCTACACTTATCTCTAAAAACGATAAAGGTGCTGTTCTTGAGTTGCCATATGGTATCGAAGGTTTCGCTATGAACAAACATTTAGTGAAAGCTGATGGTGCAAATGCAGAACAAGGTGAATCATTAGATTTCAAAGTATTGGAGTTCTCTAAAGATGACAAACGTATTGTATTGTCTCATACGAAAACATTCTCTGAAGTAGCTGAAGATGCAGCTGCTCCAGCAGACAAGAAAAAGAAAGCCGCTCCTGCTAAAGGCGCGAAAGCTCCTGCAACTGCGAAAACTCCTGCTGTAGAGAAATCTACATTAGGTGATATCGAAGCACTTTCTAACTTGAAAGATTCAATGGACGGAAAGAAGTAATTCTTTCTTATCTATAAATTAATGTGAAAGTCTCTCTGCCATTGGCGGGGAGACTTTTTTATTCCGTTTTAATATTTTATCAGATATATCAGAAATTATTTATTGACTTAGTATCAATAGCTTATTTAAGAAATTACACGTATTCAGATAAAGCTGTTAAAATCTTTTTGCATTTAGCTTTCTTCTTCGCGCCTTTTTTATAACTTTGCAAACCTTAATCAGGGTTTCGTGGCCGAGTGGCTAGGCAGAGGTCTGCAAAACCTTCTACACCAGTTCGAATCTGGTCGAAACCTCTTAAAGCCTTCAATAGAAATATTGGAGGCTTTTTTATTGTCCGGTTTGCCTAAACATTCACGGATTATCCATACATAGATAGCTTTCGAAATAAAACCTTGAGGTGTAATAAGTCCGTTTTATTTGTATTCCGATGAAAAACCAACCTCTGGACCGCCTTTGAAACATTTTTCAATATATTGTAGTACAATTCATATACCTATTCCATTTCTGACATGAACCCTCGTTTAACCTATATACAAGACCGTATTGGTAAAGTTGTAACAGATAGCCCTTCGGAGATCAGCAACTGGCTTCAGATGACTCCCGTACTTGCAGAGAATGGCAAGATCATCGTTACCGTACCGGTACGTGCTGATATGACCAATATGATGAAAAGCATTCACGGAGGAATTGTTGCAACAATTCTGGATGACCTTTGCGGAACGGTATGTTTGATCTCTGCAGAAGATTTTTTCTATGCTACGGTAACCTTGAATGTAGATTATCTGCGGCCGGCACAAATAGGAGATGTGCTTACGTGTACTGCTGAAGTGGTGCGTCAGGGAAAAAGCATTATAAATGTGCATGCAACATTAGCACTTCCTGATGGTAAGCTTATAGCACGTGCAAGCTCAAATCTGATCAATACACAGGTAAAAACGCATTGAAATTTAATCACATCGAACGAAAATTGTACTTTTATAGCTTTAAGTGGCTAAAATTGATATCTTATGTTAATAAATGTGAATTAATTGTTTACAAATACAACTCTTGATTCAGTATGTCCGTTAGAATCCCTATCAGTAATCTTACTGATAAACCCTTTGTAACATTTTAACGACATTCATCATGGAAGAAATTGAGAAAACCCTTAAGTCTCATACCTGGACAGAAGATGCAAGCATAAAAATTCTGTTAAACAGTAACAGTAAAAGTGTACTTAAGGAAATGCTCCCGATGTTCCGCCGTTACACAGATGCAATTGTTATTCACTATCAAACAGATCTTGTTCCTACAGCTATGATCTGCATCGGAGATAATACAATCTCTTTGGCGTAAACGCAGTATATGTTGGTGTTTTTAGAAGTTAATGCAAGGTACTGATACTAGCCCACGGACTGTACGTATGTTGTGCATTAATTCCATTTAAGTTGTTTACGTTCATTCCAGTATGCTTCTGACGCAACATGAATAGATTTTAATTCTTCCAGTTCTTCTGATTGGAGTGTAAACGTTTCAGCTAATAGATTTTCTTTTAATTGAACAATAGTTGCTGCACCACTTAATACATATAGTGGACGTAAAGCATCTATGCAAAAACGTAAGGCAACAGCATCAACACCTACATGATATTTTCCTGCTAACCGTTCCAATAACGCATATGCAGGAGCATACTGCGGAAAATCTGCACAAGTAAAAATTCTGCCGTTTGCCAGTCCTTCTTTTATAATAATGCGTGCTCCCTGATTTTTTAATAGAGCTACGCTATCGGCAATACTTTGTTCAAAAACATTATAGGTTACCTGAAAAATTGTGAAGAGCGGTTTGCCCTGATTTGTTATTTTAAGGGCTTGTTGAATGGTTGCATTCTGTGTAAGACCGCTTGTTGTCAGCCCTATTTCAATCCCAAATTGTTCCTTCAGTTCAAAGAGTTTATCAAGTACGCCCTGATTGTTGAGTACGCCGCTATCCGATGTAGCTGAGTGGATCTGGTACATATTGAGCGGAGGCAATAATTGCCTGGAATATAACCACTGCTGTTGCAATACATGTAAGGAGTGTTCTTTTACTTCATGCTGGAGCGGATTTTTTTCAAAATTTGCCGTGTAGGTATAGCCCCATTTAGTAGAAACGGTCATATCTTCATGACCTGAACGGCGAAGCCAGTCTATTAAAATTTCTTCTGCAATACCATATCCTGGTGCCGTATCGATATGACGTATACCCATTGCATAGGCAGCGTCCAGAACAGCTGTCGCATGGGCGTGAAGTTCTGCTTTAGTAAGATCTTTCGGACTATCTATTGTTTTGATATTAATGTAGTGCGGGCGGCCAATAGCAGCCATACCTAAAGCAATATATGTCATCTCAATAAATACAAATGAAGAAGATGAAATTAAACTACGTATGTCTTATTATTTTTTCTCTCTGGAACAATTGACCGTACATCCTGGATGCTGGTCCCGAAACTGTTTTTCCATAGCATCGTTATCATCGCCGCAGTTTTTCATTTCGGAAGAGCCTGAGCCAGTACATACGGCTGTACAGGTAACACATTCCTGTTTGTCTTTTTTACATGAAAAAGTAGTCGCGGCACAAACAAGCAAACCTAAAATAATAGATAGAGTCTTTCTGTTTTTCATAAAAAAACTGTAAATTAATAATAGACTGAAACGTCAGCTAAATGTATACTGCATTTAAGATACGTTAATTCATTTAGTTAAACTATATTAACTTTAAAAGAACGTATCTGTATTCTTCATTCTGTTGTGATCAGGAAAAAGTTAATAAAATTTCATTAGTTATTTAAACATTTGGTATGAAACAATTTTTATTTATCAGTATGTGCATGGGAGTATTAGTTTCATGTGCTGAAAAAAAAGAACAGGCAGCTGTATTGGATGATACCATTGCTACGGAAGTTACAGATACTTTTCCGAAGCCATTTGAAACAGAATCTGTCCGTAAATTCAGTAAAGCACTTGGTTGGAAAGAAGGGCAGGCACCAACAGCACCGGCAGGTTTTGTGGTACAAAAATATGCGGATAAACTGGAGAACCCCAGATGGCTGTATGTACTGCCGAATGGCGATGTGTTAGTAGCAGAAGCAGGAACAAAAGGAGCATTGAAAAATGCAGCTTCTTTTATCAGCGGGAATTCGAAATCAAAATTATCTGATGGAAGTGCAGACCGCATTACATTATTCCGGGATACAGACAAAGATGGTATGCCAGATGTGCGGGAAATTTTTCTTGAAAAACTGAACCAGCCTTTGGGAATGTTGCTGATTGAAAACACATTTTACGTAGCCAATACAGACGGTGTAGTTTCGTTTCCATATAAAAAAGGGCAGACTTCGATCACGGCAAAAGCGAAACAGATTACAGACTTGCCCGCTGGCGGGTACAACAATCATTGGACGCGTAACCTGCTTGCCAATAAAGATGAATCTAAAATATATATTACCGTTGGTTCTTCCAGCAATGTTGCAGAACATGGCATGGATGAAGAGCTTATGCGTGCAAATGTACTTGTTATGAATCCGGATGGAAGCGATAAAAAGGTATATGCTTCGGGTTTACGTAATCCGGTAGGGGCAGCCTGGGCGCCGGATACCAAAACATTCTGGACTGTTGTAAACGAACGTGATGGTTTGGGTGATGAACTTGTTCCGGATTATTTAACAAGCGTACAGGAAGGTGGATTTTATGGCTGGCCATATTCGTATTGGGGACAGCATGCAGACCCGAGACTGGAAGGAAAAGGAATGGATCTGGTAAAGAAAGCAATAGTGCCGGATGTTGCATTGGGCGCACATACCGCTTCGCTGGGCTTAGCCTTTTATGATCAGAAAGCTTTTCCTGAAAAATATCACAACGGTGCCTTTATCGGGCAGCATGGTTCGTGGAACCGTTCGGTATTTTCAGGATATAAAGTTGTATTTGTTCCCTTCAAAAACGGCAAGCCTTTAGGTGCTCCTGAAGACTTTTTAACAGGCTTTATTGCTAATGCAGATGAAGTATATGGCAGACCTGTTGGCATTACGGTATTACCTGACGGTTCTATCCTGGTAGCAGATGATGCAGCTAACACGATATGGAAAATCAGCGTTGCGAAATAAGCATTCAATAAATAATAACAAACATGCCGCGGGGAAATCATTTTCCGCGGCATGTTTGTTTAAAAGCAACAGGCTTGTTTTTAGATTGCAAGATTGGTACTTACTGCAATCCGGTTCCAGCCATTAATGGCAACAATGGCCATAATAGCTTGCGCAACATAATTTTCGCCCAGCAGTTCTACAGCTTTTTTATATACCGCATCTGAAAGACCGTGTTCGCTGATCCGTGTAACTTCTTCTGTTAAGGCAAGAATGCTTTTTTCATCTTCAGTAAAAAGGTTTGTATCTTTCCATGCACTTAATAAAAATATACGCTGCTGTGTTATTCCGTTATTCAGCGCTTCTTTGGTATGCATGTTCAGGCAATGTGCACAGCCATTGATCTGTGATGCGCGGATGGAGATAAAATGTTTGTGCACGTTACTGAGTGCGGTAGTCTGAAGATAACCAACAATACCCATCATTGCCTTGTATGCATTAGGTTCTAATGCTTCTACGTTTAATCGTTTTTCCATATTATGTTTCTTTAGTATGAAACAAAAGTAGGGCATGCATGTCACGAAAAACTTAAACTGGTTTAAGAAATGTATTTTTTGCGGATCTCACTCAAATATTCAGGTGTAAATCCTAAGTATGATGCTAATAAATATTGTGGAACGCGTTGAATGAATTCTGGGAATCGGCTACTGAAATTGTGATATTGTTCTTCTTTGGAATACATATGCTGAAACTTGGAACGCAACTGTGCCGCTGCAAATGATTTTTGATATACCAGCCGGAAATAACGTTCCAGTGCAGGTATTCTTTCGAATAAATTTTCCTGTTCAGTATACGTAATGCTCAATAGCTCACAGTTCTCTACTGACTGAATATAAAAATCAGCCGGTTGTTGTTTTTGAAACGCCATGTAATCAGAAAGCCACCAGTTTTCGATTGCAAATTGTGTTGTTTGTTCAATACCTTTTTCATCAATAAAAAATAAACGCAGGCAGCCTTTCACAACAAAATAATTTATCCGGCATATTTCACCCGTCTTTAATAAGGTTTCTTTTTTTCTTACTTTTTTTAATTGAAAAAAGGCAGAAAGTGTACCCGCATCTTCATCAGTTAAAAAAATAAATTTTCGTATATGATTGATCAGTGCAGTATGCATGAACTATGTAGGATGATTTAAAATTCAATCTATTAAATAATGATTCATTTTAAAAACTGCTTTATTCATTCTCTTCAATTGAAATAGTAAAGAGAATGTAAATGCGTACATTTTTTTGATACAAAGGAATGTAATTATTCCGTTGAAGTTATTGTGTAATGGGGATAACTTTTTTTACTTACCTGATAACCCTGATCAATACTATCCGTTACTATACCCAGGCAGACGAAAGGGATAGTATCTGTAATCATATGTAATTATAGTAATGGATTTATATATGTTAACGTTTTAAAAACAGTAAAATATGGAACAGGTTGAAAAGGAATTGAAGTCGTTTAAATGGACAAATGAATCTTTTGTTGAAGTGCTTTTGAACAGCAACAATAAAGAAAGTTTAACAGATATTCTGAAACTTATCAGGAGGTATACCAGTGCCGTTGTTATTCATTATTCAGTGGATCTGGATTCAAAAGCTAAGATCAGCATAGGGGCAAAAACAATTGCAGTAGCTTAACGCATACAAGGCTAAGAGTGGGAATAAAGCAAGGATCACCTGCCAGATGTGTTCCTTGTTTTTTTGAAAATTATTATCTGCTTACTATTATTTTATTCCGAACATTTCCTTCATCGCATTCCACAAATTACTTTTTAATGCAACGGTTGTTTCAAGTTTAGCCAGAGAATCGGCTAACAGCATAATGGTTGAGTTGTGTTTCTGAATCGAATATAGATCCTTTGTCATCCGAGGCTCAAACGCATCGGTAGGCAAACCGAACGATAAAACGATACGCGGTTTCAGTGTTTCAATTTCTTTTAATGAAACAGGAGCAGAGACCTGTAATACACCGCATTCATTGTAATCCAGCTGAACAGCTTTAACGATCTTTCCCAGCATTTCCTGCTGTGCGGGAGTCATGGTGTAAGATACGTGCATCAAAATTAAAATACCGTTGCTGTACTTACCTGCAGGTTTCAATACGGCAGTAGCTGCTGCAACAGGAGCAGGCTGTTGGTTAGGTGTTGCAGAAGCAGGCGTAGGTATTGAAGGTATTTTCGGTAACGCCGGAGTAGCCGTTGTAACAGGAGTAGGTTTAATATCTGCGGGAGCTGCTTTCACAGGTTCCGAAGATGCCGTTTTAGCAGTTTCTTCAGGAATAACGGCAGTTACACCGTTCGGGTCTGTAATGATATACAAGGTATCTGAAAATATGTCTTTCCAGTTTTCCGGGTTGATTCTTCCTTCCATAAACGAATTCACCAATGCATGGATATTGGTAGCTACAAATTACGAAAAGCAATGAAATTATGATTCGCCCCGGTGAAAGGAGTTATGAATTAATTCTCAACATATTTTCTGAATCGTGTTTAATCGTTCAATCCTGAAAGTTATTATTCAAACGGATGGAGGTAGACCTTCTCATTTTCAAGGGGATAATAATTAAATAATATGGGATTTTACACAGGTTTATAAGTTTTCAATAGAATGATGTAACTTGCAGGCTATTATTCTATTTAACATTTAATAAATATGTCAAAGGGACCTATTTCTACGTTTATTCAGGAGCATTATCTGCATTTTAACTCTGCAGCATTGGTTGATGCAGCCAAAGGATATGAAACGCACTTATTAGAAGGCGGAAAGATGATGATTACATTGGCTGGTGCAATGAGTACGGCTGAGTTGGGAAAATCATTGGCCGAGATGATCCGCCAGGATAAAGTGCAGATCATTTCCTGTACAGGTGCCAACCTGGAAGAGGATATCATGAACCTTGTAGCGCACTCGCACTACAAACGCGTTCCACATTACAGAGACTTAAGTCCGCAGGACGAGTGGGATCTATTGGAAAACCACTATAACCGTGTTACAGATACATGTATTCCGGAAGAAGAAGCTTTCAGAAGATTACAAAAACATTTATATAAAGTTTGGAACGATGCAGACTCAACAGGGGAGCGTTATTTCCCGCATGAGTTTATGTACAAAATGCTGTTAAGCAAAGAGCTGGAACAGTATTATGAAATTGATCCGAAAAACTCCTGGATGCTTGCAGCAGCAGAGAAAAACCTTCCGATCATTGTTCCGGGCTGGGAAGATTCTACCATGGGTAATATCTTCGCTTCATACTGTATCAAAGGACAGTTTAAGCCAACAACCATGAAGTCTGGTATTGAATACATGATGTGGCTTTCTGACTGGTATGTAAAGAATTCTGAGGGTAAAGGCGTAGGTTTCTTCCAGATTGGCGGCGGTATAGCCGGTGATTTCCCGATCTGTGTAGTGCCCATGTTGTATCAGGATATGGAAATGGAAAACATTCCATTCTGGAGTTATTTCTGCCAGATCTCTGATTCTACAACATCATATGGTTCGTATTCAGGAGCAGTTCCGAATGAAAAAATTACCTGGGGTAAATTAGATATTCATACGCCGAAGTTTATCGTTGAGTCAGATGCTACCATTGTGGTACCATTGATTTTTGCGTATTTACTGGGCTGGTAATTTTAAGTTTTAAGTAAAAAGGTTTTAAGTGTTAAGTCCGAGAACGGGCTTAACATTTTTTTTGCTAGATCATTTTTGTATAAGTGTATCAATGAAAAAAATCATAGAACTTAAAACCTATTACTTAAAACTTATTTCCCTTATTCATCCGCATCATTTCCGAATAGCCCAATTCCATGCTTAATGCCTGAATGGATTGTGTAATGCGTTTTGATTTTGTTAGTTCTGTTTTTGCAGCATCGATCCATTTCGAAAAATAATTCTGGTGCGATCTTGTAAGGCTTTTAAAATAAGCATACGCACGCGGTACATCTTCCAGGCACAGAATAAAATCTGAATTTAATATGTATTCTTTCGGATCAATTTCAATGCGTACCGTTAATGTACTTCCGGTTGCCTTATGAGTACCTTTACGCATGGTTGCATTGATAGGCATAATAAATTCTCCGCCACCAACGGGAATAAGTGACACACCTTCAATCGGAAAGTTATCTAACGCACCTTTTACACGAAAGCCTTTTTTGTTTCCGGGTTCCAGTGCTTCTGAAACATCTATGGGAATGTAGATAAAACTCCAGCCAGTTTTCTCTGCATTCTTTTCATATTTATGAATAACTGCTTTAAACGTGAACATACGAATACATCAATCAGACGGAAATATACGTGTATCACTTTTGAAAAAAAAGTACGGGTAAGTAAGCACTACTAATTTTGCTGCAATAATATTATCTTGGGCTATTGTATCCATTCAAAAGAACGTGAACGTAAAGAGATGAACAGGTTTGTTAAAATTACAGGAGTCATTGCTGTTACATTTCTGATGGCTTTACCTATGTGTTATCAGGCCTGTAAAAATAAGCTATTTGTATTTGATGAAAGCTATTATTTTATTCAGGCATACGAGCTGGGAGAGCACGGACGTTTTTTTATAGACTTTGATCCAACCGTAAAACTCCGGAATACAAAACCATATCTTTTTTCAGCCGTGCAGATACTGTTAGGTAAAACCATTGGCTGGAACGAATGGAGCTTAAGACTTCCCGTGATTGCTTGTGCAATTGCGCTGGTCTGGTTGATTTTTATTTTTATTCAAAAAATATTTAATAATACCTTATGGGCATTGTGTTCGGCAACGTTATTATTGGTAATGCCTTATTATATCTGTCCGCATATGGCCTTCACCGGTGATCATGATGTACCGCTTATATTTTTTACAACCGCTTTTATTTTATTTTTTTATTTGTTTCTAACCGCAACCGATACAAAAAAGGAGAACGTACATATTGTATATATATGTGCAGCTGCAACAGCATCCATACTTATCAAAGGCTGGATGATTGTGTTTTTTCTTCCGTTCTGTCTGCTCTTTTTGTTCGTTTTTAAAAAGCAAAAACGATTATTTTTTAATAAGAACTTCTGGATCAGTATAACTTTTGTATTTACTGCATTGGCCGCATGGTATCTGGGCAGGGAGTATGTTGATCCCGGATATTTGGATGCTGTGTGGAAGTATGAAATAGGAAGGTATAACGGCATTCAGAGTGTTAATCCGGAATGGGAGTATTATTGGCGTATGTTGTTTTATGAGCAGGTACAATACTGGCTGTTGTTCTTGGTTGTTGTTGTATACATGCTGCTTATTGATAAAACACTTCCTTACAGAGCTTTTTTATATTACATCATCACCGTTAGTACCGGGTTTCTTTTCATCTTATCTTTTTCGAATGTGAAACTGCTGTGGTATGACGCAGCGGTGCTGCCGCTTATGTCAATTGTACTGGGGGCTGGAATTTCTTACAGCATCAGGTATATAAGCGCGCGTATATTTGATGATAAAGAATGGATGATGTTTGTGCTGTATGCATTGGCATTTATATTTTTTTACATACAGATTTTTTACCGGAATTTTTCACGGGCGCTTCCAGAAGAGTATGGTACCTTTATGATGCATAAACACACAAACGAGTCATATACGGTTGTACCCACAAAATATAATCCGCATGTACTTTTTTATAATCAACTTTCGCAGAAAAGGTTTGATGTTACACATCCCATAAAAACAAAGCATGCAGCTTTTCAGGCAAGCGAAAAAATGCTGGTATGTGAACCTTTTGTAATGCTTGAAATAGACAGGAAGTATGAATATATAGTATTGGATTCAACACGTTCATGTACATTAATAGAAATAAAAAAGTCACGCTGAAAGGCGTGACTTTTTTTATGATACTGTCCGTATTATTCCGGTGAACCTGTACGATATACTACTTCGTATGGATTTACCGATATAGATCCGGTGATTGTTGCATTGTTTCCGGAAGAATTATCTCTGGAATCAAGGATAAGACTGTAATCAAAGTTTACATTGCCTGTACTTGTAATCTTTAAATTATCAAGTTCAAGCTCTGTATTTTTCGAGTAATAGTCTGTAAGCGATACTCTGGCAGGGATAAAGGGAGAACCTGAATAGCATGTGCCAAAATAGAAATTGTCAATAGCGCTGCCTGTTTGTTTGCTATAGGTTTTAACTGTAGCATATTCACCAAATCCTTCTGTAACCGATCCGTTTTGTCCCGCATAGGTAAGAATCCTGAACTCTAATTTTATGTAAGATTCTCCGGTTGAATCATAACGTGTGATGTTATAATGTTTATACCCATCTGAATCTACTGTTAAGAAATTATCTGAAGGTTCTTTCAGATATTCGTATTTGAACGGAATATCAAAAGAACTTTCATCACTTTTTGTTCCTTCTAATGAGCCTGAAATAAATCCGTCTTTTGATAATTTTGAACCAGACCCGGAAGGGCCGGGCTCACCTTTTTCGCCTTTTCTGCATCCAAATAATACTGTTCCAAAAACAATTGCCAGTACTACTCCGAAAGAAAAATATTTTTTATTCATGAGTGATATATGAGTTTTAGAGTAAGAATTAATATCTCCTTAAACGTATAAAATTTTATGCTTTACCGTTGAGGATTTATCTGCTTATTCTGCCGTTCCTTTTCTATATGACACATTATAAGGAGTTGCATTAAGCTTTCCACTCATTGTGATAAAGTTTCCTGTTGAATTTCTATCTTCTGATAATTCAATGTCGTAATCAAAACTTATTAATCCGGTAGCCTCATTTATTACAAGATTATCGTATGAAATTCTGCTGTCGCCGCTTGAATACTGATCTAAATAAACAGACTCAACATCAAACGGATTGTAGTAATCAGATACAGTAGCGAAGTAGAACAGTTTGTTGCCAGTCTGTTTTTTATTTGATACGATTGTCACATATACGTCAGATAGTTCAGGTACCAGTTCTGCACTTCTGCTTGTACTTCCTGTTTTGAAACTATTCGGATCATAATAATACACTGAAAACTCAAATGTTATATAAGAGTTGCCAGTAGAATCATATCGGGTAACGCTGTAAACATTGCGGGTACCGTCAAAATTTTCTTCCGTATTTCTGTTGTCTGAAGCGCTTTTGTAGTATTGATAATCTACTTTTAAGCTAAAGGAAGAATCATTCAAACGTGTTACACCATCAATCGTACCGGAGATTGAGCCTCCTTTGTAGGCAGGAGTCGTAGAGCTTGAGCCTGCTGGTCCGGGTTCACCTTTTTCACCTTTCCGGCAGCTTGTAGATAACGTTGCAAAAACTATTGTAAGAATAATTGCAAAGGAAAAAAACTTCTTGTTCATGTCGTTATTTTTTATAATAAGTTGATATGTTAATTGGGTACAAGTTACTATTTTACCTAATAAATAGTAGTATTTTATATGAAAAAAATAATATAACGCATTGTGATATAATTAATTAAAATAATTATAAAATTAATGCAATTACTGATTGCTTGGTATTTATATATAAGTGCATTGAAATAATTATATATTGATTTGTATCCAGTTTCAGGTATGCCTGTAGAGGGTTATTTGACTGAGAATTCCAATCAGTCAGCAGCTATTGTGGGGTAGTATTTTGCAAAAAACAGAAAATACAAAGGACGTATTTTCAAACAGAACAAATACAGCATAGAATATCGGAAAATATATTCCGCATACAGAATTATAGCATGCAGATAACGGATTGAAATAAAAAAGTCCCCGCTCTATATAAGCAAGGACTTTTTTATGTAATAGGGATGTATGATCTGTTATTTCTTATCTGTTTACATTTCCTAAGATCTGCAGCCAGCTTTTATGTACTTCGCCACCACAGCCGGCTTTTAAATAATAGTAGTACATACCGTCTGTTATTCCCTGTGCTTTCCAGTCATTGCCATAATTATCGGAATGAAAGACTTCATTTCCCCACGAGTTATAAATTTTTAACACGGAGTTTTCAGCCAACATGTTACGGTTTGTATTGTTTGCTTCTCTGATCTTAAGTACGTCATTCATATTGTCGCCATTAGGTGTGATCAAATTGGGGACAGTTAATTTTTGATGCGCAATTGAAATGATTTTTGCTGAATCCAGATCCGTAGCACAGATTTCATTCATATTATCTTTAACATACACATAATACGTTTCTTCCACATCACCCGTAACGATGGTATAATCAGATGAGGTTGTTTCTGTAACTGAGAATTGGCCTTTTTTCACCCAGTAGTAGGTATACGATCCGGAATTGCCTGGTGAAACAGAAAGTGACACATCCAGCGTTCGTTCAGAACCGATACAGATTGTATCCAATGGTTGAGAAATCGAACGGATGGTAAACCCGCTTTTGCTTACTGTAACCGTTACAATATCGGTTGTTGGTAAGCCGCAGCCTCCGGAAATCTCATACATAAAATCATAGGAATGATTTAGTTTTAGTTTGTCTGCAAACGCTGTGCTTGGAGGCGTAAATGTAAGTACCAGATCCGGATCAGTTGTTACAGCAGTCCATTTTCCTGTTTGTGCCGGATCTACAGGTATATTACCCACAAGTGTTGCAGATGTTCCGCAGATAGTCCTATCATTTCCTGCAAAAGGCTGTTCGTTGGCAACAGAGATCTTCAATGTATCTCTCATGGATGCAGTACATCCGTTTTTCGTTTCTGTTACCTCTACGATACTTTCTGCTGTTCCTGCATCTGTTGTCAGCTGGTAGGTATTATCCCCGGAGGAAATTGTGATGTCACCTGCAACTACAGTCCACTGGTAAGTGCTTCCTGTAGCTGTATTGTCAGGTGTTGCAGTAAATGTAATTCCGGTTGTGCCCGGGCAGGCAGCTGACTGAGCTGTTATAACCGGAGGTGTCATCATGGTAGTTGAAACAATAACCGTATCATTTACAGAACCCGCTGCGTTTGTAACTATCCATATTAATTTTGCTGTATCGCCGGAGAACGTTACTGTTGCCGTAGGGCTTGAAGCCGGTACAACTGTTCCTGTACTGCCTGCAGCAAATTTCCATTCACCTGTTTCATCTGTTCCTAAAGAAGCATGTAGTTGTGTGGTACGTGTATTACACAATGTAATGTCATTACCTGCATCCGGTACCGGAAGAGGAGGAAGCGGTGCACACGATTTGAAGGTAGCCGTTACCGGTACACGTGCACAGGCAGTACCGGCAGTTACTACCCAACGGAACATACCAGGAATAGAATTGGGATTATTATTATTTCCTGTGAATCTAACCACCTCTGCGAATGTTTGAGGATAACTCATGCCACTGCCGTACCAGCCCATTGGTGTACTGGTTCCAGTATATTTTAAGATGTATCCCGTACCACCCGGAACAGAAATGTTAACCGGTACTTTGAATCTTGCCGTTCCCATAGTACAGCCGCTTACAGGCGTGGTCCAGGTGGCAGAGCCAACAACATTTCCGGACGCATCCAGTACTTGCAGGCCAATATTAAATGTACTCGGGCAATAGTAAACAATTAAATCTACATACACAGAATCAATGGTGATTGCAGTCAATGCATCAAATTTCAATTCTGTATCAGCCTGAACACTTCTTGGATCTGCAGCTGGTAAATTATTGCTGGTAAGCGGCAATCCAATTGCAGTTCTGAACGAAGCTGTGTCCTGAACATAGAAGGTATAATTACTTGTTGGTGCAGCCATAAATGTATAAGAACTGGTTCCTTTCGTTACAAGGTCTGCATCGCTGGTACCTGTTGGCGTTGACCACCATTTGTATTTTCCGCTGTTATCCGGAGACACGCTTAAGGTAATATCACCCGGGTCGCAATACACGGCATTTGTCGCCACAGGTGCTTTGGTCGTGATGATAACTTCGTCTGTTTGCAGGCCACACGAAGGATCACGTACTTCAACGCGGTAGGTACCGGGTGTATTCACAAAATACGTTTTTTTCGTATTGTCACCGGCTGCTTCAATCGGATAGTTTTTAAACCACTTATAGGTAACGCCAACGCCTGCAAAGCCGGCATCAAGGGTTACGGCTGCAGGATCACACAGTTCCATGTCCGGCCCCAAGTCAATGGAATAGGTATTGGTAATAACAATAAGATCTGATTTTGTACAGGAACCATTATCGCTTACACAAACGGAATATGTTCCTGGTGCTGTAACCAGACGTTTGTAACCTGTTGAACCATCGTCCCAACGGATAAGCGTGGTGCTGTTGTGCGGCACACCTGCATCTAACTCAATACCACTTCCTCCTAAGCCGCAAAGTGTGCGGTCAGCGCCCAGATCTGGCTGTGGGCCAGCCGAACCGTATGCACAGCCGGGAATAAAAGCAATATCATCAATGGCGAAATCTACTTCGGTATCACAGCCTTGTGTTGTATTGTTAGCAATTGTAATATCAACCGGACCGGAAAAGCTGCCGCTGTTCCATGTTGCTTCTACAAACTGCCATACATGACCGGTAGCAGGCGCTGTTACAATTGTTCCCAAAGATGCATTGTTAACTTTGAAGTCAAGGCTGCCTGGAAAATTCGGGTTATTTTTTAATGAAGAAATCCATACACTGAAATAGTAGTTTGTGTTAGGAGTGATTGTAACCGTTTGGCGCCATAATGTAACACCAGGCTTACAGATTCCATCTACCATCAACATCATATTATCTGAAGATGCAGAATGGTCATCATAATCATCAAAACCATCGTGATTAAAATGATCGGCTGAAGAACCTGCATAAATATAGCCCGGACCGGAATAGCCTTGGGGAGTAGATCCAAATCTTATGTATCCATTTGTTCCGGTTGGGTCGGCATCGTAAGACCAGCCATCATAACCATCCGAAAAATCTCCGTTGACAACTAAGTTCTGTCCATTTGTTAAATCAGCAGGACATATCAGTTGAGCATAAACATCGAAAATTGAATAGGCTAATAATAAAGCAAGAAAGATTTTTTTCATTTTGTATAGAATGAATTTAACATGTGTTAAACCCATATACTTTATATACAGAAAAAAGTTGCTTTAATGCAATAAATGTCGATAAAAGCTATAAAAAATAATCGCTTTCATGCTGATTTTAGAAGTATTATTCAATATTTTGAATGATTGACCAAGGACTGGAAAAATATAATTAATCCGGTTATGAATTATTTGCAAGGAAGCCGTTTAACTTATTTTCGATTAAACTGCAGCTCACCAGAAAAGGTTTTTCTTCAATATGAAAATGTATTTTTTCGCCTTCGATTACATATCTCCCTGTAACTGCCCCAAGCGGTGTTGGCAGGGCAAAACCACCCTTTGATGCATTCCCTTCAAATTGGGCATTTTCTGCTTTCAGGATAGCTTGTTTAGCCCTGTTAATAACTGTTTCAGCGCTTTCTTTAATTATGATTGTAAAATTACACGCACCCATAACACGTTGTTGAATTTTTAATGATTGACAAGTTAACAATTCTAATTTGTATTTATTATTAATTACTTTTCTAAAGGTGATTTCAGGGAAATATGTAATTAAAAACCTGCTTGTTAGTTGGTAATTATTTTTTACTTTATCAATTAAAGCAGACTTTTTTACATGAATTGTGCACTTTAACAATTAAAATTCTATCTTTATTGAACAAATAGAATATTCAATATTTAGAATGAAGATTCGGTCAATACTCGTTACAGGTATTATATCAATAATGATAACTAATGCATCTTTTGCGCAGAAAATTGCCGCAGGCTGGGTGTATACGTATTCATTTGATGGGAATGCCTATGATGTAGGGCCTAACAGACTTCACGGACAAATGATTGGTGGAGTGGAGGCAGCTTCAGACAGGTTCGGGAGAGAAAATAAAGCGCTTCATTTTAATGGATCAGACGGTTTTATCCGCATTCCTTTTTCGGCCAATCAAAACCTACCTGTAAGTAATTTTGCTTTTACCGTTTGGGTATATGTGGATAAATACAATGATTCTCCGTATTGGGAAAATTTAAAAACAAGCAATTATTCACCGATTTTCTGTAAAACAGAAACAGCAACGAATTTTCAATACCGCTTTGGTGCCAGCGATAAAGGCTTTTATTTTGATGGCGGGGAAGAAGGAAATTCAAAAGGTATATACACAAGTAACGGTGTAACCTTGATGCCTGGTAAATGGAATATGATCGCTGTATCCTTTAACGGGTATGTAGCTAAATACTTTTTGAATGGACGATTAATCGCTTGTGAAAATGTTGCCGCACATTTTGTTTCAAATAATCAGCCATTAATTGTAGGATGTGATTTCCCTGGTCAGGCAAGCTATTTTGCCGGTAAGATGGACGATTTCAGTATCTGGGACAAGTTTATTTCGGAAGAAGAAGTGAAACAAATTTATGCTGTACAATCTAAATATCCATTTAATCCGCCTCCGATAACCGTACCTGCTGTTGTACAGGATGAGCCGGTTAAGCCAGCAGTTATTGAGAATACAACAGTTGTTTCAACAACAACTATCCTGCAGCCAGCAGATACATCTAAACAAATAAAAACCACAAAAACAGAAATCAAACCCAAAGATGAATCTGTTTTTGATGTTAAAAAAGGGGATAAGATTGTATTGAAACACGTACTATTTGTGCAAAGTAAAGATGATTTTTTACCTGAATCGTATGCAGAGCTGGATCGTTTGGTAGCAACAATGAATCAGCATCCCCAAATAACGATTGAAGTTTCCGGCCATACCGATAATCAGGGAAACAGAGACTTGAATCTGAAACTTTCAGAAGAACGTGCCATCAAAGTAAAAGATTATCTGGTAAGCCGCGGTATAGAAGCGAAAAGAATTAATGTAAAAGGGTATGGGCCGGATAAACCGATCAGTGCCAATGATACAGAAGAACACAGAAGATTAAACAGAAGAGTAGAGTTTGAGATTATTCAAATGTAAGTAAGCACTCCGTTCACGATACAAAAAACTTCAGGTAACACTGAAGTTTTTTTTTGCCCGGCACATTCGTTCTTATGGCTGCTTCATTACACATGAAGTAAACACATGTATCCATAGGTAGTATGAATTTTTAGAGCAATTATACGTTGGGTATATAAGCTTGCAATATGTTCCGCATAGGGTTAATTCAGCAAACCATGTATTGAAGGTATCGATTGTATATCCGAAACAATGTAAAGAATCGTACGTTTTGTTTTAAAAAAAGAAGCCGTTGAATAATGAAAAAAAAGAAGTCCCGCTGCTAAGCGGGACTTTCTTGAAAATAAACCATGAATTAGAAATTCATGAAAATTATTTTTTACCAACTAATGTGATATCTAATTTGATGTCATCAGAAAGAACCATGTCGTTAGCTGCTTTGTAAGCTGCGCCATATTTCTGACGGTTGAACACTAATTTACCAGTAGCTTTAACACCACCAACTGTATCAACAACGATATCTGTAACTGTTTCAGAATTTGTTTTGCCACGTAATGTTAAATCACCTGTAGCAGTGTTTCCAGAAACAGATTTGATAACGAAAGAAGCTGTAGGGAATGAATCAACGGCAAAGAAATCTGCATTGCTCAAGTGACCTACTAAGTAACCTTTTGGATGTTCTTTGCTGTAGTTGCTGTCTGTAGGAACGATTGATTTCATATCTGCAGTAAATGTACCGCCAGTTACCTGTAAACCTTTAACAGTGAAAGAACCTTCAGAGATTGTTAAATCACCAAAGTGTTTGTGCATTTTCAACATTTGACCTTCCCAGAAGATGTTAGATGCAGCTGAATCAACAGCATAAGTAGCTTCAGTACCTAATGAATCAACAGCAGTTGCTGTTTCAGCAGGTTTTTCAGAGTTACAAGAGAACATAATTGCAGCTAATACTGCGCCAGAAAGAAGTAATTTAATTTTCATATTTGTGTTAGATATTTGTTAGAAAGGTGTAATAATACGTGTTTGAACATTTAATCTGCAATTTTAACAAAGAGATTCTGTAATTGCAAATATATATTATTAATAATTGATTACTAATAACTTAATATTAAAGTTGTGGTAAGGTAAATTATTTAACAAAAGTGTACGTTTTAATTCAATTTATAGAATACTTATTTAGATGCTATTTTATAGATTTTCAAATAAAGCCTTCAATTCTGTAGCTTCAGAAGGTTTCATCCTGCCAGCAAGGATTAAACGCAATTGTCTTCTGCGCAATGCACCGGCATACAGTTCTTTTTCACGCTCTGTTTCCGGGATCACTTCCGGGATCGGCAACGGCTTTTTATCTGCGCTTAAAGCAACAAATGTAAAAAACGCTTCATTGCTTTTTGTTTTTACTCTGCTTAATACATCTTCCGCCCATACTTCAATATGTACTTCCATTGATGTATGAAAGGCGCGGGTGATTTTAGCCTCAAGCGTCAGAATATTACCAAGCGCAATCGGTGCTTTAAAAGAAACATTATCAACAGAAGCTGTAACTACACCGTGGCTGCAATGTCTCAAGGCACAAATGGCTCCAACAACGTCCATCAGGTACATGAGTCTTCCACCCATTAAATTATTTAGTGTATTTGTGTCGTTGGGTAAAACCAATTCAGATTTTATCACCATAGATTCACTCGGATGTCTTGCCTGGGGATTCATAATTTATTTGTTTTAGCGTTCCAGCCGTCTTTGCCTACCAATGGTACAAAACGGAAGTCGCCGCACTCTTCTTGTGTGATTTCTTTTTCAGTTACTTTAGTGAGGCGCAGCATTTTTTGTGTTTTCTGATCTCCAACCGGAATAACCAATATGCCGCCAACTTTTAACTGTTCCAATAACTTTTGCGGCACATACGGTGCGCCGGCAGTAGCAAGTATACGGTCATACGGGCCGAAGCGCGCTAAACCTTCGCTGCCGTCTCCGCAAAAGAACTGAGCTTTGTAGCCAAGCGACTGAAGCATTTTTTTTGATTTCTCAAACAGACTTTTATGGTATTCAATGGTAAAAACATTTACACCCATTTCAAGAAGAACAGAACATTGATAACCGGAACCTGTACCGATTTCAAGTACTTTCATTCCCGGACTCAGCTTCAGCAAGCTTGTCTGAGAGGCAACCGTATAGGGTTGAGAAATGGTTTGTCCATCACCAATTGGAAAAGCTTTATCCTGATAGGCGTGTTCTAAAAAAGCATTGTCAAGAAAAATATGCCGGGGTACCCGATCAATGGCCTGTAATACCAATTCATCCTGAATACCCTTGTCTCTTAGTATCTTAATGAGCTTTCTTCGTAGTCCTTTGTGTAAATAGGAATCTTCCACCTTTATGAATACTTTTATCCGTTAAATATTTTGAATACTAAAATAGTTCTACTTCTTCGGATTTAATAATTTAGCGTATAAATAGATCCAGATAGTGAATAATTAATTTTTAAACACATTGAAACGACCGTATTATAGTTTAATTCCTGCTTCTTTAGATTTTGTGGCTTCCGTGGTGGCATGGATTATATTCTTCTATAATCGCAAGCAGCTGCTGCATGAAGAAACGCAAAGCATTGAAGTTTCTCTTATTATGAATGCTGCAGTTATTGGTCTGTTTTGGGTTGGACTGAATATATTGGCGGGTTCATACACAGATGTGTTTGGCAAGACACGGATTCAGGAATTATTCAAAGGTTTCAATCATACATTAATTGGTGTGGTAATCATATTTTTTACATTGCTGCTGGATGATCAGGGGATTAATCAGTATCAGGAATATTATAAAACATTTGCTTCTTATTTTATTATACAGTTTTTGTGTACGTCTTTTTCTAAAATAATTTCCTTTACGTATTTACGCGAACAGGTTGCTTCCGGGAAAATATATTTTAATACACTGATTGTTGGTTCAGGTAAAGCTGCACGAAATGTGTATGATGAATTGCAGCAACGTAAGTCTACACTTGGTTTTTCCTTTGTTACCTATATTCCCACACCAATATCTAATGTTGACCTGTGTGCACCAGTATTAAAATCAATCGGCGATCTGGAACGTATTAATACAGTTATTCACCGCTGCCGCATTGATCGGGTAATGATTGCACTTGAAAAAGAAGAACATGAATATCTTGAACAGGTATTGGGATCGATTGAAGGAGAATCTGTAAAAACGAATATCATTCCGGAGAATTATCAGTTAATTCTGGGTTCTGTAAAAGTAAAGTTATTATCCAATTTACCTTTGCTGGAAATTAATCAGGACCTGATACCTGTGTGGCAAAAAGTATTGAAGCGGTTTATTGATATTATTGCTGCATTGTTTGTGCTGGTAGCAGGTGCTCCATTCTTGCTTGTTGTTGCATTGCTTACAAAACTAAGTTCTAAAGGCCCTGTGTTCTATAAACAGGAACGTATCGGCAGAAATGCCGAACCGTTCAAAATTATAAAATTCAGAAGCATGTATATTGATTCTGAAAAATTAGGACCTGCGCTGGCTAACGATAAAGACAGCCGCATAACACCTTGGGGAAAGATCATGCGTAAGACACGGCTGGATGAATTTCCGCAGTTCTATAACGTGCTGAAAGGTGATATGTCGCTGGTTGGCCCACGGCCGGAACGCCAGTTCTTCATTGATCAGATCATGGCACAGGCACCGTATTACAAGCACTTGCATAAGGTACGTCCGGGTATTACGTCCATGGGACAGGTGAAATTCGGTTATGCTGAAAACGTAGACCAGATGGTTGACCGCTTACGTTATGATATTTTATACATAGAAAATATGTCTCTCTCGCTCGACTTCGAGATCATGCTTGATACTGTATTGATCATGTTCCAGGGTAGAGGAAAATAAAAGCTGTGTAAAGTTTAGAGTGTAAAGTGTAAAAGGACGCTTACACTCTAAACTTTACACAGGAAATGTTAGTATATCAAAAGTGAATTATTAAGATTAGAAGATAACCAGAATCAATGTTTACAGGAATTATAGAAAGCTTAGGTGTTATTGAGAAGATTGTTGAAGAGCGGGGCAACCTGCATTTCACAGTACGTTCATCTATCTCGCATGAACTGAAGATTGATCAGAGCCTTTCGCATAACGGAATCTGCTTAACGGTAATTGCATTAGATGACGATACGCATACGGTTACAGCTATTCAGGAAACGATCCGTAAAACAAGTATTTCTGAATGGAAAGAACGTATGCATGTGAATTTAGAACGTGCAATGCCTGCGCACGGCCGATTTGACGGGCATATTGTGCAGGGCCATGTAGATCAGGTTGCCACATGTATAAAACGTAAAGATGAGAACGGCAGCTGGCTGTTTACCTTTCAGTATGATGCTTCCTTAGGAAATGTAACCGTTGAGAAAGGTTCTATCTGTGTGAACGGTATAAGTCTTACGGTAGTAGATTCGCAAAACGATTCTTTTTCCGTAGCAATCATCCCATATACCTTTGAACATACGTCTTTAAAAGAATGTGTTGTTGGTTCGAAGGTTAATATTGAATTTGATATTTTAGGAAAGTACGCTGCGAAGTTGCTGGGAAGGAAGTAAAACATTTCACTTCTTAAAAGAAGTGAAATGTTTTACTCGTTGTGGATATCAAAAAAATATTCATGGTATTGATTGATACCTGTGAATACGTCGGATTTTTTAATACAGTATATGTATGTCAACCTCTACATTCAACTATTCATATGTACTACCTGAACCAGCGCTGGCAGATTTTGTAGAGTCTTTTTGGGTTTTAGAAAATCATTCGGATGAAGCCAAAGAAATTGTTGTATTGCCCGACGGAAGCTTCGATGTATTCTTTGGCTATTCGGTAACAGAACCTTTTCACGTTACATTGTCCGGTATTGCTACAGAATCTACTCAAGCCATACTTGCTGCACAAACAGTAATGTTTGCAATCAGTTTTAAATTTTTAGCATTGGAATATATCCTGCACACACCGCTTGCCGGTTTACTCAATTCAACAGATTATTTACCTAATGATTTTTTAGACATTCAACAAGCAGACCTGAGTGATCTGGAATCGTTCAAAGAAAAAATTTCGTTGAAATTAAAAACGTGTTTACAAAAAAACATTGATCCCAGAAAGACAAAACTGTCTAAGTGTATCTATGATTCCAAAGGTACGGTTACCATACACCATGCTGCTGATAGCTGTGGCTGGAGCAGCAGGCAGATCAACCGGTATTTTCAGCACTGGGTCGGAATTTCACTGAAAAACTATTTAACTATCTTACGGTTCCGTGCATCTTTTTCACAGATCCAAGCAGGCAAACTTTTTCCGGAACAGCAGTATACCGATCAGGCACATTTTATCCGCGAAGTAAAGAAATTTGCCGGTGTTGTTCCCAAAGAATTGAGCCGGAATAAAAATGACCGATTTATACAATTTTCCATTCTGAAGAAGAAGTAGTTTTGATGTACTCATTCAGAAGACTGAATTTTGAATGCGTCATATGAACATAAACAGTTACAGAAATGGAACAATCAGCAATCAATACTAAAAAAATAGCCATTGTAGGTGGCGGCCCCGGCGGATTAACGCTTGCACGTTTATTACAGAAAAAAGGTGCAGACGTACACGTATATGAACGTGATCTGAATAAAGATGCCCGTGTACAGGGTGCAACGCTTGATCTGCATGAAGAATCAGGGCTGGCAGCATTAGAAGAAGCCGGATTAATGGATGCTTTCAGAGCTAATTACCGGCCGGGTGCAGATGCTTTGCGTATCGTTGATAAACATGCAACGATCTTCTTTGACGAGGCATTTGCCGGAGATGCAGATACGTTACAGCGGCCGGAAATAGACCGCGGTCCGTTACGGAAAATTCTGCTTGAATCTCTGCTGCCGAATACGGTTGTATGGGACAGCCATCTGCGTAGCATAGAAAAAGCAGGTGAAGGCTGGCGGTTGAATTTTTATAGTGGTATGTCAGCTGCTGCAGATATTGTAATTGCTGCTGATGGGGCGAATTCAAAAATACGTGCACATATAACACCGTTAAAACCTTTTTATTCCGGCATTACCATTGTTGAAGGTTTCGTATATGATTCTGCACAACAAGTACCTGCTATACATGAGTTGGTAAACGGTGGAAAGGTTTTTGCGATGGCAGATTCTAAAACACTTATTGTAAGTTCAAAAGGGGATGGCAGCCTTGTTTTTTATGCCGGTGTACATGCTCCGGAAAACTGGGTTGCCAATTCCGGCATTGATTTTAAAAATGCAGAAGAAGTCCGGACCTGGTTTAAAGAGACCTTTGCGGATTGGAATCCGCTGTGGTTTGACTTGTTTGATAAAGCTGAGCCGGATTTTGTTGTGCGCCCGCAATACTGCATGCTATTAGATCAATCATGGGAGGCACTGCCTGATTTAACCATGCTGGGAGATGCCGCGCATGTAATGCCGCCATATGCTGGTGAAGGCGTTAATATGGCTATGCTGGATGCGCTTGAGCTGAGCAGATGCTTGTATGATCCGTCGCTGCCAACAGCACAGTTATCAATTGCAGCTTATGAAAGGCAAATGAATGCACGTTTTGCAGAAATCGGAACGTTGACAATGGAACAAACTGCTTCGCTGCATTCGGAAACTGCACTTCAAAACCTGCTGGCAATGTTTGAAAGAGGTATAGATTAATGCTAATCAACCCACAACTGTAAGAGTATACGTAATTCAGTATACGTATTGAAATACGGACATTCTTTTTTTATATTTAGGAGAGGCACGGAAATAGTATGACATGCGTTCGTTAAATCATTATTTGATTTTATACAAAATGAATATGAAAAAAATAGTGATTGTTATTTTTCTTCTGACGGGTATACAAGCGTTGTATGCGTACCCGATTACGCCGCGGCCGTTACGAAAACTCATTATAGAATCTCAATACATCATTTATGCACGTGTAATTGATGTTTATGCTGTAACAAATCAAAATTCCTTTACGGATCATAAAGCAATTCTTGCTGTAGAGGAATTGTATCAGGGAGACAAATTAAACGATACCATTGATGTGTATTTTAGCAGAGCCATGACATGCCCTATGCCTGCTGTGTATGAAAAAGGCACAAGGGTTTTAGCATTTCTTGATAGGGGTAAAGGCAAAAATGCGTATCAGACACATGCACTGTCCTATGGTTCAAAAGAATTGACTCTGGAGGCATTAACTGCTTACAAGTTACGTATCAAAGAGATGCAGCAGATTCATACAATAAACGATTCAGCAGAAAAGAATAAAAAAATAATCGACTGGCTGGTGTGTTGTGCTATCGATCGCGACACCCGATGGGAAGGCGTGTATGAATTGTCTCGCGGAACCGGGTTTCTATCGTATTATGACCGGGGAAAAGATACACTGATCTCCATAGATGCATTGTCAGGCGAGCAGCATACAGCCTTACGCAAAGCCGCATTTGAAATTAAATCTTTTTCGTATGCAGATATGGAACTGATTGATCTGGTAGAAAAGAAAAACGATACAGAGCTGTTACAGTTTTTAACGGATCATTTTTGAAAAAAGCAGATGGTCAGTTCTTGGGAAATGAGCGGGAGGTAATGCAGAAAATCACCTGGATGACTAAGCGTTGCGATCTGGAAAATGTGATGACGAAGATCAATGCTATTTATTATTCAGATAAAAATTACGATGAAAAAATTAATACATTTTCAAAAGAGTTTGTTGATTTGTTATAATTGTTAATCAAAATAAAAATGGATAAGATGAACACAATCGGTTTTTTTGAAATTCAATCTTCTGATCCGGCAAGAGATATTCAGTTTTATAAAACGGTCTTTGGCTGGAAATTTACAAAAGAAGAATTTGTTCCGATTGAATATTACCGGATAGATACTGAAAGCATTTATGGTGGGCTGCTAAAACGTACGGCAGCTTTACCGCTTACGGGTACCGGTACAAATGCCTTTACCTGTTCCATGCAGGTAGAAGATTTTGACCGTACAGCGGAAGTGATTTTATCCAGCGGCGGACAGGTAGCGCTGCCTAAATTTGCAATACCGGGCAGATGCTGGCAGGGATATTTTTTAGATCCGGATAATAATACGTTTGGAATTTTTCAGGTGGATTCGCAGGCGAAATAAGATGCCAATGCAATCTGTTCGAACAGACAGTAAAATAATTTAAAAATATCTGCAGCATAATCAGTTGTTATGATTGATTATGCCGCAGATATACTTAAATGATTAGTTCATTTTTGTAGTCATGTACGTATTAACAGCTTCTCCGAATTTTTCAGCTGTATCAGATTCGTTTAATGCCTTTTTAGACGCTTCAAAAAATCCTTTCATCAATGCTGCAATTTCTACAGGTGTTTTTGTACCACGCGCTGAAGGTGCCGGGAAATACCATTTAGCATCTTTTTTGATCATCTCGGCTTTTGTGGTAGATGTTGAATTACCTTCTACAATCTTTGCTGTTACAAATGCTGTATCACCTGTTTCAACATATTCACCATCTGCCATTTTATCATAAGGTGTTGGGTAAGTAGCCATAGCTAATACAAATGTTCCCATGCCAAAAGCCGTAGAAAATTTTTCACCGAATTTCTTTTTACCGTCTTCAAGAAACGAATCTACCTCCGGTTTCAGGGCTTTCAGGCTTAACATGGCATCAATGTTTGCTTCTTCTTCCGCTGTAGACCAATAGTAACAGGACTTTAATACTTTGGTGTCTGAGCCGGCATCTTTTGCAGCAATAATTAATTCTTTTGGCGTTTCAGCTCCTTTAGGAGATACTCCGCAAGACAACAAAAACACCGAACATAAAATTGTTGCAATTACTGAATGAGTTTTTTTCATAAGAGGTAAGTTGTTAAAATGTAACATATAAAATAAGGGGTATGATTAAAATTTGAACTCAAAGAATCATTCAATTAAAAATCAATGCGTTTTTTGGGGGGGGAAATACCTGCGCTCAATAACTCCTTCAAGCCATACAATAACAGTTGTGGCAAAGATGCCAACCAGCGCACCGCAGAAGACATCACCCGGATAATGTACGCCAAGATATACACGGCTTAGAGAGACAATGACAGCCCACACAAACAAAACGTACAGCAGTGGTTTTGCAGACTGGAAAACATGTTTCAAAAAAAAGAAAAAGAAAAGTGCAAATACATTTGCCGCGTGTGAAGATACGAAACCATACGAACCGCCGCATACATCTTTAATCAGTAAAAGCTGTATGCTGACTTCCGGGTTGTTACAGGGGCGTAAACGTGCTACCACCGGCTTTAATAAACCAGATGCAAGTTGATCTGCAAGGGCTATACAGGCCGCAATTAAAATTAAATTGATCCAGATATGTTTCGGATTTGATTTGCATAACAGAAACAGGAGCAGGGCATACCAGGGAATCCAGGTGAATTTATGGCTGCAGAAAAGCATCACAGCATCCATCCAATCACTTTTAAAGGTATGGTTAATCCATACCAGAACTTCTACATCGATCTGTTGTAATCCTTCTAACATTACAGTGCAAGCCAGTTAGGTTGAGCTTTAAGCCATTCAATTGTCTGTGCTTCTTTGCTTCCGGCTGCAGGCTGAAAGTCGTATGTCCAGTTTGCTTCAGGTGGCAGGCTCATTAAGATTGATTCAATCCGGCCGTTGGTATCCAGTCCGAATTTCGTTCCTTTATCATACACCAGGTTAAACTCTACGTATCTGCCTCTGCGCAGCTTCTGCCAGTTACGTTCTGCTTCTGTGAAGGTTTTGGAGTTGTTGTCTGCAATCAGTTTTGTATAGATCTTTGGAAATAAATACCCGAGCGCACAAACAAATTCAAATAATGATTCTTTGCTAACCGGTGCATCGTTTCCCTGCCGGTCAAAGAAAATCCCACCGACACCTCTTGATTCCCCGCGGTGTTTAATGTAAAAATAGTTATCGGCCCACTCTTTGAATGTCGTATAAAAACTTTCATGAAACTGATCACACAAATCTTTCAGTGACTGATGAAAAGCAACCGCTTCTTCCTTTATCACATAATGGGGCGTGAGATCAATACCCCCGCCAAACCACCAGATACCGTTACTCATTTCAAAGTAACGGATGTTCATGTGAATAATGGGTACCCATGGATTTGTTGTATGCATTACAATAGATACGCCCGTTGCATAGAATTCTGCTTTAGAAAGCTTCAGCGCATGTAATATATTATCCGGTGTTTCGCCATGTACGGCAGAAAAGTTTACACCGCCTTTTTCAAGAGTGTTTCCATCTGTAATGATTTTACTTTTTCCGCCGCCGCCTTCCGGCCGTGTCCATTCATCTGTTTTAAATGTCGCCTTGCCGTCAGCTGTTTCAAGCGCGCGGCAAATGTGCTGCTGAATTTTCTGAAATTCGTTTTCGATGTGTTCTTTTGTAAGCATGAGGTATTAGAAAGGATAACCTAAACTGAAGTTATAGACCGGCCTGTTATTTTTATCTTCAAATTTGAATAGTACATACCGGTCTTCGAGTGCATTGGCCGGATCCCAGGCCTTGAATGCAACATCCAGACGCACGATGATGAAAGTGAAATTTAAACGAAGACCCGCACCGGTACCGATGGCAATCTCAGGAACCGATTTGAAATATTTGAATTCTCCTCCGGGTCTTGTTTTATCTTCCTGCAGCAACCATACGTTACCGGCATCAATAAAATAAGCACCTTCAATAAAGCTGTATAATTTTCTTCTGAATTCGAAATTCGTTTCAATAACAATATTACCCGGTTCTTCATTGGTATATTGTTTTGTTTCATCCGGGTTTGCATAAGAGCCCGGTCCTAAACGTCTGTAGCGCCATGCACGGATAGAATTGGAGCCTCCGGTAAAGAAATATTTTTCGTAGGGTAAAATATTGTTACCATGTTTCTGACCGGATGTTCCAAAAGGTTTAGATAAGCCAACATTCAGACGAACGGCAAGAACTGTCTTTTCTTTGATAGGCCTGTAGTATCTGAAATCCGCCTGTAGTTTATAGTATTGATAGTACTGAAGCCCAAAGAGTCTGTTATTATCTTCGTGTGTAATATTTCTGTTGATCATATTGGGAATAAGTCCGCCGAGTTCAAACGATGGCCTGAAATAAAAGGACGGTGTTTTTTTTCCAAAGATATTATTACTGAACGTATACGTTAAATTCATGTTGGTTACAATCGAAGGCAGGAAACTTACATACAAGTTGTTTCCGTTTACACGTAAGTTGTTCAGGTATTCAGAAAACTCTACCATGTTGATGGTTGAGTTTATGATGTTAATATCAACAGGTGTAAAGGAGAATTGTGAATACGGACTTGTTTCCCATAAATAAATGAACTGGGACCTGAAGCCATAGCGGTTGTATTCGGGTCGCTGTGTAGAATTGTAACCAAACGTAACACGGGTTTTTGCATTGAACTTTGCGGCCTTAAACCGTATGCGGGTAGGGGATAATAATTGCGGGAATGTTAAACTGGTACTGATGCCCCATTCAATGGTTTGTAATTTGTTTTGATTGTCGAGTACCGAAGCTTGTCCTTCAATGGCGTAGCGCACATTGAAATCCAGTATTTCATAGTTCCCGAATATATTTCTATTTCTGAAATTTACATTAAAGAACGGACCCGGTATTACGCCTTGCACAACATTTAATCCATATTCCTGCGAGATAGAAAATTTTTGAAGCCGGTTGGTGTAGATCAGCATGTCTAACGTAGAGGAATCCCTTTTGATAATATTTACATTCACAAAACGGTACATATCCATGGAGCCGAGCTGCTGCTGTGTTTTGATCAACGAATCCTGTTTGAAGTAACTGTTGTGACGTGTGAAAATTTTTCCGTCTAAAATCTTATAGTTGTAAGGTGTTTTATTTCGGCAGAATTTTAACGAATGATATTCCAGTGTATCTGTGTATGTACTAACGCTGTCTGTATTTCCTGTTACAGGAATGTAGATGATGTTGTTTAATTTATAACGCGTATGTACCGTATTGTCTATAGGCTGGTCAATTTCCAGCGTCAGTTTGATTCCATTATTTCCGACGGTTGAATCAACAACAAAATTTATGTATGCTTTAGAAAATTCATAGTAGCCTCTGTTTTTTAACAGCTTGTATAAACGATCGCGTTCTAAATCAATTTTACTTTGATTGTATGCATCTCCTAAATATATTTTAGTGCCTTTCGTATTTTTTACAATATCCAATATTACTGAATCTTCAATATCATAATCAAGAATGCTGTATTTGTATTGATTGCCCTGATTGACTTTATAGGTTACAAATGCTTTTCTTCCAAGCGTATCAATATTATATTTTACCTGATTATTAAAATATCCATTACTTGATAAATAATTTGAGATCTGTGCGTTGGTATATTTAATAACAGAGGTATCAAGGATAGATGGATATTCGCCGAATGACCCCATCACCCAGTTACCATGAATCAGTTTGTTTTCCAGCTTCGCAATTTTTTTCTTACGTTTTGCAACCAAGGCTAAATAACGTTTTTCACTGTGGGGTTTCTTCGTTATTTTTCTATCGTACCGTACTTTTGTAGCCTGAATTTCCTGTTTGATGAAAGTGGTATCATAAAATGATTTCCCTATGTAGTGAATCGTAAGGTAAGGAGTAATACCAAAAAGTTTGTATTGCGCTTTTTGTCTGTAAAGTGCATTGATGTCAGAATTATTTATATGTTTGGTACCTTTGGTTTGCTGTACGTACAACATGTACTTACCTTTGTAATCGGGATCGGTAGCAAAATAACTAATGGAAGGTTTACAACCCTGAAGCAGAAGGATTGCGAGTATGCCTGTAAAAATGTAATATAGTAGCTTCAATGCGTATTTAGATGTTAACGAAACAGACTGTAAAATTCACTAAATCTCTTCAAAATAAGAAATTTCGAAGACTTTATAATCAATTTATTATTGAAGGCGAGAAGTCTGTATTAGAAGTACTTTCATCTGATTTTAAAATTCAAAAGCTATTAGTGACTTCTTATTTTCATGCCAAGTACAAAGAGCTACTCGCACCGTTTTCAGGCATTATTGAGCTTGCGGGTGATACAGAGCTGGATTCAATAGGCTCTTTGCAAAGCAACGATGCTGCTATCGCTGTATGTGCCGTAAATGAAGTGTTATTGCCGGAAACCATTAAAGGTGAGTGGGTGATAGCCCTGGATAATATCAATGACCCCGGTAATCTGGGAACCATTATACGTATTGCGGATTGGTATGGAATCAGTAAAATCATCTGCTCTGAAGATACAGCAGATTTCTATAACCCTAAAGTTATCAATGCTTCCAAAGGTTCATTTTTGCGTGTAAAAGTTCATTATACGGATCTGTCAGCTTTTTTAAAGCAACAACGTGTATCGGTGTATGGTGCAGATCTTCATGGGGAAAATATACACACCGCTTCATTTAAAGAGGTAGGTATATTGGTTATGGGCAATGAAGCGCATGGCATCAGTGAAGGCGTTAAAGCATGCATTACGCAGATGCTGACTATTCCAAGGTTCGGACAGGCTGAGTCGTTAAATGTTGGGATTGCTACAGCGATATGCTGCGACCGCATCAAATCTGCTCAGTCGGTATAGCCGGACGTATTGGCCTGGTCAATTACGTCTTCGGATGCTTTTGCTCCAAGATACTTATCGATAAAATGATGCGCTACGTACAGCAGCGGCGTAAGCAGTACGGCTACACTGAACTTGTAGATATAATTGATGATACCAATGGAAAGTACTTGCTGCAGTGTCCATTTATTGGGACCGGCAAGCACATAAAAAGCAATAAATAAAACAACAAAACTATCAATCAGCTGCGACACCAGTGTTGAACCTGTAGCGCGGAGCCACAACCATTTTTCACCTGTTGATGCACGGATCGCATGAAACACATATACATCCAGCAATTGTCCGATCAGGAATGCTGTAAGCGATGCTATGATAATGGACTGTCCTTGAGAAAAGATCCGCTGAAAGGCATAGTCAATATTAAAGGGCTGGCCGTTTGCATCGTGGTTATTGACATCAAGCCAAAAATCGGCAGGAGTTGTATGTGTGGAAATGAATAAGACAAAAAAGCTGTAAATAATTAATCCAATGGCCAGGTAGGTGGCTTTTTTCACGCCTTTTTTGCCAAAATATTCATTAATGATATCTGTGGAAATAAAAACGATCGGCCAGATCAGCGCTCCGGCAGTAAGATTGAAATCAAGTTTAAAATCTGTAAATAAAGAAAGTTGTGCCGGATCAAGATGAAATGTTTTTTCCAGGGAAAATATTTTCACACCGATCATCTCAGCCAGAATAGCATTGGTAATAAAAATTCCTGCGAGAACAATAAATAAATTTGTCCGCTTCTGTTCAAGAGTTGTCTTCATGGCTTATACGATCGCTTACATAGAAACTGCTTCCTTCTGTACCCAGATAGGTGTGTTTAAAAATAGAACTGGCTTCCAGCAGAAATGGTTCTGTATCGTAATACCGGGAAGAGAAATGACCAATAATTAATTTTCCTGCTTCGGCTTCTTTAGCTACCTGTGCGGCCTGTTTAGCAGTTGTATGATATGTTTTGGCAGCCCGGTCTGCAAGTTCATCCAGAAAGGTACTTTCATGATACAGCAGATCAACGCCTTTGATGTATGGAAAATACTGTTCGTTCACTTTCGTATCTGAACAGTAGGCATAGCTGCGCGATTTTAATGCAGGCATGCATATTTCACGTACCAATGCTTTTACATTCCCATTTTCATCGTATACATCTATGCCCTGCTTTAGCTGTGCAATTTCAAGCAGGCTGAGATCTTCAGGTAATTTGCTTTTATTGAGTTTGTATGATTTTGGTTTTTCTTTAAATAAAAAACCATTACAGCGAATCCGGTGTTCAAGCGGAATGGTATATACGTCTACCAGGGGATGATCCAGAATGTGTTCACTTCCTTCATTTTCCAGTGTTGTATAATGCAGGGGAAATTGCAGAAGCGTTTCAGAATATTTCAGCTGTATCTGAATGATCTCATCCAAACCCGGAGGGCCGAATACGTGTATGGGATTTTTTCTTCCATACAGATTCATGGTACTTAACAGGCCAACCAAGCCAAAAAAATGATCGCCATGCAAATGGCTTATAAAGATATGACTGATTTTTGTGTGGTTCAGTTTATACCGGCTTAATTGATATTGTGCCGCTTCACCACAATCAATCATAAAATAATCGTTGTGTATTTTTAATAGTTGGGCCGACTGATATCGGCCCTTTGACGGCGTTGCCGAACTTGAACCTAAAATGAATAGTTCAAAATCCATTATATTTACTCAGCAGATTCTTCGTCTTCTAAATCTCCTTGAATTTCATGAAGAAAAACAGCATCAATACCTTCTTCAACTGTTGGAAGCAGTGTTAAGATCGTATCCAACTGAGAGATCTTCAATAATTTCATTACGTGATCGTTTACATTGCACATCACAAACAAACCACCACTATTATTACATACACGGTTACCGATCAGGATAGAACTTAATCCCGATGAATCCGCATACTTAACATCTGTCATGTTTAAGATGATGTTATTGAAACCCTCAGCATTAAGCGTAACTAATTCTGTTTTCAAATCAGGTGCTGTAATAGAAGTAAGTTTCTCTTCGTGTAATTGAAACAGAACGTACTTCTCTGTTTTTTCAACTGTGTATTTCATATTGTTGTGTAATAAATGCGATTGAAATAAATTATAAAGCTTTTAAAATATTTTTAAGAATACGCTCTTCCGGATTGGACTCTTCCGGCTTTTTGAATGATTCCCCGATTACTTTTTCGTATAACTCAATGTATCTTTCAGAAATACTGGATACAATTTCGTCTGTCATAACAGGTACGTTTTGTCCCTCTTTACCCTGGAAACCGTTTTCGATCAGCCATTGGCGTACAAACTCTTTTGATAATTGTTTCTGTGCTTCGCCTTTTGCCTGGCGTTCCGCATAACCATCGATATAGAAATAACGGGAAGAGTCGGGCGTATGGATTTCATCGATCAGATAAATTTTATCACCAACTTTACCAAACTCGTATTTTGTATCTACTAAGATCAACCCTTGTTTCTCAGCTAATTCAGTACCGCGCTGAAACAATGCCTGTGTATATTTTTCTAATTGAATGTAATCTGCTTCACTAACAATACCGCGTGCCAGCAGGTCTTCTCTTGAAATATCCTCATCATGACCTTCATCTGCCTTTGTTGTAGGCGTAATGATGGGAGCAGGGAGTTTATCATTTTCTTTTAATTCTTCCGGTAAAGCGACACCGCATAAGGTACGCTTGCCTGCTTTGTATTCACGGGCTGCATGGCCGGCTAAGTAACCGCGTATTACCATTTCAACTTTGAATGGCTCGCATTTAATACCGATACTAACAGATGGGTCCGGAACAGACAATATCCAGTTGGGAACAACGTCTGCCGTTTGTGCCAGCATTTTTGCGGCAATTTGATTTAAAACCTGACCTTTGAAAGGGATTGCACGGGGTAAAACCACGTCAAAAGCCGAAATACGATCGCTTGCTACTACAACTAATTTATCGGCAACGTAGTAAACATCACGAACTTTGCCTTTATAAAATCCAGTCTGACCTGGTAATTCAAAACGAGTCTCTTTTATTGCATTCATACAGAAGTACTATAATGCTTCAAAGATAGGTTCAAAAAATGAGCTTTAAAAGGGATTGAAATCGGAAAGTGTTAATTTATAGCGTATATATCTGAAATAGGGGAGTTATCAACATTATTGCATACTATTCATACACTTTTTCAGAAACAACAAAGTCATTCTTGTATTGTTCTCTTTTTTTAAGTTTACCTGTATCAGAAAAATATTTCCATTCACCGTGCTTTTTATCATTGATGTAATTGCCCGTTATTTTTATCGTACCTGTCTCATAATATTCCTTGTACAAGCCGTATTTTCTGTTGCTTTTATAAATAATAGTTTGAGCGAGCGTGCCATTACTGTGGTAATAACTGAAGGTGCCGGTCTTAATGTTGAATGCATAATATTCTTTTGCAGAAACAGCACCCGATTCATAATAGCTAAGCACTTCACCATTGGCTTTTCCTTCTGTATAGAGCGTTTGCTTACGTAGTTGACCCGTTTCATAATACTCTTTAATAATTCCGCTGGGAACAAATGTGTTTCCTGTAGCCTGCTGTTTTACCAGGTAATCGCCTTCAGTTTTTAGTTTTCCGGTTTCATAAAAATATTTTACAGAAACTTCAGTACCATCACCATTATACTTTTCAAGTTTACTTACTTTTCCATTCTCAAAATAGCTGGTATTTTCACCAACCTTTATTCCGTTTTTGTAATGAAATTCGTGTTTCGGTGTACCTGTATCATACCAGCCTTTGTTTGATCCGTTCAGTTCACCGTTCACAAAAGATCCTTCCAGTGTCAGCTGTCCGTTTTTACTGTAGCTTTCAAACCGGCCTTGTTTTTTTCCTTTCTGTAGCGTAGAAGCTGTTTCCAGCTGACCGTTTTCGTAATATGTTTTGAAGGAACCATTTAATATGCCATAGCTGTATTGTTCTTCTGTTTGAATACTGCCGGAAGGATAATATGTTTTAGTGAAACCATGTTGTGTATTCTGGAGATAAGAGGATTCAGAAAAAAGTTTGCCATTTCTAAAGTACTGCTTTACAACACCATCAAGTATACCGCGGTCGTATTGTGCTTCTACACGTTTCTCTCCTTCAGGAAAATAACTCGTAATGACACCATGCAATTCATCGTTGTTGTACGCACCTTTTTGTGCGGGGATGCCATTTTCAAAATAACTGATGAAAGGCCCGGTACGCACGCCCTTTGAAAATTCAGACTGTATTTTTATTTTTCCGCTTGGGTAGTATTCCGTGTAGGTGCTGTCAGCTACATCGTTGTATAAATAGCAGGTCTTTGTTTTATTTCCGTTCGCATTGTAATACGTATAAAATACATACTGAATGCTGTCAGTGCTTTTTGCTCTTACGGGTACAAAGGTTTCCGTAGCAATGATCTTACCTGTTTCTGCGTAATAACAGGCGGTATCAGTTTTCGAATTTTTGTGATACCGCGCACGGTATTTCACTAAACCATGTTCATAATATTGTATGTAGGTGCCTTCTTTTTTATTGTTCAAATAGGTACAGTAAATAAGCGTATCACTGTTTTGTGAGAAAGAATAATAGTATCCGTTTTTAATGGTTGAATCGTCAGGTAATACCTGGTATTCTTCGCGTACAGCTGTTGCCATTCCGATGGAATCATATGCAGCAAAGTAGGTACGAATAACCTTTTGCGCCGAAGCTGTCAGAGATAACAGAAAAATAAAAACGAAGATACCGATACGCATATTTTAAGCTAAGTTTTCAATAACAAGTGCGCTGGAGCCACCGCCGCCATTGCAAATACCTGCAACACCCAAACGAGCGTTGTTGGTTTTTAGTATGTTTACTAATGTAACAACAATACGTGCTCCGGAGGCACCAATCGGATGGCCCAATGAAACCGCTCCACCCCAGACATTAGCTTTGCGGCTGTCAATACCAAGTTTGTTGTTAATAGCCAGGCATACAACAGCAAAAGCTTCATTCAATTCAAAGTAATCAATATCCTGTATGTTCAGTCCTGCTTTCTCCAGCGCTTTATTAACAGACAATACCGGAGCTGTTGTAAACCACAGCGGGTCCTGCGCAGCATCTGCATACGATAAGATGCGGGCAATGGGAGTGAGGTTATATTTTTTTAAGGCATCTTCGCTTACGAGAATTAATGCGGCAGCGCCATCGTTAATGGATGATGCATTGGCAGCGGTCACCGTTCCTTCTTTATCAAAGACGGGTTTTAACTGGGGGATTTTATCAAAATTTACTTTTGAAAATTCTTCATCCGTGTCAACAACTGTTTCCTGTCCGGGCTTACCTGATATATTTACCGGTACAATTTCGTTTTTAAATGAACCGTTTTGCCATGCAGACGCTGAACGTTTATAGGATTCAATTGCATATGCATCCTGCATTTCACGGGTAATATGTAATTCCTTTGCCGTGTTTTCTGCTGCGTTGCCCATGTGGCAGTTATAATATACATCCCACAAGCCATCTTTTATAATGCCGTCAATCACCTGGGCATTACCAAGTTTATACCCCTGGCGTGCTTTGTCTAGGTAGTAAGGCACATTTGACATGCTTTCCATTCCACCGGCAACAACAATCTCCGCATCGCCGCATAAGATCTGCTGAGTGCCAAGCTGTATAGCTTTCATGCCGGATGCACACACTTTATTAATCGTAGTTGCCTCTGTTGAATCCGGTAATCCCGCAAACTTCGATGCCTGGCGTGCCGGAGATTGGCCAAGACCAGCGCTTAATACATTTCCCATGTATGCATTCTGTATGGCGTCAAGTGGAAGTTCAAGATTATTCAGACAGCCTTTAATAGCAGCTGCGCCAAGCTGCGAGGCGTTTAAAGAAGATAGAGAACCGGCTAAACTGCCAATAGGTGTACGGCTTGCCGCAACAATATACACAGGTTTCATAAAAAGATGAATTATGAATTATGAATTATGAATTATGAATTATGAATTATGAATTATGAATTATGAATTATGAATTATGAATTATGAATTATGAATTATGAATTATGAATTATGAATTATGAATTAATTTTTTGATGTAATCTTTTTCAATTCATCATTTATAATTCATAACTCATAATTAACTACCAATCCGGTTTGTTTGCATCATGCGGAACATGTTTTTGCAATTGATTGTAATATTGCATTTCCTGTTCCTGAATATACTGAAGAATTTTTTCTGCACGTTGCTTACTCAGACGCTGTTGTTCATACAGCATGCGGTAATACATGGTAGACTCACTCGTTCCGTTTGCGTCAAAAGTATTTTGTGTAGACAGGGTATTGTTTGGAGTAGTATCTTCTTTCTTTTTGGAAGATTCATTATCGCCTTTTTTTGAACCGGATTGGCCGTCTGTATTTGTTTCTTTCCGCAGGGTGATTTTTAAAAACTCATAATTAAATGCGGCCGTTTTATTTCCCGGATTTACACGCAGGGCTTCTTTGAAATAAAACAAGGCAAGTTTATAATGTTTGGTGCGGTGCTGAATAATACCTAATTGACAAAGTGCAGTTGAACGTATGCCAGGCTCTGAGCCGATAGTTAATTCTGTATACAATTTACTTGCATTATTATAATCCTGAGATCTGTAATATGCATGTGCTAAATTAATTTTAACGTGATCAGAATTGGGTTCATATTTAGCAAGCAATTCATCATAATACATGATTGCATCCGAATAAAAATGCGTAGAATAGGCCTCCGCAGCTTGTTTCTTTAACGTGTTTGCACGTTGAATTTTATTGAAATAAAACCACGGGGAAGAAAATACAGAAAGAAATAAGAGCAGCTTGATCATTATATTTCAACTGTTTTTACAGTAATTAATATGTCTAATATAATTAAAGCGATGGCAACATATAAGAAATAGTAAAACTTATTTCCCGCTACTTCAATTTTAGAAATACCTTCATTTTTACCTTTATAATTTCGTATAGCAGTATACAGAGCCGGTTCGTTATTTTGACTGTTACTCACTTCGTAATAGGTTGCTTTGGTGGATACAGACAAGGCATTCAACGATTCCTTTTGCAGCATGGAAATTACATCATCGCCGTTTTTATTTTTCTTATACGATTTATGATAGGGAATCCGGCTACCAACTTCGGTACCGATGCCAACAATATTGAAATCTGAAAATGCATCGGTTTTAATCTGTTGTACATCCTGTGTAATACCTTCACCATCAGAAAGCATGATCACTACACAGGGTTTTAAATTGCCTTCTTTTTTATAAGTAGTCAGATAGTTGTTGGCCATACGTAAGGCATCGTACGTATTTGTTCCGGTATAGTCAAACAAGGAAGTAGTAGCAGTCTGCGAAAAGGCTAAAAACGTTTGTGTATCAAATGTTAACGGACATTGAATCGTTGCTCCGGAGGCATAGCTGATTAAACCATATTGATCGGTAGGGTTTTGATTTACAATGTTATGAATAATGGTATGTGCTTTTTCCAGCCTGCTGGGAGAAACATCACGGGCATCCATTGAAAGGGAAACATCCAGAATGAACAGTATGTTTTTAGACCGTATGGTAATTTCACTTTTACTTTTTCCGAATGATGGGCCAAGTAAAGCAATTAAGAGACAGGAAATTGCAATGCTGCGAAGGGCAAATTTGATGTATATGCGGTAACGTAATGTTGCGCGGGTTTTTTTGGCGATACGGTTGATGCGGAAAAAATAGATAATATTAATCAGCAGAAAAATACCTGCGGATGCATAAATGAACCAGGAAATGGGAGAGTGGAAATGCATGGTAACAGATTAATTTCCAAGCTACGAATTGCCTTTTACAATTCAAAAATTAAATATTTGTGGAAATCTTTTGGACTATACTATGGTTTATTACAAACAAAATACTACCTTTGTGAAACTTTTAAGGAGAGGTGACTGAGAGGCCGAAAGTAGCCGTTTGCTAAACTGCCGTACGTGTTAAAGCGTACCGAGGGTTCGAATCCCTCCCTCTCCACAGTTAGAAGAGATTTCAGCCTTACAGCGGCATCTCCTCAAAAGTAAAAAGCGAAAGCTTGAAGTTCTTTAAAAGTTAAAGGAGTAATCCTTAGTTCGGGGTGTAGCGTAGTCCGGTCATCGCGCCTGGTTTGGGACCAGGAGGTCGCAAGTTCGAATCTTGCCACCCCGACATTTCTTTTACCAAAGTTTCAGGTTTACTTGAAACTTTTTTCATTTAATTGAGGGCCTTGTTGTAAGGTTTGAATACTAGTATTGATCCCGTAGCTCAGCTGGATAGAGCAACTGCCTTCTAAGCAGTAGGTCAAGCGTTCGAATCGCTTCGGGATCACAGATTGTAAAGGAACGATAGATTCGCTCCTTTTTTTAATGTCTTGTTCGTTTAGTGTTGTTGTTTTTGTAGTTCGGGGTGTAGCGTAGTCCGGTCATCGCGCCTGGTTTGGGACCAGGAGGTCGCAAGTTCGAATCTTGCCACCCCGACATTTAAAGGCTCAAGGAAACTTGAGTCTTTTTGCTTTTATTTTTATCTTATGTTTACAGTATATATTCTATATAGTGTTTCTCTTAAAAAGTATTATGTTGGTCAGACCAATAATTATGAGAGAAGAATTAACGATCATAATTCAGGTCAATCTAACTATACTTCAAAAGGAATTCCCTGGATTTTAATTTATTAAGAAGATAAATCAGATAGATCAGAAACAGTTAAATTATATACTACTTGGCATAATATTCTGCTATCATTTTTCTATTTGTATTCAGCATAATCTTCTATTCAAAAAACGTTAAAAACTCATTTTTTTTTATTGATAGTTATATCGTTACTTGGATTATATTAAATTTTAATTTAAAGTATTATGAATCAAAATGAATTATTTGAAATAGGTAATGAAAGAATATATACTTTCAAATTAGCAAATGGTAAAGGATATCATGGTATTATTGACCAAAACTATCCAAATTCTATATCCCAACATTTCATAATTGATCGTTTTGAAATAAAAAAATTTAATAAAGCGAAAAATGAAAATAATCAACTGTTTTATCATCAATAAGAATCCCAGTTTTAATAAAGGATATTATCTCATGGCAATGAATGTATAAAATTATTTGTTTTTATTATAATTAGTCTAAACTCTCACTTATTTCATTCACATAAAAAAAAGGGACTCAATTTGAGTCCCTTTTTTTTATGTGAATGAAATTTCACTATCTGATCAAGGTTACCTGGCCTGTTTTTTTGTACGGACCTTTATATTGGGCACGGCCTTCATATGTAACGATCCAAGGATATACACCCGATTGTGCTGGTGCTCCAAGATACGTACCGTCCCAGCCAACTAACTTATCATTTGAAATAAAGATTACTTCACCCCAACGGTTAAATACCATCATTTTATAATTCGTCTCATATTTACCAAAACCTCTGAATGTCTGATCACCACTGCCTGTAATGTCAGGTGTAAATGCAGTAGGTACATCTATAACAGGAGCACAGATGGTATACACAATTGTCTGATCTGTGATCGAACAGAAAAATTGATTGGTGACGGTAACAACATATGTTGAATCATCTTTAGGAGAAACCGTATTCATATTACCGATAAATCCATTGTTCCAGGTATAGGTTGTATTAGGTAGTGTACCTGGATTCAGCACAACTTTTTTATCCGTCTCCGGACAATACGTATAGCTATCCGGCAAGGTAGACGTAGGATATTCGGAGAATGAAATATTGTTGGTAGAAGTATCTTTACATTGTCCTATAGTCATCGCTCCTTTAAATGTACCCGCTGAATTAACGATTACTGTTGGAGACTGAGAGAATATAGCGCCACTATTTTTTCTCCAGTCGTATTTAATATCCAGGAATTGATCCAGATTAGGAATATTGGTTGGTATAGCCGTTAACTCAACAGTCAAACCAATACACGAAGTAGAATCCAGTTCAACCATTTGCGGAATAGGTAAGCCAATTACATATACACTATCTGTATTGAAACAAGTAGTAGCCGGGTTGGTTACGCGAATATCATATTTTATGGTATCGTTAGCAGAAGATGTAATTGTTATCGGAGATCCGGAACCTACAGCTGTTCCATTTAAGCTCCAGGCAATTGTAGCACCCGGAGTAGTAGTACTGGCCGTTAATGTTCCGTTTCCACACGCTATAATATCTGCTGCTGTAATAGTTGGTGCCGGCTTAACAACTACCTGATCATCTGCCGCACAATTAGCAAATGAGAATTCGATTTTATATGTACCTGTGTCCGGAACAATTAAGAACGATTTGTTTTCGCCGGTCATTATGGTACCGCCGTCAAACCATTGATAAATGCCAGGTACAGTTGGTTGTGGAGAAGGGTTGGACTGTACCATTAAATTTTCACTGTAACAAGCTATTGCCGGCAGTGTAAATTGAGGCAGCTCAAAGGTTGTAATATTTACCGTATCACTGGCTACACAGCCTTTTGCATCTTCTGCTAACAAGATACGTTGTGTTGTAGCTGAAACAACAAAGGTATGTGATTTTGCATTGGCAGGTTGTACAATCACACTCGCATTATCTGTCCATGAATACGTGACACCTGTTTGCGTATTGTTTGCTGAAACCGTAACCGAACCACCGACACAAGAGTATTGATCCTGGCCTGCATCTGCAACAGGCATTGGTTCTATATATAATATTGCATTACTGGCTACAGCGTTACAAGTACCGTAATTTGAGGCAGTAAGTGTAAGTGTAACTTGGCCGGCTGCAATATCAGCTGCCGTTGGATAATACGAAGCATCCAGCACAGACTGATTTACCGCAAATATACCCGAGCCGCTGCTTGACCAGGTTGTTGTTCCGGTTGTTGTTCCGCTGTTTACAACACCATTTAATTTAGCGCCAAGTGCTGTTTTACATATAATAGGTGCACCCGCAGAAATGGTTGGAGTGGGCGATATGGTTACTTTAATTGTATCTGTTCCTGAACTGCAGATTCCTGAATTGCCTGATGTTGCATACAATTCAATTGTACCTTTTGCTGCATCTGCCTGAGCCAGATTATACGTTACCGGATTTCCGGAAGCATTTGGTGTAAACGAGCCAAATCCATCCGTTGTCCATACAACACCGGTAGCGTTCCTGATACCAGCGCGTACCTGAATGCTGGTTGCATCCGCACAAATTATCTGGTCTGCTGAAGCAAGTACTACCGGTACAGGTTGTACGGTTATTCTAACCGTATCATAAACAGGTTTACATAACCCCTGATTAACCGTTTTTGCAAACACATTAAATATTCTGTTGGTCGTATCTATGTCTGACATGATATACTGCGTATTTAATGAGTTTGCAGCGGAAGTGAAAAAACCTGTACCTGATGATGTCCAGTCAACCCCTGAAGCGACTGTGGTAGTAGCATTTAAATCAAGCACCTGATCTGCACAGACAATTTTATCCGGGCCAGCATTAATGGTTGGTTTCGGAGTTAGGTGGATTGTCATAAAATCAAAGTACGCATTACATGTACCATTGCCTGTTGTTGTTAAGGTAAGTCCAATTAAGCCTTTTTGTCTGTCTTCAGCGGAAGGGACATATACAGCATTTAATGCTGTAATGCTTGGAGAGAAAATACCTGTTCCTGTTGTTGACCATTCACCGCCGGTGGAATTTGTGATCGTAGGGTTTAATTGTATGTAAGCAGTGTCGGCACACAGTGGTGGGAAGCCACCTGCAGAAGCACTTGCGGATACCTCAGGTGCCGGATTGATTGTCAATATCATATCATCTGAATATGGGGGGCAGATGCTGTTGTTTGTTGTCGAAAGTGTAATGGTTAATCCTCCCGCATCAATATCTTCCTGTGCCGGAACGAAGATCGGATTTAGATCTGTTGCATCCGGGTAAAAATCACCTTTTCCGGTAGAGCTCGTCCAGATACCTGTACCGCTCAATCCGTCAATGATACCGTTTAATGGGAAAAAACCGGCATCCGCACATGCAATCTGATCAAATCCGGCATTCACCAATGCTCCCGGAGATTTCAATATGGTAATAGAAAAATACTTTTCAATTTCTTTACAAGGATTCGAACCAACTGTTGATGCATATATAATAACACCGCCATTTAACTCATCACTTGTAGATGGTGTATATATTGTACTTGTACCTGTTGTTGTACTGAATGTACCTGTTCCGGTAGTTTTCCAGATCAATGAACTTGTGTTAGTAACATTGGCTGTAGCTGAAACCGTATTGCCCGTACAGATAGAATCGTTTGGAACAGAACCGGAAATGGTTGGCTGCGGATTTAAGGTTATCGCAACATTTCCGGAATAGGCATTACAACTTCCATTGCCTGTAGAGGTTAATACTAAATTTACAGTTCCGCTCGCTTTGTCTGCAGCAGAAGGTATGTATTTAGCATTTAATTGATGTGCATTCGGAATAAAACTGCCGCCGGATGCTGATGACCATACACCTCCTGTGGCAATAGACACACTGCCATTTAACGGAATTGAAGTGGTATCTGTACATACAGTGATTGGAGAACCGGCTGAAACAGCAGGTTTTTTTGTAAAGGTTATGGTCATCTGGTCGGTAGCAGCCGGACAACTTGGAAGCTGACCTGTTGTTGTAACCTGTATGGTTATTGAACCTGCAGTAGTATCAGCAGGAGTTGCCACAAGATATTTCGTGTTGGCAGAAGTTGAACTTGCATAGGATCCATTGGCTGAAACATTTGACCATACGACACCGGTTGCATTTGAGAACGATGAACTGATATCAACTGTAGCAGCATCTCCACATATTGTTTGATTTCCTCCTGTACTTATTTGAGGAGCCGGTGTAATAATTAAATGCATGGTATCTGTTGCAGGTTTACATGCAGCATTGTTACCCGTTGATGAAATTGTAATGACAACTTCTCCGCCATTTTTATCTGATAAGGATGGCGTATAAACAGGATTGAGTGTATTAACATTTGCAAAGGTTCCTGAGCCGGATGTGGTCCAGGTAACACCTGTAGAATTAACACCTGTTGTACTGCCCGATAAATTTACAGAAGGTGTATTGGCACAGATTTTTGATACGGTTCCTGCATCTACATCTACCTGCGGTCCATCTAATATTGTAAATGTTACCTGGTCCGATGGAGCAGGGCAAGAACCGCTTGTTATTGCCTGTAACGTTAATGTTACCGTATGTGCTGCAACTTCTGCCGCACTTGGTGTATATAGTGCATTTAATGTCTGGTTATTCGGGCTGAATGTTCCCGTACCGCCAGACCATTGTGCAGATGATCCGGAACCTTCTAATGCGATTGGGAAATCGGTACTGCAGACTGTTTTGTCAGGGCCTGCATTAATAGGAGGAGAAGTCACAAACGTTATTACAACATCATCCGAAACATTTGAACAGCTGCTTAATGCTGTGCCTGTAATTCTAAGTGTAACGCTGCCCGCTGTAATATCTGCAGGCGATACATTATATGTTGTAGCAAGGCTTGATGTGGTAGATAATGATCCATTACCCGATACAATTTGCCAGTTAACAGATGAAACATTTGTTGACGAACCATTCACATTTACAGTTGTTGAAGAAATACAGGCTTGTAAATCATTTCCTGCCGAAACAGTTGCCACAGGATTAAATGTTACTGTTACATTGTCGCTAACTGTTTTACATAATCCGTTTCCGGTTGAAGCTAATGTTAATGTTACTGTTCCAAGAGATAAATCAGAAGCTGAAGGAACGTAGTTTGGCGTTAGGGTTGAACTGCTTGGTAAAAATGAACCACTGCCGTTTGTTGTCCAAAGACCTCCGGTTGCATTTGTTACAGTTCCGGTTAAAAGTACCTGAGTTACATTTGCACAAACTGTTTTGTCCGTGCCGGCATCTACAACAGGTTTTGGTGCAACTAAAACCAAAAGGTCATCGCTTACCGGCTTACACGTTCCGTTATTTGTAGTTGTTAACGTTAATGTAACTGTTTGGTCATTTGATGGAATATAACTGGCATTTGCTACAAATGCACTTGGTGTAAACGTACCGGTTCCGGTAGATGTCCATTTCACACCACCTGCTATTGTAGAAGATCCGGCTAATTTTACATTATTTGTATCGGCACAGATTGAAATATCTGAACCTGCATTTACCGTTGGTATAGGTGTTATTGTTATTTCTATTGTATCACGAACAGGCAGACATGAACCGTTTCCGGTTGTTACAGCAGCAAGTTTGACTTTGCCGGCCAGCTTATCTGCAGCGGTAGGATAGTATATTGGTTGTGTTACGGTATTATTTGGTCCGAATACACCTGAACCATTTGTAGACCATTGAACACCTGTAGCGCTTGTTACAGTCGCCTGATCTAATTTAATCTCTGTACTATCACCGCAAATTGTTTTATCAAAACCAGCATTTAACACGGGTGTAGGCGTAATGGTTAAGGTTAAATATCCTTGTGCCGGTTTACAGGTTCCATTTGCTGTAGTTGACATGGCAAGCACAACTGATCCTGCCGCTTTGTCAATAGCAGAAGGGGTATAGGTAACAGAAGAAGATGTATTGTCGGGAGTAAATGTACCGCTACCGGATGTTGTCCATTTAATTGTTGACGATACGGTAAATGTACCGCTTACGTTAGTAACTGCATTATTTGCACAAACTGTTTTATCTGCACTTACAGTGATAACAGGTGCGGGAGTTATTGTAATTACCATGCTTTTTGAAACAGCCGGGCATTCTCCATTTGATGTAGACGTTAAGGTAATAGTTACAGAGCCGCTTGCTTTATCTGCAGGAGTTGGGGAATAGACTGCATTTAAATCTATTGTACTTGGCATGAACGTACCTGTACCGGATTTTGTCCATACACCGCCGCCGGCATTAACAATACTGCCTGCAAGCTGTACATAAGCACTGTCGCCGCAGATTGTCTGATTCGGGCCCGCATTTACGATAGCAACTTTTTTGAAGGTAACGGTAACATTTTTAGATACTGGCGTACATGTGCCGTTGCCTGTAGACGTTAATGTGAATATTACAGAACCTGCTGTAGTATCTGCTTTTGATGGCGCATATGTAGTAACAGGTGCGTTTGCATTTGCAAATGTACCTGTCCCGTTAGATGTCCAGGTACCGCCGCCTGCATGCAGAACGCTGCCATTTAATGAAATGCTTGGCGTTGTAGAGCAAACAGTTTGAGGCATGCCCGCATCAACAACTGGAGAAGGTGCAATAATTACCTGTACAATACCTGTTTGTGTTTTACAGTTGGTAATACCTGTTGTTTTATTTGTTAATGTTACAACACCTGCTGCAATATCTGCAGCAGAAGGTGCGTAGGTAGTTGATGGTGATGTCGGGCTGGCAAAAGTACCTGTGCCTGATGTTGTCCAGCTTACAGCGGTTGCACTAGTAGATGCTGTTAATGTAACCGTAGCGTTGTTTTGACAAACAGATTGGGTGGAAGGAATTGTCAATAACACAACAGGTGTAATTGTTATGGTAAGATTTTTTACAACAGGATTACATGTGCCGTTGCCCGTTGTTGTTGCCGTTAAAGTTACGGTTCCGTTTGAAACGTCTGCAGCAGATGGAGTATAACGCGCATTAGCGGTTACGTTATTTGGTGAAAATGTTCCCGTTCCATTGCTTGTCCATTTAATACCCGTGGCAACGGTAAAGGTTGCATTTAATTGTACATAGGCACTGTCACCGCAAATAGATTGATCCGGACCCTGGGTTAAGGTAGGAGCAGGAGTTAATGTATGTGTAACAGTGCTTGTAACAGCCGGGCAGCCGCCATTTCCGGTAGATGTTAATAAAAACGAAACTGTTCCCGCAGCTATGTCTGCAGCACTTGGATTATATGTCGTGATCAAACTTGTCGGAGATGCAATTGATCCGCTTCCTGAAGTGATAGACCAGATACCGCCTGTAGCTGTTGTTAAAGAACCATTTAAGGTGATTCCGCTAACATCCGCACAAAGTGTTTGATTCGGTCCTGCACTTACAATTATTGCAGGCGTAATTGTTAATGTAACTGTTTTGGAGACTTGCTGGCATGAACCATTACCTGTTGAAGTAAGTGTCAATACTACAGAACCATTTGTTCTGTCAAGTGCAGAAGGCGTATAGATAGCGTTCAGTGCGTTTGCATTTGGTGTAAATGCTCCTGTTCCGCTTGTTGACCAGAAACCTCCTGTTGCATTTGTAACGGAGCCATTTAATTGATAACCTGACAAACTTCCGCACATGGTTTGTGATGCAGGACCTGTATTTACAACAGGTCCCGGAGGAATTGTTATGGTAAGTTGAGATGTTTTAACAGGGCATGCTCCGCTGGCTATTGTGCTGATGGATAAGGTTACTGTTCCGGCTGCAATTTCACCTGCAGATGGTGAATAGGTTGTAATTAAAGAAGCAGCATTTGCATATGTACCTGCACTTGGATTCCAATTGGCAGGAGAACCTGAAGCAGAAAGTTTTACCGGCAATTCAGTTGAACAGACAATTTGATCAACACCTGCGTTGATTGATGGTACAGGCGTATAGGTAATTGTCATGGTGTTTGATACCGCCTGGCATAAACCATTTCCAGTAGTTGTTAGTTTTAATGTTACTGAACCATTAAGCACATCCTGATTTGAAGGTGTGTATGTGGTAGATGTATTGTTTGCATTTCCAAAAGTACCTGTACCGGATACTTTTGTCCATGTTCCGCCGGTAGCACCGGTAACAGTTCCGGAAAGATTTGATACGGTGGAAACTGTTCCGCAGACAACCTGGTTTGGTCCGGCATTTACCGTTGGAGCAGGAGCTATTTTAACAAGCACATTAGCTGATACCGGCGAACATAATCCATTTCCTGTTGTTGTAACCGTTAATGTTACAGAACCGGCATTGATTTCAGTTGTAGTAGGTGTATAGGTAGTAGATAAATTTGTTGGTACTGCAATTGTACCGGCTCCGCCAGACCATAGTACACCTGTAGCTACTGTTTTTGTTGTCGTAATAGTTGCTGCAGGAACATCCGCACAAACATTGGCAGGCGTAGTTGGCGTAATTGTTGGAGCAGGAGTGAATGTTATTGCTGCACTTCCTGTAACAGCATTACAATTTCCATTACCGGTAGATTGTAACGTAAGACTTAACGAGCCTGCAGCTGTTTCAGCAGCAGTTGGTGTATAGGTTGGGTTTAAGACATTTCTTCCGGGAGAAAAAGTACCTGCACCTCCAACCCAGGTTCCGCCTGTAGCAATAGTAACAGCACCATTAAGCTGAACGGTTGCATTGTTCGCACACACAGAATACGTGCCTGGAGTTACAGTAGGTCTTGGTGTAATTGAAAGTGTGGATGTAGAAACAACAGCCAAACAATTTCCATTACCGGTAGTTGTAAGGGATAAGGTAACCGTTCCGGCAGTAATGTCATTTGGTCCGGCTGTATAGGTTGTAGTTGCGGAAGTAGCTGAGCCAAACGTACCATCACCGGATGTTGTCCATACAACTCCGGTTGCACCTGTGAAAGAACCGTTAAATGTTGCTGTTGCATTGTTTGCACAGACTGTTCTTGCCGGACCGGCACTTACAGTAGGCTTAGGAGTTATTGTAACCACTACCTGATCTGTAACCGGATTACATGTTGGCTTGGTTGCAGTAACAGTTAAAATAACACTGCCATTTGTAATATCTGTGCTTGTCGCGATGTAATTTGTAACCGGATTTGTAGGTGAAGTAAATAAACCGCCGGTTGGTGAAGTCCAGGTAACGGTTGATACACCTGTTACAGAACCTGTAAGGCTTCCGGTAGGGTTGTTTTCACAAATAGAAACCGGAGGACCGGCGTCTACTTTAGGAGCAGGTCCGAATGTAACGATAATTGTATCCGTTACCGGAGGACATTTGCCGCCTGTTGTTTTGGCTATAATACCCGTGAATCCAAAAGATATTTCTGCGGCAGAAGGTGTATAAACGATCGGGCTGGTTGTGGTATTCGGCGTAAAAGATCCACCGCTGCCCAGCCAGCTTTGTCCGGTAGCATCGGTTATTGCAGAGGATAACGTTATTACCGGATTATTTTCACAAACATCGGAAGGACCGGTTATTTTAATGGTTGGTGCAGGAGTAAATTTAATGATCATTTGATCTGCTACCGCCAGACATGCGCCATTACCGGTTGATGTTAATGTTAATGTAACACTTGTACCAGTTAATTCAGAGGCACTTGGTTTATAATTAGCCGTTAATGAATTGGCATTCGGAGTAAATGTACCTGTACCGCCAGACCATGTGCCGCCAGTGGCATTCAAAACAATACCCTGTAGATTAAATGAATCATTTTTACAGATTACGGTATCACGTCCCGCATTAACAACCGGACTTGGGTTAATAGTTACATCAACATTTGAGGTAACAGCATTACAGCCGGTTTTATTTGCCGTTAACGTTAAGGTGATTGTTTTAGGATTTCCTGTTTTTTCAGCAGCCGAAGGAGTATATGTTGTATTTAGTGAACTGGCCGGAGAAAAGGTACCCGTTCCGCCAGACCAGGTTACACCTGTTTGATTGGCAGCTGTACCTGATAACGTTATTGAAGCATTGTTAACACAGCCTGCTACCGGAGGACCTGCATTAACGGTTGGTGCAGTTGTATATGAGATGGTAACTTTATCTGATTGCTGGTTACAGGGAGTGGTTCCTGTAGTTGTTATGGTTAAGGTAACAGAGCCGGCAGCTATTTCTGCTGCAGTAGGCGTATAGGTTGCATTTTTTGTAGTGTTGTTTGGAACAAAAGTTCCTGCACCGCCAGACCATACGATACCGGGAGCTACACTGAAATTACCCGCTAAGGTTACAGTAGGATTATTGGCACAGGCAGACTGTGATGGACCGGCTGTAACAATCTTAGTTGTTAATGCAGGGTTATTACAATCATAACCGGCATAATAGGCATTACCAAATGTAGATGCCGTCCAGTAAAACGTACCCGTTCCTGCAGTAGCTGCATTGTCAAATGTGTAGGTGCCTCCATCAGGGCTTAATAAATCATAAGTAGCCGTTCCTGAAGTTGTTGAAATTAACTTTGCCTTCCAGTAACCATTCGATTGATTTCCTGTAACAAACCGGATAGATATTAATGTACCGTTGATGCTTCCTGAATTGTTTGATGAATTAACCGTAACTCTATATAATGCCGGAGTAGCTCCGTTTGAAACCACACTGACAATTCCGAATGTTTGAGCAGCACTGTTAACAGGGACAGGACCGCAATAACTGATTGAACCCGGAGGAACCTGCAAAAATAAATTTTGATTGGATGTGCTACTGAATACATTGTAACTTTTGAAATAAGAACATCCCCCGATTCCTTTAATAGGATTTACAATATTGTTACCAACGATTGTATTCACGGACAACACACTTTGATCGCTTAGTAATGCACCTTGCCCCGGACTGGACAGGTTATTTAAATAGATTTTGTCTATTTGTATCGTTGAACTTGGATTATTATTTATTGTCCAGGGGCCTCTGAATTCAACCTGAACACCTGTTGCAGTTGTTATTGTCCCTTGTTGCGAACCACTTGCATTACCATTGTTAATAGTACCTTCCCACAAAATATCAGAAGTAAGATTAATTGCACCTAGATTTGTTATCACACTACCTGCTTTTAATCCGGAAGTAGGGTGGGTAGTAGCAAGTGATGTTATTGTTGCACCAACTGCATTGTTAATTGTAAAGTTACCGTTCGGGTTTCCATCAATGCTTACAGATAAATTTTTACCATAGTTATTAAGCGTAAATCCATTATCCTGTTTTAAACTTAACAAAGCGCCATCGTTATTTCCGTAGTTATTAAGGGCAATGTTTGGATTGATGGAACGTGTGCCTGATATCTTACCGCAATTATTAAGGGTAGCAGAAGAACTTGCTGAGATATCACTTGTCAACGTACCTCCGGTAGCTATGTTTATAGTTCCCGTAGTAATGGAAGGGCTTATACCAAGCGTACCTCCGGATTGAACAATAACAGTACCGCCATTAATGGTAATGTTTCCTGAATTGTAATTTGAACTGATACAAAGCACATCGGATGCTGTAAGTGTATAGCTCGTACCTGCAACCGCTGTTTTGGTACAGGTTGGAACAGCCGGACACTGCGCTTGTATTTCTGTATTTACATAAACAATAAAAATAAATGAGAGGATAAATAAGCAGAGGATTTTTTTCATTTTGTTATATGTAATATTTGACAATATTTTATTGAATGATTTAATGGCTTAGTAAAGGGTTTATCCGCCGGTATCACCAACAATAGTATTATTAACCCGCGTTGGTTGTTGTATCCAGAAATAATTCAATGCCTGCATAACTTCTTGCCAATCTGAGCCAAAGATAGAAAACAAAGCTACATTACTCGGTGAAATAATCCTATACCGTAATGTACGTGTAACTATTCAATTTTATTCCTTATAAAATCATTAAAAATTTTATAATTGCCGGATTGTATGTTAGTTATCTGTTTATAGGCAGTTTTATGGAGCTTTATAACAAGTATAAGAGTATCTTCTCAATTTATTACCTGTATTTTTAAAAGAACTGGCTTTTTTAAAATAGAATCTTGAATTATTCTTACTAAAGACACTACATTTATGTGTATATGATTTTTCTAACGTGCTTTCAATAAAAAGTTCTATCAACATATGCGTATGCAGTATAAAATAAAACAGCAATAAAAATAAATAGACCATCTAATATATTATATACAGTTTGCACCCAATTGGTAACAGTTATTTATCTATTTAATTGAATTTTTAGATATAAACTATCAACAATTTTAATAATTTATACGTTTTCAATCTGCGGATTCAGAATAAACGAACGAAGCTATAAAAAGTAAACGCATAATTCTTTATGTAAAATAAACGCTTGACGTATAATGCTCATGAGAAACTCTATCTGGTAAATGGCATCAATAAATTTCCAATTGGGAAATAAAAACATTATTTACGTATATTTGAAGGTATTACATCTAAATATAGTATTAATGTTTAGTAAAATTTGCTTACGCATATTTCTGGTTACTCTTATTGTTGTATGTTTTACCACATATAATGTCTCAAAAGGTCAGGATATACAATTTTCACAATTTTATTCCGTACCAATGTTTCATAATCCGGCATTTGCGGGTAGTGTGCATGCAACAAGAGCTACTGTATTAACGCGTTTACAATGGCTGGGCCTTGATGCCAATTATAAAACGTATTATGCTGCCGGCGATACGTATTTAGAGAAATACAAAAGCGGTTTAGGGTTTCAGATTGTACGTGATATACAGGGAGCGAGTATTTATGCATCCACGCAATTCTCTTTTTTATATTCCTACGAAATTCCTCTTTCAGAAAAGTTTACAGCACGTTTAGGTTTGCAGGCAACTGGTGTACAGCGTACCCTTGATTATAACGGTTTACGGTATCCAAGTCAGTTCAGAGATTCAACTACCAGTTACATAGGAGGAGGAAATTATCAGACAGGTATAAGCAGTCAGCTGTATGCTGATTTTTCAGCTGGAACGGTCGTTTATTCCGATAAACTTTGGGGTGGATTTTCTGTACAGCATTTGAATACACCAACGCAATCGTTTGCTGGTGCTGCACCGGATAAACTTGCAATGAACTTCCAATTGACGGGGGGGTATAAAATCATTCTTGCTAAACGTAAATACTTAGCATATACAGACGATGTAACTGAAATCAGCATTACACCCACATTTCATTACAAATCTCAGGGCAAAGCAGATCAATTGGATGTAGGTGTGTATGGTATGTACCAGCATCTGATGGCTGGAATATGGTATAGAGGTATTCCAATCAAACATTATGAAAAAACAGTTCCGAACAGAGAATCTGTTGTGTTTTTAATTGGGTGGATGTATAAGACATGGAACTTCGGATATAGTTATGATTTAACCGTGTCTAAATTAACAGCTGCCGGTCCGGGCGGCGCGCATGAACTTAGCATCACCTATATTCATAAGCCTACAAAGAAACGTAAGCCAATGAAAAGAATGCCTTGCCCAAGTTTTTATAAACATTGATAACCGGATTATAAATTCCACTATAGATTTGAAATAGCTTCGCAGACAATATCTGCGAAGCTATTTGTTTTATCAGCTTCTACGTCGCCAGGCAGGATCTTCCATTGCATATAAAACCAGTTCTTACATATGTCTGGATTTAATCGGAAATCAACTTCCAATATAACTAGTATCGATGGACGGTCTGTGATTGTGTCGATCGCAAAAGATAAATGCATTGAGTAATGTATAATACTTTTAAGGATGATTGGTTTTCAGATTAAATACAGGGATATTTAAACTACGAGCCCATGCATTGTATGAAAATTATTTTTGAAAAGAATTTGTATAAACTATATATTCGGCATAAACCCGATTTGAAAATTATTGATCTGCTGAAGCGCACATGTTGGGGAACCAAAGAAACAACATACCAGCATCAAGATACCGAACAAAACATAATGAAGGTACCGGATCCGTTATTTTTCAGTCTGGAGAAAGAAGACAAGCTTATCGGTACCTGTTGTTTTTCAAAACGCAGTATACATAAAAATAACCATACGATTGATTTTTGGTATAGCAGATATTTTTCTATTGATCCGAAAAACCAAGGTGGGATTTTCGGCAATATGATCTTAAAAAATATCCGTACATATTTTGAAAAAGAAATACATACGCCTTCGGTTTTTTATGCCCATGTAGATGCATCAAATACGAGGTCTCATAAACTGCTTAATCATATTGGCTTTGAAAAGATACGGAGCTTTGAAACACTAACGTTCAGTCGGCTTTATCCTAAAAAACATAAAGCAGCACAGATGCTTTTACAACCTGATAAGCAGATAATGCTTGATCTTTTACAGGAAGCATATAAAAACTACGAACTTGCTCATTTCGACCTGCGTTTTTTCGACGGAAATTATTTTATATTTAAAATTGAACATGAAATAGTAGCAGGTATACGTGTAAACAAAGCACATTGGATCGTAAGACATTTAGCGGGCTTTTCCGGGAAAATGATTATGACATGTCTTCCATACATTCCGGTTCTATCCAGACTATTTAATCCCAAGGATTTTCGTTTTGCGGCCTTTGATGGTATATACTGCAAAGCAGGCTATGAGAAAGAATTTTTTCAGCTGATGGAAAGTGTTTGTGCAATCCATAAGGTAAGCACAGGCCTCACCTGGATGGATACTCAGTCATCTTTATATAACAGATTAAAGACAGCGATGGTTGGGGAATTATGGATAAACTCAAAGAGCAAATTCCTGCCTATGTAGTTGCCGCTTTTAAACATGTTTCTAAAGAAGAGCAACAGAAACTGCGTGAACGTGCGGTGTATATTTCAGCAAATGATATTATTTAAAAAAACAAAATAATGTATCAACTTAAAATACAAACTTATAAGTGTTTGTAAAAGGAAGCATCGATTTTTCAAATTTGCATGTACTTTATTTTTTATTATTTTAGAATATTGAATAGATTTTTATTTATACTTCATATGTTAGCCAGGCACTACTTTTTTATATTTATAAATACTATTCTCATCTATCTGTAAAAAAATAATATCCAATAAATCAAAAAACTATGAAAACACATATTCTAAAATCAGCTATCTGTTTATTATCGATTCTCTTTATTGCAACTGCATGTAAAAAAAATAAAGAGGATGAAACACCTGCACCAGCATCAGAAACGTGTACATTGAAATATGTTGTAGATAGTGAAATAGGTGATTCCACTGCATTGGTATACGATGAGCAAAATAGAATTTCAAAGGTTCAATATTATGATGAAACCGGCGCTGAGGGAAATTATATAACCTATACGTATGGAACCAATAAGATCACATATGTTATTCATGATGATGAGGGAGAGCATGCAACTTACTTGCATTTAAATGCTGCCGGTACGATAGATTATTTGGCTATGTACAACGAATTTAACGGAGGGACGGTTAAACAATCTGATACAATATTTTATACCTATAATGCCGAAGGATATAATATTCAAAAAGTGCAAAAATACGAATCTGTTTCAGGAGGTATGACTTATTCCGGCAAAGATACAACATGGAATACCTATGTGGATGGAAATCTGATTACAGAAAAAGAGAAACGTGATGGCGGTAAAATAATTATCACTACAAATACCTATACCTCTATCTTGTCAAAAGGAATTTTTGATAGTAATTTATTAATCCCTGGCATAGGGGGTAAGGAGAATAAAAATCTACTTAAATCGACAAGCAATAATGATGATTCAGATACTTATAGTTATATATATGAAATAAATCCGCAGGGCTATGTTAGCCGTTCTGTATCAACTTATAAACATGACGGTAAAGAAGAAGAAACAGATCTTAATTTTTATTATAACTGTAAGTAATCAACGTTATTTTATATCATAAAAAAGCTTCAGCGATTTTCGCTGAAGCTTTTTTATTAAGAAATAAACTCGTATATGATTCAATTACTTCAATAACGGTAAGTAGATTGTAAACGCAGCACCTTTATTTAATTCTCCCGAAGCGCTGATAAAGCCATTGTGGTTTTGGGCAATTTTAGTGCAAATAGAAAGCCCGATACCTGTACCTTCGTATTCGGTTTTGGGATGCAGGCGTTGAAATACCTCGAAAATTTTATCCTTATAGGAAGGGTCAAAACCGATACCGTTATCGCTTACTATGATCTGATGATACAATTCATTTTCGTGCGCATTGGCATTATCTGTGTCCCTGCCCAGCAGTATAGCAGAACTGATTTTTATAACCGGAGGGACAGATGGCCTGGAAAATTTAATGGCGTTTGAAATTAAGTTTATAAATAATTGTCTTAACTGAAATGGAATTGCATTAATTTCGGGAAGGTTTGAAATTTCCAGGGAGCCGTTTTTCTCTTTCAATACTTCTGTAAATTCCGTTTTAATTTCATGCAGCAACAGATTAAGATTGGTCTTTTCAAATACTTTTTCAGTTGCGCTGGTTCTTGAGTATGTTAACAGATCGTTGATCAGTGTTTTCATTTTATTTGCTGATTGCTGAATGCGGGCAAAATAATTTGCGCCTTCTTTCGATAGCGTTCCACTATCGCTATTCTGGATTCTGCTGATGAATGTTTGAATCTTTCGTAAAGGTTCCTGCAAATCATGGCTTGAAATGTATGTAAAGGAGCGTAGTTCCTGATTCATACTTTCCAGTTCAATATTTGCATTCTTTAACTCTTTTGTACGTTCCTTGATCAACTCTTCTAATTTCTGTGCCGATGTTTTTTGATCCTGTATATCTGTGCTGGTTCCGACCCACATCTGTATTTCACCGGTTTTATTGCGTTGTGCAATAGCACGGCTTAATTGCCAGCGGTATTCACCTGTATTTTTTTTAAAGCGGTGTTCGAATATAAAATCGTTACCGGTTTGTATAGCCTGCATCCATTTTTCGATATTCTCTTCACGGTCATCGGGATGAACGATCTGGAGCCAGCCCTCTAAATATATCTGCGCGGGTGTGAGCCCCGTATAATCAAAAACAGATTGGTTAAAGTAATTCAGATTACCCGCTGTATCACCGGTCCATACAAATTGCGGCATGGAGTCAGCAAGTAATCTGAATTTCTGCACGCTTATATTTAATTCATCTTCCGCATGTTTGCGGTCGGTAATATTTTCGATTACTCCAATCAGTTTTTTGACATTGCCTTCTGCATCATAGACGCCTTTTCCTGAAATAGAGATCCAGCGTATAGACTTGTCGGCTGTTATAATGCGATATTCAGCATCGTAATTCTGTTTATTGGCAAGTGCTTCTAACATGTAGGAGCGGGTGATTTCTTTATCGTCAGGATGCGTTGAACTACGCACATCTTCCAGGGTAACATCTTTATCCGGCTCAAAACCAAAAATTTCTTTACAAAGTAAACTGAAATTTGCTTTCCCGCTTTTGATGTTTAATTCATATGTTCCTAGTTTGGCAGATTGCAGTGCAATTTCAAGCACTTCATTAGCCTTGCGTATTTTTTCTTCTGCTGCTTTTTCTTTCGTAATGTCCATTACAGTTCCAAGCATTTTTTCAGGAGTTCCCTTATCATCAAAAAAAACTTTCCCGAAAGCCCTTAACCATCGGACAGACTGGTCTCTGAGTATGATACGTACTTCATAAAACAGCTTAGAAGTTTCAAATGCTATTGCAAAGGCCTGCTCACGTATGTGTACATCATCCTCATGTATACATTTAACTAATTCTTTATGACCAGGTTTTTCGTGTGGTGCGTATCCAAAAATTTCCAGGTATCTGTCTGAATAGACAAGCTCGGCTGTCTTCAGATTTACTTCATATGTGCCTAAAGCTGTAGCTTCAATAGCAATATTCAGGCGTTGCTGATTTTCAATCATTGCCTTTTTAGCAATTACCTGATCCGTAACTTCAGAGCATACAATCATAATACCAGGTATGGTTTCATGATCGTCCAGCGGTTTATATACAAAATTAAAATACAATGTTTCATTGATGCCATTGCGTTTCATACGTATTTCTACATCTGTGCCTACAAAGGGATTTCCCGTATCCAGCACACTATTCAGCATTTCACGCACTCCCTGTTTTTCCAGTTCAGGTAATTCTTCAAATAAACGTTTACCAACAATATCCGCTGTTTTATCTATGTGCTGCAAATACATATCATTAGCAAGTTCTAATACAAACTCAGCCCCCCGCAGGATACAGATTGCTACAGGAGCGTGACTGAAATGGTTGCGTAGTTTGTTCTCAACGCCGCGTTGTGTACTGACCAGTTCATCTGTTTGTTTACGGATGCGGGCATCCAGCTCATGCAGGCTGGTGTGAAGTTCTAAAAGTTCTTTATGTGTATTGTTTAATACAGCTTCGTTGTCGCGGATAGCAGCAGCCGGATAATTGCTGAGTTGTAATTTTAATTCAACAACTGTGAGCAAAGCAGCAAAATGATCTGCGATCAATTCCAGGTTTGACAAGCCTCTGCGTGCTTTATCAATTTTACCATCTTTATAAAGACGTACAAGCTCTTGCGCAGATTCATGAAGGTTTATATGCACAAGTTTCAGCTGATGCATCTCAGGTATATGTCCGTAAGCTTTTAAGGCATGCTCATAGATCCATTTACTTACTGCACAGTCAGCATAGGAGATAACAGACTTTGTGTCAATTTCGGATCCATATAAAACAGACCTTAGCTTTGTTTTAAATAATAGATGCCGTGTCCTGGCTTGTTCAAAGTCAAGTTGTAAGTTATACATGACAATAAGAAGAGTAAGCTTTATATAAAGCTATAGATATTAAGCTACAGAAACAATGAATTGTTCTTTGGAAATCTGTTTTACTTCTTTTAGCCAATCAATTGAAAGTACTTTTTTTAAGGCTTTCTTTAAATGATTAAAATTATCCGGTTTACAGATATAAAAATTGGCTCCTTCTTTATATACCTTGTTTACAGCTTCTTCCTGCACAGTTGTAGAAAAAATAATAATCGGCAAGTGTTTTAACAATTCGCTTTTTTTTATTTCTTCCAGGCATTCAAAGCCGTTTTTTACGGGCATATTCAGATCTAAAAAAATAACATCAGGAAGCGGAGAGGGCGGAAGATACAGGATATCCATAAGCTCGACACCATCTTTAGCAATCGTTAACCGCATTTCTTTACATACTTCTGATAAGGCATCCCGAAAAAATAAACGATCGTCTTCATCGTCGTCAGCGAGATAAATGTTTTTGGATAGACACATAACTCAAAGATACCATAATTTATGAATAAACGTGTATACCTGTAGGTATTGAAACGGAAATGAGCTGTTATGATACAAACTTTCTTGATGTTTAAACACCTATGAATTTACTTGTGTTAATCAATAGATTACCTTTTGCATTTATTCAAGAATAATAATCTTTATAATGTTGTATGGTTTGAACTCTATGCTGTATACAGCAGTATAAAAGAAGTACGGAGGTTTTAACAGGAGCTATTGTTTTTTAAATTAAATCGAAGGATATTTAGGAAACTAGCTGATTTTTAATGGATATGAATTATACTTGTAATATGAAAAATGAATCATAAACCCACTCGTGAAGAATTAGAACATCAGATAACTGAGCTCAGGCATCAGAATGAGCTCCTCCGGCTGCTGCCTGCGGTTAATCTTAAAGAACAAATCAATGCCATTGAATTTTTAGTTGCCGGTAGTGCATATGCACCTACTATATTGAACAATATGGGAGATTCAGTATTTGTAAAGGATGAGCAAAGCCGGTTGCTTTTTGTGAATGATGCTTTTTGCCAGATGTTTAATCTGCCAAGAGAAGAGATCATTGGGAAGACACTTGCTGAAGATGTGCCCGCAAACGAACGCGAAAGTTTTTTGAAAATAGATAAGGAGGTATTATTTGATGGGCTGGAAAATATCAATGAAGAAACGCTGACTGTGCGTGATGGAGAAACATTAACAATTTCTACACGGAAATCACGCTTTATTGATACGAGTGGCAAAAGATTTCTTGTCGGTGTAATCCGGGATATTACAAAACGTAAAAGGGCAGAGCAGGCGTTACGGGAAAGTGAAAAAAGGTATAGAGAACTTAATGCAACAAAGGATAAGTTGTTTTCAATTATAGCCCATGATCTCCGGGGGCCGTTTAATAATATTGTTTCATTGGCAGGTTTATTACTGGATGCAGTAAAAGTACCTGATGTTGAAAGCTCTCAGCAGTACGTAGGCATGATACATTCTACTGCTCAGCATACATTAGTGTTGCTTGATAATTTATTAAACTGGGCGAAATCTCAAACCGGACAGATTGAATATAAGTCAGAAAAAATATGTGTGTCTGCAATTATTCAAGAGATTGTGGATCTCTCACAAACCAGTGCACAAACAAAAAATATTTCGTTGGAACATACTGCATCTGCAGAGATAGAGATCTGTTCGGATGAAAAAATGCTAAAAACAATTTTACGAAACCTTATTTCGAATGCTATTAAGTTTACCAGGAAAGGTGGGCGGGTCTGTGTATCGGTAAAATCAAATCAGAATCAGATTGAAATTACTGTTTCAGATAACGGTATCGGAATTAATGAACAGACACGTAAGAAAATTTTTGGAATCTCTTCCAACATTTCATCTCCAGGTACTGCAAATGAAAAAGGTTCGGGTTTTGGGCTGGTCCTATGTAAAGAGTTTGTTGACAAGCTTGGCGGTACTATTGGCGTTAACAGTATCGAAGGTAAAGGCAGTGACTTTACATTTACGCTGCCGGTAAAAGCAGAAGGATAAATGGCTTGTACTTAATATGCTTTTTTGAAATACAAACGAACGCCTGACTGTATCAGTCAGACGTTCGTTTGTATTTAAGATCGAAATTAAATGCAGCTACTTTTTCTTTTCGAGTACACAGCCCTGAAGCGAAAGCATATAAGTCAACGTCTTTTTTGAACTATCCGGCATCTCCTGGTATATAGTACTGATATGTTCTAATTTACCTTTCACGTTAATGTTTGATTTTTCTTTAATACCGATTAGGTCTTTTCTATACTCCCTGGGAAACGTAGCATTAAGGGAATACGAAGGCATGTTTTTAGTACTAACAACTTCTTTAAAAATAATATTACTGGTATTTATATCACTTTCCAAGCGTTCCACAACCCATTTTATAATGTCGGGAAGTGAATCGTTTTTAGTAAATACGATTGTATCCAGCTGTTCAAAAAAACGTACTTTCCCATGCACTGAGAGAACCTTGCCAATGTATTTATCTGCTGATGCACTGCTGTCTTTGGCGAAACTTTTTAACAGATCATCTGCATCTATTTCAATCACTTCTTCAGAAGCAAGAACTTCTTTTTGTATTTCGGATTGTTCTTTAACATTACATGCGTAAAACGAAAGTATCAGGATAAATAAATAAAAAATTTTTTTCATAACGAAATAGTTTCAATATAGATTTTTTTGTGATGAACAAATTAACAAGGTGCCCAGCCAATATCACCGAAATCCGGTTTTCTTTTTTCAAGAAATGCATTACGTCCTTCTTTGGCTTCATCTGTTCCGTACGCCAGGCGTGTTGCTTCCCCGGCAAAGATCTGCTGCCCAACCATACCATCGTCTGTTAAGTTCATGGCAAACTTTAACATCTTAATCGAAGTAGGGGATTTGGCTAATATTTCCTGTGCCCAATCGTAGGCAGTACTTTCAAGTTCGTCGTGCGGGATCACGGCGTTTACCATGCCCATGTCAAAGGCTTCCTGAGCGGAATAATTTCTGCCTAAGAAAAAGATCTCACGCGCTTTTTTCTGTCCAACCATTTTCGCTAAATAGGCCGAACCGTAACCGCCGTCAAAGCTGGTTACATCCGCATCTGTCTGTTTAAAGATCGCATGTTCTTTACTCGCAAGTGTTAAATCACATACAACATGTAAGCTATGGCCGCCGCCAACCGCCCAGCCGGGTACCACTGCGATAACCACCTTTGGCATAAAACGGATCAGACGTTGTACTTCTAAAATATTCAGACGATGTCTGCCATCTTCGCCAACATAACCCTTTTCTCCACGCGCTTTCTGATCGCCGCCGCTGCAGAAAGAGTAGATGCCATCTTTTGATGACGGACCTTCGGCAGATAATAAAACCACACCGATAGAAGCGTCTTCATACGCATCGTACATGGCATCGTATAATTCTGATGTTGTCTTCGGTCTGAAGGCATTGCGCACATCCGGACGGTTAAAAGCAATACGTGCTACACCGTTTGATTTTTTATAGGTGATATCGTCGAATTCTTTAACGGTTTTCCATTCAATTGCCATAATGAAGTAGTGTTATGTATGTGTAAATATAGTGTTTTTGAATAAAAGCCCACGATTTCAATCGTGGGTAAAAGGTTAATACCGCACCAATGCACTCGCCCAAACAAAGCCGCTCCCGAATGCTGCCAAACAAAGCAGGTCACCGGATTTCAATCTGCCTTCCTGTACCGCTTCGCTCAATGCAATCGGGATAGATGCTGCCGTCGTATTGCCGTATTTCTGAATGTTATTGAATACCTGATGGTCTTCCAGCTTCAATTGCTTCTGCACATACTCTGCGATGCGCAGATTGGCCTGGTGCGGGATCAATAAACTGATATCGGTTGTTTGTAAATTATTTGCATCCAACGCTTCTTTAATTACTTCGGGGAATTTCTGAACCGCCTGTTTGAATACACCTTGTCCGTTCATCACAGGTAGCAGCGCTCCATTCTCAATCATTTCAGTGGTTACACGCGTTTTGCTTCTGCTGCCCGGGTGTTCCAGCATGAGTTCTTCTGCATGCGTACCATCGGCATGTAAATGCGTTGAAAGGACGCCCTTGTTTTCCGTTGTTGCTTTTAATACAACCGCGCCCGCACCGTCACCAAAGATCACCGCCATATTGCGGCCACGATCAGACAGTTCCATGATGTTGGATTGAATTTCACTTCCTACAACCAGCACCGTTTTATACATGCCTGTTTTAATGAACTGGTCGGCCACAGAGAGGGCATAGATAAAGCCGGCGCACTGCTGACGGATATCCAGCGCCGGAATGTTCGGCACACCTAATTCGCACTGCAATAAAACACCTGCACCGGGGAATGCATAATCCGGACTTAAGGTTGCGAACACAATCAGGTCAATTTCTTTCGCTTCAATCTTTGCGTTTGCTAACGCCATCTGCGCAGCTTTTGCGCCCATGTTGGAAACCGTATCAACACCTTCTTTAAAGAAGCGGCGTTCCTTAATTCCTGTGCGTTCCTGGATCCAGGCATCGGAGGTTTCCATGAAAGCAGTAAGGTCGTTGTTCGTTACGATCTGTTCGGGTACGTAATGTCCCGTTCCTAAAAGTTGTGAATGTAGTTGCATGTTGTTATTAATGATTTCATAAAAAAACCGATAAGCGAACTTATCGGTTTTTATTTTTTATTTACCCATGACTTCAGTCATGGGTAAATAATTATATAACCCATAGCTAGCTATGGACTGGTGATTTATTTCTTCTTCTTGATCACACGTTGAACCGCTTCAACAATATGGCGGTCTTTCAAACCATATTTCTCCATCAATTCATCTGGTGTACCGCTTTCGCCGAAGGTATCTTTAACCGCCACAAACTCAATCGGAGTAGGAAGGTTGCTTGCTAATACCCGTGCAACGCTTTCGCCTAAACCACCTAAGATGTTGTGTTCTTCAGCTGTTACAACACAACCGGTTTTGCCAACTGATTTCAAAATAGCTTCTTCATCAATTGGTTTGATTGTATGAATGTTGATGATCTCAGCACTGATGCCAAGTTCTTCTAACTGCTGTCCTGCAAGGATTGCTTCCCACACCATGTGACCTGTAGCAATAATTGTTACGTCTGTTCCTTCGTTTACCATCCATGCTTTACCAATCTCAAACTTTTGGTTTGGATCTGTAAATACTGGTAAGGCCGGGCGACCGAAACGTAAGTACACAGGACCTTTATGATCTGCAATTGCAATGGTAGCAGCTTTTGTCTGGTTGTAATCGCATGGGTTGATTACGGTCATGCCCGGAAGCATTTTCATCAAACCGATATCTTCAAGAATCTGGTGTGTTGCACCATCTTCGCCTAACGTTAAACCTGCGTGTGATGCACAGATTTTTACGTTCTTATCTGAATATGCAACCGATTGTCTGATCTGGTCATACACACGGCCGGTAGAGAAGTTTGCAAACGTTGCTGTGAATGGAATTTTACCGCCGATCGTCATACCAGCAGCCATGCTGATCATGTTTGCTTCGGCAATACCGATCTGGAAAAAACGTTCCGGATTTTGTTTTTCGAAATCGTTTAATTTTAATGACGGAGTTAAATCGGCACATAGTGCAACTACGTTTGGATTTGTTTTTCCCAATTCAGTCATACCGTCACCAAAGCCGGAACGTGTATCTTTCTTTTCAGTAAATGGATATTTTTTCATTGTTGTAATGTCTTTCTTTAATAATGGATTAATAATCGCCAAGTGTTGCTTCCAGCTGGCCTAATGCAGATGCCAGTTCAGCATCGTTCGGTGCAGTACCATGCCACTTGTGTGAACCCATCATATAATCTACACCGTAACCCATTTCTGTTTTCATTAAGATCATTGTCGGGATACCTGTGCCTTTATTAGCCTGTGCTTTTAAGATTGTTTCTTCCAGGCACGCAAAATCATGTCCGTCGCATGTGATCACGTTCCAGCCGAATGCTTTGTATTTACCTTCAAGATCACCAAGAGATAATACCTTATCGCACGGACCGTCGATCTGCTGACCGTTGTAATCCACGAAACCGATCAGATTATCTAATTTATTGTGCGGTGCGTACATAGCAGCTTCCCAAACCTGGCCTTCCTGCTGTTCACCATCGCCCATCAAAACATATACAAACCGCTCGTCTTTGTTTAATTTTTTTGCTTGCGCAGTTCCGCAGCCTACGGATAAACCTTGTCCCAATGAACCCGATGCCATACGCACGCCTGGTAAATGGGAGTGCGGAGTAGGGTGTCCTTGTAAACGGGAATTGATCTTACGGTGCGAAACCAATTCGTCTACCGGAAAATAACCGGAACGTGCCAATACACTATATAACACTGCAGAGATGTGTCCGTTTGAAAGATAAAAGATATCTTCTCCAATACCATCCATATTGAAGTTTTTGTCGTGCTTCATCAATTTAAAATATAGAAGCACTAATAAATCGGTACAGCCTAATGCACCACCCGGGTGGCCGCCTTTAGCGCCGTGTACCATACGTACAATATCTCTTCTTACCTGAGATGAAACTTTTTGCAGTTCTGTGTATTCTGACATGATTGTTGATTTTCTATTTTAAAATTTGTGCAGTATGATCGTCTGTTTTTACTTTTGAAATAACTTCTTCAATTTTTCCTTTTTCATCAATAACAAACGTTGTGCGTAGTGTGCCCATGTAGGTTTTTCCATACATGGATTTTTCGCCCCATACACCGTACTGTTCGTGAATGGTTTTGTCTTCGTCTGCAATAAGCGGGAAAGGAAGTTCGAATTTTTTAATGAATTTCTGGTGCGATTTCTCACTATCGGTACTAACGCCGATAACTACATAACCTGCTTTCAGCAACGCATTGTAGTTATCTCTTAAGTCGCACGCCTGTTTGGTGCAACCGGGTGTATTGTCTTTCGGATAAAAGTATAAAACTACTTTTTTACCAGCAAAATCTTTTAAGCTGATGGTATTGCCGTCTTGATCAGTTCCTTTAAATACAGGGGCTTTGTCGCCAGCCGTTAGTGTCATAATGTTTTTTTGTAAAGAGATTTATTACCGGCTTTATCAATTACTTCCAATATAAATTCTCCTTTTAATACTTCTGTCGGATCTTTAAATTCAGACCAGATCAACCGCGACTTATGTTCATAATACATCATGACCCACTTGCCGTTTAATGTTGCCCGGATACTGTCGATTCCAGAACCCTGGTCAAAAATACTAAAATTTATGCGTTTTGTTGTATTTGATTTGTAGGTAATTACGGGAGGAATGGAATCTTTTATTACAGTGAACTTACCTAAGTATTTTAAGTTATGCACAAGGCTGTCTTCGCTCCATACGCCGCCTTCGTATTTTTTTGATACAGAGTTGTTTATATTATAGAAATAACAACGTTCGTTTTTGTTGGCAGCTATTTCCGGACAAAACACTACACCTATAGGCCCGTAAACAGGTTGTGTGGGATTATTAATTTCAAAGGTTTCAATGCCGTTAATAATCAGATGCTTTTTTACTTGTAAGTACAGTGTATCAAATAAGGTTGAATCTGAAAACTGCAGGGTCAGATTGTCCATCACTACTTTACGTCTGCCCGGGGCAATCATGTCCACAAAATCATACACAGCTTTATACGTCCCTGCCATGGAAGAATCCGGCAGTTCTTTTCTCAGGTCATGGATGTATACCGGTGACTGATTGATGAAATAAGCAGGCGCCAGTGCTTTTGTTTTATTTTTAATATACAAGGTTGCATTACCTGTGTAGTTTGCAGAACCTATTATGCGTAAGGTGTTTTCAAAAATTTTGAAATCAGGAGCGGGTGGAGTTGTTTTTACAATTTTAGGCGATTGGTTCTGCTTGCCTTTAATAACAAAGTTCAACATGGATTGATTGCCATTTGAATCATAGATGCGCAGTTCTACTTTGTGTGCGGCACTGTCTCTGATTGATATCTTCCCATGCAGCGGATTCATCAGGTAAAAACTTAAATTGTTTCCATCGGCTACATAACATTTTTCGAAATACTGCTTGCGTAAAATATACGTTTCGTAATCGATGTGTACATTAATGTAGCGGCTTTCATGAAACGCATACGTTTCCAGATTGTGGTAAAAAACTTCTTTACCATCTACTTTTAATTCAATGCAATTGATACCATACGAGTTATGGGTATCGTTCATTTTATCGTGTACTTTAATTTCTACGCCGATAAGTCCTTTGGCTGTAATGGGAGTGGCTATGGTATATTTTCCCGGACTTGCATACTGAGCCGTGAATTCAGCGCGGCCAACTTCATCATTCACTCTGGAATCCATATCCATTGTACGGATAGCAATTTTATCGAAGGTTGGTTTGATGTTGTCAACAATCTCAGAAAAACCGAACAATGCAGGGTTGAGCACACGTTCCTGCAGATCGCGGATCTCAAAATGTAAATGCGGTCCGCCGCTGCCCCCTGTATTTCCAGACTTTGCTATGATCTGTCCTTTCGTAACAGGCAGTGCGGTTGGCGGAACAAGTATATCGATATCTGTTTGTTCCAGCGCATATAACTGTTCCAGTGTATATGTATTGATGAATGCACTGAAACGGTCTAAGTGTGCGTAAACAGTAACGTATCCGTTTGGATGAGTAATGTAAATGGTATTGCCATACCCATAGGTTGACACACGTATGCGTGATACATAGCCCTGTGCGGCAGCATATACCGCCAGCCCGATCTGGCCGTCAGTTTTGATGTCCATACCACCATGAAAATGGTTCGGGCGCAGTTCGCCCATGTTTGCAGAAAGATAATTACGTTGTCCGGGTTTGATCGGAAACATAAAATAACCTTTTGGATAATCCCCTAAGCCTTGTGCCAGAATCGAAAGCGATAAGCAAGTACTATACAGAACAGATAGAATATATTTAACAGATTTCACAGGTAAGCATGGGTTTGTTTTCAAGAAATCCTTCGAGTTTGTCGCCAATAACAATAGAACCAACCCCTTTGGGTGTACCTGTATAAATAAGATCACCTTTTTTCAACGTGATAAATTGCGAGATATAAGCAATAAGGAAATCAATGGAAAACACCATGTCTGCTGTTGTTCCTGACTGACGCAGTTCTCCATTAATTGTTAACGAAAAGGATATATTATTAATATCGGAAAATTCTGATTTGGAAACAAATTCTGAAACGGGAGCAGAGCCGTTAAAGCCTTTGGCTAACGTCCATGGAAGACCTTGTTCTTTTGCTTCCTGCTGCAGGTCACGCGCCGTGAAATCTATGCCTAAGCCAATTTCTTCGTAATATCTATGCGCAAATTTTTCCTGGATATTTTTTCCTTCTTTTGATATTTTTACAACCAATTCAATTTCATGATGAATATCTTTTGAAAAAGATGGGAAATAGAAATTTTCATTATTTTTTAATAAAGCTGTGTCGGGCTTTAAAAAAATAATCGGAGCTTTCGGTTGCGGATTATTTAACTCTTTTGCGTGCTCGCTATAATTTCTTCCTATGCCGATAATTTTCATAAATATTTAGTATATTTCATATAGGTACAAAATTCTTATATTTGATTAAAATAACATTACTATGTGGATAAGTAAGAAAATAATTTATTTGACGTCAGCATTTTTAGTGACGGGTGCAGTTTATACAGCATGTAAAAGTGTAGCCGTTACAAACCGTAAGCAGCTCAGTCTTGTTTCTGAATCGGAAATGATAAAAATGAGTAATGAACAATATGCACAAGTCATTCAACAGGGGCCGCTCAGTACCAATCAGGCTCAGGTGGATATGGTGAAGCGTGTTGGAAATACCATCAAAGCAGCGGTTGAAAAATATATGGCTGAACAGGGCCGCAGCAAAGAATTGGAAGGCTATAACTGGGAGTTTAACCTGATCAAAAATGATTCTACTGTAAATGCCTGGTGTATGCCTGGCGGTAAAGTTGCTTTTTATACAGGTATTATCCCCGTATGTGTTGATGAGTCAGGCATTGCTGTTGTCATGGGACATGAAGTAGCGCATGCCATTGCACATCATGGTAATGAGCGTATGAGCCAGGAAATAATAGCTCAGACAGGCGGACAAGTTGTAGACTATGCACTTTCAACAAAGTCAGCTCTTACAAGACAACTATTTGGAACTGCTTACGGAGCAGGTGCACAATATGGTGTAATCTTACCTTTCAGCAGAAAGCATGAATCTGAAGCGGATAAAATGGGTTTGGTATTTATGGCAATGGCTGGTTATGATCCGCATGTTGCAGTTGATTTCTGGAAACGCATGAGTGCAATATCCGGCGGACAGGCGCCACCTGAGTTTATGTCTACACACCCTGCAGATTCAAGACGTGTAGCCGACCTTGAAGCATATTTACCGGAAGCATTAAAGTATTATCATCCGAAATAAATCAGAAGATTTAAAAGGTGTTAAAAGTCAGTAGTATTGGAAAATAAACCACACTGCTGACTTTTAATTTTAAACGTATTCACTGTGATGCTGGTTATCTTTCTTTTAAAATGCCAGCCAGCCATCATTTGTGGCATTGTTTTAGTTATTCAGTTTTACATTAACGCATAAAATCTATGAAACATATACTAAGATTAAATGTACTGTTTGCATGTGCTCTGGCAACAATTGTTTTCTGTGCATTTAAAACAGACGAGTCGGCCGAACGTCCGCTTGCTCCCGATTTTACCTTAGAAAGTAACGAAGGTAAAAAAGTAAGCTTAAGCGATTTTAAAGGTAAAGTCGTGTATATCGATTTCTGGGCAACGTGGTGTGGACCTTGTGTTGCTGAAATCCCGCATTCTAAAAAACTAAAAGAAAAATTTGCCGGTAACGACAGCATCGTATTTATGTATGTATCTGTTGATAATGAAGATAATGTGGATGGGTGGAAATCGTTTATCAGGAAAAAAGGCCTGACGGGTGTTCAATTGATTTCCAGAGACGGAGGCAAGGAAGACCGTGTGGGAGAGCGTTATGGCTTGCAATATATTCCACGCTTTGTATTGGTTGATAAAAGTGGAAAGGTTGCTTACGGACAGGCACCTGCACCTTCCGATGCAAGTTCTGAACAATTGATAAAACAGCTGTTAGCAGAATAAAAAATGTGTAACTTGTGCTTCCTTCGGGAAGCATTTTTTTTGCATAAAATGTTTCCCGGAAAAGGAATAAAAAACAATTGCTTTAGTTAGAATATGAAAGATTATAATAAACTGGTAAGTTGGTTGTGGAAAGGTGCAGCCGCAATGTTTGCTGGAATTATTTTTTTACTGCTGCTTGTATACATTAACCCGTTTAATTTATTTGGGTCGCTTCCCAGTATTGATGTGCTGGAAAATCCGGAAAGTGATCAGGCATCTGTTATCTACTCCAGCGACGGGAAAGTATTGGGTAAATTTTATAATCAGATAAACCGAACCGATGTTGAATACAAAGATTTACCTCCTGTTTTGATCAACGCGCTGATCGCTACGGAGGATTCCCGTTTTTATGATCACTCGGGTGTAGATGTAAAAGGTATTGTTGCGATTGCTCCTTCATTGATGATCGGCAGAAGAAGAGGGTCCAGTACATTAACCCAGCAGCTGGCTAAAAACTTATTCAGTTTAAGACGTTCGGAGGAATATACAGGCATACTTGATAATACCATTGTACACAAAATTAAAGAATGGTTCATTGCCATTCAGCTGGAGAAATCTTATTCCAAAAATGAAATTCTGCTGATGTATCTGAACACGGTTGAATTTGGAAATAACAGCTTTGGTATTCGTTCGGCAGCTAAAAAATATTTTGGTAAAAATGTACATGAATTGCAGCTGAATGAAGCCGCTTTACTTGTAGGACTACTTAAAGGACCTTCTTACTATAATCCACGTAAAAAGCCTGAACGTGCTAAGAACCGCCGTAACACGGTGTTAGACCAAATGGTGAAATATGAATACCTGTCTTCTGCGGAAGCAGTTATTGCCCAGGCAAAACCGTTGAATCTCAATTTTCAGGATGATGGAGAAGCAGCGGGTCTTGCACCGCATTTCAGAAATTACTTGAAGAAGGTGATGTTCAACTGGTGTAAAGAACATGACATGCATTTATATGAAGATGGTTTGAAGATTTATACAACCATTGATACGCGCTTACAGGAAGTTGCTGAAGATGCTGTTAAAAAACATATGAGTTTTCTGCAAAAAGAATTTGATAAAAACTGGTCGAAGTCTGATCCGTGGACAAAGTCTGATCCGGATCTGGTTAAAAAATTAGCAAAGACTACATCACATTATAAAGAGCTTACGGCTGAACTGGATGGCAATGAATCACTGATCATGCTTGAAATGAAAAAGAAGATTCCGATGCAGATCTTTACCTGGAAAGGACGTGTGGATACAATCATGTCTCCGTTGGATTCGATCAGACATTCCTTAAGAATGTTACGTACAGGATTGTTTTCAATGGATCCGAAAACAGGTTATGTACGTGCATGGGTAGGCAATATTGATTATGCAAACTATCCGTTTGATCATGTACTACAGGGGAAACGTCAGGCAGGTTCAACCTTCAAACCTATTTTGTATGCCTATACAATGGAAGAAAAAGGATTGACTCCGGATTCTAAATTTCCGGATGCACCTATAAGTATTCCTGTTCCCGGCGGTTCACCGTGGACACCAAACAACAGTAATGGTAAATTCTCTAACGAAGAAATTACGTTGCGCCAGGCATTGGCACGTTCTGTAAACTCAATCAGTGCACAGCTTATGAATCTGGTTGGCCCGGATTCGGTTGTAGCATTTGCTAAACGTATGGGTATTAAAAGTCCGTTGGAACCAACACCGGCTCTTTGTCTGGGTACAGGAGATGTTACGCTCTTTGAAATGGTGAATGCCTATAGTGTGTTTGTAAATGAAGGTATCTGGATGCAGCCGCAGTTTCTGCTGCGTATTGAAGATAAGTATGGCAATGTGCTCGAAGAATTTAATACAAACAGCAGGCAGGTGATCAATGAAGAGACTGCCTATAACATGATTGAATTGTTAAAAGGTTCGGTGGAAGAGGCCGGCGGTACATCGGTAGACTTAAGAAGTAAATTCAATATACATGGAGATCTTGGCGGTAAAACAGGTACCACGCAGGAATCTGCCGATGGCTGGTTTATGGGTATTACGCCGAATCTGGTTACGGGTGTTTGGGTGGGAGGAGAGAAACGTGTGATCCGTTTCAGTACCATGACCTACGGACAAGGTGCGCGCATGGCTTTACCGGTGTGGGCGTATTATATGCAGGGTGTTCAGAAGCACAGTGATGCCGGTTATCCTGCGTCGCTGTTTACAAAACCGGATGGGAATGTAAACGTCACGTCTGATAAAGTAAATATTCTGGATGACGGTATGTTGCCGCAGGACGCAGCAGAAGATGAAGTGTATGATTATTGATTCATTCACAATCATCGTGAATCAATAATTATACACGCTTCCTACAATCAATCCTGAACGGGGGGAGTAGCATTCTATCAAACGTTGTGTTTTGAATTAATTGTTATTGATGCTCCGCAATATACACGTTTTTGTGCGAGGGTGGGAAGGCTGCATTCTTTGTATACCTGATTTCTCAATACCGTTGGCGAAGGTTCGTGGATCTATTTTGAAGAAGAGCAGTTAAATAAAAAGGTTGAATAGCTGCAGGCTTAGAACATTCTCTTTGAAGATGTGCCTACAGACAAACCCTGGCTGCGGCGCGAGTCCGATTGAAAGATCCTGATAACAATCAACTCATTTTATATTGGCTGGGTGCTAACAGAATACATCCGCCGTGGAGAACTCTCCAGTACTTTACAGGTATAGCATTGCACATATAGCGTATTGGCCAACTTAATAACGTACTAGTATGAAATCAACATATATATTAATTATAGCCGGGATTATACTCTTTTTGTCTACCGGACATAAACACAAACAGAAAGAAAAAATCAGAAATGATTTTAAGGAATTTTTTGAAGCGAATCATGCAGACGGTTCTTTTATGTTATATGATCAAAATGCCGATTCATATATTTATTATAATAAGCCATTGACAACTGAAATGTATTCACCTGCTTCAACATTTAAAATTTGTAATTCGTTGATTGGTTTAGAAACGGGTGTTATTAAAGATGCTGATTTTGTTATTCCATGGGATAGTATTTCCCGTAGTTATTATTTATGGAATCAGGATACAGACTTAAAGACTGCGTTTAAAAATTCCACCGTATGGTATTATCAGGAGTTAGCCCGTCGTGTTGGTGGGGAGAGAATGAATTACTGGCTTAAAAAGTCACAGTACGGGAATGCTGACACTACGGGTGGTATAGATCAATTTTGGCTTACAGGAGGTTTACGTATTTCTCCTGAGCAGCAAATTGATTTTTTGAAAGCACTCCGGAATAATACCTTACCTTTTTCACAGTGCAGCATGGATATTGTAAAAGATATTATGATTGCTAAAGATACACTTGGTTATGTTGTTCGTGCCAAAACAGGGTGGAGTGTTACATCTGCTAATTACATAGGCTGGTATGTAGGTTATGTAGAAAAAGGAGGGAACGTATATTATTTCAGTACCTGTATGTTAACACGTGGCCTTGATGATACATATATACGAAACGCACGCAAAGAAATTACCTATTCAATATTAAACAAGCTGAATATTATATCTTCAAATCCATGATAAAATATAGTACACTTTTTTTTAGTATGTTATTTTTATGCTCCTGTTCGGAATCTTCCAAAGAAATTCCGGTGCAGGAAAAAGATTTTTGCGCATCTATTCACCGCAATGATTCGCTAAGTCTTACACATGAGCTGGAACCTTTCATAGATTCCATGAAAAATAAAACAGGTGTTTATGTACTTGAAGATGGCGGCGGCTCGCTGATCACACGCGCCTGGCTGAGTGAGTATGCAGAAGAAACAATCGACATTCAGTATTTTATTTTTTCAGCAGATAATGTGGGGCTTATTGCCTGTGATTATCTGGTACGTGCGGCAGACCGTGGTGTAAAAGTACGCATCCTGATCGATGATATATTGGTTGAAGCCGGCGTACATGAAATACTCACGCTTGACTCGCATGAAAATATTGAAATTAAAATTTATAATCCCGGTATCAATCTGGGTAAAAATATATTTAATAAGATCGGGAAATTCACGACCGATTTTCGAGGCGCAAATCAGCGCATGCACAACAAAACGTTTATTGTTGATCACAAAGTCGTGATTACAGGTGGCAGAAATATTGCCGATGAATATTTTGATTACGACCACGAATATAATTTCAGGGACAGGGATGTATTACTGATAGGTAAAACAGCAACGGATGTACAACAATCGTTTGAGTCATTCTGGGTTGACGCGCTGAGTATTCCGATCACAGGACTGGTGAAGGAGGATGATGTAACCTATACCGATACAAGTCGTTTTGAACGCCTGCATCAATATGCCTGTAACCCGGATAATTTCTGGCCGCAGGTACGGAAGCGCATTTCAAATCTTACCGAAACATTTCAGGTAATGAGAGATTCGGGCAGGTTAAAATGGGTAGAGCATGTGCAGTTTGTTTCCGATGCACCGGGCAAAAATGATGGCAAACAGGGACTTGGCGGCGGCGGTGTATGCACCGACAGTCTGATTAGTCTTATAAAACGTGCAACAACATCCATTGATATTCAATCACCTTATTTAATCACAACGGAAGTTGGCCGAACGTTATTTAAAGCTGCGGTTGACCGGGGCGTACGCATTCGTATTTTAACAAACAGTCTTGCTTCTACCGATAACCTCGAAGCGTTTAACGGTTATCAGCGCGACAGAAAAAAATTACTTGCAACAGGGGTTGAGATCTATGAATTCAGACCTGATGCTGCGGTGCGTTACCAGATCATGACCGGAGCATTGCAGGAAAAAATGCAGTATACACCCATTTTCGGTTTGCATGCAAAGTCGATGGTGATTGATGGTACCATTGCTGTTATAGGTACATTTAACCTGGATCCGCGCAGTGCCAATCTGAATACAGAATGTGTAACCATTATCTACTCAAAAGAGGTTGCAGCAGGAGTGCTTGCAGGAATGGAAACTGAAATCAAACCGGAAAATGCCTGGCATACGACAACTGTATTCAATCCGGATGGTGAAGCCGGAGCAAAGAAGCAAGCTAAAGCGTGGACACGCAGAGTGGTGCCGAAAGGAATTTTATAATTGTACATGTATTATTTTCAGGAAAACAGGTACATGATAATCAATGGAAAGTAATTTTGCACTGTGTATCTGGATAAAACAATCTATATTTGTGCACACATCTTTCTTTGCATATGTCTTTCGCAACATTAGGTTTATCTCCCGCAATTTTAAAAGCATTAGAAAAACAATTTTATAATGCGCCGTATCCCATTCAGGAGCAAGCGATCCCCGCTATTTTAAAAGGTAAGGATATCTTAGGCATTGCGCAGACAGGGTCGGGAAAAACCGCGAGTTTTGTGTTGCCCATCTTACAGATGCTGCAAACAAAACCTCTGGGAAAAAACAGACACATCAATGCACTGGTGCTTGTGCCGACAAGAGAACTTGCCGTTCAGGTAGGACAGGTATTTCAGGCTTTCAGCAATGCACTTCCAAATAAAATAAAATCATTAGCTGTGTATGGCGGTGTTTCGATCAATCCGCAAATGATTCAATTACAAGGAGTGGAAATATTGATTGCTACCCCCGGCCGTTTGCTGGATCTGGTTGATTCAAAGGCCGTGTATTTAAGTGATGTGGAAGTGCTCGTGCTGGATGAAGCAGATAAGATGTTGAACCTGGGTTTTAAAGAAGAGATGGCAAATATCTTTAAGCTGCTTCCCCAAAAGAGACAGAATTTGTTGTTCTCTGCAACTCTCGGTAAAGATGTAGATACCATTACTGAATTTTTATTGCATGATCCGGTTAAAATTGAAATTATTGCCGAAGAACAAAACATTGATCTGATTCAGCAGATAGCCTACGCGGTAGAAGATGCACGCAAAGGTCCTTTGCTGCGGTATCTGATAAAGGAACAAAAAATGAATCAGGTTTTGATTTTTACATCTTCCGTACACCGTGCCGATGCGGTAGTTGAAAAATTAAAAGCGAATAATATATTGGCGGCAGCTTTACATAGCAAGAAAAGCCAGGGGGCACGCACCGAAGCATTAAAACAGTTTAAGGCAGGCAATATTCATGTGCTGGTTGCAACCGATCTGATGTCTCGTGGCATTGATATTCCTTTTTTGCCTTTTGTAATTAATTATGAATTGCCGCGATCTCCTAAAGACTACATCCATAGAATCGGGAGGACGGGTAGAGCAGAAGCATCCGGAGTCGCAATCAATTTAATCAGTGAAGAAGAAACACATCATTTTAGCGTCATTCAGAAAAAAATGGGTAAAAAAGTACATCTGACAGATTCTTCAGGCATGGATTTACATGGTTTTTAATCGTTTAAACATGTAATTTTTTAAACTTTTTAATTTTTTTTTAATTGACCTTTTTAATTTAAATTACTGATAAATAGATAATTGTAAATTTTAATAGTGTTTTTATGATTTTTTAGTACTGAATATCCGTGTAATTTTTGTATGATATTTAAACCTTTTTTTATAGCTTCCGTTAGTATTATCAGGAACGATATCTGAAAAGACATTCTTAATTTTTCAATCAGCTATAAAATATTTTTTTTGAGATTTTTTTTAATTTTTTAGATATAAAAAAAGATAAATACTTGGTATGATTTAATTCAAATTAGGTATTTATCTTTTTTATTTTTTATACAGCCTATGGCTGTTTAATGGTGATATTCCCTGTCGTAATAACCGTTCCTTTAAATTTTTTCAATGCCTTGATCTCAGCGCAGGTTCCGGTAATGTTTTCAATCTTGTCGTCCGTATTAAATGGTCCTTTATCATAATCTAAAAAGTGTATCGTTAAAACATCTTTAGCAGACGTATAAAATGCTGTGCTGCTATAAGGTATTTTAACAGTTAACGAATTTTTTGTTGTAGGGGAATAATACAGCAATTCTTTGCCGCACCAGACCTGCCAGTAAGGATCTGGATATCCGCTTCCGCCCAATGCAAAATCATAACTGGACGCGGCTTTATTCTGGGTATTTATTTTATAATCGGCAATCGTAATCTGGTTGAGTGTTAAGGCAGGAGCGATAAGCTGTGCCGTGTATTGCTGTTCAAATAACGGATTGCTGCCAATGCGTTCAATGTACCTGGTTTCAATTCTGTTTGTATCCTGCACAAAAGAAACCGGAAAGGCAATCAAGGATAGATTTACGTATTGTGCACCTGCTGGGAGTTCAAGTTTACGAAACGGTATATCGATTTGAAGATTACGTATCGCCTGATGTGAAAAAACAATATGTTTGTCCGGATAAATAACCATGCCGGATAATTCAGGAAGATAGGTTCCAATATAGGAGTAGGACTTGCCGGATTGTCCGTTGGCCTTTATATCTAACAGGATGGCGTCAAAGCCCTGCTTTTTTATCTGGTGCAGCAATGCTTCTGTAATTGTAATCGTAAAGCTGGTACGGATAACATCTTCTGTGGGATTAATAGCCGTGTCTGCTACAAAAGAATGCACCTTGATTCCCTTGACGTGTTTTTCGGATAACGATGTTAATGCAACATTCCCATCGATGTAGGTGATGGAAGTGGAATCTTCTCCTGATTTATTTTTATCTTTTGTTTCGTTGGAACTGCAGGAAGCCAATACAAAAAGAATGGCCAGAACGGTTAAATATTTACTCATATTTTTAGTAATAACAGAACCTGAATATACCTATACGAAAGGAAAGGAGTGAATTTTATGTGAATAACTTATAAACAGCTTCTTTAAACAACATTAAATCAGGTATTTTAAAAATTTTACTAAAAAATTTGGCAAATAGGATTTTTTGTATTAGTTTTACTAAAAATATTAACAATATGACAACAAAACTAGTATATTTGATTCGTCTTCGTAATTCGAATCAAACAAGTGTTAAAGTAGGTTTCTCTTGTCAGACAGAAGAGTCTAATTACACACGTTCCGTTGAGATGGATACAACAGGTATGAAGATGAGTGATGTATTGAATGCATTGAATCATCAGCTCACATTAAAAACAGTCGTTTAACAATTCGTACAGATCATGAGTGTAATCAGTGAGAATGTAAAATATTTCAGAAAGCAGTTAGGTTTTACGCAGGAGCAGCTGGCTCAGCGTATCGGCATAAAGCGTTCATTGCTGGGGGCCTATGAAGAAGGCAGGGCAGAACCTGGCCTGGAAACATTGACGATTCTGGCGCGGTTATTCGAGACAACCGTTGATGCGTTAATTTCTGAAACATTGAGTGATCCTGGTAAACGAAAAGAAGCCATGAGCAAAGATATCGAAGGCAAAAAGCTTCGTGTACTTGCAATAACGGTTGACAAAGATGATAAAGAAAATATTCAGCTGGTACCTGAAAAAGCTGCAGCCGGTTATTTAAATGGCTATGCAGATCCGGAGTATGTAGCGGAACTGCCTCAATTTTATCTGCCGATTTTCAGCGGCAGCGGCACGTATAGAGCCTTTGAAATAAAAGGCGATTCTATGCTTCCTTTAGCAAGCGGAAGTTTAATTATCGGACAGTATGTCGATAACTGGAGTTCGGTTAAAGATCAGCAGACATACATATTGGTAACAGCTACAGAAGGTATTGTATATAAGCGTATATACAACAATATAAAGAAAAATGAAACGCTGAAACTGGTTTCTGATAACCCTGCGTACGAACCATATGACATTCATGTTGAAAATGTGATTGAAATATGGGAATCAAAAGCATACATAAGTACTGATTTCCCTAAGCCGGATATGTCTGTTGAAAAGCTTACAGCTATTGTCAGCGGTCTGCAAAAACAAATGAATAAACTATCAAACGATTAAGACATACAATAAAAAAGGTTCGTAGTGCAAAGGCACAACAGACCATATTACTCTTTTTCCAAATCCAATTTTTTAAACTCGACTAAAGTGCTTATTTCCGAGGTCAGATGTTTTCTCTTCATCTGACACTCGAAAGCACGATTTTATCCGAATATTTCTTCTAATACCTGAATCAGTTTTTCCTGCTGTCCTTTATTAAGGTTTGCGGAAGAATTTTTGATTCCATACCAGAAACCATCGCTTGGGTCGCTGTATATACCTGCCTGATTAGGTATTTTGTTACTGTGTTCGCCTTCTTTAAACTCCTGTAGATAATAAAGTTTTAGCAATTGCTGAATATGATTCCATTCAACGGATTTGGCTGTTTTATCGGTCTGGTTTAGTGTAGCAGTGCGTGTACGGAAGAATATCTGTAATTTCTGAATCGGAGCTTTGTCTGATTCTTTTTTACAGTAACGGATTGTTAGCGCTTCTTCCCATGTTGCTGTTTCGTAGATAGCCTGCGTAATTTCCTGGATAAAATAATCCCACCGGCTTTCATTTCCATAGGTATCAAATACCTCACCGTCTATATGTACAATACATTCGTTTGCCGAACTTGCCTTTTCACCACGTTTAATAGTTGTTAAGTGGTCCAGTGTCTCCAGCCAATTCGTATGTAAATCGCCTTTCCATGACTCATTATCATCCCCGCTAAAACCTTCGTCTTCTAATTCTTCCTGGCTGAAATCTTCCCGGTCAATATATTCTAATGCATATTCCGTATGTAAACCCGTTGCTGTTGGAGTGATTTTAAGCTTTTTTGTATAACAGAAAGGAGCAGGTAAGTCTAAATAGTTATATTCTATCGTAATGTTTTTAAAATTCATAGCAACTTATTATTTTTATAGGCAGGAATTGAATTAATTCCTTGCAGAAACAAGTATTTTAAACAAAGTTACATTTTCAAACCGACTATTTTAATTTTTATACTTTTATTCGCCAAAGTTACAAAGTATTTATAGATTGAGTATTTTGGAATAAGAAATAAAGTATAGCACAATCAAACAACAATGAATATCCTTACTGAAAAATTAGTAGAATTAGCTGAAGATGAAGCAGGTATTAAGCTTCAGGAAAAAGAGGTTGAACTCTTGGTTGAAGATTCAGATTTAGTTATTAAAATTTGGGGTGAAGAACTGATTGCTACCGAATTTATTGATGAAGGCGATTACGAAGATGCAGATTTTGCTAATGAACTGGTAGATGCTATTAAAGAAGAGTATTACGATTTCAGAGAACGTCTGATTGAAATGAAACTGGCTTCTTTAAATTTAAATTATTCAGATTTTCTGAAAGAAAAAGTAATTGATCTGTTGACCAAAGCTAAAGTAGATGCTAATCTATTGGCTATTCTGGATTTTGAGTTTATTGATGTGAGTTCAAAAGACAAAGACCTTGGTCTGCCAAACGTAGCGTTACGTATTACAGATTTTGAAAAAGTTGAATGCAATTGTGCCGTTGATATTTCTAAATTGAATCCGGTTTTCGATGAAAAGAAAATCGCGGATGAATTTTTGAAAAAATATAGATAAGATTATACAAATCCATACAATTATTTGAATGCTTAAAGCGCTTACTATCCGTAAGCGCTTTTTTTATTGCATTCTACAGAATTCCTACAAAAAGTGGATGCAATTTATGATTTGAATCATCAGCTATCTGAATCAAAATATGTACTTTTGTTTCTTATATTAACCCCAATTATGAAGTATTTCAATATCTCTTTGATTGTTTTTGTTATAAGCATTCAAAGCAGTTTTGCTCAGGATTCGAGTGCCGCAGTAAAAAAGAAAAAAATGCATGGCACGTTTTATATTACCTGGGGCTACCAAAAAGATTTCTATACCCGCAGTGATGTACATTTCAAAAATGACCGAGATGATGATTATGACTTTACCCTGCATAGTGCAAAAGCACATGATCGTAAAGACATGAATAATCTGTTAAGCCAGCCTTTAACGGTTCCGCAATATGTGTTATATGGCGGTTATTTTTTTAACAACAAAGGCGACTGGGGAATAGAAGGCGGCTGGGATCACCTGAAATATATTGTAACAGAGGACCAGACGGTTCATATGACCGGCCAGATCAGAGGCGTACAGTATGATCAGGATACAACCGTTAATTATAATTTCTGGCATTACGAACATACCAACGGCAACAATTACCTTACGTTAAGTTTGGTGAAACGAAACACTATTTATACATCAATCAATAAGCACCATAAAGTAAGCTTGCTGTTAAAAGGCGGCGGTGGTTTGCTGGTTCCTAAAACACAATCTGTTATTTTAGGAAATGAAAGAGACGGGCCGTTCAGAGTTGCAGGATATGTATTTACAGTAGCGGGAGCCGTACGTTATGATATTTATCGCTACTTCTTCCTTGAAGCATCTATGAAAAGCGGTTATGTGCGTTACACACACGATAAGATCTATAGCGAAGGTGTTGCAAAGCAGCATTTCTTCTCACAGCAATTCATTATCTCAGCCGGGATCAATATTCCGTTATCTAAAGATTAAGATGTAAAAAGGCAAAAATAAAAACGGTCAGCATATTCTGCTGACCGTTTTTATTTTTGCCTTAATGTTTCGCTTCGGTTGATTTTTCCGGAAGCGGTATAACAGAACCGAATCGTTTGAATCGCTTTAGGCGTGTGGTATTTGGGAAGCCGTTTTCCAAGTTCATGCAATATGTTTGTTTGAAGTTCAGGGGAGAGATCCGGATCTTCCACTACCAGAATTAATTTTTCTCCAAACGCATCATCTGCTTTCCCTGCTACAAAAAATGCGGTGTTAATCTGCCATTCCTGAAACAATGTATCGATGATTTTTTCAACCGGTTCAACCTGAATTTTAATACCGCCTGAATTGACCGTAAAATCAGCACGGCCAATGAACAGGAATTGTTTTTCATTCCGCAAGGATACTATATCGTTTGTCTGAAGCCACTGATGCCTGGTTACAGCACCTTTTATTTTTAAACAGCCGCGCGGATCAACGGCAATTTCAATATCCGGCAATGCCGTATAATATGCTTCCGTATCCGGATGTACGCAGCGCATGGCAACATGCGACACGGTTTCGGTCATACCATAGGATTGCCATACGGTTGTTTGCAGCTGCTTGCGGATGGATGCAAGCAATGCATCAGAAATGGAACTGCCTCCAATCAATATGTTTTTCATACGATTTAATGCAGCAACTTTATCGGGGTGATGTTGGAGCAGTTCATACAGTTGAATCGCTGAGACAGGCATGAATACATACCCAACAGAAGTGTCGAGCTGGCTGATACTTTTATCTGCCGGCAGAATATACAAATCTAAACCGCCGATCATACTGCGGTACAACATCATTTGCCCGCCGATTACCTGCATGCTCAATGGACAGACAACTGTGTCGCATGGTTGTAATTCAAAAAAATCCATCGATGCGTTTACACTTGCTTCAATCTGGCTGCGATGAATGGAAATAATTTTAGGCGCACCTGTTGAGCCCGATGTTTTTAATTCAAACCATTCTTTCCCGTCGAACCAGTCTTTACATAAACCAAGTGCCGTAGCAGTAAGTGCATCGTGCTGCTGATCCGTTTGGTTTTGGATATCAGAAGCGGTGTACGTTGCTGAAGCAGTATGTAAGCGAAAACAAGGCATAGAATAATATACAATATAAACTGACGCATGGGTGAAAACCTGCAACAGATAAAGCTAATTCTTTCTTTAAAAAGATACTATAGTCAGTCTGCAGAAATTTGCTGATTTAGTAGAGTTAACAGTAATTTATTGAATGATAGTATAGTTATGTATTTTTTCTGTAAAACTTAAGCACATACTACGATACCTATACAGAACTTTCTATTTTTGTTAATCAGGAGCATCGTCCATTACCTCTCAAACACATACTTTTACCGCCCATGAAAGTTACTCAAATGTATAAGAACTTCCTCGAAAATGAAAAAGCAGGAGGAGTTGTACTGATCATTGCAACCATCGTATCATTACTTGTAGCAAATTCTTCGATAGGCCACAGTTATATTGGTTTCTGGGAGATGTTCGTTGGCGGACATACCATAGAACATTATGTGAACGATGGTTTAATGACGATCTTCTTCTTACTTATTGGCCTGGAATTAGAACGGGAAGTGTACGCAGGTGAACTATCCAATTTTAAAAAAGCATTACTTCCGATTATCGCTGCATTAGGAGGAATGATTGTACCTGCCTGTATTCACATGTTTTTTAATACAGGCACACCGTTTCAATCGGGTTCAGGAATTCCGATGGCAACGGACATCGCATTTGCCGTAGGCATTCTTTCCTTACTGGGTAACAAGGTGCCGCTTTCATTAAAGGTATTTCTTACGGCGCTGGCAGTTATTGATGACCTGGGTGCAATATTTACAATTGCTATTTTTTACTCTAGAGGTATTGACGTTATGTATTTAGCCGGCGCTGCAGGTATTTGGGCCGTTCTATTTATTTTAAACCGCCGTAATGTAAATATTCTATGGCCTTATTTACTGGGCGGCATAGTCATGTGGTATTTCATGTTGCACTCAGGCGTACATGCAACAATCACAGGTGTGATCTTAGCCTTTGTAATTCCGTTTGGTAAAGGCGATCCGGATTCCATCTCTATAAAGCTGCAGCATTGGTTACATAAACCGGTGGCATTTATTATTCTGCCCATCTTTGCTTTAGCCAATACATGTATTATTATTGACAGTGATTGGTCAGCATCGCTGATGAGTACAAACAGCATCGGTATTTTCCTGGGTCTTGTTGTTGGTAAGCCGCTTGGTATTACACTGTTCTGTGCTATAGCTGTGTGGCTGGGAATCTGTTCCATTCCGAATGATCTTAAATGGATGCAGGTTATAGGTGTTGCATGTCTGGGCGGCATAGGTTTTACCATGTCCATCTTTATAACCCTGCTGGCGTTTGATGATCATGCGGTTATTTCCGGTTCAAAGATTGCCATTATGCTGTCATCGGTAACAGCAGCCCTTATCGGACTACTGTGGCTAAAAATGACCCTTAAAGAACCTCTTTCCAACGAATTGACAGAAGAGATCTAAGGGGCTTGTTACTAACAGCCTTTTCTATTTACAATAGAATTTCCTATTTTAGAACGCTGAAAAGATCGTTAAACCAGATTAATCGGGTGGAAATGATTATAGAAAGTTGATCGCTTTAAAAACAAATTAATAAAGAAATGATTTTAGGAATTGACGTAGGTGGAACTTCGGTAAAATTTGGTTTGGTTACTCCTGAAGGAGAAATACAAAACGCTACACGTTTTATGACGGCCGACTGGGTAAACGGTATTGGTTTTGTTGAATCGATGAAGCTGGAAATAGGAAATTTTTTGAAACAATACCCAATAGTAAAAGGTGTTGGAATCGGCTGGCCGGGTTTAGTTTCTCTGGACCGCACTAAAGTTATCCTGCTACCGAATATCCCTTCTGTGGTAAATGTGCCTATTGTTGAGATCCTGCGTTCAGAATTTCCGCATATCCATTTTAAAATTGAAAACGATGCGAAATGCGCTGCATTGGGTGAATATTATTTTGGAGAAAACAAACGCATGCAGACCTTTATTCTACTTGCGTTGGGTACAGGAGTTGGTTCCGGTGTTATGATGAACGGCAAGCTGTTTATCGGCGGCCGTGGTAATGGTACAGAAGTGGGGCACATGCTTACAACAAGAGGCAAGTCATTGGAAAATCAGGTTGGGATCAATCATCTGATCGCCTACACACATGAACAGCTGGCATTAGATGTAGCAAAGAAAAGCAGCTTACATACAATAGCTGAATTATCTCCGAAAGTAATTGCAGATCATGCTGCTCAGGGCGATGCTTTGGCATTGGCTGTATGGGCAGATATCGGTACAATTATCGGTGAAAGTCTTGTGAATATTGTACGAGTAATGGATCTGAATAATATTTTATTAGGCGGCGGTATTTCAGGAGCCTTTGATTATTTCGTTCCGAATCTGAAGAAAGCAATGCTGGAACATTTGCCAACATACTATACAGATGATATGTACATCGGTAAAGCTACGCTAGAGAACGATGCAGGCCTGCTGGGTGCTGCCGGACTGATCATGGAAGCGATATAATTAAAAAAATTTTTTATTTGAATGCCCCGCTTTTGGCGGGGTATTTTTGTTTGTAAATCATAATTAATATCATAAATAACATTTCAACTATTTATAAAATGAAAAATAAGATCGAATGTTTACTTTTAAGTTTTTTGCTGCTGATTATTTTATCCTGTACAAAGAACTATTCAAAACAAGAAGAAACACCTAAGCCAACTGAATCGAAAGCAAATTTACGCGTTTCAAATGCTGTTATATATGAAGGTAATTATAAAAATAATGACAGTTTGGATAATACATTTTTTATTCGGTATTATCCGGATGCTCAAACGAAACGCCCTTTAATAATAGCTATTCATGGCGGCGGTTTTACACAACGCGATAAAACAGATTATAATTTACCTGCAACGGCTCAGTTGATTAACAGTAATCAATCTGTAAACGTATTAACCGCAGCAGATCTGGATAATAATGGATTTGCCTATGCATCTATAAATTATACCCTGTTAGCAGATGGGAAAAATGTTACTGTAAAACAATGCTTACAGGATGGCAAAACTTTTTTTGATTATATAAGAACACATGCTGATGAATATAATATAGACAAGAATAAAATTATTTTACTGGGTGATTCAGGCGGGGCCGAAATCTCGCTCTGGATTGGATTGCAATCCGAAAAGAATGGCGGTGCTGTTAAAGGCATTGTAGCGCTTAATCCACAAGCCTCCATGAATATTTTAAAATGGAATGATGAAGTATTTGCTCCGTACAATGCTTCAGATGTGTTATTGAATCAGTATATTGAATGGGGGCAGACTAAGGTAGATAAACGTCTTCTAAGAATGTATGGTACTAAAGACAATGCACAGATTAATGCGTATTCTCTTGAGAACAAATTGCATTTGCTGGATCTAATTGATAGTTCAGATCCGGAATTGTATATGGCTTGCGGTGCTCCACGTAAGGATGCCGTTCATGCGCCCTATCATATCCTGGCTTTAAAACAAAAGTCCCAAAATCGAGGACATTCAGCTAAGATAAATTTCATAGATGGAAATCCTCCATACTATAGCACTTATTGGAATCCAAGTCCGGAAACAGTCATACATTTTTGTGTGCGTAAATGCCAGTAATAGCAAAAACATTATTAGTAAGCAGCCTGTTTATACGGGCTGTTTTTTTTTTGAATAAAAACAGTATCTGATATAACTTACAGAATGAAGAATAAGAAAATCCTGCAACTGATTTTTGCATTGGTCCTACTAATTGGTTTGTGCTTAATGATGTTTAACGTTACCAGAGCATTTGGGTTATTGCTTACATGTGTATTACAGCCTTTAATTGGATTATATTATTTGTCAGTTTTTCAAAAAGAAGAAACCAATGCCAATATTGATAAACTTATTTTTAGATATCCGTTGCTTTTTTCTATTCAAGCCACGTTTATCGGTTTAGTCATACAACGTTTGTTTAGCATTATGCAATGGCCATTTGCTGGACCAATAAAAGTGTGTGCGTGTGCTCTTTCATGTATTACACTTGTGCTTGGTTTATTCTATGTAGTACTGAATAGAAAACGGATACAATCTATTTTTGTAATTGAATTTGTTCTAATATCAATGCCTGTATTAATGTTCATAGGGATTTTTATGCCTAAAAATTATTCAAATGTTGAATATGCTAATGTGTTAAATAAAGAATACATAGATTTATGTAAGATTGAAAAAACGTTATATCAACAGGCGCAAAGAGATACCTCAATTGATTTAACTCAGGTAAATATTTTACAGGAAATGAAAGAACGCACAGAAGTAAACTGGGGCGGAGTCAATGACAAGAACGAAGTAATAGGAGCTTTAAAAAAAATCGATGAAAATGAAAACCGATTTATAGTTCAAAAATTAAATAGCGATAGCTTGTATGCTATTATTAATAAAGAGCCAACAAGTGTAATTGAGTATCTTAACAGGCTAACCAAACTGCAGATTGATCTGTTGCTGAAAGAAAAAAAATAACTCACCGCATCTCAAATACACCGTTTTCAATACGCATGCGTTCACTCACTTCGCCCAGGTATTCATAGATCCAGCACTCCATATCATCGATACGGATGTGCCTGCGTACATAATCCGATGTGATCGGGTCAAGATGCTTTAATTTGATCGCATATTCCTCCTGTGTAATAGCATCTTCATACTGATCAATCGTTTCCAGCAGTACAGGTGAATTGATCCGGTAGATCTCACCGAAGACCAGATTTTCTCCGCCCAGCTTCAACGCCGGGTACCAGTCTTTCATATACATGTCGCCTTTTACAACCGCATGGCACAGCCATTCTGTATTCGCATGAAAGACAGCCGTGAATGCATTGAGGTTTTTATACGTCTTCTTAAGTGTGCCGTAAACAAAGATGTGCATACCTGAATATAATCAAAAAAAATATATCATTCTGCAGTGAAGCAATAAATTGGTTATTAAACCCACGTAATAAATTGCGTCTCTACGAAATGTTTGGTAACTTATATCATAACCAATTCATACAATACTTATACATTAAAAACGCATGGACTTAATTTTTGCAACGGTTGCAGCACTTTTACCCATTATCAATCCTTTCAGCACGGCACCTATGTTTTTATCGCTCACACAGGGTGACACCAAATCGTATCGAAACGCACAGGCTACGCAGGGTGTAATCTACATGCTGGCAATTTTGCTGGTCTCGCTGGTGGGTGGCTCGTTTATTATGAATTTCTTTGGTTTGTCTATGCCGGGCATGCGTATTGCCGGCGGCATACTGGTAGCAGGTGTTGGTATGAAAATGCTCAAACCAAATGATGAAATTGAAACAACAGAGGCAGAAACAAAAGAAGCTGAAAATAAAAAAGATATTTCGTTTACCCCTTTGGCCATGCCCAGTTTAAGCGGACCGGGTTCTATCTCGGTTGTTATCGGTATGAGTTCACTGGCTAAAAATATTTCCGATTATTGTTATATCGCGCTGGGTATTATATTTGTTGCCTGCGTGGTGCTGCTTGTATTACGTTCGTCTGTTGGACTTGTAAAAGTACTTGGCGTGAATGGTCTGCACGCAATGACAAAGATTATGGGTTTTCTTATTTTGTGCGTTGGTATTCAGTTTATCATACACGGTACCATGGATATTCTGACAGGAAATGAAATGCTTGAGTTTTTAAAGAAGGTGCATCAGAATGTATAGAGGCTATGCATTCTCAATAAAATAGTTTGAAATAAATACCATACTAAGATACGTCCACATGAATGAAAATAAAATGTGAACAGATGTTTCAAACCGTTTGCCTTTCCAGAGTTCAGAAGAATAACCGAAGAATTGCACATATAAACGTATCGCCCAGAATACACCCAATCCAAGCGATATCTTTTTTCCGAATGCGGTATATACCAGATCGTGTGCAGAGCTGAGGCATAAGATGCCCATGAGAAAAACAATCAGCGCAATAAAGAAGGTGTGAACAAGCATGATCTGACGGTTGATCAGACTCAAGGTACTTAATTCTGTATCCCAGTTAAACCGTTTGGGGAAAATGATGTGTACCAAGGCCAATAGAATAAAGAGCAGGCCGATAAGTTTAAATTGAATTTCCATACCGAGTAAGAATAAACGTTGAAATAAAAGGCGTTGTTTTTATTTCCTGTATTACCTGTAACCCCGATTGCTTAAAGGTTTGCAGCCAGGTATTTTTAGAATGAAAATGAAAGAAGCCGATATTATATGCCAGAAAATTTGGTACATCACGCAGGTGTTCGGTGATATATATGTTGCCGCCTGGTTTCAGTATCCGGAATAATTCTTTGAAAAAACGAATGCGTTCTGCCGCATCACGTATTTCATGTGCAGATAAGGCAACAACAATTGTATCTACCGAAGCATCCGTAAGAGGAATGTAATCAGTGGAGATACTTTGTGTACCCGGAAAAGGAGGGTACGCTTCTCGGGCTCGTTTAATGGATACTTCCGTATGTTTTATCGGGTCATAAAAATCAAATACGCTGAGAGAAGCCTCTGGAAAGGCCTGTATCAATAACGTACTGGTTTCATCAAAACCGGAATGTATATTTATAATTACCTGGTCTGAATCTTTTTTATCCATCCAGTTTAAGTTGTACAGATCGGAAAGATCGTATACATAAAAGGACGCAAGCAGTGAAACAGCTATGCAACTCACTATAAGGAAACACAGAATATATACGAATGGCTGAAATACCGTTCCAATCTGTTGGGCCAGCAACAATAATAACATAACCGTACCAACAGCAAGTACATAAAAATGCCAGTTGAACCGGATAATATTGCCTACACCCTGAAAGGATTTTCGGTTTATTTCCATATTTCTTTTTTACCTTTCTTCCAGTAATACGGAATATTTTTGATCATAAACGCATTTGCCAGAACAGCGTTTTTAAGATCGAGTGTATCTAAAAAAGAAAAATGATAATCGTGCACACGGATAGGGTTGGGTGTCCAGTTTTCACGTACGCCTTCAATGATCAGCACTTCTTTGGTAACTGTATTATAGGTGAACGTAAACGGGAGCGGACCGGCAAACCTTCTGGCTTCTTTCCAGCCGGAAAACGGCGAATCTTCAGGTAACGCTGCAGGAGCGTCTGTTGTATCAATTGTAACAGTAAAGCCGGATTTTATGGAAGCGATTTTTTTCCTGTCTTCAAACTGGGTTTGCAGAATATCGGTAGTAGTATAATTGTAATGGGTAAAGATGTTTCCCATTATTTCCATTTTCTTTTTATCTGTTTCAGATTTTAAAATGTACAAACCGCGTAAGCGTTTGCCCGCGGAATTCGTATACCGCACAAATACGCGGTAGCCGATCAGAAAAAAATCATTGCCCATAAATGCGGGAAAACCTTTTGGACGGAGATGTTTCGTCTGCACCATGGCAGCGGCAACAAACCCATACTGATCGTTATGGGTATCGAGTTCAAGACACGCTGGAATCAAGGCCTGCAGCTCTTCTTTAGGTATAGCAAATGTTAATACCAGGGATGATTCAAAAAAAGCTTCAACGGCAAAGGGATGATCTTTCAGGAAGGACAACATATTAGGATTGGTGATCTAGTTGTTTTTTATTCAGATAACATTCATTGAGATAAATAACACCAATAAATAACAAGGCAAAAAATGCATTCCATTTACCCCAAAGCAATAGATCCGGTACCAATATAAATTCCATTGTATTCATGGTTATAATAACAGCTATTTGTGTAAATGCGTTGAACCGTGCTTTAAAGCCGCTGATAATCCACACGGCCATAATAATTTCTGATACGCCTATAGCTGTGGTTAATACCCGTGCGTGTTCATTACCTAATATGCGTGCAACGATCTGCTGATGCCTGGGTACAAGATTGAGTACTTTACAAAGCAAGCCGTTTGCCAGCCACACCAGTGTGATCAGGGTCGTAAGGATTTTATGTATAAAAGATATTGTCATTTGATACTGCAATATGTATGAAAAATAATACGAAAAAAAGTTTCAACGGTTTGTAATTGACCTTCAATAATGACCATGAAAGCTAAAAAGCAGTCTAATGACTGCTCTAATTTAATCTAACGATCTGTTAAAACTTACCGTAACATTTATGTGATGGATAAATGGTTTTTTTTTGACACATATTTCAAGTAAAGTTCTTTTTCCTAAATCTCATTCATCTTATTTTTTATTCATTGTTCTTTTGCCTTGATGCAAAAGAACCAAAAAATCCAGGCTGATTTCAAATAAGCTAAAATTTTGAATCTTCGCCGCGGCGAAGAACCAAAATTTCTTAACGCAATTTGAAATGAGGCCGTTTGGTGTTGGTTATATAAACAGAAATTTTTAAAGAACATTTTTCCCCATAAATGGGGAATGTATAAATAATAGATAAATATCGAGAGTAAGTTTGTTTGTTCCATAAAATTTAAAATTATCTAAAAAATGAAAAATCATCTACAATTATTTAATGAGATATCTACAGTAGATTATCTCTCAGAGTACCTCAAAAAATGCTTTTCTCAAGTATTTGATCAAGATGTTTTACATCTTTCTGAAGATGAGATTAAAATGCTTGCTAAAGCATTGGCTGGTAAACACAAAATTGAAGAAATTCCCTTAAGTATTTTAAAAGAATATAAAAGAATTGATCCACCGGTATCAAAATGTGTTTCAAAAGTGGAATTTGATGGCGGAGGGACTTATTATGTATTCATTCGATATCAGATAGCTCACTCAGTCCAAAATTTGACTTTGTTAGAATTGTATCCGAAGAATTTTCACAAGAATATAATTGATAAACGTGATTCAGAAATCACTGAAAATCATATTGAGTTCCATGTAAACTCTAATCATTGTAGTGAAAACATTCCTGATCACAAAAAGCTTCTAATCGTTCAAAAGAGAGAAGAAATAATTGCAGACATAAGAATAAAAGTTCAAGGAATAAATGAAGAAACAGGTGAATTCAACAATGAATTAGAAGATAAATTTGTCGTTTTCCTTACCAATATGAAAAATGATTTGATAAATAAGAAAAATCGTTTTAATGGTTTATAACTAGTAAGTCGTTGGACCGAAAAAAAGCGGTCTGACGACTGCTCTTGATTATGACAAACGATATCTTAAAACGTATTACCTAAAACGTAACACTTATTCCCCAATCATAAACCGCTTACTCACGCCGTCCCACTGATTGCGGATGCGCCATTCAGACGGAAAGTAGTTGTTGAACCGGTTTGGCATGGCTTTGATCCAGCCCAGCGGCACACCCTTGTAACACATAATGTTCCAGCCGCTTGATTCCTGCGCTAACACAAAGTCTTCTTTACTCAGATACTTAATCGCTTCTTCGTAGCTCAGCTCAATACACGTAAATAGTTCTTTATTCAGATGAATAGACATTGCTACAGCAATATCCGGTAAAAAATCTTTTCCCTTTAATGTACCAAGCGGAGTACCCGCACGATAAATTTTAAGGCACATACTGATCTGTTCCAGTGCATCTTTAAATGTTTGAGCGAAACAACGGAATTCTTCTTTATGCAAAAAGACATACGCGTCTTCTTTTGTTAAAATAGTTTTTGTTATCTCCGGTATGGTTTGTTTTTGCTGGACTTTACGGTCTTTGCTCCACTTTTCGCGCTTACCGGTATGGTTTGTCCATGCAGCGCTTTCCGGCTTGCGGATCACACTGGCAAAGAAGCCTTCACCTGTAACCTTATGCGGATAGAAGCGATAAAAATGTATGCCGTTTTCGTTTCCGGTTTCAACACCTTCAAAAGCAGGAATATTTAACTCAATACCTTCCGCCTGATACTGTTCCTGCATCCAGCGCATGTTCTCTTCATTCTCTTTGCGATTAAATGTGCAGGTAGAATAAATAATAATACCTCCCGGTTTTAACACCTGCCAGATATCACTTAAAATGCGCCTTTGTCTGCTGCAGCACAGGTCTACATGAGCTGTATCCCATTCGTTGATAGCGGCAGGATCTTTCCGGAACATCCCTTCGCCCGAACACGGCGCATCTACAACAATAATATCAAAGAAGGTACCTAAACGGTCAAAGTCTGCCGGGTCGTTATGTGTAACGATCACATTATTGTACCCCCACTTCAGTAAATTTTCATCCAGAATATTTACCCGTGTTTTAATTACTTCGTTGCTTATCAGCAAATGTTTTTCATCCAGTACATCGCAGATCAACGTAGACTTGCCGCCCGGCGCAGCGCACAGATCCAGCACGGTTAGTTCTTCCTTGTCTTTGATACAGGCTTCAAGCAGTTGTGCAAGAAACATCGAACTTGCTTCCTGTACATAATAGGTGCCGGCATGAAACAGGGGATCGTAGGTTACGGTAGCCTCTTCGTCTAACCAATAACCATTTTTATACCAGGGAACCTGGGTTAAGCCCATCGGCTGCGGCCATTTATGCGGATGCAGACGTATACTGCGTCTGGAAGGACGCAGTAATGCTGATTCAAATGCTGTATAGTCATTACCCAGAAGTGTCTCCATCTGAGTAATGAAGGCCTGAGGTAATTGTATATCCGCCATGATGGATTAGTCGAATAGAGAGAAGGATTCTCCCGGATAGATCTTAGGTGCAGGCTGAATACACTCGGGTGTATCGTTTGATGCCGCGTTCACCGATTTATGTGCCTTGTATGAAGCCATCGATTGTGCTTCATATGGTTTAAGCAGACTGCTGATCTGGCTGTCTGTAATGCTTTCAGAGATCCATAAACGTTCCAGATCTTTACGCAGGATCACCGGCATGCGCTCATGTACATCGCTTACCAGTTTATTGGCTTCCGTTGTAATGATTGTTACGGTATTTAAAATATCACCTGTTTCCTGGTTTTCCCACGAATCCCATAAGCCTGCAAAGCAGAATAGATCTTCGTTGCTTAAGGTAAAACGGAACGGTATTTTTGCTTTGCCTTCTTTTTTCCATTCATAAAAACCATCTGCCGGTATCAGGCAGCGCTGATCTTTTACACAATGTTTGAAAGGAATTTTTGATGTTATGGTTTCACCGCGTGCATTAATCATGTTTGCAGCGGTTGATGCATCAAGCGACCAGCTTGGCACCAGGCCCCAACGCATGAAACTGATCTCATTTGGTTTTTTGCTCGTGATAACGGGCAATTGCTGCAAAGGGGCAACGTTATACCTGGGCTTAAAATTAGCCGGTGCACCAACATTGAAACGCTTTGCGATTTCTTCTTTACTTTTTGCTATTGAAAAACGACCACACATATAGCTGCAAGTTAGAGATATTGTTGAATAAATTCAACGCATCTGTCTTCTGACCAATAAAACCCTGTATTATTAAATTGAGAAAAGCCGCAATGACCGCCATGTTTTGATATTTCCAGAAAGAAATCCTGCATTTTACGGGCTTCTTCGACAGGATAACACGCCTGCGTTAAAAAAGGATCATTTTGCGCTGTAATTAAAATGGTGGGTAACTTTATCTGTTGAATGTAAAATAAGCTGCTGTTTACGTGCCAGTAATCCTGTGCGTTTTTAAAACCATGTAACGGTGCCGTATACATTTCATCGAATGCATCAAAGGTACGTATCCCCTCCAGAGGTTTCGGATCGAGTGCAGGGTAACGGGTCGCTTTTTCCCTTACTTTCTTTTTCAATGAACGCATAAAACGGTTCATGTATACCATGCTTTCCCATTTTGCAAGATGCGCTGCACCCGAAGCCAGATCGCAGGGTACAGAGAACGTTACGGCACAGCGCAAACGTGCATCCAGAATATTTTCCTGTTCCCCCAGATATTTCAATGTAATATTTCCGCCCATGCTAAAACCAATCAGGATCAGATCTTGATAATCAGCTGGAAAAACAGCCAGTTCCAGCATTGTTCTCAGATCCTGTGAGTCTCCGCTATGGTAAAAGCGCAATAAACGGTTAGGTGTGTCGCTGCACCCACGGAAATTCCAGATCAGCACATCATATCCTTCCGCAATCAGGCGTTTGGCCATCCAGCGGGCATAGGTGCTTTTTGAGCTGCCTTCCAGACCGTGGGAAACGATCATTAATTTAGATGATCCTTGTCGGTACCAATCCAGGTCCAGAAAATCACCATCTGGCAATTCCAGGCGTTCTGTTTGTGTTACTAGCTGAGCATCAGGTCTGAATAATGCCGGATAAATGGTTTCCAGATGTTTATTGGCTAAGAAAGCCGGACGTTTGTATGTAGATGAAATAAGAGGCAAGGGATTTACTGCTTTTTTACTTTATAAATAAATAGAATTGTGCCATATTTGTCGGTATTTCAAAGATAATCAAAAACTATGTCAACTGTTTTACGTCTGGCAATCCAGAAGTCGGGAAGATTGAGTGAAGAATCAATCAAATTAATTAAAGAATGTGGTATCGAATTCAGCAGTGGTGGTGGCACCTTGAAATCAGTTGCATATAATTTTCCTTTAGAGGTTTTATTTTTAAGAGACGATGATATTCCGGGTTATGTGGCCGACGGCGTAGCAGATATTGGTATTGTAGGCGAGAATGTGGCGGTTGAGACACGGAAGAAGATGGATACGGTTCGTCAGTTAGGTTTTTCTAAATGCCGTTTATCTATTGGTGTTCCTAAAGCAATGGAATTTACAGGTAAAGAAAGCCTGAACGGTATGCGCATTGCCACGTCGTACCCGAATATTTTATCGGATTATTTATTTGAAAATAACATAAAGGCAAGCATTCATGAAATCAGCGGTTCGGTAGAAATTGCACCGGGTATTGGTCTTGCCGATGCCATCTGTGATATCGTAAGCTCAGGAAGTACATTAATAAGCAATGGGTTAAAAGAAACTGAAGTAGTGTTCCGTTCTGAAGCGATCTTAGCGGCTTGTCCGCAGTTGAGCGCAGAAAAGAAAGCTATTCTGGATGAATTGATGTTCCGTATTTCTGCAGTTAAGAATGCAGAGAAAACAAAATATATTATGCTTAACGTTCCGGATCATGCGATTCAAACAGTTACGGCATTGTTACCAGGTGTAAAAAGCCCAACCGTAATGCCGTTAGCTGAAAAAGGCTGGAGCTCGTTACATTCAGTAGTAAAGGAAAGTGATTTCTGGGAAATATTAAGCAAGCTGAAAGAAGCAGGTGCAGAAGGCATTCTGGTGCTGCCGATTGAGAAGATCGTGAAGTAGTACGGAGTACTAAGTACAGAGTACGGAGTATAAAGTATAAAGAACAAGTATATAGTACATAGTACTGAGTACAAAGTATGCGAAGACTTTATATTCAGTACTCTTTTTTTTACAAGCTATTTATAAATAATAAATAATAAATCAATACCAAGAATTTTGTACTCTGTACTCTGTACTTAGTACTCTATACTAAAAACAGTACTTTATACTCATATGAAAGTCTATAAATATCCCGCAGCATCTGATTGGTCAAGCCTTCTCAAGCGCCCTGTAATGGAAGCGGCGGAGCTGGAGGGGCGTGTTCTTGCGATTTTGAAAGAAGTTCAGGAACGTGGTGATGCAGCACTGATTGATTTTGCGTTGAAGTTTGATGGTGCTGCACCGAAGTCTTTGTTAGCAACCGATGCAGAGATTGCAGAAGCAAAGGTATTGGTTTCAGAAGAATTAAAAGCAGCCATTCAGGTTGCTAAAACAAATATTGAGAAATTCCACACCGCGCAAAAAGAAGTACAGATAAGTGTAGAGACAATGCCTGGTGTGAACTGCTGGAGAAAGAGTTTACCGATCGAAAAAGTAGGGTTGTACATTCCGGGTGGTACAGCGCCTTTGTTCTCAACCATCTTAATGCTGGGTGTTCCCGCAACCATCGCAGGTTGTTCGCAGCTGGTGTTGTGTACGCCGCCGAATAAAGAAGGAAAAATTCATCCGGCAATTTTATATACAGCAAATTTACTGGGTATTAAAACCATTGTTAAAGCAGGCGGCGCACAAGGCATTGCAGCGATGGCCTTTGGTACCGCATCTGTTCCAAAGGTGTACAAGATTTTTGGTCCGGGAAACCAATACGTAACAACAGCCAAACAACTGGTTACAAAATATGGTGTTGCAATCGATATGCCGGCCGGTCCGTCGGAGGTTGCCGTTATAGCAGACAAACAGGCGAATGCTGCATTTGTTGCAGCCGATTTATTGTCGCAGGCAGAACACGGTGCCGACAGTCAGGTAGTGCTGATAAGTGATAGTGAAGACATGATTAATCGGGTGCAAACTGAAGTTGATGCGCAGCTGGAAAAACTATCACGGAAAGATTTAGCTGCCAAAGCGTTGGATAACAGCAAAGCTTTTTTAGTAAAAGATATGAATGAGGCTATGGCGATGAGTAATCTCTATGCACCGGAACACTTGATTTTACAAGTAGAAGATTTGGATAATCTGGTGGCTAAGGTTGTAAATGCCGGTTCTGTGTTTATCGGTCCATACACGCCTGAATCTGCAGGTGATTATGCATCGGGTACCAATCACACCTTACCGACTAACGGATACGCCACAGCATATGCAGGCGTATCGCTAGATTCCTTCATCCGTAAAGTAACGTTTCAGAAGATCACTAAGGAAGGTTTGCAGAAGATTGGTCCGGTGATTGAAACCATGGCTGCCGCCGAAATGTTGGATGCGCATAAGAATGCGGTGACGCTTCGTCTGAAAGAAATAAACAAGTAGAGACGCAATGGATGCAGCTCTTTAAAAAATATAAAAAGTACACACACGCATACATACATACATACATACATACATACATAGAATTTATTCGTCTGTAACACGAATAAAACAATAACCGCTTTGGTGCACGTGCACCAAAGCGGTTATTGTTTTATCATACTATAGATTTTTTATTTTGCCAGTTTTGCACGGCTTCCGTCTGTATACAAATAAATATAAATGCCTTCCTGTGCATTTGATTCACTTATTTCCGCACCCGTGATTGTATATACTTTATACACTACTTTTGCGGCAGCGGTTGATTGCTGATCATTCACATCTGTTGTCAGTATACAATTGTTGCTCCAAACGGCATCGTCATCTTTCTGCCAGTTGGGTGTAAGTGACAGCTGTTGTGTAGTGACGCAGATCTGTTCCAGGTTTTCATTGTTCATACAGTTTACGTATTCTAATGCGGTGTTTTTGGTAAGATCCAGACTGCTTATACTAAGATCGGAACATAATAAAAATTGTAATTCCATATTGCTGCTTAGGTCAAGCGAAGTAATATCGGTATTTCGGCAGTCCAGCTCTTTCAGATGGATATTTTTACTTAAATCAAGCGACTCAATTTGATTTGCTCCACACTCTAAATGTTCAAGATTTGCATTCATACTTAAATCTAAAGATGTTAAATGCGTATTGTGACAAGAAAGGAATTCCAATGCCGGACAATTGCTCAGATCAAGAGCATCAATTGGTGTATACGGACACACCAGATGTTTTAATTTTGTATTCTGGCTCAGGTCAATAGCGGTTATCTGCGTGTAAGCTAACACCAACGTGATCAGCTTAACATTTTTACTTACATCAATAGAGCTAAGAATGAAATTTTCATATATATACAGCGTATCCAAATTGATAAAATATTCAATACCAGTAAGGTCTTCAATACTTTTATGAGATACATTCAGATAGTGTACAGCTTCGGCTTCGCTGACCTGAATTTTTGTGTCATTGTTTGCATCAATTCCAAGATCAATTAATGCAGCTTTAAAATTTGCATCCGGAATTGAAACCTCTTGAGCCTGCAGGAATACATGTGTGAATAAAAGTGAAAAGATTAGAAATAGATTTTTCATATACATTTGGTTTTTAAAAATACGATTGTATAAAGATATTTACATTAAATTGAATTATATCTTTACATAAGATAAAAATATTTTAGTGTGCATAAATACTTGTACATTTTATTGATCCAAATAATTTCTATCTCGGATAGATGGAAAGAAGTTATTAGTTGAAACAGCAAATACTGTCTTAAATGCCCCTGCATAATGGCATGATTGCCCGTTGGTATTGTAGTAAGAAGTATTATTTTTATAAATAACTATTCAACCACATATATCATGACACATCAGGAACTTTTAGCACAGCTTACACATACAACTGATGAGCTTATGCATCTGCTCACCCCTTTGTCCGAAAATCAATTAAATGCAGTACCATTTGAAGGCAGCTGGACACCCGGCCAATTAGGCGATCACTTATATAAATCGTATGGTATTGCGGCGATATTAAACGGTAAAACAGAAGCAACGGCACGGCCGGTAGAAGAGAAGATCGGACCCATAAGAGAGCTGTTTCTGAATGTTGATGTTAAAATGCAATCGCCTGAATTTATCGTGCCCGGCACGGGCCCGTTTGATAAAACAATACTTTTGAGCGGACTGAATAAACGGATAAACGGCATCAAGGATTTTATACATACAGGAGAGGATCTCACACGAACCTGTCTCGATTTTGAACTTCCCAATGCGGGCAAACTTACCCGTACAGAGTGGATTCAATTTATGACAGTGCACACGGTAAGACATGTAAATCAGTTGAAGAAGATTGTGGCCGGGGTGTAAATTTGGAAAAAATTAACTTTAGCGGATACCTCCCAACTTAACAATAACAGTTCAAGGCTATTATTCTTTTACTAAAGATAGCAGGCAGATTTGGTGAACTCGAGGTGAATGTTAAGCTTTTGACTTTAAACAAAATGAATGAAAACCTGATTCTCGATTTCTTTCGTATTCAAGTAGTTTTTTTTCTGTCGGTGAAAGTATCGTTGTGATTTAATAAAATATAATTGTATTATTATGATTTATAATTTAAGAATTGATTTGACTGCTGGTTAATTGAACATCTTAGATTATATTTTATTGGTCATGATTTAAATATATATAACATTTTATTCAACAGAAATAATGAAACTCATAATTAAAACACTATTAAATTTATTAGTCATACTTTTTTTATTAGATGTCAATATTGGTTATGCTCAATGTAAATGGGAGCCGTTGGGTCCGGAAGAAGGAAATCAACCCAGTTATAATATTGCCGGGGAAAATGATATAGCATTGGATATAAATGGAATTCCTTACATCGTCTATCAGGACTGGGATAGTGGCACTAAAGCTTCTGTTAAAAAATTTGACGGACAATCTTGGAAATTTGTTGGTATGCCAGGCTTTTCTGATGGTCCTGTTTCTAATACAACGATCACGATAGATAAAAATCAAACTCCTTATGTTGCTTATAGAGATTATTTAAAAAATAATTCACCGGCAGTAAAGAAATTTAACGGGACATCATGGGAGACGGTTGGAACTCCGGAGTTTTATCCGCATTCTGTATACTCTTTATCTATTGCTTTAGATGGGCAGGGGGTGCCTTATATAATATTTGGCACTAGTGATAGCGGTAAAATATCGGTTATGAAGTTTACCGGTACAAATTGGGAATATGTTGGTTTAGCAGACTTTTCACCAACATATTCTCAGGAGTTATCTTTGTTTATAGGTGCGAATAATTTGCCATATGTTGCATTTACAGATGCGGTACAATCATCAGCTGTTTCATTGATGAAGTTTACAGGTACAAGCTGGGAGTATGTTGGATCTCCAGGATTTTCAAATGGAATAGCTTCTTCAGTATCATTAGTTCTGGATGCAAACAATGTTCCTTATGTATCCTATGTTGATAAAGCAAATAATTCAAAATTGTCGGTTATGAAATTTAATAGCGGAAGTTGGTCTTATGTAGGTCAGCCAGGCATTTCTTCGGGTGCTGCGATTAGTACTTCTATGGTGTTGGATGTAAATGGGAATCCAACTGTTTTATATACTGAAAATTTCGGTATGGCTACTGTTGTAAAATTTAATGGGACTACATGGGAACGTGTAGGAAATACAGAATTTTCGTATGGTTATGCCAGTTACCCGGCCCTTGCAATTAGTAATAATGGTACTTTATATGCAGGTTTTCAAGATTGTGGGGTTGCTTGTAAAGCACTTGTAATGAAGTTTGATGGTGGAACATCCTGGGAAAATATTACTGGAACTGGGTTTTCAGATGGACCTGTAGGAAGTCTTTCTAAAATAATATTGGATGATTCAGGTACCCCATATGTATTTTTTTCAGATTTGGAACATAGTAAAAAAGCTTCTGTAATGAAATTTAATGGAATGGCTTGGGAGTATGTAGGTACTCCGGGTTTTTCATTAGGCGAAATATCTTCACCTTCTCTAGCTATAGATACTGGCGGATTTCTTTATGTAGCTTATAAGGATGTTGCAAATGAGGATAAGGCAACCGTTATGAAATTCAACGGTGTTTCGTGGAATAATATCGGGGAAGCAGCAGGATTTTCTTCAGGGGGCGTTAATTATACTACAATTGCTATTGACAGCAATAATGTTCCTTACATAGCATTTATGGATTGGGCAAATACCAGTAAAGCAACTGTAATGAAATTTAATGGAATGAATTGGGTATATGTTGGACTGCCAGGATTTTCTGAATCTTATGCTAGTAATATTACATTAATAATAGATGGTAATAATACTCCTTATGTTCTATACCAGGATTGGACAAAAGATATGAAAGCCACTGTACTGAAATTTAATGGAAATGATTGGCAACCTGTAGGCGATATGGGATTTACAAAGGGCGTAGCAGAATTTTTAACTATTGAATTAGATAATAATAATATGCCATATGTAGTTTACAGAGATTATACAAATGGCGGAAAAGCTGCAGTAAAAAAGTTTAATGGAACTACATGGGTTAATGTAGGACCAGAATGGATTTCAGCAGGAGAAGTAGTAAGTGCAGGTATGGCATTTGATCATAACGGACAACTTTACATAACATTTAGTGAGCTCTCAAATAGATCAAAGGCAACTGTTATGAAATTTAATGGTGTTTCCTGGGATTATGTTGGAGATAGAGGTTTTACTAAGGCTCGTGCAACTAATACATCTCTTGCAATAAATAAAAATGGTGTGATATATATTGTATATAGCAATGGGTTTCCGTTTGCTCAAAAACTAGGGTTGAATGTTGGTGCTACCAATATTTCTGTAACTACCTGTTTGGGAAATAGCCCCATATTAAATAATACTGTTGCTGGCGTGACTTATAATTGGACCGGTCCGGATAATTTTACATCATCAGCACAGAATCCGGTCATTAATAATATTTCAAGAACACAGGAAGGAATTTATAACGTGACAGTAACAAATCCAGATGGATGTGTTGGATATAATTCCATAAAAGTGAATATTAGTACACCTAATACATCCGTGTCTCAAAATCAATTACAATTGAAAGCAAATTTGAATGGTGCTTCTTATCAATGGATAGACTGTACAACTATGCAACGTATTAGTGGTGCTACAAATCAAACGTATACACCAGCTGCTATGAATGGCCGGTATGCTGTAATTGTAACGTCCGGTATAGGCTGTTCGGATACTTCAAGTTGTTATGGCACAATTACTACAGATTTTAATACGGTGAATCAAGAAACTGGATGGAATATTTACCCCAACCCGAATAACGGTACGTTTACAATTGAGTCAAGTAAAAATGGTGTGTTTGAGCTTATGGATATTACAGGTAAGGTAGTGGCTACATATGAAAAAAATGAAGAAAATTTAAATATAACTTTACAGCTACCAAAATCTATGTACTTCATTCGTGACAAATCGAGTAGTTCTATGAAAAAAATTATACTTGAATAACCGTATATTTACAAAATATCTATTTGTTTAATCAATCAAACATACAAATGAAAAATGTACTTGTTCTGGTAACGGTTCTCTGGATTTTTTCCTGCTCGACAGATACTATAAAAGGTGGTATAAACAAAGCCGGGAATGTTGCCGGACAAACAGCAGGTGAATTTATTGAAGGTGCTGCAAAGGGCGTTGAGAAAGCATTTGACGTGAAAGTGACCTTGCCTGAAAATTTAAAAAAACATGGTGTTGAGTTTGGTAAAACGTATGTTACCAGCGATAGTATTGGTACAGACAATTTATTGATGGTATACGTTATTTTCAATAAACCCTATACGGATACGCTTGTTGCAAAAGTTTTTGATGATAACCAATTAGAAATGGGGCGTGTATCTGCTGTAGTGAGTGGCTTTCAGAATGAAGCAAAATTTGTAGCGTTTCATTTTGATAAACGCACCAATATTGATAGCAAGAATACATTAACCGTTGAATAATTATTCCTTAAATATCCCCGTTAGTACCTTTAAACATTTAATAATTTCATGAAAAAACTATTCCTATTTTTAATTTGTGTATGCTCAATTTCAGTTGTTCAGGCACAAAAGACAGCCATTACAGAAACCGGTGAAGAAGTAATTCTTTATTCGGACGGAACGTGGAAATTGAAAAACGGCGAAACAAAGGCAGCGGTTATTGCTGTAAACCCAAAGAAGTTTGTTAAACCGGTAACGTCTACATTTTTACTCAAAAGTACAAAGTTGAATATTGGTGTATGGATAGATTCTAAAACATGGACATTCAAAAAGGCCGCAAGCAACGAAGATGCTGAATATGAATTTCAATTAAAAGATGGTGATTTGTATGGAATGATGATTACTGAAAAAGTTGAAATTCCATTGGAAACATTAAAGGAAATTGCATTGGAAAACGGGAGAGCAGTTTCTCCGGATATTACGATCGTGAAAGAAGAGTATAGAACGGTGAATAATGTTAAAGTACTTATGCTGCAGATGAATGGAACCATTCAGGGAGTGAAGTTTACGTATTTTGGTTATTATTATTCAAATGCAAATGGTACTGTTCAGTTTCTGACATACACGTCTCAAAATTTATTTGCTACGTATAAAGTAAAATCAGAAGATTTGTTGAATGGTTTCGTAGAAATTAAATAAGTACAATCGACCATGCATAAAACCTCCTGTCTGCCTAATGTTTAGCGGGACAGGAGGTTTTTATTTTATAAACATATACGAACAAGTGACCGGTTTAATTTTATTCCGCACAAAAAAAAGAACAGGGTAAGTATTCGTATATTTGTGGTAACTGTAAGAGATATTGGGTAAAATCATTTGAATATGAAGCACGATGAAAAAATGCATCGGTTTTCTGCTGTCATTAAGATCATTGGTGTAAACCCATATGTGCATGTGCCCGAAGATGTATTAAAGGCTGTATACAAACAAGCCGGAAAAGACAGAGGCAAGATACCTGTACAGATAACCATAGATGGACATGCATTTCCGCAAACGCTTATTAAATACAGTGGAGACTGGCGCTTGTATTTAAATACACCCATGCGTAAAGCGGCAGGTAAAGAAGTAGGAGATACTGCAATTTTTGAAATAGCGTACGACGCAGTTTCCAGGGAAATACCAATGCATCCCAAATTCAAGACTGCGCTTACTAAAAATAAAGAAGCTGAAACAGTTTTTGAAGGCTTACGCCCTTCATTAAAACAGGAGATTGTACGGTATCTGTCTCATTTGAAAACAGAAGAAAGTCTTGAACGGAATGTTGTACGCGCAATTAATTTTTTACTTGGCAAGGAAAGGTTTATCGGCCGCGATAAGCCGTAGATCGTTCCAGTTAGTTACCCCGGTGATAAGTAAAGGATAGATCCTTATTCTACTAGTTGAATATAGCCTGTATACGCATCCGTTTGTTGTTTGCTGTTGAGATTAACGATATAATAATATGTGCCTGCGGGTAGTGGCTCACCATTTCTGCTGCTGCCGTTCCATTGATTGCTGTAACCGATACTTTTCCAGACCATATTTCCCCAGCGGTTGAATATTTCAATGGAGGCCTGCGGAAAGTTTTCTATGTTTTCAATTTCCCAGGTATCGTTTACACCATCGCCATTCACTGTAATTACATTGGGTATAATTACCTCTGCTTTCACACGTATCGTTACTTCAGTACTTACCGGACATTTATTTAACTGATTTGTTGCATGAAGTGTGTAAGTAACAGAGTTGGTTGCAAGATGTTCTGTTATCAGCTGATCCGGATTACTCAATCCAATAGCCGGACTCCAATGATGATATGCTGCGTGCTCTGCCTGTACATTTAATGTAACACGTTCTCCTTTGGAAACATATAACTCATTTTCTGTATATAATAATGGTGTATGCATCAGTTCAATGTTTACAGCATCTGCATGAATGGTACAGGCGCCATTGCTTTCAGATACATGATACGAACCGCCCGATAATTCATCTGCATGAATCGTATAAGCAGCATGGCTGCTACCCGTTATTGGTGTGCCGTTTTTGTACCATTGTATCTGAGTTCCCGAAGCAAGTTTAGCTGAAAGTTTATATTCCTGCGGCATGCATATAGCTGTGTCCCTTGACAGCATAACAGGTGCAGGCGTTGTAAGGATGTGAGCGGTTAGGGTCGCAGACGTTACATCCGGATGTGCTACACATGTTGCAGCTGAATGCATCTGTACATATACCTTATCACCGTTTACAGGTTTCGCAGCAGGCGTATATACCGCATCGGTTGCTCCACTGATCGGGGTATCTGTTGCAGCATTATACCACTGATAGGTTGGAGTTGTAACCGTGCCGGCAACTGGTGTGGCTGTATATGTTATTTTTTGAAGTGTATCACATGCAGTACCGGTAAGTGAAGAACTTATGTTTACCTGTGGATCCGGCATAGCGGCTATAGCAGAAATTGTTACACTGCCTGAGGATATTTTACAGGTACCATTATCTTCAACCAGATAATATGTGCCTTCAGATGCAATGGTAAGCGTAGGTGTATTACTTCCTGTTAATGCACTGCCATTTCTAAACCATTGAAACTGCGTACCTGTTGCTGCGGTCTGGCTTGTCTGTATGACATATCCGGATGGATTGCACAATGCTGTATTGCCGGATGTAATAAGCGGGGCAGGTGTAGTAAGTATTTGAGTAGTTAACGTAATGGATTTTACATCCGGATTTGCTACACAGGCTTCGTTTGTGTGTATCTGTACATAGACCTGGTCTCCATTCATAGGTTTGGCTGCAGGTGTGTATACTGCATCGGTTGCGCCGCTGATAGGTGTATCTGTAACAGCATTGTACCATTGATAGGTTGGGGCTGTAACCGTTCCGGCAACTGCTGTGGCAGTATATGTAATTTTTTGAAGCGTGTCGCAGGCTGCGCCCGTAAGGGAAGAACTGACGTTCACCTGCGGATCTGGCGTAGTAGATGATGTAGAAATTGTTACAGTACCGGAAGCTGTAGTGCAGGTGCCATTATCTTCAGTCATATAATAGGTGCCGGCACCAGGAATGGTAAGATTCCGTACATTACTTCCAGCAAGGGCAATACCGTTTCTGTACCATTGAAACTGTGTGCCTGTTGCCGCAGTGTGGCTTGTCTGTATGACATATCCGGAAGGATTGCATAGAGCGATGTCGCTTGTGGTTATCACTGGTTCGGGAGCTGGTACAACAGCAACAGTAAGGATATTGGATGCAACTCCGGATTCAACCGCACACATTTCATCTGTAAACATACCTGCAAATAATTGTGTGCCATCTGGCGGAAGCACTGCAGGTGTATACTGAATATCGGTAGCACCTGCTATAGCTGTGAAACCGGGATTGTTATAATAGTACCATTGATACGCAGGAGCAGAGCCTTGTCCGGCTACAGGCGTTGCTGTATATGTGATTGGCAATGCATTATCGCATATGGCGCCGCTTACAGAAGCACTTGCTGTAACCTTTGGATAAACCGCCGGATGTAATATGATTTGTCCGGCTGCCTCTTCCATATGTCCTGTTCCGCAATAATCCGTTGAGCTGATCAGCACTTTATATATCGAACCATTATCGCTCATCTGCAGGTTTGTAAGCACGAGAGATTGATTGATTGCGCCGGGAATACTTACCCATGGCCCTGCAGCAGAGTTTGCTTTTTGCCAGCGATAGGTTGGGTTAGAGATAAACTGTTCTGAAACGGCATTGAATGTCATATCTCCTGTTTCACACAGGTTAATAGGTACAATTGTTGCCGGTATAGGTGTAACAAGCGGAAGCGAAGGACAATTTGCCCAGGCAGTGTTTGAACTTTTCGTCCAATACGCACTGTTTGGGTCTGTAGTTGACATGCGTTCTGCATAATCCGAGCTATTCAGGCATACTGAATTTAATAATGAGTTATTGTCAATTGTAACGTAAGACAAATTGGTGTGACAGCTTAAGTTGAGTGAAGTAAGCAAATTATTTCCGGCAGAAAGTACACTTAATGAACGGATAGGATTTAAATTGATCGTACTTATTTGATTGTCAGAAAAATTCAGATACCAGATGAATCTGTTTTCTGATACATCCAGCTGCGTTAATGCATTATATTCTACTTTTAATTCCCGCAGATCTTTATTACTGGTTACGTCAATAGAGGTCAAGCCATTATCCTGAAGCCCTAAGACCTGCAGCTTCGTACTTTTGCTGAGATCAATATTCGAAATGCTATTCCAGCCGAGTTCTAAAAATTTCAACTCCGGATTGTGAGACAGATCTATGTGTGATAAACTATTATTGCTGCAGTTTAAACTTACTAATTTGGGAAATGCCTCAAGGCCGCTTAAATCTGAAATTGATTTACCTGCAACATATAAACTTGTTAGATTTTCTATTTCACTTATCTGAATAAGTCCGTCGTTGTTTATATCAATAGCCGGCCAATGTGTAAGCAATGCGTTTTGAAAATTAGCATCCGGAAAAGTAATGGTTTGCGCGGAAAGATTCAGTATACTAAAACAAAAAAAGGTAATGGATACAAACAGGGATTTCATTTTTTATAACAGTTTATTAAAAATACTGAATGCTATAATTTTATATCGTGCAAATGAGTGAATGGTTATTTTTTCAGGATAAGCGGTAAAAAATAGTTATTCAATGGGAGAGGCTATCAATAATGAGATGGACAGCAAGTGATGCATGTGCTAAGAAATTCGAACAGCATTAAAGTGGAAAAAATATAAGAATAGAACGGACTAGTTATTTTGAACACCCTGTTTCATCCACAATTCGATCAGCTGAAGTTCACATATAGTCAACGGGCGTTGCCCTTCCGGTGGCATGGGGTTTGAAACGGAAACAAGAGAGCTGTACAAAACACTTGATTTCGGATCGTTTACATCCACATAACCACTTCCTCTTTTGAGTAAAGAAACATATGCTTTTGATGCTTCAAGATTCAGATTACCTTCGGGGTTGTTGCCGGAATGGCAGGTAGGGATGGCACAGTTGGTTAACAGGATCGGTACAATGTCTGCAGAAAAAGAAACGCTTTCAACAGGTAGACAGTCTACTTCAGGAGCAGCTGTTGTTCCTTTATTATAAGAACAGGCAAAAACGAAGCTTGCAAAGAAAATAATGCCGCTGATCTTACGGTACTTCATGAACATGTAACCTGATATATGGAGATATACGGAGGAATAACGTTTCAACGATGTTTTTTGGTATAAATTAAAAAAGTCCCGCTGAAAAGCGGGACTTTTTTAATTTATAATGAGCTGAAATTAAGCAGCTAATTTATTAACAAATTTAGCCAACTTAGATTTTTTGTTCGCTGCATTGTTTTTATGAATGATGTTTCTTTTTGCTAATTTATCAAGCATACCAGATACTTTCTTATATAACTCATTTGCATCTGCTTTTACAGTTGATGCTCTTAGTCTCTTCACGAAAGTACGTGTAGTTTTCATTTGGTAGCGGTTTCTCAGATATTTCGCTCTGTTCGCACGGATTCTTTTTAAAGCTGACTTATGATTTGCCATATTAGTATCTAAATTCTATTATCTCGTCAATAAATTTTCGAATGGCAAAGATAAGAGTATATTATTAAAAAACAAAACCTGGTTTGTGATTTCCATAAAAGAAGCTAATATTGTGGAAAACTTCACAGCTATGAAGAAACTTGATTTTTGGTGGATAAAGGCAATTTTAAGCACCTTTATCCTCATTTTATGCACTTCGTGGGGCTTTTTTGCTCACAAAGAAATAAATAAAATGGCCGTTTTTACGCTGCCGCATCCATTAATGTCATTTTATAAGCGGCATATTGATTTTATAACGGAACAGGCGGTTAATCCCGATAAACGGAGATACATCGTTTCCGGTGAAGCGCCGAAACACTATATGGATATCGAATATTATTCCGATAGTATTTTGATTGTCCGCCCGGATTGGAATACTGCACAGGCAATTTATCCGGAAGATTCTCTTCATGCACATGGTATACTTCCATGGAACCTGGTCCGGTTAACCTACAGACTAACCGATGCATTTAAACACCGGGATGCTAAAAGTATTTTAAAGTTATCAGCCGACCTCGGCCATTATGTAGGTGATCTTCATGTACCGTTGCATACAACTAAAAACTATAACGGCCAACTTACCGGACAACAGGGCATTCATGGTTTGTGGGAATCACGCTTACCGGAATTATTTTCCGCTGATTATAATTATTATTTAGGTACAGCTAATTATGTTACTGATATTAAAAAAGTTGTGTGGGAGTCAATGACCGAATCCAGAGCATGTGTTGCTCAGGTATTGGCTGTTGAATTAAAATTACAGCAGCAAATGAAGGCAGATAAAATTTTTTCATATGAAGACCGAAACGGACAAACAGTCCGGGTATACTCATATGATTTTAGCAACGCATATCACAAGGCTCTTGAAGATATGGTACAGAAGCGGATGCGCGCAGCCATTAAATGTACTGGCGATTTATGGTATACCTGCTGGGTAAATGCGGGCCGGCCAGACCCGGCAGCATTCGATGAACCAGTATATTCACAAGAAGAGTTAGAAGAAATGGAAAAATTAAAATCAGTTTCAAGTGAAACATGTTCACATTGAATATTAACATTTGTAAATTTTTTTTATGTAATTTGAACTTTAATATGAATTAATGTAATCTATTTATTGATTTACAAACCAAACATTAAATTAGTCCGTTAATAAATAGAATCGTTCAAATGAGTTTATGACTGAAAATCACGATAGTTCTGAAGATACAATATTCGACATATACGAGCTTCTTAAAGATTCAAATTCTACATGCCTGGATTCTTCTTTTTGGTTTGAAAATGTGTTACTCCTGAATAACATTATTACAGGCAATCTATTCATGAAAAATGAGGTAATTGAATTTGAAATAGATCGTTACAGCATTCTGTTCTTTGAACATTTTACCGTAGGAGAATACTTGTTTAAAGTGATCGATAAAAAATATATTGTTAAGGTTGATTATTCTTTTTAGCAGTCATACGCTTTAATACTTCCATAAAAGAAAGCAAGGGGTGTGTACCATCCGTAAATTCAACGATAAGAGATCCGGAAAGAGTTCTGTCATGCTTAGCCGCAATACATTCAATGGAGGAAATCTTTTTCAGGCCTGAATCAAGCACGGGAAATCCTTCTTTTTTTATTTTATGATCGAAAAGCCCCGAAATATATGACGGGTGAATATACATAGCGAAAGCCCCGTTTATTGAATCTTTACTGCCGGATGTTGATTCCGCAGGCTGATGTTTGTTGTGAAGTACAAGCGACGCATCTTTTTCAATTTTTAATTCACTGTCAAAACTTCCTAAAACAACGGTAAAACCGGTTGTGTTTATTGCAGAGATCAAACCTTGTTTTTGAAGATATGCTGTAAAACGTAGTGCCGCAGATTTATCCGGTTGGCTTACGGTTAATTTAAATACAGGCTCAATACTGGTTGTGTCTTTTTTTTGAAGTACCATTTCAAACTCTTCATTCATAACAGAGGTATAATAACTGCTGTGTATTTTTTTCCATCCATTAAAAGCCAACGAGAGATGATTATTATTCAATGTTGAAATGAGTGTATCAATCAGCGGATAGGATTTTTTTTGATAAAAAGAATGCAGATAGGGTATGCCTTGAATAAATGTCTGTATACTATCCAGCGATGTATTAGCTGCAACAAAAATACCGGTAGCATCTTTTTCTGCCGCTAAGCGCCCCTGTTTTAGGAAAGCAGCCGCGGGGCCAGTATAATTCCAGTTTATCTGTAACGCTTTTGAATTGTTTTTAAGAAACAGTTGCATACTGGATCTGCGCAGCAGCGGATTGTTGTCTGCATATGGAATGTATGCTGTACGGATAGTTGCCGTAAGCAAAATGGTTCCATCCGGTATTGTTTCAACCGGATGTATATTTTTTTTATTTAAAATGCCCGCTGCAAAAATCGAATCATTATCTGCATTCCCAATAAAAAGCAGATTGTGGTTGCGATACATCCAGATGCCTTCGCTGGTTCTGAAGCTATAGCGCTTTTCATTAAAATGCGTTATACTGTCAACCGGGTATTCATTGCTGAACCGGTCAATGCTGGTTACCTGAAAAATAATCCCTGTATACCGGATGCTGTCTTTCCATACAGAGAAATACGGAATAGCATGCTGCTCAAGAATTGAATAATCAGAAGGATTTCTAAATACCTGCAGAAGCGCGCTGGTAGTGGTGTCTGTTTTAAATAGTTTAAATACATCGCCATTTAATAACGACGACCAGGCAACCTCTTTACGAATCTGGTCAAGATTAACAGTTCCGCAAAGCCATGCAGAATCGGGCAGAGCAAATCGTTCGTTTAGGCTTATAACAATCGTATCTCTTTTACACGAACGGTAAAAGAGATACGATAAGATAAGAAGTAAAAGGATCGCTCCTGAAAAAAAATATTTTTTTTGCATATTATTTTTTAGTGAAATGCACATACATTTCATTAAACATTGCATAAATGCTGTTCAAGCTATTGATTTTTTCATCGTTGAATACAACATCTGTTTTTGTATTCATATTTGTGTTTTCATCAAACGTTGTATAATAAATTGTTTCATCAAAGTATTTCGCCAGAATTTCTAAAACCTCAGCTGTTTCTTTGTCTTCAACAAACTGTACAGAAGAAGCTAATATCTTTCCTACTTCAATATAGGCGCCCGACTGGTGGTTTGTAACGCGGTTGAAGTTTGTTAATTCATAATCGCTTTTTGTAGTGGCAGAACGTTTGGATGGATTGAAATTATTATCGTTTGTGATGATACACATGGTATCGCTTGCCCATATATACTGGTTCATTTCTCCTAATACGACTAAATATCTGTTTTTTTCTTTCTGAATAAATCCTTTTTGAAGCATGATATTCAGATACTTTTTAAACATAACATTGTTGTTAATCGTTAATGCAAACGAATATAAGGGCATAGGAACCTTCTTTGTCTTTTCAACTTCTACATAATTATATTCGGCATCCATTTCGTACTCCTTCGATTTTTTTTCAACCGTTGTCATGGCATGGTAAAGAATCAGAAACTCTCCGTTAAAAATGCTCCACAGTTCGTCTCCTTTAATACCCAACGATTGATAGGTTCTAACAGCAAGGGTATCTTTGCGGTCATCTATCAATACATATAAGCTGTCTTGTCTTGCTTCCAATGAATCGATCTGATACCAGTTTAAAGATTCGTGTTCATATTTTGCTTTGTCTGCACCGGAATCATAGGAATAATAATCGTAGTTATCCCGTTCTTCATCTGTATAAACCGTTCCTGAATCAGTGATGGTTTCCAGATCTAATACGTCCACTGTTTGTTTGGGACCGTTCACAAGAAAATCAATGGAATCGATTTCAACACGGTACTTATTTATCACGGAGTCTGTTTCAAATAAATTATTCTGTGAATCACGGATATACTCAATCAGAATAGTATCCATACTATACGTAAAGGTTTTATCTACAAATTTCTGAACCTCTGTAAGGCTAAATGCATAGCTGATATAACTTGTTACAGGTGTCTGGTATAAGATGTTTCCTAATTTAGCCGATGGTTTGAGGTTGAATATCGGATCAATGATACCCGCTAATTTTTTGCCATAGAACTGATTCCCGGTAAACACAATTTCTCCGTTTTCGAAGTTGATGTAGCTGAAGCTGTAGTTATCTTTGAACAGGTCCTGGTTAAAGATTGCCGTATCTTTAACATTTTTTTCTCTGTTTATTTCATTAAACATATAAGGCATTTCACTCCAAACGTTTGAAGTGAAGATATAGGATACATCTGAATCCTTGCCCAATGCATTCAGCACTTTTGAATTGGATAAGATACTTTTATGTTCGATCGGGAAGGCAATGGATTTTATAAAGGTTTTGATATCCGCCTTAGAATATTCTTTATCATAATAACTGCGGTAGGGAAGTTTGCAGAAGAATACTTTTTCCGCATTCCAGATGATAAGATTAGAATTATTGACATTCATATAATTCATTCCCTTCGCAAATTTCATCACTTTAACTTTTGAATTATCGTGATACACATCCTTTATGAAATTGGTAAAGTTTTTATTGTTTAATAAAGGTATAGCTACAACTGTTATCGAACGTGTCTTAGGTTGGTAGTAATCCTCGTCGTCGTATGAAGACGCTTTGGCTGATTTTTTAACTTCCTGCGGAATCTCATATAAGTACATGTGAGATTTTATATTCAGGCCCGTTTCATCAGGTGTTTCAAACAGCTTAATAATAGCGCGCTGCTCAGCTGTTTTATTGTTGAGCATTTTAAAGATAAAATCTTTATACATTTCACTTGACCGGATAATGTCAAAATTTACATTGTTATTAATACGTTGCCCGTCAATCTTTACAATGTAGTTGACTTTTTCAGGGATGTAGTTTTTAATATCCTGTGCGCTTAAAAAAAGTGTAAGAAGAAAGGCTGATACCAACAGTAAATATTTTTTCATAAATGGTAATAAGTATTGGAGGAATTGTAACTGATAAAATTAAATTATTGCGTAATGGTTAATTGATTATTGGATTTACCTTTAACCACGATTGTACTCCAAACATCATTTTTATACAAGGCAGCCTTTTTACTAGGTGAAAGTGTGTAGTTCATTAGGTTCGTATTGGTAACGGTTGTATCAAACCTGCAAATAACCGTATAGTTTGATTTCTGCAGCATTTCAATTACTTGTGTATTTGCATTTTTAGTGAGATGATCTACTGCTGAACTGTTTGCATCTCGTTTGAATACACCGTTTTCGTAAGAATACAGGCTCAGGTCAGCAGGTGCGTTTTTGTCGTATGTTTTCCAGATACTATAGATGGCATTGTTTAATGCTGCTACATTTTTAAAGTCACAGCTCAGGTTATAGATGTAATTTGAATGATCCTGTTTTATGACAACATTGCTTATTCCGTTGATCGTTTGAAGTTTGATTTTCACTTCGGTGATCTTACTGTCTGCCATCGCGGTTGTTGGTACTTTAAAATGCAGGATGCTGTCCTGTGTGCGGATCTTATCTATCTGATTTTTACTCTGGCTTAAATTCACAATGAACTTGTATGTGCCGCTTCCGTTTTTGTGAACCGTAATATCTTCAATGATTTCAAAGCAAGAGGTCATTGATAGAGAAATAAAAAGTAAAATTGCGTAAAAAGAATATTTCATATTAAATGAATTAAGTAATCAACTCTATTGTCTGACAGGCAGCACCGAAGTTAACGGTCGCCTGTTTAAATATAATTGTTTTATACGTTAATAAAGAGCAAGATGTTAAAAAAATAAAGTCACGCATTTAGCGTGACTTTATTTCAATTATTTAACCAGTTTTTTATACCGGATACGTTGCGGGCCAACATCACCCAAACGTTTTTTCTTATTTTCTTCGTAATCGGAATAGTTTCCTTCAAACCAATATACCTGAGAATCGCCTTCGAAAGCAAGTATGTGTGTTGCCACACGATCCAGGAACCAGCGGTCGTGGGAAATAATCACCGCACATCCGCCAAAGTTCTCCAGTGCTTCTTCCAGCGCACGCAGTGTGTTTACATCGAGATCATTGGTAGGCTCATCGAGCAGTAACAGGTTCGCACCGGTTTTTAATGTCATGGCAAGGTGTACACGGTTCCGTTCACCACCCGACAATACACCAATCTTTTTTTCCTGATCTGATCCGCCAAAGTTGAAACGGCTTACATACGCACGGGAGTTCACCTGCTTGTTACCAAGCATCAGATGTTCTGTTCCGCCGGAGATCGTTTCAAATACAGATTTTTCAGGATCCAGACCTGAGTGTTCCTGATCGTAATACCCAATGTCTACAGTCTCCCCAACAGCAAAAGAACCAGAGTCCGGCTGCGCCTGTCCGGTAATCAATTTGAACAACGTTGTTTTACCTGCACCATTGGGCCCGATAATACCAACAATGCCACCTTGCGGCAGATTAAAGCTCAGATCATCGAACAGTAATTTATCGCCAAAGGCTTTGGATACGTTTTGTACTTCAATTACTTTGCTGCCCAAACGCCTGCCTGCGGGAATAAACATTTCCAGCCTTTCTTCTTTTTCCTTTGTTTCTTCGCCTAATAATTTATCATAGGCGCTGATACGAGCCTTAGACTTGGCCTGACGTGCCTTCGGAGACATACGTACCCATTCAAGCTCACGCTGTAACGTCTTCTGACGTTTTGATTCTGTTTTTTCTTCCTGAGATAAACGGGTTTGTTTCTGATCCAGCCAGGAAGAATAATTTCCTTTCCATGGAATACCTTCACCACGGTCAAGTTCCAGGATCCAGCCTGCAACGTTATCCAGGAAATATCTATCGTGGGTTACGGCAATCACCGTACCTGCATATTGCTGTAAGTGTTGTTCCAGCCAGTCAACAGACTCCGCATCCAGGTGGTTGGTAGGTTCATCAAGTAATAATACATCCGGCTCCTGAAGCAATAAGCGGCATAAAGCAACACGTCTTTTTTCACCGCCGGATAAGTGTTCAATCTTTGCATCACCGGGCGGACAGCGAAGGGCGTCCATAGCGCGTTCCAGCTTTGTATCCAGTTCCCATGCATTGTGCTGATCCAGTAATTCCTGTATGCGTCCTTGCTCTTCAATCAGTTTTGTCATCTGATCGTCGGTCATTTCTTCACCGAATTTCAGATTGATATCTTCGAATTTCTTTAACAGATCAACTACTTCCTGAACACCTTCTTCAACGATTTCTTTAACCGTTTTAGTCGGGTCAAGTTTTGGTTCCTGCTCCAGCATACCAACCGTATAACCCGGGCTGAAAGCCACGTCACCGATAAATTCTTTATCAATACCTGCAATGATTTTAAGCAGGGTAGACTTACCCGAACCGTTTAAACCTAAGACACCAATTTTGGCTCCATAGAAAAAAGACAAATAAATGTTTTTAATAATCTGACGTTTGGGTGGTATGATCTTACTCACACCAGCCATAGAAAATATAATTTGTTCGCTCATAGTACTGTTTAATTCTAAGTTCAAATATCGGAAAAAAGTTTCTAGTTTCTAGGTGCCGGTTTCCAGACGAGGAAAGTACAGAATACTAAGTAGCTAATTACAAGGAAATAAAAGAATAGGGTATAAGTAATACGTTACTTTATATAAAATCAGTTTTTTTAGTTTGAAAAAGTAACCTCAAAGGACGCAAAGTGAAAAAGGTGAAGTTTGCAATGGTTAAAATAAGAAAGACCGCAAAATTATAGTCGCCTTAGTACTAAGTACTCTGTACTGAATACTGATTTCAGCTCTTTTATCTTATTAAAATATCATAATCTAACAACTGGTATCTGTCAATTGGAAACTACTTTCTTATCCACATTTCAAAAAAAAAGTTTGTAATACTGATTAATATTTTATTTTTGCACGGAAGTTCAAAACTGAGGAAATAGAAATATGTATTGGACACTAGAATTAGCTTCCTACCTGGAAGATGCCCCATGGCCAGCAACAAAAGATGAGTTGATTGACTTTTCTGTGCGTTCTGGTACACCTCTTGAAGTGATTGAAAACTTGCAAGAACTGGAAGACGATGGTCAACCTTATGAAAGTATTGAAGAGATCTGGCCGGATTATCCGTCTAAAGATGATTTCTTCTTTAATGAGGACGAATATTAATCAGAAACCGGGTGCAAACCCGGTTTTTTATTTTCTATCCATTGAACACAAACCTGGAACTCTCTAAAGTATCCATAACGCTTAACGGAAAACAAATTGTCCATTCTGTTAACCTGAAAGCTGTATCCGGAGATGTTATCTTTATTACCGGAGATAACGGCTCAGGTAAATCTACCTTGTTAAAAGCAATTGCGCGTTACCTGCCTGTTTCAGCAGGAGATATATTTTTTAATGCCCGTCATTTTGAAGAAATGCCTTTGCCGGAATGGCACAGAAACGTACACTTTCTTCCCCAGCATAATACCTTAGCCTTTCCCGTTGAAGTAAAAGAATTATTGATCATGGCATTTTTCAGACAGAAAAAATGGTATGAAGCATATACACCACACCAATGGCTGGCTGTTAAAGGTATGGCCGAGCGATTTGGCATTACCCATTTATTAAACAGGAATGCAAAAGAACTTTCTGGTGGAGAGCTGCAGCTTTGCTGGCTGGTACAATCTTTTTTAGCTGCTCCTCCCGTATTGCTGCTGGATGAACCTACGCAATATTTGGATGCTAAAAACCGTACCCGGTTTTTTTCTATTTTGCATGAAATGCAGGCTGTTGAGCCATTTATCTGTATCTGCGTAACGCATGATCTGCCCTTCAAAAAAGAAGACTATGGCCAGGTTTTAAATCTGTCAAATTGATTTAATTCTATTAATAATAGTACATAATCTTGTAATAGTTCTATAATTTTCATACTTTACTATGCCTCTATATAGTAAAAAATATGACTATCAGAACAATCTTTATTTTAATTGCCGCATGTTCAATCGCGATTGCCTGCCGTAAAAAACATGACGATGAATCCACATCCATTGATAGCAGGCAATTACATGCCAGTGGAATTGATATTATTGATGGCAGCGGTAAAAAAGTATACTTGAGAGGCGTAGCATTTGGAAATGAAGTATGGTCTAATGCACCTACCATTCCGACAACGCATCATTCAGAAGAAGATTATAAGCGCGTGCGCGATATGGGTATGAATGCCATACGTTTTTACCTGAATTATCAGATTTTTGAAGATGATGCTACTCCGTATGTATATAAATCTGCAGCGTGGGACTGGATCGATCAGAATATTGCCTGGGCAAAAAAACATGACATTTATTTAATTCTCAATATGCATGTGCCCCAAGGCGGCTTTCAATCTAACGGAGATGGTGATGCGTTATGGAACAATCCCGAAAACCAGAACCGGTTAAAGGCGTTGTGGTTTAATATTGCCAAACGGTATGCAAATGAACCAACCATTGCCGGACTTGATCTGCTGAATGAGCCCGTAGTAACAACATCCATTGATCAATGGAAAAACTTTTCACAGTCAATTATTGATACCATCCGTACGGTAAACACCAACAGCATGATTATTGTGGAGCGGGTGAATGCGATAGATGATAACTGGTCAAATAATTCGGATATGAATTTTTTTGACCTGAATGACAACAATCTTGCATATGAATTTCATTTTTATTTGCCGATGGAATTCACTCATCAGGGGGCAAGCTGGATCGGAGGAGGCAACACATTTCCGATCGGACAAACCTATCCGGATGCCAACAGGGTTTTTGTTAAAGGCAATTCTTTTTTTTACACCGCATCTTTTGCAAATGCCCGCATACCAACAGGTACCTACGATTGGATGGAATATGCTGAATCACCTAAGTATAAAATACAGGATGAAAAAATAAAACTGGGCAAACCAACAGTTGTAAACCGTGCCAATACAGGTAAGATATGGGTAGATGATATTGTAGTGAAGGAGTATGATGCATCGGATAATTTTGTACGTAATGTATTTGAAATAGATCTGAATACATTTGACGGCTGGTATTCATGGAGTGAAAACGGATCTGGTACTGCAGGCGCTGACGCTGCTACAGGGCATTCAAATTCAAACTCGCTATACATGCAGGGGACAACCGGCGATGCCAATATAAGCAGTACTGCCTATCAGTTTATTCCCAAACAAGGTTATTCCTACACCATCAGCGGCTGGGTAAAAGGAGAAGATGTGACAGCTGGTTCTGCTGCCATGTTCCGCCTGGATTTTGAACAGATTGCTGATGGAGACAATGTATATTCATTGGGAAAAGAATATTTAGCGGCACAGGTAGATCAATATTATAAATGGACACACATCAAAAACAAGCCCTTATTTTTAGGGGAGTTCGGAGTGATTCAGTTTGGTTATGAAAATAATCTAGGCGGCTTGCAGTGGACGGGTGATATGATTGATATCCTTAAAGAACGGGATGCCCATTTTACATACCATGCCTATCATGAAGATTCCTTCGGTATTTATAAAGGCTACGGTACTCCTGTTGATCCTTCAACGGGCAATCAGGCGCTCATTAATTTATTCAAATCAAAACTCCCTTAGTTGCTGGTGTAAATATTTTTTTTAATTATATGTGTACAGACTTCTGTAAATCTATACACATATAATTAAAAAAATAACTTATGGTGTTTTCTGAATGTTTGAAATGAAGTGATGTAAAAATACTGTATCTTTATTAAGATAAAACGTCAGTCGTTTTTTAGAATTCTCAGACTGTTTCGAACCCTTATAAATTTTATATTTTGAATCTGGAAGAATTATTATTAGGTTTTTCAACGCTTATTTTAATAAGTATTTTTATTGCACGTATCAGCAATAATTTAGGAGTACCGGTACTGCTCTTGTTTTTAGGCATTGGTATGCTGGCAGGCTCTGAAGGAGCAGGAGGAATGGCATTTGATGATACCAGGCTGGCGCAATCCATAGGCATCACCTCTCTGGTATTTATATTGTTTTCAGGCGGCCTGTCTACGCATTGGCATATTGTAAAACCGGTATTGTTTCCGGCGATAAGTTTAGCAACACTTGGTGTTGTTGTTACAGCAGGTTCTGTTGCAATTTTTGCACATTATGTATTCGATGTATCGTTACTTGTGAGTTTGTTATTGGGTTCTATTGTTGCTTCAACAGATGCTGCAGCGGTGTTCTCTATCATTGGCGCACGCAACATAAAAATTAAAGGTAATATTACACCTTTGCTTGAACTGGAATCCGGAAGCAATGATCCGATGGCCGTTTTTTTAACCATCACCATGATCGAAATTATTCAGATGCCGGACATTTCTTTCGGACAGCTGGCGCTTCAGTTTCTTATGGAAATGGGCATTGGCCTTGGCATGGGTCTGCTGTTGGGTAAAGGGATTGTATTTATTATAAACAGGTTAAAAATACCTATTGAAGGTTTGTATCAGGTATTTGTTTTTGCATCTGCTTTCTTTGTATACGCTTCAACAAATCTTATTCATGGAAGTGGTTTCCTTGCGGTATATGTAGCCGGCATGGTAGTAGGAAACCACAACATCGTACATAAGAAAAACGTTTTCCGTTTCTTCGACGGGATGGCCTGGGTAGCGCAGATCGTTATGTTCTTAACGCTTGGTTTGTTAGTGTTCCCGAGTCATATACTCACTGCATTCAAAACCGAACTTTCTATTTCCCTGTTCCTGATTATTCTGGCACGTCCGTTGGGTGTATTTATTTCACTCATTCCGTTTAAGTTTAGCTTTAAGGAAATGCTATTCATTTCATGGGTTGGACTACGGGGTGCAGTACCGATTATCCTTGCTACCTTTCCTTTATTGGCAGGGGTTGCAGAAGCACAATGGATTTTCAACGTAGTGTTTTTCATTGTCATAACTTCGGCTTTGTTACAGGGCTGGACAATCCCGTTTGTGCTTGATCTGTTACACTTAAAGGATACGCATAAACCATTTATCACTTCACCTACCGAATTTAACCACCTGGATGAAGTAGACCGTGTGCGTATTAATATGATCGTACCGGATAATGCTACTTTTAACAATCAATCAATCGTTTCTATAAAAGCATTACAAGGGTGTTTAATCATCACCGTTAAAAGAGGGGATACCTACTTTGTTCCCTCCGGAGGTACTGTATTGCAAAGCGGCGATTATCTTCAGGCACTGGTGAGTAAATCAAAAGTAGAAGAACTGCAATCCATTCTGGAAGTATCTCAATAAGCTGGTAATCAGTTTTCTCTTTTCTGGTCTTTTTTCAAAAATTACCTCTTTTTAAGTATTTCAAAGCTCCCTGTAATCGGGTACATTTGATTGTTGTTTAGAAATATTCTAAATAATAATCAAATGTAACGCATAATGAAAAGAACAAGACTTGCCTGTTACCTGTTAGTATTCATGTGGACAGGAATGAATACATTTTTTGTTTTGGCCATACAAACACACACTGTTAAAAATCTGAATGCATCGTCTGCAATTGCTTATTATAATCTGGAAACCAATGCAGCAACTTCGGCTGATAAAGCCTGGACCCTTTCATTCAACAGAACGAGTATTGAAAATAATACAGGTGTAACCATTCAGGTTCTGAACCAATCTTATGATCAGGTGTTGGTGGCTCCCAAGACAGGCTATTTAAATGTACTGGAGAAAGGCAGCGGTAACAGCTGGTATGAATATGATATGCTTTCGCATTCAATAACACCTTTACCACAAAAAACGATTGTTGTTAAACTGGCTTCCGGTAAATATGTAAAACTGGAAATCCAAAGATATTACAAAGATGGAAAAGGGGATAGCGGATATTATACATTCCGGTACGAAGCAATAAAATAAACATGCGTGAACGTCCGGGGATTTCTTAGCGAATATAGGTATCCTCCAACTCCCTGGAGGTTTATATATAAACATTAAGTCCTGCACTTCGGATTTTGAATATACATTGAAGAAGTCCGGAGTCAGGCATAAATGTCACTCAGCAGACAGGTAGAATTCATGAATCGATAACCTTTTTACCAACTATGTGTAATCCTGTTTTATTAAAATCCACACCGACAACACACTTAAGTCAATGTGTGGAATGCAAAACGATTTTTTTATGGCACAACAATTTTGTCATTAATTATACCTTGCCGGAGTTTGATGCATTTCGTGAAATTATGAACCGTTCTGCATTTGAAAACAATTCGCTGCCCTTTCCCGATAATGTGGAACGCATTATTGTCCGCACTCCCCATGAATCCATCAACCTTACGTTTACAGAAAGTGAATGGGTTCATTTAAAAGAGGTGCTGGATGAAGGACAGTTTGTGCTGCAGATTTATGAGATGATGAGATGATTGCATACATGCTTCCTGTTTTTGATGTTCTGATTCTGGATTCAGAAAGCCAGCCGGAACTTCAGCAGCAGCAGACCGGTTCTGCTCAGGTTTAAATATAAATGCACTTGCAGCTGATGTATATGTTGTCAACGTATATTCAGACGGAGAATTAAAAAGTTTGAATCGGGTTTTGAAGATGAGCTGATCCGCTGGCTGCATTTTTTATCCACGCTGTTTTTTCAATTCAGAAGTAACGCATCATTATCATATTATTTTACTAATTTGAAGCACAATTTTTATCTGAAATACTATGGTAAATAAATTTACGCAGTTTCTGGTCGCTTTCATTTCGTTGTGGATGCTACATTCCTGTTCCGGTCCGCAAAAGGAATATGTGCTGAAAGTTAAATTAAATAAACTCACACAGAAAGATATGTATGAATACAATCTGGTTAAAGATGTGATTTTTGATGCACAGGAATTGAATGTAGATTCCATTAAAGCCAGAAGCAGAGAATCCTTCCTGAAAGGTGTAGATGAATATAAAAACAAACACAATGCTGCCGCTGCTGTACCGTTGTTTAAACAATCCATCCTAACATTTCCCGATGCCAAAACCTATTACGAGCTGGGCAATGCGTTGATGGAACTGAACACTGAAGCTTCTCTGGATGAATCGATCAAGGCATACCGCGTTGCGGAAGAACTGGATATTAAACCCATCGCTTCGGTTTATTATAAAATGGCGTGTGCTCAAAACATGATCGGTACACTGAAAAAATCAGACGAAGATGAGTATATGGTTATTTCCTATTTACGCAAATCCTTTATCAACGGTTTCTACGATACACTAACGCTTGCAAAAGATACACGTATCAACTCGATTCTTTCAACCATGTCATATAAAACCTTATTGCGTGAATTGGAATCCTTCAAGTACAAAGAAGATCGGAATGGTTTGTTTGAGTTATTTAAACAAGCGTATCCACGTCCGGTTGAATTTGAAGCCGCCTTAACCGATCTTACTCAATATGAAAACAAAGAATCCATTTCGTATGATTTTGCTGTTTTTGTACCGGAAATGCAGAATACAGAATTTGGACGCGAAGTATCCAATGATTTTTTCTATAATGCGCTTGTTCAGGAAACGCCTGCCTATACAGCACTTATATATACATCGGTTTCTTTCTGGGGAGATCATGATGCATTGATGCCTTCGTTTACGTCGCTTGTAACGTATGACCCAATGGGTATTATTATTGACAGGAAACTTATTGCCTGCCAGTGTTCTGCAGAAAAAGTGAAAACAGTAAAAATAAAAGACAATAAGGTGTATGTAGAAGATTTTAAACGCATCTGGAAACAACCTATTGATAAGGTTTCCTTTGATGACAATGAAGTAGATAAATTTGAATCATTAGCAAAGCTTACCTACACCATCAACGAAGACGGCACCATTCAGGCATCTGAAATACCTGCCAACTACATGGATACTGTCATTACAAAAGATCAATCTAAAAATACACCACAATAACATGAAAGTTTTTTTATATAGCATTGTTACAAGCATTCTTATGGGTGCCTGCTCCGGAAAAACAGAACAGGTAATTGTTGAAGTGCCGGCAATGCATGCAAGTGAGATTTACCAGCGAAATGATGTTAAAAAATATATGCTGAAATACGGCAGCGAACACCATGATATTGCAGCATCCTACAAAGAAAAATCCGCAGCGATAAAAGATAAAGACCTGAAGAAGGCCATTTATTTTTTACAACGTTCCATAACATTAGAACCTACGTATGAATCGTATATAGAACTTATAAATCTGCTGTCTGCCGATAAGGATTATTCCGAAGCCTGCAGCGCGTACAATGTATTGGTAAACGAAGCATATTATGAAGAAAATGGGAAATGGGTGAGTGGATATGTATTTGCCAAGCCCGACGAAAATCTGATTTCAGATTATATTATTGTCAATATTCTGGCTACCAATACCATTGATTATTACATATTATCTCTTGCCGGAGAAAATATGGATAAACAAAAAATACGTGCGCAGTTGATTGCAGATAAACGTTTTGAATACGATACTGCAAGTGCTGTTTATAAAAATCTCATGGTGCAGTTCTGGACAGATGAAGAAATAGAAGCATATAAAAAAAGTCAGCTAAACTTAAATGCACTGTTAGCATCTGTAACAGATACATCTTCGGTGTTTCAAATCAATCAGAAGAATGTTAATCAATTCCGCTACGATGATTTTAATGGAATAAATTATACAGACATTTATGAGGAAGGTATTGATCTGGCCGGCATGGCAGTTTATTATCTGAAAGAAAAAAGAGATGAACCGAATAAATGGCTGCAATACAATATCAACCATTCTTTCCATCCGCATGAATCAATAAAGGCATTGGTCTATGCTGTTGATACGTCTGTAACGGCCTGTCCGATTGATATGAGAGCAATCTATCACCGTTTGGTTATTTATGATTCAAATGGAGATATTTTATCCGATAAAGTGCTGGCATGTCAGGCTGGTGAAATGCTGCAGACGGTTTCATATAACAAAGACCACTTTGAGATTACGGAATATAAACGGACATGGAAAAATCCGTACGAAAAAAATAATTTTGATAACGAGATTACGAAAGTAGAGCAGCTCTCTAAAAAAAGCTATTCAATTACAGCGGACGGACAGATCGTTGAAGAGCCAGCCGTGCAATAATCAATACGGATGAAAGATTCTTTTTCGGATCAATAGTTCGGCAAGCAATAGATTAGGTACCCAGCTTAACCAGGAAATCAGCGTATACATTTCTCTTGAATGCAGAATAAAGAAATGAGGAAGAATTACTACGTAGGTACGCAGGGTTATCGCAGATAGGGTTAATGCATAGCTCCGGATCATAAAATCAGTATGTGCCTGAATATTTCTGTTTTTTATTTTACGGTAGGCCTGTAAAGTAAACATAAACCACAGCACAGAAATCAAACTGAAGGAAATTTTTGTCCATAAACCACCATTGGCGTACAGGGACATAACAAACCCGCTGGGAGCGCTCACACACAGGATCAGTAATACATAGGCTTTTCCCATTGTCCGGTGCAGTTGCGGAAATTTTTTTAAAAAGATAGGAATGAATTGAAAAATTCCCAGAAACAAAACAAGCAGGCTGGAACTGATGTGCGTGTAAAAAGCTAACCGCCAGATTGGCTTATGCAATACGCGCTGCTTGGTGAGCAGAAAAGAAATATCGTATCAAAACTAAAATAAGGAAAGGTGATCCGGATCATCAGCCAGGTGCAAAACAGCAATGGCAATGTCCATAGCAAGATCCAGAACGTTCGTTTTATATACATGCCAGTATGTTTAATCAAAGATCTCTGCACGGGTAAGGACTCTATATGCTCCCGGTTTAAGATCGCCCAATTCAATTGAGGTGATGCGTATACGTTTGAGCATTGTTACTTCATACCGGAGTTTGTAACACATTCTTCGGATCTGCCTGTTAAGGCCCTGTGTAAGAATAATGCGGAACGAGTGTTCTGTAACCATGCTTACACGTGCCGGACGTGTTTTCTGGCCCATAATAACAATGCCTGAAGATAGTTGCTCAACAGCTTCATCGGTCAATGGTTTATCAACTTCAACCAGGTATTCTTTTTCCTTAAAATTATCAGAAAACGCAATGTCTTTATAGAGCTTACCATCGTTGGTGAGCAGCAGCAAACCTTCAGATTCTTTATCCAGCCTGCCGACCGGGTACACATGCTCTCCGAAGGGAAGTGTGTGCAACAGATTGTTTTCAATGGCTGCATTCAGCGTACACTCAATACCGCGCGGTTTATAATATGCGTAATACGTAAAATTCCGGCCCTCCTGCAATACTTCGCCATTCACTACAATGTGGTCACTTTTTAATACATCGTTCCGTTGAAGCGCTTTTACGCCGTTAATGAATACCTGATTTTCAAGCACCATGTTACTGGCTTTATCTTTTGAGATATGAAACCGCTTTATGAGAAATTCATTAATATTCATAAAAGTGTATGGGAGCGTAGGTGATTCAGCCGTTAAAGTTCCTGTTAAATACTTACAATAACAAGCTGATAAGGTATGAAAATCAGTTGCTTTTAATACATTCAGTGTGTAAAGGCATTTCGCATTACTGGTTTTCTTCGTACCTTTGAGGCATACATTTACTACTGAAATCATGCCATTACCAACTCCTGAAGAAAAGAATATAAACCGCTTGCGAAAAAGTTTTTGGGAAGCAGTGGAAGAGTTTGATCTGATCGAACCGGGAGATAAGATCATGGTATGTTTATCTGGCGGTAAAGATAGTTATACCATGCTGGACATGTTTATACATGCTCAAACCGTACGGAAAAATTTTGAAATCATTGCGGTTAATTTAGATCAGAAACAGCCGGATTATCCCGAACATATCCTGCCAGAATACCTGACGCATTTAGGCGTTAATTTTAAAATTGTTGAAAAGGATACATACAGCATTGTAATTGATAAAACACCTGCCGGAAAAACGATGTGCAGCCTGTGTTCACGCCTGCGCAGAGGAAGTTTGTATGCTACTGCTGAAGAGCTGGGTGTTACCAAGATTGCTCTGGGTCACCACCGGGAAGATGTACTGGAGACGTTTTTCCTGAACTTATTCTTTAGCGGGAAAATGGAAGCTATGCCGGCAAAGTACCGCACCGATGATGGTAAACATGTTGTAATCCGTCCGCTGGTATATTGTAAAGAAAATGAAATAGCCGAATATTCCATCTATAAAAAATTTCCGATCATACCGTGCAATCTATGTGGCTCGCAGGAAAATATGCAGCGCAAGATTACTAAAAAAATGCTTGCCGATTGGGAGCTTCAGTACCCCAATAGAAAAGAGGTTATTTATAACGCATTAAAAAATATCAGCCCCTCTCATTTGTTTGACCGTGATCTGTATGATTTCAAAGAATTGAAACACCGGGTAGAGGAACTGAATGAAAAAGATACTCCGAAAGTAGAAGAGTATATCCCGTAAAAAAATCCTGCCGTTAACGGCAGGATTTTTTTATTAGTCTAAGTCTTCCGGAGTAATTTCGCCTTCGGCCGGTTTTGTTCCGGCAGCTCTGTTTTTTTGAAATTCCTCTTTTTTTTGCTTTTTAATTTCGTCCCATTTTTTTTTCTGGTCGGCTGTTAAAATTGTATTCAGGCTGGCGTTATAGGTATCGCGGGCTGTTTTTAATTCAGGTTTTGCAGCTTCCATATTACCTTTGTATTTTGAACGGATACTGTCGACCTGCTGTGCCTTGGATGTATTCAGCGCAGCTACTTTGCTTTGCTGTTCGGCACTTAAATTTAACGAGCTTGTCATATATTGAGTCAGCCTGGCTGCTTTTTGAGCTGACGTTTGTTTTTGACCCTGCCCGCCGCCATGAGCAGCTTTACCACCTTGCTGGCCATTATGTTGTCCCTGGTTGCCGTTATGGTTTTGCTGTGCAAAAGATACAAGGCATAAACTTGAGAAGAAAACGATTGAGAAAACGATTTTTTTCATAAGAGTAATAGAGTTAACGGTTTTAAATATGTTTACTTTATTAGACGTTATAAAAGAATAAATCCTTCGTTTTTTGAAATAAATAGTTGTGAATAACTCCGGATCATTTTAAGCAGAATATCAAACAACAGTTTAACCGGTAGGAGATCCTTTTAAAAATAAATTATAAAAGTCGAATGTGAATTATTTATGCGTCAAAAGAAATAGAATATAGTATTGCATTGAGTATCTTGTCGGGAATATGTTAGATGTATTCAATTACATTTTACTTTAAAATGAAGTGGAATAAAAATATACAAAAATGGGTTTTGATTACAGGCTGTATACTTGCAGTACTGTTAATCAGTCCGTTTATTATTGTACAGCTTTACAAAGACGAAATCAAAACGGAGATTGAAAAAAATATCGATGAAAATATTAATGGCATTGTAAGCTTCGAAAAAATTAATTATTCCTTCTTTTTTCATTTTCCAAATTTAACATTGGCCATGAATAAGGTTGATGTAATCGGCATTCATACGTTTCAAAAAGACACGCTGGCACACATTGACCGGATTGATTTACAATTGAACTGGTTTAAACTCATCCTCAAAAATAAGATTGAAATAGATGCGGTTGTGTTGAATAAACCAATCATTCATATGCTGGTAAAGCACGACGGAAGCGCCAATTATGCGATTATAAAAAAAGATACAATAAATGCAGACACCATGGAATATGCCGGCATTTCGCTTGATAGATTTGAAATTAAAGAAGGTACGATCCGTTACCTGAATGAAAGTACAAGACAGTGGATAGAAGTATATGATATAGCACATACCGGAAAAATTGATATCGAAAAAAATAAAATCAATTATTTAACTACTACGGCGGTTAAACATATTTCTGTAACGGATAATGATATCAACTACATGCATGATAAACAATTATCCTTACACATGAATCTGGTGTTTGATCTGCATTCAAATACCTGTTTTATTCAGGAGAACGCTATTGAGTTGAACACGTTTCGTTTCGGCATGGACGGCAGTGTGCGTTTTTTACCTAAAGGATATCACGTTGATATGACCTTTGCTTCTAAGCAAGCTTCTTTCAGTGATATCTTATCGCTTATACCGGGTACCTATAAGAAAGAATTGAAAAACATTCATACCGAAGGTTTATTAACCTGTACCGGAAAAATTAAAGGTGATTATTATGACACAAGCGCAGTTATTCCGGCTTTTCATGTAGATCTGAAAATTGCTGATGCCGTATTGCAGGTGCAGGATTTTCCATCAAAAATAAAAGATATACAGTGCAATCTCGAAATAGAGAATACGAGCGGTATTATAGATAGCACCATTATTAATCTCAAAAATTTTAATATGGATGTTGGCGGGCATCCGGTAAAGGGACGGTATAAAATGCAGGGGTTTACTGATGTATACATTGACGCCGATATCCTTGCCGAACTTGAATTCGAAACCATTGAAAACATATTTCCAATCCGGCATTGTGATATTAAAGGTAAACTTAATTTTGACCTGCAGGCAAAAGGCATGTATAAGAAAAGAAAACATGGCGATGATTTTGAAGTTACCAGTATACCAGCATTTGATCTGAATCTCACGTTACGTGAGGGTACCTTAAAGTACGACAGTGCACAGGCAACTTTTCATGATATAGATCTTTTTTTGAACGGCAATAATACAGATGGAAATCCGGAGCATACAGATTTTAATTTAAAATCACTGGAAGTTTATTTAGGTGAAAATGTTATTACAGGTACTATTTCAGTAAAAGGATTAAATTCCTGCTACATTAAATCCAACCTCAGCGCTTCCATGGATTTAGCAGATATAGAAAAATTATATCCCGCTAATACCAATATTATCAAAGGGCTTTTTAAAACAGATGTTATCATTAATGGGGTGTATGATACTAAAAATGATTTATTTCCTTCTGTCAATGCTTTGGTAAGCCTTACTAATGGCTACCTGCAGACAAAGGGGTATTCAGAACCCATAGAAAATATAAACTTCACGGCACGTGCTGTAAATACTACCGGAAAGGCTGAAAATACACGTGTTGATTTTGATCAGCTGAATTTTTTAATGGAAGGAAATCCGTTTTCAATGAAAGGGTATATTGAAGACTTTGTTAAAATGAATTATGATTTTAGCATAAAAGGCATACTGGATCTGGAAAAAATCACAAAAGTATTTCCGATAGAAGGGGTTACCTTATTGGGTATGGTTGATACCGATATTGAAAGTAAAGGATCTATTGTAGATATAGAAAATAAAAACTTCTCTAAAATTACCTGTGCCGGAAATATTTTACTTAAGCAGTTTAAATACCGTTCACCGTCTTTTCGGATGTCGTTGCATGTAAATGAAGCATATTTAAAACTGGCGCCGGATAAAATTGTAATGACCAAATGCACCGGTCGGGTTGGCAGGACAAAATTCTCCATGACTGGTGATTTAACCAATTACATGTATTTCATTACCTCTAACAATGATATGATTACGGGTGATATTAATCTTAAAAGCGATACGCTTGATTTAACACCCTGGATTGATAAAACATATTCCCGTAAACGAAAAAGTATAACAACGATACCAGAACCAACTCCTGTACCCTATACGGAGCCTGAGATCTGGGAGGTACCTAAAAATATAAACTTTATTTTTGATGCGCAGATTGAGCATCTTTTTTATCAGGATTTGCATATTACAAAATTGAAAGGGAAGATTGCGATCAGAAATGGAATATTAACATTGAATGAAACAGGATTTAATTCCTCTAATGGTTATTTTTCCGTCGATGGTGATTATAATACGGTAGATAGCAACCGTCCGTTTTTTGATGTGCATCTTGATATCCGGGAACTGGATATTAATAAAGCCTATACTGAAATTGCATTGGTGCGTAAACTGGCGCCTGCAGCAGGAGATACCTATGGCAAAGTATCGGTCAACTACAAACTTTCAGCAGAGCTGACACATAAAGGAACCATAAAGCTCGAGACACTTACAGGGGGCGGAAATGTTACGGTGGCCGATGCAAAAATCAATGGCATGAAAATGTTTGATGAGATCAGCCGATCTGCTAAAAAGCAGGATATAAAAAATCCGGATGTGAAAAATGTATCCATGGATTCAGAAATTCATGATAATAAATTATTCATCAAACCTTTTTCATTAAAGGTGAACGGGCTGAATACAGATATTGAAGGTTCAAATGATATTACCGGCGGCAATCTGAATTATTTAATAAAAATAGAATTGATTCCGATTGATAAAATGAAAATTCCATTTCACGTAACCGGTACGTATGATGCGCCCAAAGTAACCATGGGGAAAGGGAAGAAGGAGAGCCGATAAAATGGACTGTTATGTAATAGTAAGATAAGCCCACTTTAAAAACAGCATCAATAATAAGCATACGGGATGATACATAATGAAAATAAAAACCATTGCGCTTTCATCTGTTCCTTCAATTTTCAATAGTTTAATCAGCGCAGGAAGTATAATCGATATGCTGCATAAGTAAAGTATAGCAAAAAGAAGAGAGTAAAAAAAATAAGCCCAGCCAGTAACAGCATAGCAAATCATTACGGCGTTTACAAGCATAAAACCGATGAAAATAATGCCGGCCAGCGTCCAGGTTTTATCGGTATTTTTAGGCCGGATAATAAACACACAAACGATTGTCAGCAGTATAAAAAATAATACCTGAAAAAAAGGTTTTTTTAGGAGTTCAAATAATATCATACGTGTAAACAGAAGTATGGAATTTGGTAACATCAATATAATCCATCCCTCCGGCTTGTGCCGCTTTAAATCCTTGTAGTGCATCTTCAAAGACGAGGCAATTTCCCGGGGCAATGTTCATGCGTCTCGCGCATTCTAAAAACGTATCCGGAAAAGGTTTGTGTTTTTTTACATCTTCGGCACTTACTAAAATATCGATGTATGTATCAGCCTTTATCTGCTTAATATTGGGAAGTGCTATCTCCAGCGTTCCGCCCGTTCCCATAGACATTGGAAGTACGCCCGCATATTTTTTAACGATGTCCATCGTATACGAGATGGGTTGAATCGTAGGAATTTCTTCCAGATAATATTTTTCCTTTAAGGCAGACACTTCTTCTGTAGAAATGTGTGATTTATGTTGCAGGTTTAATAACTCTTTAAAGACATCTGTTGTAGGGATGCCTGCCATTTTTATAAAGAACTCTAATGGAAATTCAAAACCAAATTGCCTGGCTACACGCAGGCTTGCTCTGTAATGCGCAGGCATGGTATCAGCCAGGGTACCGTCAATATCAAAAATCAATCCCTTGATATGATCGGGTAAAATAAAGGAATTCATTATTAAATGGGTAAAGGACTGGATAGTTAATTATGGTACAGCATTTTGTGAATGGCACAAATACATCGGCAGGCGTTTCATAAATACATAGCTTTATGAAAATATGCTGCGTATTATTATTTCAGGGTATTGATTACTTTCCGTATGTAACGGAACATGATCCAGGCCGGGTTGTTTTCATCTTCTTTACCTGAAAGATGTTCAAGATGATTGATGACACGTGTACGGATAACAGGAGTACGTAGGAAGCGTGCCGCGTTTACAGAGATAAATTCCATCCGTTCTTCTTCGGAGTGCACAAGGTATTCGTTGTATACTTCACGCTGTAAAGATTGTAATCGGTTGGAATCAACGCTTGGGAATAATTCTTTTTTGATACGTGTTGTGTCGGCTTCAGAAATGACACAGTCTGTATCAGCTATTGATAAGCACAGGTAATACAGGTAGTGCTCATACGCCCAATTTAGAACAGTTACTGGATGCACCATAGGTTAGTTAGTGGCTTCAGGGTTTTGAAACGTATTCGTAACATTTTAATAATGAGGATAAATACCATTTCGGTTCCAATTTACGAATCCTATTGACATATAAACAACAAAACTCCCCTGAATTACAGGGGAGTTTTGTAAAAAGAATCGATTTTATTACATGAATTACATCATGCCACCCATTCCGCCGCCGCCCATTGGAGGCATAGCAGATTTTTCTTCCGGTTCGTCAGCCACTACACATTCCGTAGTTAATAGAAGAGATGCCACAGAAGCAGCATTTTCTAACGCCAAACGAGTTACTTTAGTAGGGTCAATAATACCTGCAGCAATCATTGCTTCGTATCTGTCTTCACGGGCATTGTATCCGTAATCGCCTGTGCCTTCTTTCACTTTCTGAACAATTACAGAACCTTCAAGGCCTGCATTGTACACGATAGCACGTAAAGGAGATTCAATTGCCGTACGGATGATCTGAATGCCTGTTTTTTCATCTTCATTGTGGAATGCAACGTTATCTAAAGCAGCACCTGCTCTGATCAACGCAACGCCACCACCTGGTACGATACCTTCTTCAACAGCAGCACGTGTAGCATGCAATGCATCATCCACACGGTCTTTTTTCTCTTTCATTTCAACTTCTGTAGCTGCACCAATATACATGATAGCAACGCCACCGGATAATTTAGCTAAACGCTCCTGAAGTTTTTCGCGATCGTAATCAGACGTAGTATTTTCCATCTGAGATTTGATCTGGTTAACACGTGCAACGATATTATCTTTTAAACCTGAACCATTAACAACCGTTGTGTTGTCTTTATCAATATTGATCTTTTCAGCTGTACCTAAATATTCAAGTGTAGCGTTTTCTAATTTGTATCCGCTTTCTTCAGAAATAACTGTACCGCCTGTTAAAATTGCGATGTCTTCCAACATAGCTTTTCTTCTGTCACCGAAGCCCGGAGCTTTAACAGCCGCGATTTTCAGTGCACCACGGATTTTGTTTACAACAAGTGTAGCTAATGCTTCACCGTCAACATCTTCCGCAATGATTAACAACGGTCTTCCGGACTGAACAACTTGTTCAAGAATCGGAAGTAATTCCTTCATAGAAGAAACTTTTTTATCGTAGATCAGAATATATGGACGATCTAACTCAACTTCCATTTTATCTGTATTCGTAACGAAGTAAGGCGATAAGTATCCACGGTCAAATTGCATACCTTCAACAGTTTTTACTTCTGTTTCAGTACCTTTAGCTTCTTCAACAGTAATAACACCATCTTTACCAACTTTATCCATTGCATGTGCAATCATTTTACCGATTTCGTGGTCGTTGTTGGCAGAGATTGTAGCAACCTGTGCGATCTCGTTTGAATTAGAGATTTTTTTAGACTGAACTTTAAGATCTGCAATGATCGCAGAAACTGCTTTATCAATACCTCTCTTAAGATCCATTGGGTTAGCGCCGGCTGCAACGTTTTTTAAACCTGCATTGAAAATTGCCTGCGTTAAAACAGTCGCAGTCGTTGTACCGTCACCAGCCTGATCAGCGGTTTTTGATGCAACTTCTTTAACTAATTGTGCGCCCATATTTTCGATAGCATCTTTCAACTCAATGTCTTTTGCTACAGAAACCCCATCTTTTGTGATAGCAGGTGAACCGAATTTTTTATCTAAAATTACATTTCTTCCTTTAGGGCCAAGGGTTACTTTTACTGCATCTGCCAATGCATCAACACCTTTTTTCAATTTTTCGCGGGCGTCTCTGTCAAATAAAATTTGCTTTGCCATTTTTAGTTTTACGTTTTTAGTACGGTTGTTAGGAATGTTTTTTATTCTTCAGGAATTAAAGAATAGCGTAGATTTCAGATTCTTTCATGATTAAGTAATCTTTTCCATCTACAGATATTTCAGTACTGGAATATTTACCATAAAGTACTGAATCTCCAACTTTTACTGTCATAGGTTCATCCTTTTTACCAGATCCGACTGCTACTACAATACCTTTAAGTGGTTTTTCTTTTGCTGTATCAGGGATAATAATGCCAGATGCTGTTTTTGATTCTGCAACTGCCGGCTCAATCAGAACTCTGTCTGCTAGTGGTTTGATGTTTACGTTACTCATAATCTATTTTTGAACTTAAAAGTTTTAAAATTTCCTACTGCCTCTCTGTCTACTATCGTGCCAAAGCAGAAGACAGAAATTATGACATAAAAATAAGTGTAAAAACTGACACTATTTGGCTATATTGTTATATCCTAGGCATTTTGTTGAAATAATAACTAACAAAATGGCAGTATTAAACGTTAAGTAGTATATACCAAACCCGCATGCGTTATGAAGCAACTTGATCCGGATTGGCTTACCAAAGGTTTAATCGACTTTGAATACAAAAAATACCAGCTTTTAGGGTATTTAAACTCGGTTCGCAATGATTTTAATGACCGAAAATTATACCCGCCGCTTTCGGAGTTGTATGGGCATTATCAAACCCTGATCTCCATTAAAAATAACAAACAAAACCTGAAACAAAGTTTTCCGAAAGAAATCACTGCTGCCGATAACGATAAAGCGGAGTTTTTATACCGGGAACTTATTGCAGATGACAAGCTTATGCAGGAGATCGAAGATATTTTATCGTTTGCCATTCCTGCTTTTGAAAATGGCCTGCGGGAAGGAAGAGCGATTTATGAAGATGTGGAACAAAGCTTAAAAATTGAACCCATCGGCCTGGAGCCATTGTATACCGATGCCGGTTATATTCTGCTGAATCAGCCACCGGATAAAGAAATGCACGTATATCAATATGATATTACCATTTTTCATCATGCCAATGAAAAATTCAGAGGGATTCATACTAAAAAGATTGATTCCTTTAAAGAATCTGTAAGCAATACGGTTAATTCTATGAAATTGGGTCTGATCAAAAAATATCCGGAATTACCGAATCCTGCAACATATTTAATTCAAACACAAATAAGGTATCCCGAAAAAGAAACGGTAATGCCGGTAGCTCAGCTGGCATTGGTGCGTTACTTATCTACTAAAACAGTGTAATGCTTACAACAGCTTGCATAAAAAAAGAAAGCCTCCCGTTTAACAGAAGGCTTTCTTTTTTAGAAATGTTTATGATTACTGAGCAGGAACAGTATCAGCCGGAGCCGGTGCTGTTTCAACTTCTTCACCAGATTCAGGTGCAGTAGTACCTTCTGTATTTTCAACATCTGTATCGTCTGCGTCATCAACAGTAGGTTTTGCAACGTAGTTGAAAGCAAGACAGATTACTAAAATTGTAATAGCTAAACCAATTGAAAGATTACTTAAAAAGTCCCCCGTTCTTTTAGCTCCGATTACTTGTGTTGAACTGCTGAAGCCATCTGCAACACCGCCTTTAGAGTTTTGAGCTAATACCACTATCACCAATAAAACGGCACATAGAATCAACAAAATAGATAATGTAATAATCATTGTATGTTAAAGTTTCTTTTTTAATTCTTGAATTCGAGTTGCAAAGTAAGAATTTTTTTCGGGATTTTTCAAAATCAATTCTTCGTAAACATCAATTGCTTTTTCTATTTTCCCTTGTTTCTCCAGTAATTTTGCAAATGTATCGGAAACAAAATTCGGTTTCGGTTGATTTATAGGAGTTTCGCCTGCATCATCGTCTTCATCCTGAGCCGGAGGTTTATACGATAAAGGTGAAATGATCGGGTCTTTTTGAATAAAACGGGAAATGATTGATTTTTCCCTCTTTTTATCAGGTTTCTGTTTTTTGTTTTTTTGCTCGCGTAGGTATTCCAGGTAATTGAGTAATAACTCATCCGTTGCCTGTCCTTGTTCTTCCAGTCTGCTTTCTTCTAATTTCCAGTCATTATTGGTAAACGGAAAATCAAACGTATTGTCTGTTGCTGCATCTGTACCGGTAAGCTGTGTATGTTCTTCCGGTATAGTATCTTCAGTTGTTTTGTCGCGTGTATATGTGTTTATGTCGAAATAATCTTTTACCCGGTCATCAAAACTTAAGATCAGATCTAACACATCGTTACGTTCTACGGTATCTCTTTTCTGAACTTCGGCTTCGATTAAAGAGGTAAATGGTTTTTTGGGTTTTTTGATCTGTTCTTCAACAGCCGGAAGCGGCTGTGGTGAAGGCGTTATGTCTGCAGACTTTGAAAGAGCATCAATCGTTTCAAAGAAATTGGTTTCAGTTTCTGCTGTATGCTCTACCTCAATGTCCTTTTTTTTTATTTCATCTTCTGAAGGAATGTCTATGCGGACTTGTTTATCGGGAGCAGAAACGTGATCTGACGGAGGCGTAAAAACAACATTTTTCGGAGGAAGAATATTTTCCGGAATAATGGTTTGTTTTTCTTCCCGTGGAAGGATATTTAATTTTCCAGCCGCCCGTGCCTTAGCTTCCCGTAAGGCTTTTAAATTTTCTTCTAATTCAGTTAGAAAATCATTCGCATGTTTGTCTGCCTGTTCTTTAACTTGAAAAGTAACAGGTGTGTCAACAGTTCTAGTAACAGGAGGTTCGGGAATGCTTTCAACAACGCTTATGCTTGGCGTTGCATCAACGGTAATACTATCTGCAGGTGTTTCTACGGTTTTGTCTGCCATGATCTCCGCAGGCACCCGTACTTCTGGTTGTTCTATCAACAGGGAAGTGCCGTTTTTTTCAATAACAACACCGGCTGTATGTTTAGTATCTTCTTTTAATGGTGATAATAAACGTTTTAATTTATTCCGGTCAGAGGTATAAAGTGCTGCTTTGCGGGAAAGCTTGTTGGCATGCATGCTGCCAAGTTCTGTCTGTACCTTGGCTAAAAGTATATGCGCATTCTGGCAATAGGGAAACTGTTCAATCAGTTCCTCTATATCCGGGATATCTGCTTTGGTTAAAGCGGAAGGATCTTTTAATAGCGCTATGTATCGTTGTTTATTCAAATTACCAGTTTGATGTAGTTTCACTGAATACCATAAATACCAATTGGTCTAATATAGTATTTACTTTTTCTGTTTCAATTTGCGACAGTGTTTGCGTTGACGGATAATCAGCATAAAAAGAGAAGTCTTTTTTAAACTCTCTGTTATTCTTTTCATCTTTAAACGAGGCATTGATGGTAATGGTTAACCTGGATTGTGCCGCTGTCTGGTTGGCTTGAGGAGAAATAGGCTGAATAAAGTATTTCGTGATTAAACCTTCCAATTGCCAGTCGCCATTTTCTTTTACAACAATCAGCTTTGTATTGTCCTGATAAAACGATTTGAATTTTTCTGTCAACTGAAGGCTCATGGACGGCGGTCCATTACCCGACTGGTTGAAAAACGGCTGAATTGAAATTGTTTTAACATTTGGATCAACACTGCCTCCTGTAAAGTTATAACTTACACCACATCCGCTGAATAAAAGGAATGCAAGCAGTACAAGAAGAAAGGCTGAACGTTTACTGGTATTGTTATCCATTATTCTCTGTTTCGTCAATTTGGTACAATTTAAGTTTTCTGTATAACGTCCGTTCAGAAATACCTAAATCACGTGCGGCATATTTACGTTTATTATGATTTTTTTTCAATGCCTTTAAAATCATTTCTTTTTCTTTTTCATCCAATGAAAGCGATTCCGTTACTGATTCGTCAGTGCTGTGATCAATATCTTCAACTACTTCAATGTCGTCATCAATATCACGGCCGTTTTTATGGATCACAAAAGACGGCTGTGCCGGAATGGATTCTTCTGCCGGACCTAAGCTATGAAATAAATCACTATGTTGCTTAATTATTTGACTTCCATAGGATTCATTCTGAAGGGAATCATAGACAAGTTTCTTCAGGTCATTCATATCCTTTTTCATATCAAAAAGGATTTTATACAGAATATCGCGTTCAGAAAAATCATCGCCTTTTTTGCCGTTACCGCTTAAAGCAGGCAGCGAACTTTCTGTTGGTAAATATTTTTTTAATTGTTCTGCTGTAATTTCACGCTCTGTTTCAAGTACAGACATCTGCTCGGCTAAATTGCGCAGCTGACGGATATTGCCCGGAAAACGGTATTTAATCAGAAGGCCTTTTGCTTCTTCTGTTAAACGCACGGGAGGTGTTTTATATTTTTCAGAAAAATCGGAAGCGAATTTCCGGAAAATCAATTCAATGTCAGTACCGCGTTCTCTAAGCGGCGGCACATATATAGGCACCGTATTTAAACGGTAGTATAAATCTTCTCTGAACTTCCCTTTCTGAACAGCTTCGTAGAGGTTGACATTTGTTGCCGTTACAACACGTACATCTGTTTTTTGTACTTTTGAAGAACCTACACGGATAAATTCACCGTTCTCAAGAATACGAAGCAGGCGCGCCTGCGTGCCAAGCGGCATGTCGCCGATCTCATCCAGAAAAATAGTTCCGCCATTGGTAACTTCAAAGTAGCCTTTGCGTGCTTCCTGTGCACCGGTAAAAGAACCTTTTTCGTGGCCGAATAACTCCGAATCTATTGTTCCTTCCGGTATGCCGCCGCAGTTGATCGCAATAAACTGGCCATGTTTACGCGTACTTAACTGATGGATAATTTTAGAAAATGATTCTTTTCCACTTCCGCTTTCACCGGTAATCAATACGGTCATATCGGTAGGCGCAACCTGAATCGCGATTTGTATGGCATGATTCAAAGCAGGAGCGTTGCCTATAATGCCAAACCGTTGTTTTACGCTTTGTATTTCCTGATTTAGAGTCATTGTAAAAGTTTTACGTTAATGTTTTTATATTTTTTAAGAGAAGTGTAGAGTGTAAAGGTGCACAAATACATTTTACACTCTACACTGTCTCCACGATTTCTCCGAATAACGTTCCGCCTGAACAGCCGGTGATCAGTACATCTACATACTGGCCTTTGCTGTAGTTTTTCTTCGGGAAGATAGCCATCATGTTACGGCTGTTTCTCCCTTTCAAATCATGCTCTGATTTTTTAGAAACACCTTCGATCAGTATTTTCTGGATTGTGCCGATCTGTGCCTGATTATGTTCCAGCGATAATTGTCTCTGTACCGTTATGATTTCAGACAACCTGCGCTGTTTTACATCTTCCGGCACATCGTCTGCAAGCTTCTTGGCAGCAGGTGTACCCGGCCGTTCGCTGTAAACAAACTGGTAACCGAAATCAAAGCGCGCAAACTCCATCAATGATAAGGTATCCTGATGTTCTTCTTCTGTTTCAGAACAAAAACCAGCGATGGTATCCGACGATATGCCGCAGTCATCACCCAGGATCTGCCGTATTTTTGTGATCCGTTCCATGTACCATTCGCGTGTATAGGTGCGGTTCATCAGTTCCAGAATACGCGTATTACCGCTTTGTGCAGGCAGGTGAATAGAGTTACAGATGTTATCGTACTTTTTCATGGTGTACAATACTTCATCGGTAATATCTTTCGGGTGTGAAGTAGAAAATCGTACGCGAAGGTCTGGATCAACCAGGGCAACGCGTTCCAGCAGCTGAGCAAAATTTACGCGCTCATCGGTACCTTCTGCAGACCATTTATACGAGTCAACATTCTGACCCAGCAGGGTAACTTCTTTGTATCCGTTTGCTACCAGCTCCCGTACTTCATTCAGGATGGAATGTGCGTCACGGCTGCGTTCTCTGCCTCGTGTGTAGGGCACTACACAGAACGAACACATATTGTCGCAGCCCCGCATGATTGAGACAAACGCAGACACACCATCACCGCTTAAGCGAAGCGGATTAATATCTGCATAGGTTTCTTCACGGGAAAGAAATACGTTTACCGCTTTATGTCCGCTGTCAACTTCGTTTATCAGATTTGGCAGGTCTCTGTAGGCATCGGGCCCTACAACCATGTCTACAATTTTTTCTTCTTCCAGTAATTGTGCTTTCAAGCGTTCGGCCATACAGCCGAGCACGCCAACAATCATGGATGGTTTGTTTCTTTTTAAGCCCTTAAAATGTACCAGGCGATGACGCACTTTTTGTTCTGCATTATCACGTATGGAACAAGTGTTTAATAGAATAACGTCTGCGTTGTTTGGTGTGGATGTGGTATCAAAACCTTCTTCGGTAAGAATAGACATTACAATTTCGCTGTCAGAGAAATTCATCTGGCAACCATAACTTTCAATATATAATTTACGCTGCTTGCCTGTATTACGTTCCTCGGTGATGCGGGGCAAATCGCAGGCAGCTTTTTCGGCTGCGGTTGGAGCAGCCGGAAGTACATCTAAGTCTTGAACAACTTGTTTCATGTATTTGAAAGGCAATAAAATAGGAGAGATTTTTTTCCTATAGCTTTAATAGACGTAAATATAATAAAAATATGCTAAATATGACATAATGGCAGAAGAAAAATAGGCCTTATGCTAAAAGCGGAGAGCCTAAGGCTAAATGCTGAACGCAAACTTTGCTTAAGCTTTAAGCCTTCAGCCTTTGGTGCTAGGACCTGCCAAAACAGAATGCTTCCTTCCATACGTCATATACACAATTAATCCTATGGCCAGCCATGCTACAAACCGGATCCAGTTCTGATGATGCATGGTTGAGAGCAGAAGTAAATTCAGACATACACCAATACCCGGGAGCAGGGAAAGATTTCTAACACTCCCGTAAAAGATTGTTGCGATCATGGCCAGAATACAGGAATAGAGCGGAATCTGCGTAAACGAAAAAACATTTTCTGTTGATACGGTATGCAGGTACAAATATAAAACAGGAAGCATGGTGACAGGTAATAAATACCGGCCGCCTATAAAAGGTACGGTAAAGGATTCTGTTTTTATCTTTTCTTTTTTCAGCCAGATACCCGCACATACAATTAAAAAGGCAAACAGGGTACCAATGCTTGTTAAGTCAACTACTTCTTTCAGGTCAAGGAATAATAACGGCAGAATAATGCTGCCACCTGTTAATACCGTAGCTACAGAAGGCGTTTGGTATCTGGGATGAATCCTGGAAAGTGCTTTAGGTAACAATCCATCGCGGCTCATGTTCATCCAGATACGTGGTTGTCCGATCTGAAACACAAGCAATACACCGGTCATGGATACAATGGCACTGAATGAAAGCAGTCCGGCAAATTTGTGTAAGCCTGTTTTTTCAAGCGCGTATGCAAGCGGGTCACCGACATTCAAATCGTGATACGAAACCATGCCGGTAATTACTAACGCGATGGCAATGTAGATGAGGGTAGAGATCAGTAAGGAAGAAAAAATGGCACGAGGTAAATCCCGTTTCGGATTCACACATTCTTCTGTAGTGGTTGATAACGCATCAAAGCCAATGTAGGCGAAGAATACCGCTGCTGTGCCTTTGAAGATTCCTGACCAGCCATTGGGTATAAACGGCGACCAGTTTGCTGTATTCACTGTAGTAAAACCTACGATTATAAATAGAAGAAGTACAATGATCTTAAATACGACCAAAACATTATTGGTACGTTTTGATTCCTGAATACCGATATAGACCAGTATGGTGATAAGAACAGTGATTAAAATAGCAGGCAAATCAACAATCACCGGAAAGTCAAATATGCGGGGAGCGTGTACATATGCCTGTTGTGCCGCCGCCGATTTTTGATGCACGGCTGTAAAATAATCCATGCTTAACCACAACGGGAATTCGATGTTAACCCCTTTCAGAAAAGCGGTAAAATAATCTGACCAGGAAATGGCAACGGCCATATTACCAACGGCATATTCCATGAAAAGATCCCAGCCAATGATCCAGGCAATGAGTTCTCCGAAGCTAATGTATGCATAGGTGTAAGCACTTCCGGAAATAGGCGTAGAGGCGGCAAATTCCGCATAACAGAAAGCGGAAAATAAACAGCCAAGAGAAGTAATAATAAAAAGGAATATAATGCCTGGTCCGCCGTCATACGCAGCTTGTCCGATGGTACCAAAAATGCCCGCACCAATTACCGCTGCAATGCCCAGCGCTGTTAAGTCTTTAAAGGTAAGTGTTCTTTTTAATGCAGAGACTTCTGTATGAAGTTCGTTTGGATTTTTTGTACGGAAAAGGGATGACTGCATAGAATGAAACGAGACGAGCATTCAAGTAACAAAAAAAAGCTGAGTGAATCCAGTTTATGTATGTTGAATGAGAAAAGGATTCAGGATCAATGGTCTGTTCGATTAAAATTCCTACACTGTTCCCTTATTCATGGTTTGTGACGCACAGAACATCGTTCGGTCTGTGTGCCACAGACCGAGGTTAGGGGGGATTTTTAAAAACAGGAAAGGCTTGACTGATAGATAGCTGTATGCGGGTTCGATGATCAATATATCTGATGGATTTTTCTTACCTTTGTTTTAATGAAATTTGAAAGTTACGACCTTGCACCGGGCATTAAGAAAAGTTTAGCAGAAGCTGGTTTCAATCGCCCGACAGATATACAGTTTAAATCTATCCCGCCTATTCTGGCAGGAGAAGATGTATTGGCGATTGCACAGACAGGTACGGGTAAAACCGCTGCATTTGTTATTCCTGTTTTAAATACACTTATCAACGTTAAAAAATCGGAGCATACAGACATATCCTGTCTGGTAATGGCGCCTACGCGGGAACTTGCTGTTCAGATCTCTGAGGTTTTTAAAAAAATAGGAGCGTATACACGCTTACGTACGGTATGCATCACAGGTGGTGTAGAGCAGGAAGCACAGATTGCAGCAGCGGATTATGGCATTGATATTTTAGTGGCCACGCCGGGAAGGATGTTTGATTTGATCTATCAGAAACATATTAAAATCACCAGGGTTAAAATATTAGTATTGGATGAAGCCGATCACATGCTTGATCTGGGTTTTATAAAAGACATTCAGGATGTGAAGAAATTTCTTCCGGCCAGACATCAGACATTATTTTTCTCTGCAACCATTAACGAAGAGATAAAAAAACTTGCTTATTCACTCGTTAAGAATCCGATCCGCATTCAGATTGCTCCTAAAGACCGTGTATCAAAAAACATTACCCATTCGGTAGCTTTTATTGGTATGGATGATAAACGTTTTTTCTTAGAGCGTTTATTGAAAGAACATCCTGAAAGCAAGGTAATTGTTTTTGTGCGTACACAAGTTCGTGCAGACCGTGTACAGGCTGCTATGGAACGTGTTGGCTTAAAATCAGTAACCATGCATGGCGGTAAAGAACAGCAGGCACGGGATGCTGCTATGGACGCATTTAAAAACGGAACTGTACATGTTTTGATTGCAACAGATATCAGTGCACGAGGGATTGATATTGCCGGAGTAGAATATGTTGTAAATTATGACATGCCTGAAGTGGCTGAAAATTATGTACATAGAGTAGGCCGTACGGGCAGGGGCGTTTCTAAAGGTTTTGCAATATCCTTTTGCAGCATGGAAGAAAAACCTGTACTGGATGAGGTAGAAGAATTTTTAGGAAAAGAAATCAATGTGATTGAGATTACAGGTAAAGACTATGATGCAACCTTAGATCTGACAGAGGATGTGAACGATAACTGGAAAGCATTGTTAAAGGAAGCTGACGCAGAAACAACTAAAAAGTATGTTCCTAAAAAGAAAAAGAAAAAATAACCGCTTTATTTTATCAATGGGAATGTTGTAACAAATAGTTCAATTTGTATAAATAATCGTTCACAAAGCTTTTTACATTTGTATATAACAAATCGTTTAGCTTATTTTAAGTACTAATCTTAATCGTTTACAAAAACATGAAAAAAATATTTTCTACAGTTGCTATTGTGTGCTCACTATTTATTAGTGTAGGTGCTTTTGCACAAGGAACAAAAAATGCCGGTCAGGATGCCGCCACAAACAAAGGGGATGTTCTTTTTGATTTTGGTGTTGGTTTTGTCGGAAATGAATACAGCTATAGTTCAGATTACAATTACAAAAATGAAAGCAGCTTTCAGCTACCAACATTTTCATTAGCCCTTCAAAAGGCGTTTTGGGAAGATATTACTATTGGTGGTCAATTTTCAATAAATGGTGGTGGAAGTAGTTATGACGATTACTATCAAAATGATGGATATTACAGAAGAGATGTAAAGAATTCTCAAGTTAATAGTTATTTCACAGCAAGAGGTGAATATCACTTTAATAGATTGATCGGCTTAGATCGTAAATTTGATTTATATGCGGGTGCATTGGTTGGTTTCTCTATTTCCAATGACGTACACAAATATACTGATGGATGGGTAGATCCAAATGGTCCAAATCCAGGTAACAGAGGTCCCGATACTCATAAGTCCAGAAATATTGGAGCTCATCCGGTAATTGGTCCATTCGGTGGTTTCCGTTACTATTTTGCAAACAATGTTGGTGTATACGGTGAAGTAGGCTGGGCAATTACTGCAGTACGTGCAGGTCTTGTATTCAGACTATAATTTCAACTGATATAAACAGTTAAAGAAAAGCCTTTGTATGCCTCATACAAGGGCTTTTCTTTTTTTTAGAAGACATATATTACAGTACATTCATTATACCTTAAATACACCCTAAGTATTATATTTTATGATCGTTAAATTTAGATTTGTTCCTAAAGATGTTTTTGAAGTATCTAAGAACAATATTACTTATTCATTAACAATTGTTTTTTTTGCTGTTGTGCTTAAAGTTACAAACTACTACAATGATTGGGGGGTACCCGTTTCAATTACAGCTGTATTGGGTACCGCACTATCTATTTTACTTGGTTTCTCGAATAGTCAGGCTTACGACCGCTGGTGGGAAGCGCGGAAGATCTGGGGAAGTATTGTAAATGACAGCCGCTCGTTTGCAAAGCAGGTTATTTCTTTTATTCAGTTTGAAGATGACAATCACCATCACGCAACAAAGGAGATCCGGAAAAAAATAATTTACAGACACCTCGCATTTATCAATGCATTAAGAATGCAGCTGAGAGAAGAATCTGATGCAGAAAAAATGACTGCTGCATTGAGCCCGTTTTTATCAGAAGAAGAATACAATACGGTAAGAGGGTGCAGCAATGTTGCTACACAGCTTATAAAAAATCAGGCAGCAGATATACGTAAAATGTACGATCGTAAATTGCTGAATGAATATATGTTTGTTCAGATGGATCAAAGCCTGAACCATTTTTACACCTATCAGGGGCAGGCAGAACGGATCAAAAAAACGCCTTTTCTTCCAACCTATCATTTCTTTTCAAAAGTGTTCCTGTATTTTTTTATTACACTGCTGCCTTTTAGCTTATTATCTGGTGTAGACAAAGCTGCAACCACCTGGATGATGCTGCCTATTACCGTGCTTATCGGCTGGGTATTTCACATGATCTATATGAACGGACATGTATATGCGTATCCGTTTGATAATACACCGTTTGATACGCCTATGACTGCGATTTGCAATACCATAGAAATTGATTTAAAGGAGATGATTGGTGATGATTCTATCCCGGTGAAAATGACCCCCACCAGAGGTATTCTGATGTAAGCTGTAAAACGAACGCAATAAAAATTAAAGCGATCTGAAGAAAAAGATTTTCCTGCAGATCGCTTTTTTAATACGTTATCATACGTATCGGAGATACAAAATCAGGATTGCTTTTTTAATACTACTCCTCTGTTTTCATCAAATGTACGTGCATGGATATTACTGATGCGCAGCTGGTGCGTATTAAATACCTGTGAATCCGGTTCAATGCTTTTGGTTATAAAAACACTTCCGCCTATAATGCTGTTCTTTCCGATTACGGTGTTTCCCCCCAGAATGGTAGTACGTGCATAAATCACTACGTTATCTTCAACGGTAGGGTGTCTTTTGATCTCGGCCATAATTTTGGATACGTGCAGCGCACCAAGAGTTACACCCTGGTAAATACATACATTTTTACCGATCACACTTGTTGCCCCGATAACAATTCCCGTTCCGTGATCAATCACAAACGGGACATCTATGCTTGCGTTGGGGTGAATATCAATACCTGTTTTTCCATGTGCATATTCACTGAGAATGCGCGGGAGAATAGGAATATTCAATTCTGCCAGCTTATGTGCGATCCGGTAAACCGTAATGGCATAAAACCCAGGATAGGACACAATCACTTCATTGACGCTGGTTGCAGCCGGATCAAATTCGTTGATCTTTGAAGCATCTTCCCGCAGATTCTGATATAGGTTACCTAAGCCATTGTAAAAACTGGAAACAGCCTGTTCGATATTAAGCTTGTGTGCTTCTACATAACTCAGCAGAATATTTTCCAGGTCGATCTGGTTCTTTTTTAATATGCCTTCATATGAAGACTGTTTGGGTAAATGATTACTGGGAAATAAAAATTGTACCAGGTCGCCTAACCAGGTAATGGCATCGTGTGCAGAAGGGGTGGCTTCCCATTCTGCATGATGCGTTTTTCGAAGTAAATCGATCAGTGATTGTGTATTTATATTTTCTTTCATCATTTACAGAAGTTAAAGATGCAGACTACAATTATCTTATGGCACGTTTATGTCCGCTGCGTAAACGGTAAAGCGTTTCAACAAGCACATCAATATCCGAACATGTATTGTAGAAGGCCAGCGATGGGCGAACGGTTGCTTCCAGTCCGAAGCGTCTTAAGATAGGCTGCGCACAATGATGCCCGGAACGTACTGCAATGCCTTCCTGGTTAAGCGCTGCACCAACTTCTTCTGTTTTATAGCCATCAAACACAAACGATAATACCGATGCTTTGTCTTCGGCCGTACCGATCAGGCGTAAACCCGGAATATCTTTCAATAATTTTGTAGCATACACGAGTAGATAATGTTCGTATTGATTGATCACATCAATGCCAAGTCTGCTTACGTAATCAAGCGCGGCTCCCAAGCCTACAGCATCTGCAATGTTTCCCGTACCGGCTTCAAACCGCCCCGGTGCTTTGTGATAGGTAGTATGTTCGAATGTTACATCAACAATCATATTACCGCCGCCTTGCCATGGATTCGTTTCATTCAGCAGATCTTCTTTTCCATATACAACACCAATACCTGTTGGTCCGAATACTTTGTGTCCGGAAAATACAAACCAGTCACAATTCAGGTTACGCACATCTACACGCATGTGGGAAATGGATTGGGCCCCATCTACCAAAACTTTTGCACCGGCCTGATGTGCCAGCTCAACGATTTTTTTTGCAGGCGTTACAGTGCCCAATGCATTTGATACCTGGGTGAAAGAAACAAGTTTTGTTTTTGGCCCCAGCAGTTTGGCGTATTCTTCAAGTATGATCTGTCCGTCATCATCCACCGGAATGACACGTAGCTTTAAACCTTTCTTTGCCGCCAGCTGCTGCCACGGAACAATGTTCGCGTGGTGTTCCAGATGGCTTACAATGATTTCATCTCCGGCCTGCAGATTCTGTTCGCCCCAGCTTTTTGCGATCAGGTTGATTGCTTCTGTTGCACCACGCACAAATATGATTTCATTAATTGAACCGGCATTGATGAACGTTTGTACTTTCTGACGGGCACTTTCATAGGCATCCGTTGCACGTGCAGCCAGCTCATGCGCTGCACGGTGAATGTTCGAATTTTCATGCTCATAGAAATAGCTGATCCGGTCAATTACCTGTTTGGGTTTCTGCGTGGTTGCTGCATTGTCCAGCCAGATCAACGGTCGCCCGTTTACACGTTCCTGTAAAATCGGAAAATCCTTTTTTATCAGATTAACATCAAATGGTTTTGACAGAATACCGCCTGGAGTATGTACTTCTTTAACAGAAGTGTGCTGCTGTTGATTTACTTTTGTATTCGATCCGTAATTCCTGGTTTCAGAAAGAAAATAAAAAGAAGAATCGTTTACGAGTGGTAGCTGCGGACTTAGCTCAAACGTATTAATAGATGTAAGTATGCTTGTAAGATCGTTTCCATACGCCTGTTCATGTACAGTCGGAAGCTTATCCGGCTTCTGGCCATGCTGTAAGGCAGATGGGGAAATACCGCTTCCGGAAAGGGAAGTGGGAATACCGCGGCTTTCATGTTTAGGCTCAGCAAAACTGGTTTGCGGATCCGAAGCATTTACAGCATTTCCTTGGTCGGTCGGAGAATAAGGCGTAATGCCTCCTTTGTACGATTCACCGGGAATTAAATTCTGCAATGCCTGCACATCAATTGTATTGGTATGCTGTAGCACAGAAGGAGAGATACCCAGACCGCTTCCTGAAGGCAATGCCTGCTGTGGTTCATAGCTATGCGGATTCTGAAAAGATGTTTGAGGATCTTTTAGATTGAATCGTTCAGTCTGACCAAATGCTGCATCGCTGCCGGATGAACTGTTCAGCTTCTCACGCAAAGATTCCGGATTCGGAAAATTTCCGGGCAGAGCTAAGAACAATTCATTTGCTAGCTTTTCAAGTGAACTTACGTCTGGTAAGTTGTTTGAATTAATATTTGTACTCATGGTAGTTCGTGATATCAACGTCTTCAAGCACTGCAATGGCATCGTCAACCAATACAGCTAATGAACAGTATAGTGATACTAAATAAGAAGCAATGGCTTTATCGTTGATGCCCATAAAGCGTACTGCTAAGCCTGGAGACTGTTCGCCCGGCAAGCCCGGCTGATAAAGACCTACAACACCCTGACGGCTTTCACCTGTGCGTAATAATAAGATTTTTGTTCTGCCATTTTCAATCGGCAGTTTATCCGAAGGGATCAATGGAATACCTCTCCACGTAATGAACTGAGAACCGAAAAGAGAAACCGTTGGAGGTGGAACACCTCTGCGTGTACACTCACGGCCAAAGGCTGCAATCGCTAAGGGGTGCAATAAAAAGAAACCCGGTTCTTTCCATACTTTAGTGATGAGTTCATCAAAGTCATCCGGAGTAGGGGCACCTACACGTGTTTTGATACGCTGCGCAGTAGCAACACTTGCTAACAACCCATATTCTCTGTTGTTGATCAATTCACTTTCCTGACGTTCCTTGATGCTTTCGATCGTTAAGCGTAACTGTTCGCTGATCTGATTGTAGGGTTTGCTGTATAAGTCTGATACACGCGTATGTACATCAAGCACCGTGTTTACAGCACTCAGATTATACTCACGTGGATTTTCAACATAATCAATGAAGGTATGCGGTAATTCGCGTTCGTCTCTGCCTGAACAATCTACTTCAGCTACACTGCCGTCTTTTACTTTGTTTAAACGGTATACACCTGATTCTACAGGAATCCAATTCAATAAATGCGTTAACCACCTTGGGGTAATTGCTACCATTTGTGGTACCGTTCTGGTTGCTATGGCTAATTGCCTTGCGGCTACATCACCAAGGGCTGTTTGTTTGTTTACGTCTGACATTTTTCCTCTTAATTTGGATTAAATAATGATTTATAAATCAAATGTAGATATAATCTATTATATCTACCAAGTTACTAGGGTAATATTTGCAATACATTAAATCATTATAAATCAGGTAAAATTTTAAATATTTGGCTGTTTTGTAATAGGCAATTCAAATCAATACTAGGAAAGGAAATACCACCAAAGATTATATGGTGAAAAAAAGCAAAAGCATTCTAAAAATAATTTTGCACTTTTTGTATATAAAAAAAGTCCTGCAGATAAACAGGACTTCAAATTTCATAGGTTTATGGGATCAATAACGTTAGACCAGATATATGCCGTCTTCTTCCAGACGGATCAGCCCTTGTTTATATAAACCACCGATTGCTTTCTTAAAATTCTTTTTACTCATCTGCAAGCGGAACATGATTTCTTCTGAATCACTTTTGTCCGTTAATTTTAAAACACCCGCAGAGGCACGAAGTTTTGATAAGATTTTTTCTGCAGCGTCTTCAATCTGGCTGTAGCCAAGCTTCTGCAGCGTTACATCAATCTTTCCTTCTTCACGGATATTTTTAATATATCCTTCAACTTTATCGCCAATGGAAATATACGTGAAGAGATCGTTGTGATAGATAATTCCTTTGTAGGTATTATTGATGATTACATTCACACCAAGATCACTGGTATAACAAATCAACAAATTAACTTTTTCACCCACTTCTAATCTGATGTTCTGTTTTTCAATAAAGCTCTCTATCTTGCTGGACGCGGCTAGTCTGCCTGTGCGTTCATCCAGATACAGATAAACCGGATAGCGTTTGCCAACTTCCATTTTTTTGCCTTGTTCACGAAAGGGAACAAGCAGATCTTTTTCCAGGCCCCAATCCAGGAAAGCACCAATGTTGTTTACATCTTTACAAATCAAACAAGCAAACTCATTTAATTTAATTTTAGGTTCCAGGTTTGTTGCAATAATGCGGTCTTCGGAATCCTTGTATATAAAGACATCAATGCTGTCATCTACATTGAAATCATCGGGTACATATTTATTAGGTAATAAAACCTCTTCGCCTTCATCGTTGCCCAGATACATACCTACGCTTGTCATGCGTAAAGCAGTTAAGACATTATTTTTTCCTACTTCTATCATCATATTCGTTATTCCATGTAAAATTAACGCTTTAATTTTACATTGCTTTCATTTATTTAAGCTTACATAAACGGCTGAAACATTCTCTATTATTAGAGTATACATTTGTGAAACAATTACGCCATTTTTTGTTATGTGGAAATATTTATGAGTAATTAATATTCTGTTAATCAGTTTATTAAAATTAATCTCTATTAAACCGATAGAGATACTTGCATTATTAAAATAAATGATGCAATTTTACATTCAGTTAGTGCTAAGCGCACAGCATTTATACAGAATAGGGAAGAGAGCAGGCTCAATGATCCTATAGCAACCGACTTAAAGAACGGTGCTAAACCTGCCCAAAAATAAAAGGGAACTATAAATTACCATCGTATGAAAAAACAACTTTTGACCTCACTTCATTTTAGTTTAGCCACAGCCTGTTGTTGAAACTAAAATCACCGGCCTCTTTCAGCCAATCTTTAATTTATTTACTCATTTAACACGTATTATCATGACAGCTATAACACTATCCAATCGTCCAGTATATACACTTTCAGAAATAAATAAAATTTCGCATTCCATTTCTACCAACCACCAATTACTGGAAGTAGAAAAACAGATTGCTTCAATAGAAAGCGGTGTAAATGCACTTGCTAAAAAAACATTCCGTTCGGCACGTTTTTCATTAATTAAAAACCTGTTACCTAAAGGAGGTACTGTTTTAAGTTTTCAATCCAAAAGAGAGTGGCTTGAAGATACCGCAATCTTTCAGCGCAAAAGTGTATCAATAATCTATACTGAAAATTATTCAGCAGATGATTGGGAATCTATTCTTACAAATGCCATCGATGTTGTATATATTTCTACGATTCAACAGCAGACATTGAATGTACAGGATTACGGATACATTATCCAGAAGGCACATAGCCTGAATATTCCGGTTGTGTTTGATAACACGTTCGGCGGCCTTGGGCACATTTATTCTCCATTGAAAGACGGAGCGGATTTCGTTCTGATCGATACATCTTCGATTGAGTTATTCAGTAAGCATCGCGTACATGCATTTATTGTTGAAGGTGAAAATGGAATTCTGCATTCAAATAAGGATAAAGTTTTAGGAAAAACGGTTCTGGGGGTTCAAAAAAATAACCGGATACTGCATACTAAGTGGACGTATTTATTTGCAGACAAGGAAGATTATCTTGAAAAGCTGGTAAAAAAAGCTTCACGCAAATTTGGTGATTATTCAAGAACGGCAAACTATGTGGCCCGCTGGTTAAACAATCAGGAAGACATTATGGAAATTAATTATCCGGGTTTGAAATCGGCAGAAAGCCATATACACGCTGAGCTTTATTTTAAAGGCGGCTACGGTTATACGTTTAAATTCAGCTTATGGGATAACGATTATAGCTATTCGTTACTGAAAGGCTTATTCAGATCAGGGAATGTGAATGGTGTACAGGTGGAAGTTGATTCAGAAAGAAAAGAATTTTTTATCCAGATCAGAACGGAAGATTATACACGTGTCTTAAATTATTTTCAAAAAGTGTTTTCAATACTGAAAGGAAGCGTTGAGTTTAAGCAGAATATTACCAAGGAAAATAAATTGAAGCAGGTATTTGATTTCGAATTGAAACAATTACTGACAGCTAATGCCACTACATATAAAAGAAGAAACTAATAGTTTTTACTAACAGATATTTTAATAAAATAAATTACACATTTAAATAAATAGCAGCCATGATATTCAAGAACAATAAATCAGAAAAACGTCAGATTTTTAACTTCCATGAAAAAGGAGAAGGCGAAACAATTATTTTCCTGCACGGATTGTTTGGTGAGCTTAGCAACTGGAAAGCAACGATCGATCATTTCAGTAAGAGCTATCGCGTTGTTGTACCTATTATGCCGATCTATGATGGCACCATGCAAAAAGATGGTCTGGATGGTTTGGTAACGTATCTTCATGAATTGGTTACAGAATTAAAAATAGAGCGTTTCAATCTGGTTGGAAATTCTTTAGGCGGACAGGTAGCAATTTTGTATTCTGTTGCGTATCCTGAAAAGGTGATCCGTTTGGTGTTAACGGGCAGCGCTGGTTTATATGAAAGCACTATGGGGGCAAGTTATCCGAAACGTGGTGACTATGCTTATATCGAAGACCGTGTACGTTATACATTCCACAACGACAATATTGTTACTAAAAATCTGGTTGATCAGGTCTTTGAAACAGTAAACGATATACGCAAATCGATTCGTGTTATTAAAATCGTGCGTGCTGCAAACGGGAATAATGTTGCAGATGCGTTAAAACAGATAACTACTCCAACGTTACTTGTATGGGGCAGACAGGACAGGATTACACCGCTTGAGATTGCTTATAAATTTAAAAAATTACTTTCCGGAAACACCGAGCTTCGTATCATTGAAGAATGCGGGCACGCACCTATGATGGAGCGTCCGGAGCAGTTTAACGAAGCATTGGAAAGTTATTTTAACACCGAAACATTTGCATACGCAAACGTAGGTTAATGAACGTTCTATTCAAGGCTCGGTTAAAACAAGTGTTTAACCGGGCCTTTTTATTTATTCTAATTTAAAAACAGAACCTATATGACTATATACGCATGGGGGATACTGGCAGTACTGGCTTTCATCGGAGTTGAAATGCTGCTTGCCAAAAAAATATTCGGGATTGTATTCAGCTACAAAAAAATAATCTCTAATCTTTCTATCGGTGCTGCGGAGCGCTTATGCAACATATGGCTTGCCGGGGTGTTCTATTTTGTATTCCGGTACATTCACAACCATTTTGCATTGATTGATATTGTATCAAGCTGGTACAGCTGGGTCGCATTAATATTACTCACGGATTTTGTCTGGTACTGGTATCATCGTCTGGGTCATGAGATCAATATTTTGTGGGCGTTTCATATTGTACACCATCAGAGTGAAGACTTCAATTACACAACTTCCACACGCATTACCGTATTTCAGGCATTGGTCAGAAATGTATTCTGGTGTGTGTTGCCCTTAATCGGTTTTCCGCCGGAAATGGTAATTCTTACGTTAGTTATTCATGGGAGCTATTCGTTTTTTACTCATACAGAACTTGTCGGCAAGCTTGGCTGGATCGAAAAAGTATTTATAACACCCTCACACCACCGGGTACATCACGCTTCCAATACAGAGTATTTAGACAAGAATTACGGCGATATGTTTGTGTTCTGGGATAAACTCTTCGGAACATTTAAAGAGGAGCAGACAAAGCCTGTATACGGTATTACCAAGCCCTTAAAAACACACAGTTTCTTATGGCAGCATTTTCACTATCTGATTGAAATGAGTTACCGGTTTAACAGAACAAGAGGTTTGAAAAATAAATTCAGGATTATATTCGGTAAGCCTGATGTAATGGATGGGGATGAACGAGAGATCGTAGAAGCAAACTGGCTGGTGGAAGGTCAGCCGATTCCGGTTTTTGAAAGAAGAAGCGGAAGGTATAAGCGGTACATTAATGTTCAGTTTGCCGCTATGCTGGCCAGCCTGATCCTGATTACCTTATACCATGAACGGCTCAGTGTAAGCAGTAATTTTTTCTTCAGTTCAATTTTGATCCTGACGCTGGTAAACTGTTGTGCATTGCTGGAGCAGAAAAAATGGATCTTCTTTGTGGAATATGTCCGGCTGATTCTTTTTGTAGAATATGTAGCGTTTCAATTCAATGGCTGGTATTATTTCGTTTTGTGTAATCTCATTTTACTGTTGTTTACGCTTACGTACAATACACTAAGGAAAAAGTATATACAATTGGTCTATCAATATTGAACATTAAAAAAGGCTTGGAGTTATTCTTCAAGCCTTTTTCATTTTATGTAAGCACCGGATTGGTATGATTTAACGGATCCAGCTTTAGGATACGTGTTAAATAATCATATACCACAGGTTCATTTTTTCTTAATTGAGCAGGTGTTTCGAAAAAGTATTCAATACTTACTGCAAAAAACTCTTCTGAATTACTGAAAGCATAATCCCGCATAAAAGACTGCGATCCATGGCTGCGGATACGGTCATTGGAATAAGAATGGAAATCATGCAATGCTTTTTTGTCCATGAAACAATGTTCCATATCATGTAAGGTTGAATCTTCTATCTTTAACGCGTGCGCCATTTCATGAAAGCCTACATGTACGCCATCATTTTTTATGCGAAGCCCTTCGGTAAATGCAGCCCAGGATAATTTTATAACACCGTTGGACTGAACTTCGCCCAAGTGATAACGCTGTGTACTTCCTGAAAAATATTTGTCCGGATAAATGATTATTTTTCTGAAGTGCTCATAGATAGTAGGGAAGTGACCGAATGAAATTTGTGTGGCAGCAGCAGCTATCAGTAATTTCATTTCAGGTGTAACGGTACAGCCGTCCCGGCCTTCAAAATCCTTTTTTTGTATAAAATATTTTACATTACACTCAAACTTTCTTTTTAAGGAAGGTTTTAAATTTTGATAGAAAGGAATTTTATATTCCAGAGATGCTCGCTCCTGATAGTTCAATTGATATACGAAAAGTATGTAGCGATCAAAGAAAAAGTTAGCAGCACCTGTTATTACTTTAAACAGAGAGAAGCCGAGCAACGCAAAACCTGCCCAAAAGACAAGTAAAAAAATCACTAAGCCAGGTAAAATAAAATCTGATTTGGTTACAAGATATTCTAATTGATCTTCCATTAATAGTATTGTTGATTATTTAAAATATGGATCATGGGGGTTATTTTTAATAAACATTCTTCGTATTCTGTTTCTGCTTTTGCATAGGAAGTAATGGCACTTCCGGCTTCCATAAATAGTTCCTGCGTAGCACTATTATAAAAAATACTTCGGATCAGAACATTAAAATCAAAGTTGTCATGCGGATCCATATAACCAACGGTGCCTGAAAATGGCCCGCGTGCCATGGATTCAATCCGGTCAATAAATTTCATCACATTCACCTTTGGCGCACCGGTCATGCTGCCCATGGGGAAAGCCTGCTGAATAACATCTATAGAGCTGCATGCAGGATCGATGGTTGATTGTACGGTAGATATCAGCTGGTGTACATTAGGAAAGGTATATAAGCCGCTCAGTTCAGGTACGCACACGCTGCCGGCAACTGCCGTACGCGACAAATCATTGCGTACTAGATCAACGATCATGGTATTTTCAGATTGTTCTTTTTCGGATGTGCCCAGCTGCTGCTTTAACATTTCATCTTCGGCCTTGCTCTTTCCGCGTTTACTTGTGCCTTTAATGGGTTGTGAAATGATGGTATCTCCAGTCTTTTTAATAAACCGTTCCGGTGAAGCCGATAGAATATATTCCGTATTGAATTTATAATATACGGAAAAGGGCATAGGTGTTTTTTTATTTAGACGCTGGTATGTTGCTGCCGGGGATATGTTGCCTTTGGCTGTGAAAGGAATGCAATAGTTTATCTCATACGCATCGCCCTGTGCAATGATTTGCTGCAGCTCATCAAATGCATTAAAATACGACTCTTTAGAAACAACTTGTTTTACAAAAATATCAGATTGTTGTACCGGTGTTGATGGTTCCGCATGCTGTATCTCCGTAACCAGAGAGCTCCCCGAACCTTTATGTATAAGAATGCCATCCGGCTGAATTTCCCAAACATGCTCTGGAATAAAAAAAGTAGCCGCTGCAAAAGCAATACCTGCTTCTTTAGACGTATGCAATTGCTCAACACTGTTCTTGCCATCGTAGGAAGCAAAAACAAATATCCATTCATTCGTATAGCCTTTTTTTATTTCATTCCAGGTTTCAAAAACACGTGTTGCATCACTAACGTGAATAGCTGCTTCGGAGCCAAAGGCAAGATAATGCCTGAATGCGCCTTGCGGATAGGCTGTATACCCATTTGGATTTAAATAGGCGATGTGAAAATACCTGTCTTCAAGCCAGGGTAGTGCTTTCTCAATAAATGCTTCACTGGTGGTATGTAAGGGAGTGAAGCTCATTTTATTTCGTGCAGGGCAATTTTTGCTTTTTGTTCAATACTATTTTCATATTCGTGATTTTTATACGCAATCGCAAGATTAAAATAGTATTTAGCCTGAGGCGTATTCTTTAGCTGAACATAGATATAGCCCAGTTGCAAGGCTGAGTTTGGTGCAAAATAATAATTGTTTTTAGTATCGGTAGACAGCGTAATTACTTTTACATAATACTCCATGCATTCTTTTGTTTTGCCTGACTTTTGAAACAGGCGCGCTGCTCGGTAGTAATATTCGATTTTGTCCTTTTTAGTAAGCAGGTCGCTCAGGTTTGTTTCATTAAATACTTCAAGACCTTTTTCATATAGTCCGCCGTCTGTATACAAACGAATTTTTGCCAGTTGTTTATTCGGAAGTTCATTGGCCTGTGCAATCTTGTGCGCATACTTATCCGACTCATAGGTTGTTTGTCCAACGCTTGTGATCTTTTGCCAATAGGTATTTGCATCTGCATCCGCATTCATCAGCCAGTACGATAAAAATAATTTATACGTAGCGTCTTTGGTCAGATTTTTACCTTTAAACTCAGAGAGGAATCGGTTAAAGTATATACGTGATTCAACATAGTTTCCATGCTGCAGCAACACATCCCCATGTAAATAATCAATAACGGCAAGGCTTTCATACGCATTTTCGGGCAGCCGCTCTATAACCGTCAGTGCTTCTTCTGATTTGGAATGCTTGCATAAAATAGCGGCATACAGATACCCATATAAAATGTTGTTAGGGTTTTTAGCATACAACAGTTTAATAGATTCCATTTTAGAATCTCTGTTTAAAATATATTGCTCGGCAATAATTTTAAATAAGAGTGCTTCCTGTAAATAAATATTTTTGCTGTCGATCACTTCTTGAAGCATATTCATTCCTGCTTCTATATTCCCTTTAAAACCAAGGGATGAAGCGATCCAGGCATGAGAATTGGGTACTGAACCGATAATAACATTTAATAAGCCCAGTGATTTTTTTGTAGGTACAAAAGCAGGGTGGGTTTTAAGATTTTCATTTAACAATCCCAATGCCTGTTTTGTATTTAACGCGCCATTCACTTCGTCGTTAAATTTCATTTTTACAAAAGCCCATTGAAGTTTAACTTCTGCCAGGCAGAAGTTATGATACGGAGAGGTTGTAAGGTTGTTTGCGTTGAGTAGTTTTAAGTAGGCAGATTCAGAAGATTTTAAAATCTGGTATTGCTGTTCATCTTCAGAAAAAAGCAACTGTGTAGTTTCTGCCAGTGATCGTAAATATACGGGTAAACCATTGTGCGGATCGCGCTGTTGTTCTGCGGTAATACGTTTGGTTGCTTCAGTAAATTTAAGCTGAACAATTTCTTTGTACGCTGCTTCTAATTCGGTTGTAAAGTAATAGGTAGCGTGGGAGGGAATGCAGAAAATGAAGCATAACAAAAAAGGGTGTATCCATGAATACACCCTTTTAAGATTAAAATATTTAGAACAAGTCCTCAATGAAAGGGATACTTATTTTTTGATCGGTTCCATTACAAATTCAACGTTCGCTAAAATACGACCGCAGTGTTCACATACAATGATCTTCTTTCTTTCACGGATTTCACCTTGACGTTGTGGTGGAACAGTGTTGAAGCAACCGCCGCAAGCGCCACGTTTTACGGATACTACAGCAAGTCCGTTACGGTAATTGTTAACTAATTTTGTATATGAGTTCAATAAACGCTCTTCAATTTGCTTTGAAGCTTTTTCGCGTTCTTTGTTCAATTTAACTTCTTCATCCTGACTTTCAGAAACGATTACTTCTAATTCCTGTTTCTTGTTCTCAAGGTCTTTTTTACGTTCGCTTAAGTTGTAATCCGTTTTTTTGATTTCTTCTTTTTTGAATTCAATCTGCTGCAATGCTTCTTTAATTCTTTTTTCAGAAACCTGAATCTCTAACTGCTGTAACTCTACTTCTTTACTGATTGCATCAAACTCACGGTTGTTACGCACGTTTTTTTGCTGCTCTTCGTATTTCTTTATAAGTTTTTCGGATTCTTTAATTCCGTTTTTGAAGTTTTTAATACTTTCTTCTAACGTATTAATTTCACCTTCATGCTTGGTTAAACGGGTCTCATAGCCAGCTAATTCATCTTCCAGGTCTCTTACTTCTTCAGGAAGGTCTCCTCTTACTTTGATGATTTCATCTAATTTTGAGTCGATTGATTGAAGCTTGACTAAAGCATCTAATTTTTGAGCGATTGTAGATTGTTCCATTTACAGTTTATAGTAACCGATTGGGTTTGTATGAATACTCGATAAAACGACTGCAATATTAGCGAATTTTTTTGTCAAAACATTCATTAAAAGTTCTTTTGTATGAATTTCGCTTTCATAATGTCCAATGTCACAGACTAAAATGCGGTCCTCTGCATCAAAAAAGTCGTGATATTTGAAGTCTGCTGTTATTAAAACATCTGCTTTTGAGGCAATTGCATTTTTTAGTAAAAAACTTCCTGAACCGCCGCACAAAGCAACTTTTTTTATTTCACCTTGAAAAGCAGTTGTGTACCGGATACAAGTTAAGGATAATCGAGCGGTTATAAAAGCTAAAAAATCTTCTTTTGTCATGCTTTTTTCTAATTCCCCGACAAATCCGCTCCCGACTTCGGTATTCCTGTTCTGCAGGGCGATCAGATCATACGCCGGCACTTCATATGGGTGATGTGCATGCAGCGCCCGTATCACTTGTCTTTCCAGGTGATTGGGGTAAATGATTTCGATTCTGTTTTCTTCTACCTGCTCAGCCTGGTTGGCAGTGCCAATCGTTGGGTTAGCTTTTTCGTTTGGCTTGAAAGACCCCGTACCTGTTACGGTATAGCTGCATTCGCTGTAGTTACCGATGCTGCCGGCACCTGTACTGAAAATGCCCTGAAGCAATTGTTCTGTGTGCGTAGTTGGTACAAAGGTTACCAGCTTTGAAAGCAGCCCTTTTTTAGGTGAAAGAATCTCCGTGTGAATTAACCCAAGCTTTTGTGCCAGCATGCCGCTTACACCTCCCTCAATATTATCGAGATTGGTATGAATGGCATAAATGGCTATGTTGTGCTGAATGGCTTTGATGATGATGCGTTCAACATAATTGGAACCGGTAATTTTTTTTACTCCTTTAAAGATGAAAGGGTGGTGCGCTACAATCAGATTATATCCCTTGCTGATGGCTTCATTTACAACTTCTTCTATAACATCCAGACAGACAACAACACCTGTGCAGGTTTGCTGTCTGTCGCCCACTAAGAGACCGCAATTGTCGTAGTCTTCCTGATAAGCCAATGGCGCAATTTGTTCTAAATATGAAATAAGATCGTTGATACGGTGCATAAGATTTGTGAAAATGGACCTGACTTTGCAATTTGCTTCTTAATTTACATAAGCAGGATAAAGATAAGGTGATTTTTCTAAAGATTTTATTGTTACCGTTTTCATTGCTGTATGGAGGAATAACAGCCATCAGAAATTATGCCTATGACAAAGGCTGGTATAAAAGCTATACGCTGCCGGTTGCTGTTGTTTGTGTAGGTAATATAAAAGCAGGCGGCACCGGTAAAACGCCTTTTACACAACTTCTGCTGCAGCAGTTTGCCGGCAAATACAAAACAGCTGTATTAAGCCGCGGCTATGGTCGAAAGACTAAGGGTTTTGTGTTGGCCACAGCAGCGTCTACCTCAGCAGAAATCGGTGATGAGCCGCTTCAGCTCTATACGCATGCTCAGGGAGTATATGCAGTGGCGGTATGTGAAGACCGGGTAGCCGGCGTTGAAAAACTGCTGCAGTTGATACCTGATTTAAAACTCGTTATTCTGGATGATGGGTTTCAGCACCGCCGGATCAACAGAGATGTAAATATTTTATTGACCGAATATCAGGCGCCGTTTTATGCGGATTGGGTTTTGCCTGCCGGTCGTTTAAGAGAGTTCCGGAATGGGGCAACGCGCGCAGATGCTGTTGTTGTTACCAAAACACCTGCACATGCAGCTTTATTAAAGACAGATAACATACTCCGGCATACAGCCAAAGCTATACCTGTTTTGTATACAACCATTGAATACGGCGCTACCCGGAATGAAGACGGAAATTATACCTGGCAGCCAAATGAAAAAGCTGTGCTGGTAACAGGTATTGCAAACCCGCAGCCACTGGTACAGTATTTGAATAGCAGGCATATTGACATCATAAAACAGTTCGAATTTAAAGACCATTACAGCTATACGTTACGGGATATTCAACAAATGCTTGATTATCAAAATGCAAATGATGGAGTTAAAATAGTAATGACCGAAAAAGATTGGGTGAAAGTTGTACCTTTGCTTCGGGAGTTAAACCTTTCGAAAGGCTGGTACTATGTTCCCATTCAGATCGGCATATATTCAGATCAGCAGCAACTGTTAAACACAGTTGAAACTAAAATCATAGATAGACTTAACCGTCTCACGCAGCACACATAATGTTACAAAGATCTTATACAAAATCAGTAGTCCTTTTCCTGCTTTTTTTATTGATAGCAATTGGAAATACGATTCATGCACAAATATTAGATGATAGTACCCAACAGCTTTATGGCTATCACAGTATTCGTTACGGTACGGAAGAAGATGTTTTTTTTAACAAAGGATTAACCAGAGAAGTAGATAGCAGCCTGGCCAGTATTCAGCGCTACGGTTATATATACCGGAACGGACAATACAGCCAGGATCTCGGGAACTGGGCTACTCCCTTAAAATATGTTACAGCCTACATGCCCTCACAGTTAGGAGTCCAGACAGGCTTTGATGTATACAGCCCCTATGAATACAATGCTAATAACATAAAATATTTTGATACAAAATCTCCGTATGCTGAAATCAAATATTACCAGGGAAGCAGAGGGCAGCAAAGTATTGATCTTTCCGTTACACGGAATATCAATGCCAACTGGAATGCCGGCATAGACCTGCGCAGGATTGTATCCAAACGCATCATTGGTTTTGTGCAGCGGAATGATAAGCAGGCAGAAAATTATGCCTTTGATTTTTTTGTTTCACATCATTCAAAAAACAAAAAGTATTTTATGCTGGCTTCGTTTAATTATTTAGAAGCGCACAATTTTGAAAACGGAGGCATCCGTCCGGATTCTGTATATGATGCAGATTCACAAACAGAACGTCCAAAAAGAAAGGATGAATTGTTTGATAATCAGTTATCGCAGGTTTGGTTAAATAAGCAGGCTTTTCCATATAGAATGGTCCGGTCATTGGATAAACGCTATAACTATCGCGTGTATCAGCATTATGATCTGTTGAAAGATGATAAGCTGCAGGTGTTTTACCGCTTTGATTATTCCAGAAAAACCAACAGATACGATGATAATTTATTACGTACCAACGAAGATTTTTATAATACTTTTTCTGCGTATGATTCAAGAGGAAAGTACGATACGAGTGAAATAGCGGACCGGACAGATTTTAATTTGTTTGATAATCGTGCGGGTGTGAAAGGAAGTTCAAATAAGTTTTTTTACGCGGCTTATCTGAAAAACAGGTATGTAACCATGAGTCAGGGAGGCAGCTACGGTGAAGCTGTAAAGCTTAATACGTATACCACAGAATGGTACGTGGCTGGCCAGCTGAGAAGATACTTTGATACATTAAACCGGTCGTATGTAGAGGCTGTGGCAGAACAGGGCTTAAATTCTGTAACCAATAAAAGTACGAATAAAAATAACTTCATGGGAGCGATAAACGCTTTCTACAAAGATTTTAAAATAGAAGTGTCTACCTGGGCTGTATCCCCAACAATGCTACAACGTGCATACAGAAGTAATTTGGTTTCATGGGACAGTTCATTAAATCTTCAGCATTGTAACCGTTTTTTTGCCGGATACACCTTCAGAAAAAAGAAAATAGATATCATACCTTCCTTAACTTATAACCTGTATGAAAATTACATCTATTTTAATGATGCAGGTACGGTAAGTCAAACGACTGATAAAACTCAGACGCAGTTTCAGCCCAAGCTTGGCCTGCGGTTTAACCTGTGGAAAATTCACATTTATAACGAATTTCAATACAACGTAGTGAATACGGAAAGCAAACTTCAGATGCCGCCGATCGTTAATGCCACGCAATTATTTGTTGAAGCCTGGTTGTTTAAGCGCGCTACTTTGCTGCAGGTAGGATTTGATGTACTGTATCGCGGTGCCTATCAGGCAAACGGGTACAATCCATTGATCCAGCAGTATTATGTAACAACACCCACAGGTGGCGACAGAGCGCTGGATTATAATTACATGAATCAGTATTTTGTCGTTGACTTTTTTGTAAACATGCAGATCCGTACTGCACGTTTGTTTATAAAAATGTCGAACCTGACAACCGGCAAAGGGAACGGATATTATTCAACACCAACCTATACAGCTATTCCGAGAACAATTGATTTTGGTATCAGCTGGAGATTCTTTGATTAACAGATATGAAAGCGGCCAGTTTAAGCGAGTTAAAAAAAGAATTACAAAACCGTTCTTCCAAAGAACTGGTTGAAATATGCCTTCGTTTGGCGAAGTTTAAAAAAGAAAGTAAAGAACTGTTAACCTACCTGATCTTTGAATCAGAAAGCGAAGCAAATTACATAGCAGCAATCAAAGCAGACATGGATGAACAGTTTGAACTGCTGAACACAAGTAACCTGTATGTGGCTAAAAAAGGCCTTCAGAAGATTGTACGTTCAATCGCCAAATACATTAAATATTCAGGCATAAAACAAACGGAAATTGAAGTGCTGGTTTATTTTTGCAGGCACATGAAAAAATCCGGTATTAAGATCACACACAGCACTGTTATTGAAAATCTGTATCAGCGGCAGATCAATAAAATTGAAAAAGCATTAAACAGCCTGCACGAGGATCTTCAGTTTGATTATCAGCAGGAAGTTGAACAATTGTATCTGTAAGAACAAATAAAGCTGATATTGTTATAATTCAAACAATTCAAAATCATCGCCTTTTCCATAAGCCATAAACTCCTGCAACTCATATTTTTCAAGCGTTAGCAGGTCTTTAATTAAAAAATTGTCTTCAGAGATCCGTTTTAATACGATAAACTCATGGCGTTCCCCATAATTAACAATATAATATTTTTTGCCTATGCGTATCGTATCTACGGAAATGGACATTAGTTTTTTATGTTAAGAGTGAATGCTAATGATGAATGCTTTATCAATAGAAGGCTGCCATAAATACAAAGAATGCATTTAATAGAATATAACTTAACATCATAATTCTGGAACCAATGTAATTTAGCCGTTGTGAACGGAAGGCCTTGTTGTGTTCAAATAATTTCACACAATATGCATTCAGGAATATGGTGAAGAAAATGAACAGAAACGTAATGGAATGCAGTGTATCGACCAATGTGTAATCAGAGGTTTCCGGCAACAACGAATCGATGATGTACTTATTTCCGACCGCTGCGAACAGGCCGCCTACAGGTAATGCAAAGCGTGATTCAACTTCTTTTACATCAATAAAGAAACTAATGCTTCCGATGAAAAAGGCAATGTACATTCCCAGGAAAATTTTCATGAAAAGACCCATCGCATCACGCTCTAAGGTCATTTTAATATTGAATGTATCGTATTCAGATGTAGTCGATGTTACTCTTGGATCACCGAAAGCGGTGTTGTATTCATTCTGCCCGCGGTATACATGAAAGTCTTTTATTTTCCAGCCGTCCACATTCATGGTTGGTGCAAAGGTGCTGCCGGCTGAGTCAATTTCATATACCAGCCATCTTTTGTCGTACATGGTATTTTCAATAGACACATTGATGTGCTGTTCATCAAACGGATAATCATTTACATTCCACGATTGTTTCATCACGGATTTCATTTTCATCAATACCCAGGTTTTACCTTTTATGGTATCAACCAGCACATCCGGCTTTTCAACACTTTTGGCATTTGGTACTTCTACCTGTGTGGTAAAATCAAAATTCGGGTTGTCGTATAAGAACCATAGCCAGTAACGCATGGTATACTCCTTATCATGAAAATTGATGTCATGTAAACTTAAGATATAACTTCCGACACGTACCGTATCAGGCTGTTCAGGTGCCGCAGACAATTGAAGAGAGAGAAGTACAAAAAAAAGTGCGGTGCTAATTTTTTGATTAATGAAGTACATGAAACCAGCCTTTTAAATTCCGTTTATTTTTATAATGGGTTAAACTGTAATAATACACACCATCTGCTAATGAATCGTTGTTCCAGTCGTTGTTGTAATTATTATTCGAATATACTAAAGCCCCCCAACAGTTATATACTTTTAACGAATAGGTATTGTATTGCAAATCTTTTATTTCGAAATAATCATTTAGACCATCGCCGTTTGGCGTTACTAAATTATATACGGTAATAAAGGTGGAGCAATCTACTTCAAGGTTCAATGTGTTTTTACAGCCCAGACTATCCGTAAGCTTAACCCAATATATACCATCGGCAGATTTAGGTGACTGTATCTGCTGGGTAGTGTTTCCATTAAACCACAGATAAGCGGAGTAATTAAGTGGTGCGTCAAATTGTGCCTGTGTAGTGGCAGCGTCACAAAATGTTTGATCATCCGTTGGGGAGAAACTGATACTGCCGGAAGGTAGAGGTGTTACGGTTATCGTAACAGAATCTTTAGCTGCACAACCATGTACATCCTTTGCAAGTACACGATATTTATTGCTGTTTGTCACCGTTATGGAATCCGCATTAGCGCCTGTAGACCAGTTGTAGTCCGTAAATCCAATATTTGTGTGTATCGTCAATGGAATATCTGCACAGGTGCTGTCTTTGCCATCAATAATGATATCGCCGGAAGGAGGGAAGAACGCGATATGTATCGTGTCTTTAAATTCGCACTGTAATTTTTTTACTACCACGGAATACGTACCTGAATCTCGTGCAATAATTGTTGAAGTCGTTTCTTGGGTAGGTGACCATACATAACTGTCTTTTTGCACACCGGCAGAAAGCTCTAATTCAGTTCCCGTACACATTAATGTATCAGGACCCAGATCCACAAATCCGTAATCTGAAAAATACCCATATCTGAAGCCGGTATCATTGGCGCCATTCATTATACTCAGGTGAAAATAACCCGACGTATTTTTTAATATATTCGCTTTTAATGCAGGAATTTGTTGTATGCTAAATTGTTTGCTGGCATATACCCAGGTGGAAGTTCCAGTTACTTCTGAAAAATCGCTTGCTTTAATAAGCGTGTTTGTTCCGTTCAGTAAAAAGTTGTTTTCATTACCTTTTTCTGTAAGAATATTCAACACAAATGATTCCTGATTGGAACGGATAAAACCTACTTCTTTGGATCCGGTACATTCTAATTGCGGCAGAATTGCTTCGGCAAGTTCATTTGCAAAACCTGTTACATGCAGCACATATACCGGCTCGGAGGCATGAATCAACATGGATTCCAGAACCGGGATTTCCATTTGTTCTCCTTTATTCAGCGTGGCTGGTGTGGAAAGATCCCCGAGAAATATTTCGGTATTATCTTCTGTTGCCAGTATGTATGCAAAGTCATTATCTGTACCAGTATTAAGTGTGTGTTTTAAAATGATGTATTCTTTGCCTGTTTGAGAGACCGGAATCAATTGATCGCCGCCCAGATCCCAGTTATTATTTTTTAACATGGAATCATCTTTTAGAGTAACGGCAATTGGTTTGTCTGATTCAATCAATGAGCCAACGGGCCGTAGGCCGGCATCAATAAAGGAAGACCTGCCGCTCCACGTCTGTCCTTTTTGCAGTAAAATCGTAAACGGAACTGTTGCAACATGACCCTGAATGCGTCTGGTTGGGGTAATGGTTACAGTAGTGTTGTTTTCAGTGGCAACAATATCAAAGCTAGCCCAGGCATTTATATTTACCTGATTGTTCCAGCGTGTTTGAAAAGGCGTGAGGAATTCAGTGCCTAAAGCATTACGGCCTTTTAATGCAAACAGATCACTGTTTGTGCCCGGAGCATACGCACTGGTTCCATATAGTTCATAATAGGCACTTATTTCATGTGTTGCAACAATGTGTAAGCCTTTGTTCAGGATGGTATTTTCCGGAACACATTCAAGAGATGAAAGCCAGCTGGAGATATTAATAGAGTATGCGCTGTGTGCAGCAATGGCATAAACTTTTTTTGTGAAGGTAGTATTTGCCGGAATATCAATGGTGATCTGAACGGCTTGGTCAAAACTCTGGAACCGTAAAAAAACAGGCAGGTTTCCATTGGTTGGATTTGCATACGGAACCGCAAACCAGAATTCCTTGTCTACCTGTGCAAAAGAGGCGTGTGTGTATACAAATAGCAAAGAACTGAATAATAGCCGAAAGATCATGGTCAAAAATACAAAGTATTCAAGACAATTTAAAACATGTAATTATATTGATTTGGAAACAACAGATCAGCGCAGCATGGTTGCAGTACCTGCTTTATTAAAGGCTAATCCGTCATAAAATTTACCTTCGAGGGTGTAGGTATATACATTGGTTGATTGGCCGCCTTCATTTCCTTTAAATTCTCCTGACCAGCCTAAGGTATTGGCTTCAATAAAAGAATTTGTCTGATATACCAATTGACCCCATTGATTATAAATACGGAAACTGAAAGCTTCTTCCTGTATATAGGTACCATACACTTTTAAGTGTTGATTTTCAGGGTTAGATGCTTTAGGTGAGAACACATTCGGAATAAACAGTGCGTGTAAGTCTGCATCAATGTGGGTAATGCTAACAGAATCTCTGTTGAAACAGGTGTAATAACTATCTGTAGCAAAGGCGTAGATTGCCTGATCCGTTGTTGACGTATAGGTTAATCCAGAAGACAAATAAGTATCTGTATATTGTTCATACCAGTCAACAGTAACATCCGGGTTTGATGCGATATTCGCTACAAGAACTAATGGATTTCCGCCATATCCAATCGTATCCATCGCATTGGCGATGTGAACATAAGGTCTGTACCCTTTGATTGTAACATCAACTTCCGGGCTGGTGCAGCCATCACTGTCTGTTGAAGAAACCAGAATGTGATAGGTGGAATCAATCGGGTACAGCGTCAATATGTTTCCGGAGACACTGTCAATAGCAGGAGTAAAATTAAATGAATAACCGGTTAATGAACCGCCGCTGGCAAATGCAAACAACCGGATCGGGGTATCGGCACAGATCGTGGAATCCAGAAAATTTGTAGTTGTCGTAAGTTCAGACAAATTGGTAACATTAACAGAGTCTTTGTATGCACAGCCCCTGTCATCGGTAGCAGTAACAACATATTTCTGAATACCCGGAGTAGTTAACGTTAGCGTTGGGTTTTGTATGCTGCTGCTGCTTAAACCTGTTGCCGGGCTCCATGACCAGCTATAGGTGGCCGGATAAAGCGATGTAGTTGTTGGTGCAAGCTGAGCACCTGATAAATAACAGATCGATGTATCATTGCCCGCATCTACAGAACCATAGGCAGTAGCATAGGCGGGAAGGACAGTAACCTTTGTGGATTTGGTGGTACCGCTGCCACAACCGGAAGAACCTGTTACAGATACCGTATAAGTCGTTGGTCCTTCATTGACCGGTGTTGCTATTGGATTACTGATTGAGCTGTTGGATAAGCCTGCTGCAGGAGACCAGCTGTAGGTATATGTACCGGTGCCGGTGGCCTGGGCATTTAACTGAACAGAAGTATTTTTACAGATGGTCGTGTCTTTTGAAATTGTAACAGAAGGACCTGTTAAAAACGTAACATTTACAGAATCTGTATTTCTGCATTTCGATCCAAGATTGGAAATCGTTAATTTATATTTCCCGCTGGTATTTACCGAGATTGTTTGTGTAATGGCATTGGTGTTCCATCTATAGGAAATAACAACATTGGGAGGAGTAGAAGAAGGTGATGAAAGTGTTACAGGAGTACCCAGACAAGGAGATATATCCGGCCCCAGATCTACTACAACAGAATTATCTCTGCGGACGTTTTGCTGCGCTGAAACATCACAACCGGATGAATTTTTTGCGGTAACAAAAAAGGAAACTGTTCCTTCAGAAGCAGATAAAACAGCATTTGTGAACGTTAACGAATTTGTACTGCTCACTAAATTTGTTGTGCTGTTTTTATACCATTTATAATCTGTAAAACCCGGAGACACTAAAAAGGTACTGTCAATAGAACCGCAGATATTAATGTTTGTACCGGAAACCGGAGCGCCTGTAGTAGTGGTAATGGCAAATGAACTGGATGAGGTATACACAAGGTGCACTGTATCAGAGGCAGATGTATATGTTCCCGTACTGGTATTGTAATACTTAATGGTAGAAACCCATCTGCCTGCATTGAAGGTGTTGATCTGATTACCTGTTAACGTTGCTCCGGTTGAATCTAAATTTTTCCATTCATATATTGGTAAGCCAGCTGGAGGAGGAGTCGCAATGTTTGATGATTTAAGATTATAGATACCGCCTTTACAAACAAACACTGTTTTAGACGGACCAGGAATAACCGTGTTACCATTAACCACAACAGATACAGTTATTCCTGCCGCATACGTACGTATGCTTACTGTTAAAATCAGTAAGCATACAAAAAAGTGTTGTATGTATTGCCTGTAAAATCTCATGTGTGCGTATATAATCCGTCTTTTACAAATAAAAGACGACAACATTTGGATGTAAGTTACGGTTAAGAATTTTATTGTTTTACTATTCTATGGATTTTTTTTATACAAACCCAGTAATTTGATTGAATTTTGGATATTTTTTTGTATTTATGTGTGAATATCAAAATTCTGTTCGTCTGTTATTTGTTACATTTAAGTAAACGTAAACTTTTAACATGTTTAACGTATACCTGTAAAAGTTGTTTAGCCTAAAAGGTAGATATTTCTTTTTAAGCAGGTTAAAAAAAATATGTATATAAAAAATGCAATTTGGTCCGTTTTAGTTGGTTTCACTTTGGTGTTGATATCAAAGGGGCAGGATGCAGTTTTTTCTCAATATTATTCATCTGGATTATATTTAAATCCAGCTTTTGCCGCTGCCGAACCTGCCACCAGTGTAGGATTTAACTCCAGAGTGCAATGGAAAAGTATCACAACTCCATATACAACCAACCAGGCATCTCTTATTGTTCCCTTATACCGTTCTTCCAATAAAGCACTTAATCTCGGTGGTTTAGGCCTCTCTGTTTTTCAAAACAAAGCCGGAGACATTGGTTTAACATCTCTTGGTGTAAACATCAATGCGGCTTTTGTTATTCCGTTAAATGAACAAAATCATATACTTACAGGTGTTCAGGTCGGGTTCATGCAAAAGACAATCGATTTTACAAAAGGACAGTGGGGATCGCAGTTTAGTCCGGTAAATGGTTTTGATTCTTCCATTGATCCGGGAGAATACAATTTTATTGCGTCACATACGTATCCGGATGTGAGCTTTGGAGCTATATATTATAACAACCCAAGAAGAGAAATCAGAGAACAAGGCAAAAGTTTTTACCTGGGATATTCTGCCTATCATTTCAACAAACCGAATGAGTCAGTTATAAAAGACCAAAACAGTGCCTTGCCTGTATTAAGCAAGATTATTGCCGGAGGAGAATTTTCATTGAATGAAACCTGGAACATATCACCCAATGCATTGATTGCCATGCAGAATACAGCCATGCAGATCAATGTGGGTGTATACGGAACATTTTCGTTTGGTGATGTGGAATCGAACAGCCTCGTACCTTCCAGATTGATTGCTGGTGTATGGTACCGGGTAAAAGATTCTTATATCGGTTCATTTGGTATCGGCAATAAATTCTATACATTAGGTATAAGCTATGATATGAACAGCTCCACCCTGAGGCACAGTTCTTCTGCCAAGGGAGCCGGGGCTTACGAAATTTCAATAAAGATCAATACACCAAGAATCGAAAAGATACAACGTGTGTATCAGACACCTAGAATTTAAAAAGCAACGTATTTGGAAGGATATACGTTAAAATCATACCAGTATGAATAAGTTACGTTTAATCATATCGATTTTAATTCTTGTAGTTTTTTCTGCAACGACTTCTTATGCTCAACAAAAAAAGAAGCATATGAGTACGGGTAAAATTCATGCGTCTCAACAAAAAGGCGATGAACATTTCTCCAGATACGAATATTATTTAGCGGCACAGGAATATAAAATTGTTGTAGATGAAGAACCTTCTAATTATTACGCTGTATTTAAATTAGCGGAATCTTACCGCGAATATTTTGATTATGCATCCGCTGAAAAATATTATAAGATTATTATTGCCAAAGATCTTCCTGAATATCCATTAGCCCGTTTCTGGTATGCTATTACGTTACGGGATAATGGGAATTACTCTGGTGCTAAAACTAATTTTCAGCAATTTTTAAATGAATATAAAGAAACATCTTTATCCGCAGAAGAATATAAAGACCGTGCACGTAGTGCGGTAGATGGTCTGGAACTGGCAGAAGCTGAAATGAAATTACCACAGCGTGATTATACCTTTCATTGTTTGCCGGAACCGCTTAATACAAAATATTCAGAATATTCACCGGTTATTGTGGGTGAAACCGATTCGATTGTTGCCTTTACGTCTTCAAGAGAAGGATCTATGGGAAACGTGGCCAATGCTATGTTAGGTGGATCAACAAGTGATAACTACCGCTATGTTTTTGATGGGAAGTCTGCCTGGATTCCGTATGTGCCGGTACCTGATGATAATTTTGCTTTAGCGAATTCTATTTACAATGAAAGTCCCGGGTCATTTACCAAAGATGGTAAAAAGTTTTATTTCACCCGCTGCGATGAAAAATTAGTGATCGGTAAATACGAAGAATATAACTGTGTAATCTATGTAATGAAAAAAGATGCTGCCGGTATGTGGACAGCACCTGTCCGTTTAAATGAAAATATTAATATGAAAGGCCAATGGAATAGCCAGCCTTCTATATCTCCGGATGGGAAAATTTTATTCTTTACTTCTAAAAGACCCGGAGGAATTGGCATGCATGATATCTGGTTTTCAACCTGTACAAAGGATGATAACTGGGGACCGCCTTCAAACCTGGGACAAGGTGTAAATACCATATTCACAGATATGTCGCCGAGATATTATGCCGAAGACCGTTTGCTATACTTTGCTTCGAATGGACATAATGGCTTTGGTGGTCTGGATATTTTTGTAGCGAAAGAATCAGAAAATTTTGAAACATCTACAAACATCGGGATGCCGTTTAATTCACACCGCGATGATTTCTATTTTGTCTTGGGGAACAAATTCGGTTATCTTTCATCAAACAGACAGGGTGGTGTAGGAAACGATGATATTTACCGGTTTAATATCATTCCTAAAGAAGAAGCAGTACTTACCAAAATTAACGCAGATTCTATTCCGGCAACCGTTAAAAGTATTTCAGTTGTAGGTAAGGTAGTTGATGACAAAGGGCACAAAGCATCTAATGTTGAAGTAGCTTTAACAGATGCGAATGATGTTAAATTAAAAGTTACCAAAACCAACGACGAAGGTGTATTCCGGTTTGACAATCTGGCTACAGGGAATTACAGGGTTGTATTGATTGAAAAAGATTCAAAGGTAACGCAAAAGATCTCCTATAAAGTTGATACCATCATTATTCAGTCGTCAACGATTGCAGCTAACCGGAAATTATTTGAGAACATCTATTTTGATTTTAATCAGTCTGATTTACGTCCGGAAGCTAAAAAGACACTGGACGAATTGGCCGCTTATTCAAATAAAAATCCTCAGATACAAATTGAGCTGAATGCTAATACCGATGGGTTGGGAACGGATACATACAATAGGGCTTTATCTGAAAAACGCGGGCAGGCAGCTATTGATTATTTGATTGGCAAGGGCGTGGATCATTCGCGTATTGTTATGAATCCGCTGGGTAAAGAGCGACCGCTTACATCCAACGATAATGAGGTCGGACGACAATTAAACAGACGTGTTGAATTTTATATTCTGGGCGGTCCGAATTATGAAACAAAGAACATGGCTTATGTAGTTGAGCCGAAAGCTACGTTGTATTCCATTGCACAGAAATTCAACATGACGGTTGAAGAAATCCGTGAAATTAATGCACTGTCTTCCGATGACGTGATTCCCTTTACACCTTTACGAGTGAAGCGTAATGTAGGTGATAACGATATCATTGCACAGGTATCAATGACCGAATCAATGACAACAACCGATCAGAAGAAGAACAAAAAGTATTATAATAAACTGGCAGAAAAGAATGCCGGCATAGATGCATCCATGTCGTATAATAATATTGATATTGCTGAGAAGAATGAGATCATTGCATCTAAAAATTCAGAGATTACTAAAAACCTGGCACTGAAAAAAGCACAGCAGGTATCGTTGAAAGAGGGGGAAGACCTATATAAAGTTCAGCCTAAAAACACCTTGTTCTCTATTGGTAAATTGTATAAAATGTCCGTTGATGACATCAAAACATTAAATAATTTTAAATATGATACAATTTATGTAAATCAGCTGATAAAAGTTAAAACAGGTATTTATAAGCCTGCAGCAAATGAGTATTTAGTTAAAGAAGGAGATACCCTTGAAAATATTGCTTACACCCACAACGTAACCGTAGAGCAGATTATGGCACTCAACCCGATTGATGGATATGTATTGCAGCGCAACATGATCTTACGCTTACGCAAAGACGAATAGATGCTGTAGATGGTAAGGGCGAATCGCATTCGCCCTCTTATTACTATTGCATTCACCCTCTTAATTACTATCGCATTCGTCCTGTATATCTGGCGAATGCAATTTGCCCTTACTCTCCAAGACAAAAAAGGGTCAGATTCATATGAATCTGACCCTTTTTTGTCTTGGAGAGTTGAGATTATTTTTTCAATCTCAAAAATACTTTTGTGATAAATCCTGATTTGTCACCTAAACCACCTGTAGTTGAAATAACTTCATATCCTTCACTACTAAGTTTGTTTAATGTTTTAACTAATAAATCACCGTTATCATCCAGGTGGTGATCTTTCATATCGTTTGCATACGGAATGAATTCTGTTTTGCCATTACCGTAGTGTATGTGGAGACCTTTATCTTCATATGCAGGTAATTCATATACATCGATAAGAACATATTCACTTTTGTCTGCCTGATCTTCATTCTTAGCTCCAGTAAAAGCGGAAACACCAATAAACATGGATGCAGCCGAAAGAGCAACGATTGAATACTTCATGTATTTATTCATAAAACACGTTACGTTTAAAGTTTAATTGAGACTTGAAACTACGTATTTAACCTGAATTATTCAAAATTTTTAGTATTTGATTCTTTAAATAGACAAACTCTGATAATTTTTATAGATTTGTCTGTTATGACCTTTCTGAATCCTTTCTTTTTATTTGGCCTGCTAGCTATTGCAATCCCCATCGCTTTGCACTTATTTGATTTGCAGAGACCTAAAAAGATGATTTTTACCAATGTTGCCTTTTTGCGGGAAATCATCCAGCAGCAATCATCTGCCCGCAGACTTAAACACTGGCTCATTTTACTTTCACGTATCTTATTTATTTCATTTTTGGTGTTGGCTTTTGCGCAGCCCATAATCAATGCAACATCAAGTTCAAAAGGAAATCAGGGATCAAATGTACAGGTGTATGTAGATAATTCTTACAGCATGCAGAATGAACTGGAACAGCAGTCTTTGCTGGCGCATGTTTCCGGATTGGCACAACAGGTTCCGAATTCATACAGCGCATCCACCACATACCGGTTATTTACCAATGAATTCTCTGGAAATGACTGGCAATACAATACCCGCGACAGTTATTTTGATAAACTGACGGAGCTGGATTATAACGGACAATCCAGAACATTTGCTGACGTTGCACGCCGCATCCTTTCCTCCAATTCAAAAAATAATGCACACGCACAGGATGTCTTTGTGTTTTCAGATTTTCAAAAAAGCTATTGGAATTCTATGCTTCCCGCTTCATTGGATTCAACCATTCAGTGGCATCTGGTGCCCATTCAAAGTGCAGAAGTACTAAATATTGCCATCGATTCTATCTGGCTGGAAACACCTTTTATTCAGGCTGGAAAACCCAACAAATTACACATGCGCATTAAAGCATACGGCAAAGGCAAACGTGAAACCGTATGCAAGTTATTTATTAACGATATTCAGATCAGCACCACGGGCATTGAAATAACAGGTGGTCAGGAATTAAATACGTCTTTTGATTTTACACTCGATAAAAATTCCAGCTACAAAGGCGTAATCCGTTTTGATGATTCGCCTATCAGCTTTGATAACGCATTTTACTTTACGCTGAACAGCGCACAGGAAATCAATATAACAAACCTGCATCAATCAGGCGGCACATATCTTTCAAAACTATACAGCAATGAGCAGCTGTTTCAATTGCAGTCGTATTCGTATTCTACCATTGATTATTCAAAATTAAATCAATCCGATCTGGTTGTTCTGGAAGAGTACTCCAGTTCAAATAAAGCTATTGTTCAAAATCTGAAACAGGTACTGGCAAAAGGGGGGAATGTTGCGTTATTCCCGCCGCTGAATGAAGACAAAGCTTCATGGGAAGCTTTTCTAAAGGAATTGTCTATTTCAGTAAAACCTACAGCATTAAAGGACTCTGTTGGTAAACAGGCATGGTATCTGAAATTTCCGGATACAGACCAGCCATTCTTCAAAGATGTATTTACGGATAAACGCAAACATCTGGTTGAAATGCCATTCAGTGTTCCGCTGTTTGAAACGGTTTCGCCTGGAACCGTATTGTTACGTTATCAGCAGGGGACTCCTTTTTTAACACAGATTCAGGCGGGTAAAGGAAATGTATTTGTATTCAGCGGTTGTTTAACTGATAAAATGTCGTCTTTTCAGCGCCATTCTATTTTTGTTCCCATCATGTATACCATTGCATTTGATGCCTTACCCAGCTCAAATCAATTGTATTACCGTACAACAGACCAGCAGATAACGGTGAAGTCTAATGTTTCCGGCCTGAATCAGGTTCATGTTGTGAAAGATTCCATCAACTGGCTGCCGATCCAGAATATACGGGATGGAGAGATTGTACTGGACTTGCCGGATGAAATTAAAACCTCAGGGTTTTATGATATTAAAAATACCGATAGTACGTTGGCCGTGCTGGCTATCAATTATGGCCGGGGAGAGTCTGATTGCAATGCGCTTACTACGGAGGCCTTGCAGGAATTTGCTGCAGGCAAGCAATACATTCATATCTTAGATGCTGTAAATCAGAAAGATTTTTCTGATGCACTAAAAAGCTTGCGCGATGGCAAGCCACTATGGAAATATTGCGTTATTTTAGCATTGCTTTTCTTACTGGTTGAGGTTTTATTATTGAGATTTCTGAAATAAATATATGGGGACTATTGTTATACGTTCTGCTGAAATAGTTGATTCGACCTCCGAGTTGAATGGGAAAATCCGTTCCATATTGATTGAAAATGGAATCATAAAAAAAATAAGTGACAAGGAATTGTCTGCCGATACAGTTATTGAAGCTAAAGGAATGAAAGTTTCCCTGGGGTGGATGGATATGCGGGTAACGACAGGCGATCCCGGCCATGAATACAAAGAAGATCTGAACTCTGCTTGCAATGCGGCTATGCAGGGCGGTTTTACGGCCATTGCAGTGTTGCCGAATACAACTCCGCCCATGCAATCAAAAGAATCTGTAGAATATGTAAAAGGGAAGACCCGCGAAAAACTGGTGGATGTTTATCCGATTGCGGCTTTAACCCTGAATAATAAAGGCGAAGAGCTGACGGAGATATTAGATATGAATGCCTCTGGTGCTATTGCCTTTTCAGATGGTGTAAAACCGATCTGGCATTCAGATTTATTGTTACGTGCGTTACTCTACATGCAGCCGATCAATGCACAACTGATTGTACATGCAGAAGACAAATACCTGAGCCACGGCGGACAAATGAATGAAGGGAAAACAAGTACAATGCTGGGCTTGAAAGGAATTCCCAAACTGTCTGAACAGATTATGGTAGATCGTGACCTGTCTATTCTTGAATACACGGGAGGTAAAATTCATTTTGCACATATTTCAAGCCCCAAATCGTTGGAGCTGATAAAAGAAGCTAAGAAAAAAGGATTGAATGTTACGTGTGATATCGCTTCTTATCAGCTGGCGCTGGATGATACGATGCTTTCTTCTTTTGATTCAAATTTAAAAGTAAATCCTCCGCTGCGTTCCAAGCGTGATATTGATGTGTTCTGGAAATACATTAATGACGGAACCGTTGACGTAATTGTTTCAGATCATATTCCGCAGGATACAGAATGCAAGCAACTGGAATTTGACCAGGCAGACTTTGGTATGATTGGTCTGGAAACCATGTTCAGCGTAGTGAATACGTACAACACAAAGATTGAACTGGCAAAGATAATTGAAAAAATCACTGTTGCACCACGTGCAGTTTTAAATATTAACGTGCCTCAGCTTAAGGAAGGTGCTAAAGCAAACCTTACTGTTTTTGATACGGAAAAGGAATGGATACTAAGTGCAGCTGATTTACGTTCTAAGTCGGTAAACACGCCTTTTATTGGTAAGAAAATGAAGGGCAGAGCTGTGGCTGTTATTAATAACAATCAATTGACCTACGTAAGGTAATGAGTAATTTCCCCAAAGATATATCTGTTGTTATCCCGTTGTTTAACGAAGAAGAGTCGTTGCCTGAACTGGAATTATGGCTGAGAGAAGTTATGCTGAAAAATAATTTCAGATACGAACTGATTTTTGTAGATGATGGCAGCACAGATAATTCCTGGGATGTATTGATGAACCTGGCCGCACAGAATTCAAACATTCATGCGATCCGTTTTAACCGAAACTATGGTAAATCTGCCGGGTTGAATGTTGGCTTTAAAGCAGCTAAAGGCGAAGTGGTTATTACCATGGATGCAGATTTACAGGACAGTCCGGATGAGATTCCTGCTCTATATAAAATGATTATTGAAGAGAAATATCATTTGGTATCCGGCTGGAAAAAGAAACGGTTCGACCCGATTTCAAAGACAATTCCTACAAAATTATACAATGCTGCAGCACGTGCCATGTCTGGTATTAAGCTAAATGATTTTAACTGCGGACTGAAAGCATACCATAACCGTGTCATTAAATCGATTGATGTATATGGTGAGATGCATCGCTATATACCTGTAATTGCTAAATGGAACGGTTATAATAAAATTGGTGAAAAAGTTGTAGAACACAGAGCACGTAAATACGGTGTTACTAAGTTTGGTTTGGAGCGTTTCATTTATGGTCCCCTTGATCTGTTGTCCATTTCTTTTGTAAGTAAATACAAAAAAAGACCGATGCATTTCTTTGGCAGCATGGGTATTTTATCATTCCTTGTAGGCTTAGGTAGTACCATCTATTTGATTTCAGATAAACTGTATCATATTTACATATCAAAAAGCGGTATACACAGAGATGTTGTGAACAACACATGGTTCTATCTGGCATTAGTTGCAATCATTATCGGGGTACAATTATTTTTATCCGGTTTTATCGGGGAAATGATGATTCAGCAATCCGATAAAAAGAATGATTATCTGGTATCCGAAGAAATTGGTGCATGAGATTTTATTCCATCATAATACCGGTTTACAACAGACCGGAAGAAATAAAGGAATTACTGGAGAGCCTGACTCTTCAGACCTACAGGAATTTTGAAGTAGTTATTGTTGAAGATGGTTCAGCACAGTCTGCTGAACTCATTGTGAAATCTTTTCAGGACAGGCTTACCATTCAATATTTTTATAAAGAAAATACCGGGCAGGGTTTATCCCGCAATTACGCGTATGCACGCGCGAAAGGCGATTACTTTATTGTTTTTGATAGTGATTGTTTAATTCCGCCGCAATATCTTCAGGCGGTTGAAAATCGTTTGAATACAAATTACCTGGATGCGTTTGGCGGTCCGGATCGTGCCGACGTTTCTTTTACTCCGGTTCAAAAAGCCATTAGTTATTCCATGACTTCGCTGTTCACAACAGGCGGTATTCGTGGGAATAAAAAAGGCGTTGGGGTGTTTCACCCGCGCAGCTTTAACATGGGCATTTCCAGAGAAGTCTGGGAGCGTACGCAAGGTTATATCATTACCCGCATGGGCGAAGATATAGAATTCAGTATCCGCATCATGAGTTATGGCTTCACCGTCGGCTTGATCGAAGAAGCATATGTATTCCATAAACGCCGCACAAATTTCAAGCAATTCTTTAAACAGGTTCATTTTTTTGGCAGAGCCCGTATCAATATATTCCGCTTTGTTCCTTCGGAATTAAAACTGACACATTTCTTTCCCATGTGTTTTGTGTTGTTCTCTTCCATATCTGTATTGCTGGGAATTCTGAATGTACCTATCGGAGCGCTGTTGTGCTTCTTGTTGTATTGCTATACCGGCGCAATCTTTATTGATGCTTCCTTAAAAAACAGCAGTATTAAAATCGGGCTGTTAAGCGTAGCTGCGGCATATACACAGTTATGGGGGTATGGCATTGGTTTTATGAAAGAGGGGATCACAGAACTTTTTTCTCCAACCCGCAAAAAGCTCAAAGAACTGCTGATCCGGAAAAAAGAAGATGCTGCTGCGCACAACGCGATGCATTGAATTACTCATTCTTCCGTAAAAAACATCCGATAAGCTTACTGCACAATAAAATAAGCCACATCGATTGATGTTAATGCTTTTATCGTTAAAATAATTCTATCTGATAAATTTGATAACAGATGTTAACCTGTAACAAGGCGAACATCTGTATTTTTGTGCCTGTATTTTTACAATGTGTTTAGTTTTTTATTCAACCTAACTAGGCGCCCGGCCTGAACTTTTATTATGAGAAACATATGTTGCGCCTGTGCCATACTGGTACAGGTATTGAGTTTTACTGTTACCGCACAAACAGTTTTACAACCCGGAGATGTGGCTGTTATCGGGTATAATTTCAAAGATCCGGATCAGTTTTCGTTTATCTTTTTGCGTGAAGTGGAAGCGGGTACAATTTTGCGCATCACAGACTGTGGATATGATGCAACACTTTCCGCATTCCGTGTTGGCGAAGGTTTGCTTACGTATACTGTTCCTGCCGGTGGATTAAAAGCCGGTTCGGTAGTGACTTATCCGGATGATGCCGGTTTTGTAAGTCAGGGAATCAGCGGTTTTTTTGGTTTAACGGTTGATGGAGATCAGCTGATCTTTTTTCAGGGAACATTTGTTACGCCAGCGTTCATATATGCGTTACATGTAATGACTGAAAGCTGGGCAGAGGCCATTGTCAATAACAATACCACGGCGCTGCCACCCGGCTTAACGGATGGAGTCACGGCACACAGCTTTTCAAAAATTGTAAACAGCAGGCTTAATTGTACCGGAGTAGCCATTGAACCAAGTCTCTTCCTGACTCAGGCTGCAGATGAGACAAGGTGGGAAAGGAGTAATGCAGACCGCGTTTCTCTACCCGACATTACCTGTGATTATTCGCTATTAACGCTCAAACATTCAGCAACTGAAACACTTTTTGATTTCCACAGGAAAATTCTTTCTGACAGTAATTATAAGGAGATTGTAGTTTATACCGCCGATGGAAACCTATATTTTTCAACGCAGAGTCTTGATGACGCATTAAACGCAATTATTAGAGAAAAAATGTATATTTTTAAGGTGTGTTATCCAGATCGGCTGGAAGTAGTAAAAGTAATACGTCATTAACAGATATGTCTAACATTGCGTTGATTGCAGGAGCTTCCGGATTAGTAGGAAATGCATTAATCTCACTTTTACTTGAAGGGGAGCATTATTCAAAAGTCATATCGCTTCAGCGTGGACATGCTTTACTGGAGCATCCAAAGCTCGTTACCATACAAACAGATTTTAATAATCTGCAGCAACTGGATGTTCCTCCGTTAACGGATGTGTTTTGCTGCTTAGGTACAACCATTAAAAAGGCCGGCAGCAAAGAACAGTTTAAACGTGTCGATTTTCAATATCCATTAGATCTTGCTCATCTGGCAATCAAATCCGGAGCTTCACACTTCCTGATCATTACAGCCATGGGAGCGGATGAAAAATCATTCTTCTTTTATAATCAGGTGAAAGGAGAAATTGAAAACCGCTTATCAGCATTAACTACCCTGCCGCGTTTGTCTATTATCCGGCCGTCATTATTACTGGGCCAGAGAAAAGAAAAATGCCTGGGAGAAGGCATCGGATCGTTTTTGGCAACAGTATTGAATCCGCTTATGAAAGGGAGCCTCAAAAAATATCAGGGTATACAGGCAACAGATGTTGCAAAAGCAATGTACCGTATTGCAACCAGCATAGCTGGCAACGGCATTACCGTTTATCCTTCAGATGAATTAAAAAACATATCAACCCCTGTATAAGACTTTCCGGATGAAAATTATTAAGCGTTTAGATTTACTTGTATTAAAAGCCTTCTTCGGACCGTTTATATTGACTGTTTTTGTGGTTACGTTCATTTTTTTAATGCAAACCATTTTAAAGTATATTGATGAACTGGTTGGTAAAGGCTTGAGTTATTTGGACTATGCTGAATTGATGATGTATTTCAGCATGAACATTCTGCCTGTTGCGTTGCCGCTTGCCATCTTATTATCTTCTTTAATGACCTTTGGAAACCTGGGGCAGTTTAATGAGCTGACAGCGATAAAATCTTCCGGTATCTCACTGATCCGCGTTATGGTACCGATTGCGATCTGGGTATTGGGCTGCACGGTTGGCTTATACTTTTTTAATAATTATGTAGTACCTAAGGCGAACTTAAAAGCATTCAGTCTGCTGTACGATCTACGGCAAAAGAAACCTTCCCTGGATCTGAAGCCGGGAGTATTTTATAACGGGATACCGGGTTACAGCATAAAGATTGTTCAGAAATTTGATAATGATTCTTCTATTAAAGGAGTAATTATATACGATCATACACAGAGCCGCGGCAATACCGATGTGATTATTGCCGATTCAGGTTCTATGTATCTTTTTAATCAAAGCCAGTATCTGGCACTCGAACTTTTCAGAGGGAACAGCTACAACGAATTTAAAGGAGAAGGAGGGATGAGTTATATTAACCCCGAAGAGTTTGTGCGAAACTCCTTTGACAAAACAAAGATTGTGTTTAACCTGTCTTCTTTTGATTTGAAAAAAACGAAAGAAGAATTATTTATGGGAAGCAGGCAAATGAAAGGAGTAGATGAACTGGATCACCATATTGATTCAATTCAGAGAATGTTTGTGTCTGTGAATAAAAATTCAAGCGGCATGCTGCAGCCGTTCTATTATTATACAACGGTAAATCCATTGGATTCTACTAAAAATAAGGCTGTTGAGCATGATTCTATAAAGCTTTCAAAGAAAGCGCTTCTGGCTGAAAGTCCGGGTAAGGAAGTGGCGCAGCGGGCGGCTAATCAGGCACGTTCTATAAAATCATACCTGCAGGGAAATGTAGAACGTGATGAACGGTTCATAAAAGAGATTCATGAATTTGAAGTGACCAAATACCAGAAATTTACCCAGGCGGTTGCCTGTTTTGTATTGTTCTTAATCGGTGCACCATTAGGTGCTATTATCAAAAAAGGTGGCTTGGGTATTCCGGTGCTTATTTGTATTATATTTTTCATTTTTTATTATGTATTCAGCATTACAGGTGAAAAATGGACAAAAGAAGGGGTTTATCCGGCTGATTTCGCCATGTGGTTTGGAAACGGCATTCTATTTTGCGTTGGATTATTTTTTATGAGACAGGCAAAAAATGACTCCAGGATACTTGAAACGGACTTTTATCTCATTTTCTTTGATCGCATTAAGAAACTATTGCCAAAGAAGAAATAATTTTTTCCACGGCTATTTGTTTAAAAAATGGATTAATGCTATATTTGCATTGTATAAGAGTGTATAATAGAAAATTACTATAATAAATAAGCTACAATGTATCTTACAAGCGAAATCAAAAAAGAAATCTTCAAGACAAACGGAACAGCCAAAAGTGCAACAGATACAGGTTCTCCAGAGTCACAAATTGCTTTATTCTCTCACCGCATCGCGCATTTAACGGAGCATTTGAAAGTTAACAAAAAAGACTATTCAACGCAGTTAGGTCTGATGAAATTGGTTGGTAAAAGAAGAAGATTGTTAAATTATCTTCAGAAAACTGAAATTTCTCGTTATAGAGCAATTATTGCTCAATTGAATTTGAGAAAATAATCTTAGATTTTAAAAAAAATACTCTAACAGAGGGGATTCCAATCGAATTCCCTCTGTTAGTTTACATACATCCGTATTTATCTTTTTCGATTTAATTTAGAATCATAGAATATGTCTTACCCTGGATTAACAATCATAAATAAAACCATAACCTTACCTGACGGTAGAGAAATTCAAATTGAAACGGGCAAGCTTGCAAAACAGGCAGACGGTTCAGCAGTTGTTAAATTAGGAAACGCAATGATTTTAGCAACGGTTGTTTCTGCTAAAGAAGCTAAACCAGGTGTTGACTTCATGCCTTTGTCTGTAGATTACCAAGAGAAATTTGCTTCTAACGGAAAAATCCCCGGTGGTTTTTTGAAAAGAGAAAGCAGATTATCCGATTATGAAATATTGATTTCCCGCTTAGTGGATCGCGCTATGAGACCTTTATTCCCGGAGGATTTTCATGCAGATACACAGGTTGCTATAACATTGATCTCTGCTGATGCAGATGTTTTGCCGGATGCATTGGCATGCCTTGCTGCACAAGCAGCCATGTCTGTTTCGGATATTCCATTCAATGGTCCGGTTTCTGAAGTTCGTGTAATTTCATTAAACGGAGAATTCATTATCAACCCGAAGCCTGCTCAGATAGAAAAGGCTGAATTGGAACTTATCGTTGCGGCTTCTTATGATAACGTTATCATGGTAGAAGGTGAAATGAGCGAAGTATCTGAAGAGCTAATGCTGAATGCTATTAAGGTAGCACACGATGCAATCCGTACTCAGTGTATCGTATTAAAAGAACTGGAATCTGCTGCAGGTAAAACTGAAAAACGTACTTATAGTCATGAAGTTAATGACTGGGATTTAAAGAAAAAAATTAATGATGCTGTATATCAGCAAGTGTATGAGGTTGCTAAGTTAGGCAATGCAAATAAAAATACACGTGCTGAAGGATTTAAAGCAGTTAAAAAAGCTTATATCGAATCACTTCCGGCAGATCATACAGAAGATTTAACCTTAATTGGTAAATACTACCACGATGTTGAAAAAGATGCTGTCAGAAATCTTATTTTAGATGAACGTAAGCGTTTAGATGGAAGAAGCTTAGAGCAGATCCGTCCGATCTGGTCTGAAGTTGGTTATTTACCATCTGCACACGGTTCTGCAATCTTTACACGTGGTGAAACACAATCATTAACTACTGTTACATTCGGTACCAGACTGGATGAACAAATGATTGACAGCGCTATGTTCTCAGGTAACAACAAATTGATGTTGCACTATAACTTCCCGGGTTTCTCAACCGGTGAAGTGAAACCAAACAGAGGTCCAGGCCGTCGTGAGGTAGGACATGGTAACCTTGCTTACCGTGCCATTAAAAAAGTAATGCCGCCGGAAATTGAAAATCCATATACGATCCGTATCGTTTCTGATATTCTTGAATCAAATGGTTCGTCTTCTATGGCAACTGTTTGTGCAGGTACATTAGCATTAATGGATGCGGGTATTAAAATCAAAGCACCTGTTTCAGGTATTGCAATGGGTTTAATTACCGACACTAAAACAGGTCGTTGGGCAGTATTATCTGATATCTTAGGCGATGAAGATCACTTGGGTGACATGGATTTTAAAGTTACAGGTACTGAAAAAGGTATTACGGCTTGCCAGATGGATATCAAAGTAGATGGTTTATCATACGATATTTTATCTCAAGCATTACAGCAGGCAAATAGAGGCAGATTGCACATCCTCAGCGAGATGAAGAAGACACTCGCTACACCTCGTGAAGATTTAAAACCACATGCGCCACGTATGATCATGATTCAGATTCCAAAAGAACTGATCGGTGCGGTAATCGGGCCAGGCGGTAAAATTATTCAGGAAATTCAGAAGACTTCCGGAGCTACAGTTAACATAGAAGAAAAAGACAACGCGGGTTGGGTTAGTATCTTCTCTAAAGACAAGACAGCTTTGGACAGCGCTTTATCACAAATAAAAGGAATTGTAACATTACCTGAAGTAGGTGAAGTATACGAAGGCAAAGTGAAATCAATCACAGCATTTGGTGCATTCGTTGAGTTCTTGCCAGGAAAAGACGGTTTGTTACACATCTCTGAAATTAAGTGGGAGCGTTTGGATACAATGGAAGGTGTTTTAGAAGTTGGTGAAACGGTTAAAGTAAAATTGGTTGAAGTAGACAAAAAAACAGGTAAGTATCGTTTATCCCGGAAGGTATTGATACCAAAACCTGAGCAGCAGGCTACATCCAATTCATAATTAACAGAGTATTTAACTTAAAAGAAACTATCAGACACTGTTTTTCGTTTAACAGAAGGTGTTTAAAGAAAGCCGATGAGACAGCTAAAGATTAGTAAACAGATAACCAACAGAGAGAGTCAATCTCTGGACAAGTATTTACAGGAAATCGGGAAAGTAGATTTGCTTACCCCGGATGAAGAAGTAGATCTTGCGAAACGTATTCGCGAAGGTGATCAGTTAGCATTAGAAAAATTAACAAAAGCCAACCTGCGTTTCGTCGTTTCGGTTGCAAAACAATACCAAAACCAGGGTTTATCTCTGGGGGATTTAATTAATGAAGGAAACTTAGGTTTGATCAAAGCGGCTCAACGTTTTGACGAAACCCGTGGTTTCAAATTTATCTCTTATGCTGTATGGTGGATCCGTCAGTCAATTCTGCAGGCATTAGCTGAGCAGTCACGTATTGTGCGTTTACCATTGAACAGAGTAGGTTCATTAAACAAGATCTCTAAAACATTCTCTGAACTGGAACAAAAATATGAAAGAGAGCCGTCTCCGGACGAACTTGCTGAAGTATTGGAAGTTTCTACAGCAGAGGTTGTTGATACACTTAAAATTTCAGGTCGTCACGTATCTATGGATGCACCTTTTGTACAAGGTGAAGAAAACAGTTTATTAGATGTACTTGAAAACAGCAGCGAATCAGCTCCTGATTCAAGTTTAATGAATGATTCGTTAAGAAGAGAAGTACAACGTGCTTTATCTACACTAACTCAACGTGAAGCAGATGTAATTTCTCTTTACTTTGGTTTAAATGGCGAACATTCTATGACGCTTGAAGAGATCGGTGAAAAGTTTAATTTAACAAGAGAACGTGTTCGTCAGATCAAAGAAAAAGCAATTCGTCGTTTAAGACATACCTCAAGAAGTAAAGCATTGAAACCTTATTTAGGATAATATCTTTACATTTCTTATACAATAAAAAAACTCCCCGGATTGATTTCGGGGAGTTTTTTTATTTACCGGCCGTCATAAACATTTTTTCGGTATATATAAATAATTAACTCATACCTATATTTATAAAAAAATAGTTGCTATGATGATTAAACGTTTTTTATCCGTATGTCTTTTTGCTTTTTTCTTTCAGATGCCCTCATATGCTCAATTTAATCTAATCAAAGATTTTGATGGTACAGAATTAAGCTCTTTTCACCTTTATTATTCTGGTATTGTATATGCTACAGGAGATAAAGTCATCGTTCAATACGATTCAATAGAGGCTGGTCACTATGTTTCTAAATCGGTTCTGGCTTCCATAAATAAATCCGGAAAACGTGAATTTATAATCTCCGTTACTACAGACATGAATGATCATAGTAGAAATTTTTTCTTCGATTTTAAAACATTAAAAGATGGCAGAGTTGTCTTTGTTGCGGAACAGTCAGCCACATCAGCAAACATTATCATAACGGACGGTACTTCCAGCGGAACTACAACCTTATATACAGGTTCTGAGATGATCCAGGGATTAGAAGTGATGAATGATAACCTGTATTTTACATACGATGGTTTGTCATTTCATTCGTTGAAAAAGATTGACATGACAACCTTGCAGGTTTCTGAGGTTATTGAATTAGGATCATTCCGGAAGATTTCAGGGATTAGCAACGTTTCAAATACAGCAATGATTTTTATTGCCCCGGATGTAACTGAAAATAACAAGGTGAAATTGTATGTTTCAGATGGAACAGCATCCGGCACTAACGTATTGGCAGAACTGCTGGATAGCGGAATAGAAGAGCCACAAAATACTGTAATGACACGGGTTGGAAATAAAGTATATTTTTTTTACAAAAGACCGGGTGAAGATTGCTGCAACGATCTGTGGGTAACGGATGGTACCATTGCCGGAACAAAAAAACTGAAGGAATTTAATACAATATATTATAGTGATTTTGTAAAAGAAAAAAAGGCAATTGGTTTTAATGATAAATTTTATTTTTCCGGAGTTGAAACGGGTACTCGCATATCTACCAACGAAGTGCTTTGGGTAAGTGACGGTACAACGGAAGGAACAATTGCACTAACGGATGCCGATGAAAGTATGAGTCCCCGAAATTTAATGGTATTCAATAATTCCTTATATTTTATAGCATTTGATGGTTCTGTTTATAATAATAAACTTCATAAAACGGACGGAACGGTAGCCGGAACACATGTTGTAGATATAACATACAATACACATATTCTTTCCATTTCTTCTATGGCAGCGGATGCTGATTATATCTATTTAGGTGCAGTTAATGTGAATGCTTCGTTTTGGTCGGCATTATTCCGTTTTAATGGCAGCAAGTTAGACGTTGATATTCTTGACGACGAAAAAATTATTGATGTACCAAAGAACCTGTATGTAAATGGAAGTGATGTATATTTTACAGCCAATGTACATGGAACGGGAGAAGAGTTGTATACAATGGGCGGCGATTTTATTTCAAGTAATGTTACCAGCACGAAATCTGCTGCATTCCATTCATGCACACTATATCCGAATCCTGCATCAAGTCACATAACAGTTAAAACAGCACAGCAAATCAAATCGTTACGACTTATTAATCAATTTGGTAATGTACTTTTGGAAACAAATGAAAATACTATTCCTCTGGAATCTTATTCAGAAGGAATGTACTTCGTAAATATTCAGTTACAAAATGGTGAAACAGCTTTTGAAAAGATCATGATTGTTAAATAACTGTACTGCAAATCTTATATATAAAGAGGTCTTGGTTTATAATCAAGACCTCTTTACGTTATTGATTAAAATGAATGATTTGATCCTGTGTTCAGTGTAATTTTGGAGGTAAAATACATAACATATAATTGAAGATTTATAATTAAAAAAACGTTTAATTAATTAACTTCCATAAGAATATTTAAATTCTGATATGGACATCTTAACTGTTATCACTGTACTTATTATAATCAGCGCATTGTTCTCCTACATCAATGAACGGTTTTTCAAGATGCCCGCCATGATTGGAGTTATGACGATATCTGTAATGGTATCCCTTGCCGTATTGATCATAGGGAAAATCGGAGATGAACGCTTTAATGTGATCACACGGCTTGCGTATAACATTGATTTTTCGAAAGTGCTGTTGGATGTAATGCTTGGTTTTTTGCTTTTTGCAGCTGCACTCCAGCTTGATAATAAGAAACTGAATGTATTAAAACGCCCTGTCTTTATCCTCAGTACGCTGGGTGTATTGGTATCAGCAGGCACATTCGGAGCAATGTTTTATGGATTGTCTTTATTGCTTAATATTCATATCCCTTTAATCTATTGTTTTACTTTTGGGGCTATCATATCACCAACAGACCCGATTGCTGTTGGATCAATTCTAAAAAAAACAAAAATACCGGCACGGCTTGAAACGATCATATCCGGAGAATCACTATTTAATGATGCACTTGGTTTGATTCTTTTTGTAACGCTGCTGGGTGTTGCAAAACAAACCGGTCCGGATATTTCTTTTACTGAAACACTGCAGGTTTTTGTTAAAGAAGTGCTGGGTGGTATTTTGCTTGGACTTACGTTTGGTGTTGTGGGTTATCAGTTAATTAAACCTATCCGTGATTACCAGACAATATTCTTAATATCTGTTGCTGTTGTATTGGGTATTTCATTAGTTGGCAGCAGGCTGCATGCATCTATTCCGTTGGCGGCAGTAGTTGCTGGCTTAATGATCGGTAACGATAAATTCAGTAAAGAACATGAGGGCAGCGAATTTTTTAACAGTATCTGGCATTTGATGGATGAGGTACTCAATACCATTCTGTTTGTTATGATTGGATTGCAACTATTGGTTTTACCTTTCCTGGCAGATTACTGGCTGATCGGTGCGTGCTCTATCATTATTATTTTGTTGGCACGGATGATGAGCGTTACATTAAATGCCTTCTTTGAACTACGCAGGATCAATCTTACAAGTCTTTCTATACTAACCTGGGCAGGCTTGCGGGGAGGGATTTCTATCGCTCTTGCATTGTCGTTGCCGAATTCTGCTTATAAAGAAATTATTTTGAGCTGTTGTTATTGCATCGTCATTTTTTCAGTTCTTGTTCAGGGCTTAACATTAAATAAAGTAGTGAACACAGTTGTAGGACCGAAAGAAGAAAATGAACATTTATAGATAATGCTACGTCGAATATCGAAATAAAAATAAACGCTCTGCAGTTACCTTGCGGAGCGTTTTATTTTTTTGTCTTATCTTAATAAATCAATAGGAGTGAATGTTTGCGCACAACGATGACAATGATTCTTCTGTTATTTTTACAGGTATTTTATTTTCTCCGACAAACAGTTCATTACCACTTGTTTTAAATATAACTGTATATTCTTTATCAGATGAACTGTTATGGACAGATATTTTATATTCCTTCGAAAGATATGAGTAATCCGATAAATCGTTATAAAGCCTGGTCATTTCAAGACGTATATCATCAGAACCGTTTTCTTGAGTAAGGTCCAGATCAAATGGAATCTTATCGGTAGCGTGAGGTTTTTCTTTAAATTCACCACGTTCATTAATCGTTTCATCAATACGGATCATACCAACGCCTTTTTTTATGAAGCCGTATTTAAATGAATGCTGTAATCCTTTATTCATAAATTCTGCTGAACAGGACATTAATATATAAGAAGTTGTTAAAGACATATAATTTATTCAAAAGAAGTTACAATTTCAATATAGTTCATTTAAAGCAGCTATTTGTATTTCTTTTCATATGCTTTTTAATAATACTTTTCGTATGTTTTATTCCAAAAATGCTTCCTGTTGTCCAAGTACAGCAGATATGCCTGTACGGTCTGTAAACGAATTATTAAACACACGTGATTGATTGAATTTTTTATATGCCTGCAACCATACCGGTAATTTGGGATATAGTTTTTCAATCCGGTCAAAGGACAGGCTTTCCAGATGTAATCCCCAGTGTGGTCTTCCATTAAAAGCAATCATTTCTCTTTCAATGCGGCGCTGAAAATTTTCACCTCCTATGAAGCCTTTTAAACTTACAACTTCAATGCTGCATGCTGCCATATTATGCATCATTGAAAGATAGGAATGCGAGTCATCGGTAAACCTTATGGCAATCGGGCTTGGATTGTATTGTCCATATTCTTCTGCCATGCGTACCGATTCATCCAGAATTTTATCTATAGCTTTCAGGTAGGTATCATCCTGCATGGTAAAAGCCATTTCAGAAGCATACCCGAAAAATTTCATTTCAAGCAAACCCTGATTAAGCACATTGTAATACTTATCGGAATATCCTCCGCCTTGTTTGTCACAGTCAACAATACGCTTTAATGAACTGGAAATGGAGCGCGGAATATTGGCAGGTTTTTTATTAAATAAAAATACTGAAATCGAACCAACGAAATACAAGCCGGATGCCAGGGAAGATAAAAAATTCCGTTTTTCTGAAGACGTATTATCCTGCTTTGCCGCGGGTTTAGGTATAATATTCCGCGTGGTTACAATGCAATATCTTTTACCGTTTACTTTATCCAGTTCTCCTTTATCATTTACCGGATACGGGTTTACAGCCAATTCAAAGTGGCGGTTCTTACGAATATAATTTAAACCTAAGGATGCCAATTTCTGGCGTTCTTCTTCCCAAGTACCTGGTATCCGTTCTTCTTTAAGGTAATAAAAATCTACAACTTCAATCACAACAGAAAAGATAACGCCAAAGCAGCCCATAGATACAGTGGATGAATAAAACAAATCATCATCCTGTATCAGTTCAATGCCATGGGTTTGATATTCTTCAGAAGCGGCATATACCGAGGGATCAGTAATGCCATCGGCCGGTTCAAGCCGATACGCTTTTCCATGGCTTCCCACAAGCACCATGGATGCGATCATATCCGGAAACGGTTTTAATCCGATTCCCGATCCATGCGTAGATGTGGACGCAGCGCCCATAAAACCCTGCACGTCTGAGCCGCCCATATTGGCAAATGCAAGACCTTCTTTTTCCAGGATCTGTTTCAGATCTTCCAGCAGTGTACCAGCGCCGGTTTCAAATAAATAGCGCTTCTCCGGAATAACCTGCGTATCTTTGTGAATATAGGAAGTATAGCCATTACGGAATTTTTCTTTGATATAAGGCTGATTTGCACGACGCTGCGGACGAGTCATTTTTTTTGTACTAATCATGAAATCACCTGTTACAGCAATGTCTGATAATGAATGCCCGGAAGCAACACAACGCACACGTAAACCTTTTTCCTCTGCATCTGTTACGATTCCCTGAATTTCCTTTAAGCCTTTGAAATCATAGTCGCCAAGCTGCTGGTATGTTTCAATAACCTTAACATGCGGGCCATTACCCGGAATGTAATATTTAAGCGGTTGAGATTTTTGAGTATTGGCCCAGTTCGTCCAGCTGATCCGTTCATCTGTTTCCGGAATGTAGCGCTGGTATCGTTTTATAAAATCTGCATTATTTATTTCAATGAATTCTCCTTTGGATGCTTTACAAAGAAAAAATTCCATGATCCAACGTACAATGCGTGTTCCGAAAATTTTATTTAATAACGATACCGTCTTTAGCCGTTCGGCATCGGATACTTTTTGTGTAAGCTGAATATCTATTTTATCAATGGTTTCAGGCAGTTTCTTTCTTCTGAAAAGAAGTGTAAACAGTAACTGGAAAATAATTTTGATCGCTAGCATGATTGAAAAGTGTTAATGGAAAAAACAATGAAAAACAAAAAAGTATTACAGGTTAAAAATACAAACAGTTTTCAAAAGAGAAAAATATGTACCTGTTTTTAAAGTAATATTCTTATGCTTACTATATATACATGTTCTTTTGGTACACTCAAAACCCTGTTACCAATAATTTACGGGCAGCTTTTTCACTGCATTTCTGATACGCAGCATAAGCAAGTGCAGCGCGGCTGCAGATCGCTTCATCCGACTCATTATTCACATAACCTGTAAGGGCATCGTGCAGGGTATATGCTTCGGGGCACATCAGCCCGGTTGTCCAGACTAATGGGTTGGCCTGTGTTGCTTTTATCTGAGCAGAAAAATAATTTCTGCTCAGACACGCCAGAATAATACAGTCCCGGGTTTTATAATCAGCGTTTTTAACTGTTTTTTCCAGCTGAAAATCCATTAGTCCATCGTGGCCGATATAGGCTATCAGCCCGGCGTTGCCATGTATTCCGATACGGGTTTTATTTATATGCAGCGTGTCTTTGTATTGGCCGGCACAAGCCGATAAAAAATCCTCAGTACATGTTTTTATATACTTACCGTTGTAGGCATCTGCAACAAGATAATAATTTTTAGACACATGTTTAAAAACCAATCGTTCAAGAAGAATACTATCTTTTTTTTGTGTTTTTACTAATACCCATTCGCTGCTTTTTTTGAAAAACGTTTTAATGCCGTAGGCGCAGCCCCAATATAAATTATTGTAAGGATCTTGTCCATTACCAATCTTTGCGGGCACCGGTACGATACCCTGATACGTATTGTCACATAAGGCAACCAGCACATGAATGGTTTTGGTAAGCGTATCGTAATTGGTTATGTGCGTGAGGCCTTCTGTTTCAGGCGGTATGGAATTTTCTTCACGAACAGGTTGTGAACTGCACTGAATAAAACAGGCAGACAAGAGAACAACCTCCAAGAGCTTTTGAGCAATAAACCAGGAAGCATATCGATTTCCATACCGGTGTTTTTCCAGCGTATTATTCATGTACAGTTATAGGTACGTGAATAACTACGCCGTCTCGCTGCGTTAAATGTATTACACAGGAACGATCCGTTTTCCATTCAAACACTACATTTTTTTTAGAAACTTCATCGGCATAAAATTCCTGATAAATTTTACTTACAGTTCCATTGTGTGTTAATGCTATTTCAATCATCCAGGCATCCAAGGCGCTGGTGCGGCTGGCCGATAATTCAATCTTCATTTTCTTATCTGCCGAATACGTTTCAATAGGGGTAATTGTCTGTTTGGTACAGGAGACCAAACTAACAATAACAAAGAGGAAAATGTAAAATAGTGTTTTCATACTTAGGTTTATTACATAATCCGTACCAATTGAAAAAGATACAGGGACTGAAATGTTTTTTTTAGCTGATTTTTTCTATTCTGCTCGTTATTAGGGCGAATAATATTCTTTTTTCCACAGAACCTTACTCAATTGCTATATGTTTTGTTTAAAAAGACAAAAATCACGAAATTGAAAACTCTAATATTATAAGCGCTTATGTCAGTAGAAAAAGTACATTGTCTAATTATCGGTTCAGGTCCTGCAGGATATACTGCAGCGATATATGCTTCTCGTGCAGGTTTAAAGCCTGTCATGTATCAGGGTGCTCAGCCAGGTGGTCAGTTAATGATCACAAATGACGTTGAGAACTTCCCGGGATATCCGGATGGCGTAATGGGGCCGGAGATGATGGAACATTTTAAGGCACAGGCTACACGTTTTGGTGCAGATATTCGTTATGGTACTATCAGTTCGGTAGATTTTACCGGTCCGGTTCATAAAGTAACTGTTGATGAAAAGGTAGTACTGGAAGCGGATACAATCATTATATCTACCGGAGCAGGAGCTAAATGGCTGGGTATTGAATCTGAAACACGTTTGAATGGCCGCGGTGTTTCTGCCTGCGCTGTCTGTGACGGATTCTTTTTCCGGGGACAGGAAGTTGCAATTGTAGGTGCAGGTGATACGGCTTGTGAAGAAGCGAGTTATTTATCAAAGCTTTGCAAAAAAGTATATATGCTGGTACGTAAAGATAAATTCGTTGCCGCCTCGGTTATTATGCAGCAACGTGTATTAAATACACCAAACATTGAAGTGCTGTTCAGTACAGAAACAGATGAAATTTTAGGTAAAGAAGATGTGGAAGGCATGCGCGTGAGAAACAATGTTACGGGGGAAACACGTGAAATTCCGGTAACAGGTTTCTTCGTAGCGATCGGTCACAAACCCAATACAGATATTTTCAAAGGATGGATTGATATGGATGAAAATGGTTATATCAAAACAATTCCGGGAACATCTAAAACAAACGTCGAAGGTGTATTTGCTTGTGGAGATGCACAGGATCACGTATACCGCCAGGCAGTTACAGCAGCCGGTACAGGCTGTATGGCAGCCTTAGATGCAGAAAGATATTTAGCAGCAAAAGAAGCTGTCACCGCGTAAACAATAAAGCATGCGTATATTTCTATTTATTCTCTTTTTTGGGTTTTTATTCACTGTACAAGCACAGGTTCCTGGAAAAACGCCCAAAAAAGGGGATAAAGATTTTGATAAAACTCAGGCACCTGCCATTGAGTATAAAACTCCGGACATGAACGATATTCTCTTTACCGATGATATTGTTGATACCATTGCCGGAGGTGAGCAATCTAATTACAGTTTTGACGGAGAGAAGGATTGGTCTGTATTGGAAGAAGATACAGCTTCCTGGCAGGAAGGTGAAGAAGTTGGCGATGAAGAATTTGTAGTTGTTGAAGTTGAAGAACAACAGCGAGTGGATTCTTCCTGGGTAACCATTGCCCAGTACTATTCTGTTTGGGATACACGTTCCATTGATCCATATAAAATAGACCCGGCCGATTTTAAAGATACCATTGCTTTCCATTTGTATGACTCTCTCATGGGCCATTACTGGTCTATGCCATTAACGTCAAGTAAAACCAACTCAAGTTTTGGTATGCGTGGCAGCCGCTGGCATTATGGTATTGACCTCGATCTGGAAGTAGGTGATCCTGTAATGGCTTGCTATGACGGTATTGTACGGATTGTACAATACAATTCCGGTGGGTACGGCTATTACATTCTTGTTCGGCATTACAATGGATTTGAAACTTTGTATGCACATTTAAGCAGACAGGATGTAAAAGTAGGACAGATTGTTAAAGCAGGAGAGGTAATTGGTTTGGGCGGTAATACAGGCCGAAGCAGCGGACCGCATTTACACTTTGAAGTGCGTTATGCCGGTAATGCGTTTAACCCGATTTACATGTATGATTTTCCGAAGCATACCTTACGTTCTTCGGTATTCTCTTTAAAACCTGAGCATTATGCCTATGCAAAGGAAGCCCGCAAGGTATATTACCACACGGTACGTTCAGGAGAAACGATCAGCACAATCAGCAGAAGATACGGTGTATCTGTTACACAGATCTGTAAATTAAATGGTATTTCCACCAAAACTGTTATCCGCGCCGGTCGCCGGTTACGGATCCGCTAAACATGGTGAACAAAGTTGATATACTCGTTTTGGCAGCACACCCCGATGATGCTGAATTAGCCTGTTCCGGCACGATCTTAAACCAAATAGCATTGGGTCGTAAAGTTGCTGTTGTTGATTTAACCAGAGGCGAATTAGGGACACGCGGCACAGCAGAAATACGGGCTCAAGAGTCGGCTGCAGCTACTGAGTTATTGGGATTAACAGCACGTTTTAATGCCGGTTTTGCAGATGGTTTTTTTGAATCAGATAAAGAACATTGTGTAACACTGGCTAAATATATCCGTCATTTCCAGCCTGAGATTGTATTGTGTAATGCGCTTCACGACAGGCATCCGGATCATGGTAATGGTTCAGAACTGCAATCAAGAGCTTGCTTTTTATCCGGCCTGATAAAAATTGAAACGGAGTGGGAAGGTAATAAACAGGAAGCCTGGCGACCTAAAAATGTATATCATTATATTCAGGACCGATACATTCAGCCCGACTTTATTGTTGATATAAGCAAACACTGGGATAAAAAAATGGAATGCATTCTGGCATTCAAATCACAGTTTTATACACCTGAAACAAGTGGTAACAACGAACCGCAAACATACATTTCCGGAAAATCATTTTTACGTTCCATTGAATCGAGGGCACGTGAATTCGGCCATGCTATTGGCGTTGAATATGGTGAAGGGTTTACAAAAGAGAAGCAGCTGGGAGTAACGGATCTCTTTGATTTACTCTAAGCTTAACGCTTAAAGCGATAATGCTTTTTACTTTAGGCATTAAGCCTTTTGCCTTAAGCATTACGGGCATATCCTGAACACATTCCATCTGATATCACCTTCCAGATCATATACAATCCGGTCATGCAGACGGCTTGGTCTGCCCTGCCAGAACTCAAAATATGCTGGCTTCAGTGTATATCCCCCCCAGTGTGCTGGCCTGGGTACAACAGAACCTTCCGGATATTTATTTTCGTAATAGGTAATCTTACTTTCAAGTTCTTCCCGGCTGGCAACTTCTTTACTTTGATCCGATACCCATGCACCAATTTTACTTTGATAGGGCCTGCTGTTAAAATAGGTATCTGAATCTTCCGGTGAAACTTTAGTGATCTTTCCTTCAATACGTACCTGTCGTTCCAGTTCGGGCCAGAAAAAGTTTAATGCACCAAATGAATTGTGTGTAATGTCGCTGCCTTTGTGACTTTTATAATTGGTATAAAATACAAAGCTGCCGTGTTCAATTCCTTTTAATAAAACAATTCTTGATGCTGGCTTACCGGCTTCATTTACCGTAGCCAGGTTCATTGCTGTTGCTTCCAGCGCGCCGGCTTCCAGTGCCTGATTCAGCCATAAACGGAACTGTTCTACCGGGGAAGGAAGAATATCTTTTGTATCCAGGCTTCGGCTTGAATACTCTTTTCTGATATCAGCTAAATTCGTTTTCATACCCAAATATACGTATTAAAAGAACATGCAGTTTTAACTAATAAGAGATTGTACTGCTAAGCGTGCCGTCCGGATTGTAATAACTCCACTGACCTTCTTTAGCACCATTGGAATAATTACCTTGCGAAGAGATTTTTCCATCTTCATAGTAGTATACCCAGTTACCGCTTTTTATATTATTCTGATAATTACCTTCTTCCTTTTTTATTCCTGATGAATAATAAAAGATCCAGTTTCCCGAAAGCTGGCCGTTTGAATAATTACCTTCTTTCATTAACCGGCCATTCGGATAATACTGTTTCCAGTAACCGCTTGGGGAACCATTTTGATAATTACCCTGACTGCTAATGATATTGGAATTGGGATAATAGTAAGTTGTATATCCGTTAACCATGTAATAGGTATATGGGATGGCAAAACGGTTGGTATCCGGTAGTACGCTTGTATATGGATACGGGTGTGGATCGTGGTTGTGTCTGGATTTTCTGCAGGAAGTAAATCCAACAGTCAATAGGCTTACAGCTAAAAGCGTTACGCTTACATTCGGTCTCATAATGATATATTCGGTCAGGAAGTACGTGGAGGAATATGAATATAGTAATATTTTATTTTGAAATTAAATGAAAACGATAATAAATAGCCATTCTTTTTTTCATCATTGCCAATTTTTTCGATATTGAATACAGCAAAAAACAACGCATATCATTTTGTTAACAAAAGGAAAAATACTGATCTCGGAACCATACCTGGGTGATTCCACTTTTGAGCGGAGTGTGGTATTGTTGTGTGAACACAACGACAGCGGTGCGTTCGGTTTTATGCTGAATAAGTCAACGACCTTAACAATCAATTCGGTGTTGGAGGAACAGCTAACGTTTGAACAAAACTTATTTTTAGGTGGTCCGGTAGCCCAGGATTCTCTGTTTTTTTTATTGAGACAGGATAGAGCCATACTGAAAGACTCGGTTCATATCAAAGATGACTTGTATTGGGGAGGTGATTTTGAACATTTAAAAACATTGATTCAAGAAGGTACCTTAGAACTTGATAATTGTCGTTTTTTTTTAGGATATTCGGGTTGGGGAGAAGATCAGTTAGAGTACGAACTGGAAAAGCATTCCTGGATCATTGCCGATATTAATTCAGAAGATATGTTTGTTAAAAATCCGGAATCGATGTGGCAAAATGTTTTACGCAGCATGGGGGGAGATTACAAAGTCCTTTCTAATTATCCGATTGATCCGCGGTTAAATTAATTTCAACTAGTATATACATAAAATAATATAAATTGTAATGGGTGTTTCAGAGGAATTGAATAATGAGTTTCAATTGCACGATTCAGTAGAATTAGCAGGTAACGAAGAAGTGCACAAAGAAGACTTTAGTCAGTTTTCGAAAGCTGAATTATTGAAATTTTTAGAAAATATACAGCTTGAAAATAACTATCAGGAGGTGTCTTCAAATCTTAAAAGTATTCGTATTCATTACGATCATTTGTTTGATCAGGAGCAGCATATTGCATTAGAGAAATACCTGGAAGACGGAAGTCTGGCAGAAGATTTTAAATACCGTAAAGATGAAACCTCTCTTGCTTTTGAAGCCGTTTATTCAAAACTGAAAGACAAAATTTCAACCCATTTCGCAGAGCTTGAAAAAAATAAGCATAAAAATTTAGAAACCAAAAATGGTTTGCTTGAAAAAATGCGTGCTATCATTGCTTCAGATGAAAGTGCACAATCTTTTCAGGAGTTTAAAAAAATACAGGAAACCTGGAAGGCTACAGGTCCCGTGCCTGCTACAGAAGCTAAAGAGCTTTGGGCAAAATACCAGGCTTTGACGGATATGTTTTATAACAACCGGAGCATGTATTTTGAACTGAAAGAACTCGACAGAAGAAAGAATTTAACGTTAAAACAGGAGCTTGTTGCAAAAGTAGAACAGTTACTGGCGCATACAAACGTGCAGCATGCATTCAATGAAATGCGTAAGTTGCAGGAAGAGTTCAGACATATTGGTCCTGTTCCGAAAGAAGATCATGAATCGATCTGGGCTAAATTAAAAGCAGTAAGCGATGCGATTCATGTAAAACGTCAGGCTTTTTTAGAAGAATTTTCAAAACAGAAAGAAGCAAATTATGTTTTGAAAACAGCATTGATTGAAAAGCTAAAAGAATATGAAGATTTTATTTCTGAAAAGATAGACGACTGGAAAGAAAAATCAGATGCTGTACTGCATATACAGGAAGAGTGGAAGAAGATCGGGCAGGTGCCGGAAGATAAATTAAAAGAATTATCAAAAGCATTCTGGGCATCGGGTAAAAAATTCTTTTCAAATAAAAATGCCTTCTTTAAAAAGCTGGATGCAAAACGTAAAGAGAATTTAGAGAAGAAAACAGAACTTTGCGAAAAGGCAGAAGCATTAAAAGACAATGAAGACTATGCGGCTACATCCAGACAGTTGATTCAATTGCAAAAGGATTGGGCTAAGATCGGGCAGGTACCGATTAAATACAAAGACAGTATTTACGAACGGTTTAAAAATGCCTGCGATTATTTTTTCAAACAGCAGCGCGAACTTAAAGTACAGGCAGAAACAGCCTTGCTGGAAAATTTAAAAGCGAAGGAGGCCTACTTAACGGAACTTGAAGCCAAAGCGAAGGCAGGCATCGCCGAAACAGAAGATACCTTATTCGGGTATATCCAGAAATGGGAAGAACTTGGTTATGTGCCGATGGACAATAAAAAGATAATCCAGGAAAAACTTCTTACCGTTTTGATGTCAATGATCGATAAGATGCCATTGGATGCGGAAGCAAAAGAAAAGTTACAATTAAAGATTGAAGTAAAACAGGGCGGAAGCAAAAACGTAGAATCTTTATTGAAAGACCTGCAGCGTAAAGCACTTGCTGTTAAATCTGAAATTGAACAATATAATAATAACATGGCGTTCTTTGCCAATTCTCCTAAAGCTTCTGCATTGAAAGATCAGGTAATGGAAAAAATCAGACAAGCAGAAGCAGAGCTGAAAAAACTGAACGATAAATTACGTATCCTGAAAGGTTAGTTTCAGATGCGTAGGAATAAAATTAGAAAAGCATAGAATTAAAAACGCCCATGATTTAAATCATGGGCGTTTTTAGTTACAGTAATTTAATGCTCTTCCGGTACTCTTATTAAACGGGCTTATGAGTCGAAGTTGAAAAATAAGTGATCGATTTGATCTCAATGTAGATGCGCTTAATCTCCGGAAATTTAGCGCGGACATTGTGTTCGATTTCATCAATATAGGTAGCAACTTCATTCATCATTAATTTTTCGTCAAACTGAATATCTAACGCAAGTAAAATATCTTTTGGTCCGAAGTGCAGTGTTAACGGACTTCTTACGTTTACAACCGCAGGGTTTTCTTTTACAAGCAGCACAATTTCGTTGATCAGTGTTTCGTCGGCACTCTCGCCGATCAGCAAACTTTTTGTTTCATACGCAAGCATTAAAGACAGGCTGGATAAGATCAAACCGATCACAATAGAGGCAGCGCCATCAATGTATGGATTGTTTAAGGTATGCCCCAGGTAAACACCTAAAAAAGCGACGATCAGACCTAAAATGTCTGCTGTATCTTCAAACAGAATACTGAACGTTCCCGGATCTTTACTTTCTTTAATGGCTCTCCAGAATGATTTATCCGGATTGTCTTCCAGAAACTTTTTTACCGCTACATATAATGAACCGCCGCTTAATACAAAGGCTACAGCGATCACAATATAATTCCAGAACGGATCTTCCATTTTTTCCGGGTGCTGAATGTGTAGGATCCCTTCATAGATAGACATACCGCCACCTATGGCAAAAAGCGAGATCGCAACAACAAGACTCCAGAAATAAAGCTCACGGCCATAACCAAAAGGATGGCTTGGTGTAGGTTTCTTTTTACTGCGATAATCGCCAAATAAAAGCAAACCTGTATTACCTGTATCAACCAGGGAGTGTATGCCTTCCGATAACATAGCTGAACTTCCGGTAATAGCTGCTGCAATAAACTTTATGACTGCAATTAATAAATTGGCTGTAAACGCCCCAACAATCGCAATATTCGATTCTCCCTTTGACATAACTTATTGTAAATGAATATTCGAAAATAGAGATAAAAAAGATTACTTGATATGTCTTCGGGATATTTAATTTTCTACATATATATGTATTCTACAGCAAATTCGTTCAATTAACGTACTGAAAGCAAACGTAAAAAATACTGTTTAGTCGTAACAAATTCACAACTATGCATCTATTATTTCTTTCAGTGGATGTTGCGCATACTTAACGTGAATGGTGAATAACTCTTGCTATTATTCGTGGATTATTACTTTAAGAAACTGGTTATTTTGATTATGTTCGTTTACAAGTTTACATATTATTTTATCGGTCATATTTTATGGGTATAATAAATGCGGCGTTTCGGTTGTCTCAGATTGAACGCTCTATAATAAATAAAGAGTGTCACCGGACAACGTGCAGTCTGATGGATTTTATTCGTGATTACACAGTTGTTGCTACTGACCTGGAAGAAGCTGTTCAGCTGCGGAGTACATACAATTCGCTGAGACGGCTGGGAGAGTCGGATATAACAGAAGAAGACGCGGTTAATATCCTGCAACAGGGCACTGTTATTTTTAATCGCATAAGCGCATATTCTTATGAAGAATTAGAACGTAAGCTGGTTGCCAATTATCCGAATACTCCGGTTTTAAACGCCGTTGATGTGGTTAAAAAATATTCTCAGAAAGGAAATTTTAAACTGGGTCCGGTAAGTACGGTTTTAAACGCCGGCGAGATCACCGGTATTGTAGGAGAGAACGGTAACGGAAAGACGACACTGCTGCGCATCCTTGCACGTTTGCTGAGCTATGATGAAGGTGTGCTGCAATATCAGTTTGATGGGCAGGAAACGACAGAGGATTACCTGATCAAACACCGCATCGCTTATATACCGCAGCGCCTTGAAAGCTGGCAGGGAACATTGCGTGAGAACCTGCATTATGCAGCTACTATTCATAATATCGTTGGTGAAGAAAATGAAAAGATCGTTGAGTTTGTTATTCATCGAATGGGCTTATCCAACTTTGCACATTTGGGCTGGAAAGAATTATCGAGCGGATACAAATTGCGTTTTGAATTAGCAAAGATGCTGGTATGGTCGCCCAGGATATTAGTGCTGGATGAACCGCTTGCCAATCTGGATATCAATGCGCAGGAATGGATCCTGCAGGATTTTAAATCCATGGCCAGTTCAATCAAAAATCCGGTAAGTGTAATTTTAAGTTCGCAACAACTACACGAAGTGGAACATGTAGCAGATAACATTATATTTCTGCGGAACGGCCGTTGTGATTACAGCGGAGCTATGAATGCTTTTATGCAGGAGCGCGATGAAAATGTGTTCGAACTTTCCGGTAATTTTACAAGCAAAGAATTACAGCCGATATTTTCAAATCATGCCGTTCAGTTTTCAGAAAGCGGCATCACTATTATTGTACGCACAAACACAGCAATTACTGCGGCTGATGTGTTAAGCATGCTAATCTCAAATGGATATACCATTAAATATTTCAGAGATATCAGTACCTCAACGAAACAGCTTTTTCAATTATAATAGTTTACACGAAGGCATCATGAGAAAATTCTTATATAACATTACTCCATCATTTATACGTTCATTTGATGCGTATTTATTGAAAAACGCACCTTTAGGCTGGCAGCTCCAATTGCCTACAATTACCTGGTCGTGGTTTCTTATTACATTGATTACGCTGCCGATTCCTTTTCTGGTGAAGCTGGATAATACAGGAGACGATGATATTATTGGCGTGATCTTAATTGCTGTATTAACAGCTGTTCTGGAAGCATTTTTATTCGTTTATATCCTGATACAATTTAATGTTACCAAAACATTCGGAAAACGGGTAGTCCTTAACGGGTTTAAAGAACAGCTGGCTTATTTATATGTATTCCTGTTATGCATGCTGCATATTATATTCTATCCCTTGATTGTTGATATACGCAAATCAAAATTAATGACCGATGAAGAGATCAGAAACGAAGCAGTAATCTATAACCAGGCAAGTTTTTATTTTATGGGAAAAGAACCTTCTTACCGATATTTTCCTTCTGATTCCTCTTTTTTACATTATGAATTTTTAGAAGAATATGGGTATGCAATTTACAGGGAATCAAATGGAAATGCTGCTGAAACGTATTACATTGAACGTGTAAAACCAGCCATGCGGAATTTCTTTTTATATGATTCTGAAATGATTGATTCAAAATATACACGTGATGTAATTGGCTGTCCGAAATTATACCTGACAGAAGATAATTATATTACAGAGGTATATTATAATTATAATGCAGATGGAAGTTACAAGCCGGTAGATACATTGTATTTTGAAACGTATCAGCTGCAAAAGAAAACCGATGCAGAACGTTTGCGTGATATTTCAGTTTTTTTAAAGCTCTATAAAAAATATAGTTATAACTATTCAGATACCTATTTTGACAGTCCGGAAGAAACCCTGAACAAATATAAATCAAACAGATTCAGTCCGGTTGTTACGAGTATGGATGGTATTTCCAGAGACTATCCTGTTACCACTGTAGATGGAGAGCTTGAAGCGACAGATAATTCAACACAAGTGGATGGTTACCGGATAAGTGAAGTTCATAGTACGATCTCCGAAGCAAGATACCGCAAATGGCACAATGTATTTTTACGTTTCATCATTGCGTTTCACGTAGCCTTATGTTTTTCCGTATTATTGTTTCTTTTTAAAAATACACGCTTACGTGAGTTTATACTCATGTTTGTTTATACAGGTTTACTGGCGCTTGCTGTAATTATTTTAACGGTTGTGTTTAGCGGAAAAGAAGATTTTGGAATACATGTTGTACTGCTGGTATTTCTAACAGGCATTTATTTTAGCTTTTTAGAGCCGAAAGCAAAACATTTTTCATCTCTGAAAACAATTTTTGTTCTGGTATCCAATGCTACCTTTGCATACGCGCCTTTATTCTTTTTTCTTTATTTCTACGAATATATGGAGGTAGGTAAATTAGATTATGAATATTGTAACACGCATCAGCAGCTTTGTGACGAGCGCAGGGCCCTTGCAGATATGATCCTTTACAGTTGCATATGGGGCGGCATTGCCTTTTATATACTCCTCGGCAGTACACTGTATAAAAAAACATATGAACGGTTTAATGCATTGCCGCTTGCTAAATAAAAATGATGCAGGATAAATTATGCTCTACCTGTGGTATCAGCCTTACTTGTGGAAGCGAGGCTGATACGTGCTGGTGCATGGATTATATTCCGCTAGAGGCTATTGCAGAAGGAAAAGATTGTATGTGTGAAGCGTGTTTAAAAAACACCCTTGAAAAAACAGAGACAGCTTCGTGCAAACAACAGGGGCAGGAAGATTATTACATTGAAAATGGCTTTTATGTATTTACTGAAAACTATCATTTAAAACGCGGCAGCTGTTGTAAGAACGGTTGCAGACATTGTCCGTATGGGTTTAAAAAGTAATTCTGCCATACTGCCCAAAGCATTGTTTTGCTGGAGCGGCGGAAAAGATTCTGCTTATTGCCTGCATAAGGTATTGTTGGAAAAGCAATTTGATGTTTGCTACTTACTTACTACCGTTAATGATACATTCAAACGGATTTCGATGCATGGCGTGCGCGAAACATTGCTGGATAAACAGACAGAATCCATCGGCATTCCTTGTATAAAGATCCGCATTAAAGAAGGTACTAACAGCGAATACGAACAGCTGATGGAAACAACGCTGCTTAAAGCAAAGGAAGAAGGAATCACACATGTGATCTTTGGTGATATTTTCCTGGAAGATTTACGCACATACCGGGAAAACAATTTGGACAAAGTTGGCTTACAGGCTGTATTTCCCTTATGGAAAATGGATACCGGAATATTGATCCGGGATTTCATACGTAAAAAATTCAAGACCATTCTCTGTTGCATCAACGATGGGTACCTCGATGAAACCTGGGCAGGAAGAGAAATTGATGCTGTATTTATTGCTCAGTTACCCGGCCATGTAGATCCTTGCGGAGAGAACGGAGAGTATCATACGTTTTGTTACGACGGGCCATTATTTCAAAAAGCAATTACTGTTTCTACCGGTGAAAAAATATATAAACCCTTAGACTATTCGCTGGATGATGTCTGTCAATCAACTGTACCAACAAAAGGTTTCTGGTACTGCGATTTAATTCCCGATTAATTACTTACTATCACAAACCATTTCATGGAACCATTAAAATACGTTTATTCACCGGCCTTTATAGATTCGTTAATTGCTTTTTTGAAAAAGGTTCATCCGTCTTTGAATAAAAAAGCATTCGCTGCTGCTGTTTTTGATGCCGAATGGGATAACCGTGAATTGAAGCAGCGGATGAAGCATCTGGCACATGTGCTGCATCAGCAGCTGCATCAAGCCTATGCAAAGGATATTGAAACAATTATAGCGTTGGTGCATTTGTTAAAAGCGGACAGAGATAACCATCAGAGTTTCGAATATTTATTTTTGGCCGAATATGTTGAAATATATGGTCAGCACGATGTGGTGCTATCCATGAAAGCAATTGAAGAAATTACACAATATACCAGCTGTGAATTTGCGATCCGTCCTTTTCTGATCAAACATCCGGAGAAGGTAATGAAGTACATGCTTAAATGGTCGAAACATAAACATGCCAGTGTAAGGCGTTTTTCCAGCGAAGGCTGCCGACCCCGGTTGCCATGGGGTATGGCGCTTCCTGCATTCAAAAAAGACCCGTCCTTGATTTTACCTGTTCTTGAAAATCTGAAAACAGATGAATCGTTGTATGTGCGTAAGAGTGTAGCAAACAATTTAAATGATATCGCAAAGGATAATCCGGAGGTGGTGATTGACCTGATTAAAAAATGGCAGGGCGTTTCGCCATACACAGACTGGATCATTAAGCACGGTGCCCGTACACTGCTGAAAAAAGCACATGCAGAAGTGCTGGGTTTATTTGGCTTACAGACAACACTTGCTTGTACCGTTTCAAATCTGACCCTGATAAAAAATAAGATCAAAATAGGAGATACGTTGTCTTTCGCTTTTGATCTGGATACCGGCTCCAAAGCAGATGCGAAGCTGCGGATCGAATTTGCCGTTTATTATGTAAAAGCAGGCGGGAAGCCCAGCCGCAAACTTTTTAAGATTACAGAAAATACTTACCAGAAAGGTAAACGGGTTTCATTTAACAAAAAACTTTCATTTAAAGATTTAACTACAAGAAAACATTATGCGGGGAAGCATACCATTGCTATTGTTGTAAATGGAAATGAATTGATAGCCTCCGATTTCCATCTTCTGGGCTAAACATTTGTATGTCCGTTTAAATGAGTACCTTTGCCATATTAGATAGTTACCAATTCCTACATGAAAAAAATATTTTTCACTATTCTTGTGCTGTGCACGGTTGCATTGGCATCCTATACGTGTAAGGTCAAGGTTTTCACCAGTTATGATAAAAAAACAGATTTTTCCAACTATAAAACCTTTGCCTGGATAGCACCTTACGATACCGTTATCAATATGCACAGGAAAGACAAGCCTTACGGAAATTACATCGTAAAAGTATGTGACCAGGAATTGTTTAAAAAAGGTATGGTACTGGACACGGTTAATCCCGATGTTGTTTTTATGTTTGATACCCGTTTAAATGAAACAATAGAATACAAACAATCGCCTGTAACAAGCGTTGGTGTTGCGGTATATGCGCCGGCCTATTACGGGCAGAATTATTATGGCGGACCTGCTTTTGACCCTAATGGGTATAATATGGGGCAATCTGTTCCAACAAACCAGTATCCTGCTAACGCAGCCGGTTATTGGGGGGGGTATTATTACGGTGCAGGTGTTTCGGTTCCTGTTGCCGGTGGAAAAATTACGGAACATCATGTTGAAAAGGGCGCATTGATTATCAACATGTATGATACCAAAACACGTAAATATCTTTGGGGAGGCGGTGCAAATGACGATAATATGGATATAACAACCGACATACCATTATTGATTCAGAATGCCGTGGAGAAGATATTTAAAAAATTACCTATTGAAATTAAATACTGAAAAAGGCTCTTCGTAACTCGGAGAGCCTTTTTCAATATGTGTAACTGCAGTAACGCTTATAAATTAACGCGTACGTTATAAGCAATTGTACCCACTTCAAAATATAACATAAAGGCTTTGGTTGTTAGAGATATTAGCCTGAAACTGGTAACCTTTGGAAAACTTTTTAATTCTCCTGTAATGGTAATGATATCATTTTCGGTATATATTTCATCTATCCGGAATGTACCGTTGTATACCAGCTGATACACATCCGTTTTACCTGCATACATGTACCACTGATCGGTAGATTTAAAGTTGTTTTTGTTTTCCGTTAATTTTTCAAATAATTCAACGGAAGGCAGGGCACTGCAATAGGCAACACCGGTTAACTGCTTATTTGTAGTATCCGTTATTTGTGTAACATAATCCGGAAGGTAAATAATATTAGCGCCTTGCATAGCGGCCTGGATCTTTAACACGCGCAGTGATTTATCCAGATTTTTATCAGCCTGCTTAGGATCGCTGGAAAAAGTGTATTTTGCCTCTACATCACGTATTTTTCGATACGATTTTATTTCTGATTCATTCATCGTAATAACAACATCTTCAAAATTTGAAATGCCTTCGATCTGCTGTACACTACGTTCATTTTTAATAGAAACTGTTTTTCCGTTTTTATAAATGATTTTATCAACTTCTTTTTTGAAAATCGATTGATGCTTTTCAGAAGCTGTTGTTACATAGATGATAGAGTCTACTTTTATTTTCAAAACTTTGCAGACTATTTTACCTGACCTGGAAAAAATCGTATCCGTCTGGCAGAAACCTGTCAGAGAAAGGAAACATAGAAAAACAAACGCCGGTATTTTAGTCATATAGGTAACTAATACGTTATACGTAGTATTAACGTAAGAAGTATGTAATTCGTATTGCTAAGTTGTTTCATAAAAACGAAAAATCCCAACCATTGTTATATTTTTCACAATAGTTGGGATTTATAGTGTGTTATAAATTATTTTGCCTTGCGTTCAATCTCTTTTAGATTGTCCATTTTTTTATTGCGCAAAAATCCGTTGATATCTTCAAAGTGTTCTTTGATCCGTTTGTTTCCGAATTCAAATACTTTTGTTGCTAATCCGTTTAAGAAATCCCTGTCGTGCGAAACCAGAATGATGGTACCGTCAAATGCAACAAGCGCTTCTTTCAGAATATCTTTTGTTTTAATATCCAGGTGATTGGTAGGTTCATCAAGAATTAACAGGTTTACAGGTTCAAGCAGTAATTTGATCATAGCCAAACGTGTCTTTTCTCCACCGGAAAGCACCTTAACTTTTTTAGCAGAAGCTTCGCCGCCAAACATAAACGCGCCTAAGATATCGCGGATTTTGGTACGTATATCACCGATAGCTATATTATCTACCGTTTGAAAAACGGTTAAATCTTCATCCAGCAGCGACGCCTGATTTTGGGCAAAATACCCGATCATGCTGTTGTGACCCAGTTCCAAACCACCTTCATAATCTATCTGAGACATGATCGCTTTGATAAGTGTTGATTTACCCTCACCGTTTTTGCCTACAAAAGCAACTTTTTCGCCACGCTCAATTGTGAGAGATGCATTTTGAAATACCGTGTGGTCACCATATTTTTTAGTAAGTTCCGTTACAATCAACGGATAGTTGCCGGAGCGCGGAGCAGGAGGAAATTTCAGACTCAATGCCGAAGTATCCACTTCATCTACTTCAATCGGTTCCAGCTTTTCAAGCATTTTAACACGCGACTGTACCTGAAGTGTTTTGGAATAAGTACCTTTGAAGCGTTCGATAAACTCTGTTGTATCTGCAATAAAACGCTGCTGCTCGTCAAACGCTTTCTGCTGATGCTGACGGCGTTCTTTACGTAGTTCCAGGTAGTGAGAATAATTTACTTTGTAATCGTAAATCCGGCCCATTGTTACTTCAATGGTGCGGTTTGTAATGTTATCAACGAATGCTTTATCGTGAGAAATAACCATTACAGCCTTTGCGTTATTTACCAGGAAATCCTCCAGCCACTGAATCGATTCAATATCCAGGTGGTTGGTAGGCTCATCCAATAAAATAAGATCCGGTTTTTGCAGAAGAATTTTGGCCAGTTCAATACGCATTCTCCAACCTCCGCTGAACTCTGCACAAGGGCGGGTAAAGTCTTCACGTAAAAAACCTAAACCCAATAATGTTTTTTCTACTTCGGCATCAAAATTTACTTCTTCAATCGAATAATATTGTTCACTTACTTCAGATACGCGTTCAATAATTTTCATATACGCATCAGATTCATAATCTGTACGCGTTTCCAGCTGATGGTTTAATTCATCAATTTCTTTTTTTAAAGCCAGAACCGTTGCAAAGGCTTTAGAGGTTTCCTCAAAAACAGTACTGTCATCTTTAACCAATAAATGCTGGGGAAGGTAGGCAATTACAGCTCCATTCGGTGCGGTAATTTTTCCGCGTGTTGGTTTATCAACGCCTGCAATAATTTTCAGCATGGTAGATTTACCAGCTCCGTTTTTACCCATTAAGGCAATTCTATCACTATCATTGATGTTGAAGGTAACATCACTAAATAAGGTGTTGCCGCTAAATGCAACAGCCAGTCCATCAATCGAAATCATGCAGATAAATTTAAGGGTGTAAAGATAGCTAATTTTAGCCGTAAAATGTGGGAGCTATACTTGATAGGCAGAGAAAAAACAGCTGCCTTGTTTTGATGATTTTTTCGGTAAAGCAGAGCCAAAACCTCTACATCAAGGCTATAAAAAGAAGAGGATATCTAAAACGGAAATCCTTTTACGCGATTTTTATCTTTTTGTTATCAGAAAAAATAAAAAATGCTTAAACTATTCGTATTAAGTTGTTATTATTTAGTAAATTAAGATTACTATTGAATCAATAATGTGGATAACTTTTCATGAAGTATCTGCGATTGCTTCAAATCATTGAAATATATTTTACTTAACTTCGTATTCCCTATATTAAAAATATTTAACTAATTATATGAAAAATAATATTCTAAAACTGTCAATAGTATTTGTTTTGGGTTTAGTGAGCATGTTTGCGCTGTTAAGCTTTACGAACCAGAACCAGGCAACTACTTCTTCACCGGCTTTTAACGCATTGGGAAAAGACACCGCACATGCGTTTGTTAAAATTCCTAAAATAACAAAATACTATACAAAAGATGAATTGAATAAAATGCCTAAGCTTGACTTGATCCGTATTTACAAATCAAGGCTGGCATATTTGATTGAAATTTTACCATTCTTATCCTTGCATCCGGAGCCGGGCGCAACATTCAACGATATGTCTATTCCTGAAACAGAAGTAAATATTGCACACCTTGAAAAAGAAGCGAAGAACAAAGCGGATTTTGTTAATTCACTCAATGAAACTTTAGATGATGTTATTCCTTATTCTGAAAAAACAAATATCGTTTGGTCTATTCTGTATTTTGATGAAATGATCAAAGGATCAAACTATACTGAAAAGCAGAAATAATTTACTTTGTTCTAAAAACAAAAAAGGCCTGATGCATTGTATCAGGCCTTTTTTGTTTTTAGAAATCAAAGATTTAATGTACATTAGTTATAGGGTATAATACCCGCTTTTAAACACGAAACATATGAAATGGCAGAATAGAAGAGAAAGTGGAAATGTAGATGACCGCAGAGGTTTTTCAGGTGGTAAAATCGCGTTGGGCGGTGGTGCAATCGGTATTGTATTTTTTCTGGTTCAGATGTTTCTTGGAGGAGACAGTGCGCAGATATTAAGTCAGATCGAGCAGCAGGTAAATACTACTTCACAGACAGAACAACCCTTAAGTGCAGAAGATGAGGAGATGGGTAAGATGGTTCGGGTAATGCTGGCTGATAACGAAGATGTCTGGAACAAGCTGTTTGCCGAAGCTGGTAAAACGTATGTGGAGCCTACATTGGTTTTATACAGAGACGCAACCGAATCGGGCTGCGGAAATGCAAGTGCTTCAATCGGGCCCTTTTATTGCCCGGCAGATCAGAAGGTATATATTGATTTAGCATTCTTTGATGAATTAAAAAATAAGTATGGTGCCGAAGGAGGGGATTTTGCTATTGCTTACGTGATTGCACATGAGATCGGCCACCACGTGCAGAATTTATTGGGAACATCTGAACAGGTGTATAATCAACGTCAGCAGCTCAGTGAAAAAGAATCAAATAAATTATCCGTTGCATTGGAGTTGCAAGCTGATTTTTATGCGGGTGTATGGGCACATCATAATGAAGAAATGAATCACGTGCTTGAGCCGGGTGATATTGAAGAAGCAATCAGTGCGGCAAGTGCAGTAGGAGACGATCACCTGCAAAAAATGGCACGTGGCTATGTACAGCCTGATGGCTTCACCCACGGTACCTCTGCACAGCGGATCGAGTGGTTTACCCGCGGGTTTAAAACAGGAGACATGAGCCAGGGAAATACATTTGAAGAAGTTTTATAATAACGGATATGCCATGAAAACACAACTGGAAATTATTCGGAAAGGGCGACAATCACTTATTGGTATTGTAAGTGAGTTAACTGATGAGCAGCTGAATAAGATTCCGGAAGGATACAACAATAATATTATCTGGAATCTCGGACATTTGATTGCCAGTCAGCAGGGGCTGTGTTATGTACGTTCCGGCAAACCTATCGTTGTGGATGAAGGTTATTTGAAACTGTTTAAACCGGAAACAAAACCCGTTGGTACTATTTCATCCGCAGCGATCGAAACAATAAAACAGTTGTTGTTACCCACCATCGACCGTATGGAAAGCGATTATGAACAAGGGCATTTTTCAGATTTTAAAACGTTTCTAAATCGCTATGGAGTGGAGCTCCGCAACATAGAAGACTGTATCAATTTCATGGTTTTTCATGAAGGCCTGCATTATGGATATGTACTGGCGTTGAAAAGAGCCGTAGTGAATGAATCAAATTCCAAATAACAAATCCCAAACGGACAAGAGTAAACGTTTTGTTTTGACCGCTTGGGACTTGTTTTTTATTTTCGCCGCGGCGAATTGGTTTTTGTGATTTGAAATTTATTAAGATAAATACGATTGCTGTATCGTCTTTTTGAATCGTTTGAAAACTTCAGTATTTTTTACTGAATCTGTTTCAATTTCTAAAATCTTTCCGAACATGGATGGCTGGAAGAAGCTTTCAAGCGCCTGATTCAAACCATTTAAGTTTTTACACAACGTATATTCCAGGCCATGCTCTGTTGCAAGGTACCTTGCGCTTAACGTTTGTTTTGTTTCAAAAAGTTCATCCAGCTCAGGTAATGCCGAGGGGCCATCAATCATACGGAAGATTCCGCCACCGTGGTTGTTTAATAATACAACGCGTAAGTTTGATGGCTTGTAATTATTCCAGAACGCATTGCGGTCATAAAAAAATGCCAGATCGCCGGTTATGATTGTAACCAGTTGCGAAGTTTTTAATGCATACCCATAAGCCGTGCTGATCACACCGTCTATACCGCTGGTACCTCTGTTGGCAAATACTTCGGCATTACGCTGAGAAATACCAAGTGTGTTTGCGTAACGCACCGACATGCTGTTGGCTAAATGCAGTTTGGCAAAAGCAGGAAGATGATTTAAGACATCAAATACAGCTGTAAATTCATTAAAGACTTTTTCCTTCGTATTGAATTCCCGTATAGCCGGAATAATATGTGTCTGCTGCTGGATCCAGCGTTGCACGAATTGTTCCTGCGTATTGGAAGCTATAGTTGTTTTGGATAAGAACTCATTTAATTGTACCGGAATGATCTGGCACAAGTGCTGAAATACATCCGGTGTAGTTACATCCGGGCCTACATACCAATGATCAATGGATTCATTGCTGCGGATAAATTGCTTCAGCCATTTTGATAATAATGCGCCGCCAAAAGAGATAACCAGGTCGGGTTTTAATTCTTCCAGATCGGTTAAGGGGATAGAAGTAAGTAAGGTGTCGTGCGTATGTATAACATTGCGCACGCCATGCAGGTTTGATACAACTTCACCAATAAATGGTGCTTTGATGTTACCGATTTTTAAGCGAAGCGATTCGTCGTACAGATGTTGTCCGCCGACAAAAAGTATTTTTTTATACGAATCTAATTTGTGCTGAATGCTTTTCCATTGCTCGTCGCTTAATGTATGAAGCGGCTGTTCCCGTTTAATAACGGTAGGTGATCCGGAGAACATAATCTCGCCTTTCGGATAAAACGGCTCGCGGAAAGGAATATTGATGTGTACCGGACCTTTGGGATATGCTTCGGAAATGGAAACCGCTTCGTTTACCTTGCGGTACGTTTCCCATTGGGTATCTGGTAATTCGTGCTCTGCAGATAACTGGAAGAATGCTTTGCTGTGTTTCCCATATATTTCCTGCTGACGAATCGTTTGTCCATCGTTTTGGTCGATCCATTCCGGCGGACGGTCTGCAGACAGTACAATCAACGGTACACGCTGATAATAGGCTTCTACAATGGCAGGCGCGTAGTTATATAAGGCAGAACCTGACGTGCAGATCAATACCGTAGGTTTCTGCGTTTGCAGCGACATACCCAGTGCAATGAATGCGGCCGAACGTTCGTCAGGAACAACTTTTATCTGCAGTTTTTTATGACGGGAAAAGGCTATGCTTAAGGGTGCACAGCGTGATCCCGGAGAAAGTACAACATCTGTTACGCCATGCTGAAAGAGTATTTCGGGTATATCGTAGATTGCTTGCAAAACGGTTGCGTAAAGTTGAAGTTATAAATTACTAAAAGCGTTGCCAATTACATTCATTTTCAGATTCGTTTCTTCAAATTCTTTTTGAGGAACTGAATCTGCCGTGATGCCGGCACCTGCGTACAAGGTTATACTGTTTGCATGAACCTGTGCACAGCGCAACGTTACATATAAGGCGGTTTCTTTTTCCATGTTCACAGGTCCGGAATAACCGCTGAATAATTTACGGTCGAACTGCTCATGCCGTTCAATAAAATCAATGGCTGGTTTTTTAGGCATGCCGCACACAGCCGAAGTGGGGTGGAGCAGCTGCAGCATGGTTGTACCCAGTTCCTGCATATTTACTTCCGATGTATTGGCTGTGTATTCTGTTTTTAAATGCAGCAGGCTGCCGGACTGTATCGTTCGAGGTCCCTGTTCAACATATTCGCGTAAACGGATTGTCTTAAAACAATTGATGATGTATCGGCACACCAGCGCCTGTTCCTCGATCTCTTTGTGTGTCCAGGATACATCCCGGATAGGTATTTCCGGATTGTATTTCTGCGTACCGGCTAGTGCAACGGTTTTAAACGTGCCGTTTCGATCGGTACATAAAAGCAGTTCCGGTGTAGCGCTGATCCACAATCCCGTTTCGGGGTGGAAGAAAATTCCTATATATGCAAGCGGATAATGTTCGCGCAGGTTTAATACAACGGTTTCCAGATTGGCAAGGTTTACCTGCTTATCTTTGGAACGCGCCAGTACCACTTTCTGCAATTCACTGTTTACAATAATTTCTTTGGCTGCTTCCACACCGTTGATATAATCCTGATCAGCTGATTGGGTGAGAAATTCTTTTTCAGGTAAGAGATCTGCCAGCGATAAGGAAGTATCTTTTGCTAAGCGGCTTGTCTGCAGAACATCTTCTAACGTAGATTCATGTCCGGCCTGTGCGCTGCAGTTTACGGTATCTCCAAGCTGAATATGGATTTTGTTCTGAATAAAATATTTTGCCGCGTTTGATTTAAACGGTGCGATCAGAAAACCGGAGGGAAGTTTATGCAGGTAAGGTGTTTTATTTTCCGCAAGCAAGGTTGGCTGCGGGTCGATTAAGATGTCCCAGTTTTTTGATTCAGGGTTAGACCAGCACGCTATAGCATATGAATGCCTGAGCGCGGAGTATAAACTCCCTTTGATCAAATCCTGTTTACAAAGAGTTGAGGATATGTCTGTCTGTACAATTGTAGAAGAATTCATGCTACTTTTTATCCAACACCATTACCGTTAATCTGCTGCTGCAGATAAGCTGCTGCTTATCGTTTGTTATATCAATATTCCAGATATGTGTTTTTCCGCCTTCATGTATCAATACAGCTTTACCAGTCACCAGACCGTCCTTGGCCGCACGTATGTGGTTGCACGAAAGGTTGAGGCCCACACAGGCCTTCGTTTTAATATCCACACACAAATACGAACCGATGCTGCCAAGTGTTTCGGCTAATACACCGGATGCTCCGCCATGTAACAATCCCATCGGCTGCTTGGTTCGGTTATCTACCGGCATGGTGCCGCAGATATAATCGGTACCTACTTCTGTAAATACAATTCCCAGGTGTTCACCCATGGTGTTCACACTCATTTTATTTAATTCTTCAAGTGTTATGTTTGTATTTATCATTATACTTGTAAGCAAGATTGAAGGCTAACAAAAGTAGAATAATTTTGAGTACCAAAAAAATATACCTCGTCCGCCACGGACAAACGGAATTCAATAAAAGGGGAATTGTACAAGGCAGTGCAGTAAATTCATCGTTGAATGACACGGGACGTGCCCAGGCGGATGCCTTTTATCAGGCATACAGGCACATACCGTTTGATGTGGTATATACATCTGCCTTGAACAGAAGCATTGAATCTGTACAGTCCTTTATTGATCAGCCGATTCCGCATTTCATCCGTCCGGGTTTGAATGAGATCAGCTGGGGCGAAATGGATGGTAAACTGGCAACGGCCACTGAACACAATGAATATAAAGATCTTCTGGCCCGCTGGCAGCAAGGCGATATTGAATTCAAAATGTGGGGTGGTGAAAGTCCGCTGGATGTACAGAAGCGTCAGGAACCCGTTGTAACGGAAATTCTTAATTCTCCCTATGAAACCATTCTCATGTGTATGCACGGCAGAGCCATCCGTATCTTATTGAGCCTGATTACTAAAACAAGCCTGGCTGAAATGGATCAGTTTCAGCACGCCAATCTATGTTTATATGTATTGGAAGGAAGTGTGCAGGAAATAAAAATTGTCTGCAGCAATGATCAGCAACATTTGGCCGGCCTGCAGCAAATACCGGATTGAAACCTAAATTCCATACCTGTTGTTGAAAGATTGGGTGCGCGAGCCGGAAGTAGCTGAAAAAGCAATCCGTTAACAAACAGTTCTTTAAATACAGGTCGGTTCTTTAAAAATAAAAAAATAAGCAGCTACGCAAAAGTACCTACAGAAATTCTATACTTAGTAGTGGGAATTTATTGTAAAAAACGTATTTTTGAGTTCTAAGCATACGTTTAATCTCTATAAAAGATAATGGCAGAATTGATTAAAATGCCTAAAATGAGCGATACCATGACAGAAGGTGTTATCGCGGCATGGCACAAAAAAGTAGGAGATAAGGTGAAATCCGGAGACCTTTTAGCAGAAGTTGAAACGGATAAGGCTACCATGGAAATGGAATCTTATGAAGACGGAACACTCCTATATATAGCAGCTGAAGCAAAAAGTGCAGTACCTATTGATGGTGTAATTGCAGTAATTGGTAAAGATGGTGAAAATATTGATGCTTTAATTAAAGAAATCAAAGGTGGCGGTGCACCAGCTGAGGCTCCAAAAACAGAAGCTAAAGCAGAAGCAGAGGTACCAAAAGCTGAAAAGCCTGCGGAAGCGGCTAAACAGGCTGCACCTGCAGTAGATCTTTCTTCTATCAAAGCAGAAGCGATCTTAATGCCTAAAATGAGTGATACAATGGTTGAAGGGACAATTGTAGCATGGCATAAAAAAGTTGGAGATGCAGTTAAGTCTGGTGAGTTACTTGCAGAAGTAGCTACTGATAAGGCTACCATGGAAATGGAATCTTATGAAGACGGAACACTTCTTCACATTGAAGTAAAAGAAGGAGATGCGGTTCAGATCGACGGCCTGATTGCCATTATTGGTGAAAAAGGAACAGATGTAACACCGATCATCAACGCATATAAAAACGGCGGTAAGCCATCTGCAGCTCCGGCAGCAGCAAGCGAACCGGCTAAACAGGAAACAGCTTCTGCACCCGCATCAAACAATGCTCCTGCAGCACAGGCTTCTTCCTCTTCAGATGAAAGAGCCAAGATTTCTCCGCTGGCACGTAAAATTGCTTCAGACAAAGGAATCGATATCAAACAGGTTAAAGGTTCAGGAGATCACGGCCGTGTTATAAAACGCGACATTGAAAACTTTAAAGCGGCTCCGGCTGAAGCAGCTCCTGCTAAAGGTTCCGGCGCTCCGGCAGCTTCATTACCAAACATAGTTGGTCAGGAAGGCTTTGACGAAGTACCGGTTTCACAAATGCGTAAAGTAATCGTGAAACGTTTATCTGAAAGCTTATTCACTGCTCCGCACTTCTATTTAACCATGGAAATCAACATGGATAAAGCGATAGAAGCACGTGCAAGCATCAATGAAGTAGCTACAGCGAAAGTTTCATTCAATGATATGGTGATCCGTGCAAGTGCAGCAGCGCTTCGCAAACACCCGATGGTGAACGCTTCGTGGCAGGGAGACAAAATCCGTGTGAACCACCACATTCACATTGGTGTTGCCATTGCTATTGAAGATGGACTTGTTGTTCCGGTAGTACGTTTCGCAGATTCTAAATCCTTGTCTCATATTTCTCAGGAAGTAAAAGAACTTGGCGGTAAAGCAAAGAGCAAAAAAATACAGCCTGCAGACATGGCCGGCAATACATTCACGATCTCTAACTTAGGTATGTTTGGTATTGATGAGTTTACATCGATCATCAACTCTCCGGATGCATGTATCTTATCCGTAGGCGGTATCAAACAGACTCCGATCGTTAAAAACGGACAGATTGTAGTTGGTAACATCATGAAAGTAACCTTAGCGTGCGATCACCGTGTAGTAGATGGTGCAGTAGGTTCAGCGTTCTTACAGACATTAAAAAGCTACCTTGAAGATCCGGTACGTATTCTTGCGTAAGTTTCTTCTTATATCTTCTTATACAATAAATGCCCCGATAACTTATCGGGGCATTTTATTTTCAATCCTTTCCAATAAGCTTTTTATGAAAAATATTTTCTTTCTTTTATCAGTTATTTTGTTCGTTATCGGCTGCTCAAAAAAGCATACGATACATACTTCTGAAAATACCGTAACAAGGTATTCCTACCAATCTGTACGTGGTGATGCTGTGTTCAGCAGAATTGTTCCCGAAAATAATTACGGTGAACTGGAGGATATACATTTGTATGCCTGGACACAAGATGGCGGAGTAAATGTAAATCGGGTGGTATTGGATTTTAATACAGCAGACATTGTGCAGCATACAAAAATTAAACATGCTTATCTGAATCTGTATTTTAATCCAACATCCAGATACGATGCCCGGTTAGGAGGACAAGGCAATAAAGCAGAAGTTGGTTTCATGATTGAAGAGATTGTTTCTGACTGGAATGAAAAAACAGTTACCTGGAACATGCAACCCGATATTGATAGGCAGGAGCGTGTAACGATCAATAAAAAAGAAAATCCCAAGTCTGATTATTTAAAACTGGATGTAACGAATCTGGTACAGCATATGATTGATAAACCCGCCGGTAAACGTTTTGGTTTAAGATTGAAACTGGTAAATGAAATTCCATATAATGTATATTTCTTTGCTTCCGGCAATCATCCAGACATACGTATTCGTCCTTCGTTGGAAATAGAATTTTAAAGACATTATTAAACAGATATTTTAATGAAGCTGAATATAAAACATACCTGACAGCAGGCTGTGTTCTGAGACACGTCATTGAAGAAGTTTTTAATATCAATAATAAAAAAACAGCCTATGAGAAAAGTAATTGCAGCCATCAACATGACGATTGATGGATATTGCGACCATACAGCAGTTAATCCGGATGCAGAGATCCACCAGCATTACGCAGACCTGCTGCATAACACCGGCGTTGCCGTGTATGGCAGGGTTACATACCAGCTGATGCAGTACTGGCAAAGCATACGGGCAAACCCTACGGGTAAAAAAGCTACAGATGAATTTGCAGCTGCCATCGACCGCGTACCTAAACTTGTCTTTTCTCATACGCTGAAGGATACAGGTTGGAATAGTGCAACGCTGGCAAAAGGAAGTCTTGAAGAAGAGCTTACAGCACTTAAACAGCAGCCGGGTAAAGATATTTATGTGTGCAGTCCGGGTATGATTGTAGCTGCTATGAATCTGAATTTAATTGATGAATTTCAGCTCTGTGTGCACCCGGTTGTTGCAGGCAGTGGTTTGCCTCTATTTAAGAATATCCAGGATAAGCCTATGTTCAGATTGGTACAGACAAAAAACTTTACATCCGGTGCGGTTATTTTGTATTATGAGCCGCTGAAATAACAAATCAGTTTTTCTAAATTTAAAAAGAAGAAATATTGTAACGGATATTTATTTTGCGTATGAAAATTTTTAATTTATTTAAAAGTCATGCTTCCAGACTGAAAGAAGCGCGGCTGCTGCTTGAATCAGATCTTAGAAATAATGACATGTCTTTTCTTGTGAATACGATGGCTTCGGAGGAGTTATATTCTCCCTTGCTGCAACGGAAAAGAAGAACCGAAATAAGCAATACTGATCAGGTTTCCTGGTATGCCTGCCGCAGGGCGGAAACACTGTCTACCGAGGATGAGAAAGAAGCTTTGTTGCAATTGCTTGCTTTACCTGCTTACGAAGCGAAGAAGCGACACCTGTTTTTTTGCCTCGCCTACGTATGTACAAATACAAAGGATAATGCTTTATTCAATTTTCTCATGATGCATCTGGAGCATGAAAAAGATGCAGATGTGAACATATCTATTTTGATCGGTATTGAAAAAATGGATAAGACAGCTGCAGGCCTGAACATAGAGCCCATCAAACAGCTGGCAAAGAAGCGTGGAGTGCACCTGAAAACAAATGCGATTCTTGCGCTTGCAAAAACAGCGGATCCGGAAGTTGAACCGCTGCTGCTCGGACTATTTGCCGCAACCAAAGACAGTCATATGAAAAACATAATCTGTACAACACTGGAAACGGTAGGTACACGTGCTTGTGTTCCTTTATTGACAGAAGCCTACAGGAAGACACGTAACTCCTTGTTGCGTCAGGGTATTGATCTGGTGCTGAATGCGGTTAAAAGCAGAACCATTTCTAACACACCTTAAAAATGTTTGTTAGAATTTCCGTTTGATAGTATTGTTTACAGGAAAGGCTTGTAGTGATTTGCTTTGCGATTGTATTGTTTGACTTGCATTCAGTATCAAGTTCTTTTTTAGCCTTGTGTGAGCAACAATGCCAGCAACAGCCAGATAAAATACTCTAATCACTTCATTGAGTAAATTCTAATAAAGACTACAATCTTGCCAGCAACTCTGCTTTTTTACTGTTGAATTCTTCCAGCGTTAAAATTCCTTTATTAAATAGTTCTCCCAGCTTATCTATTTTTATAAAGATATCATCTTCAGTTGTGGAAGGTGTTGATGTAAGCGGTGTCTTGCCGATCAGTGGTTCTATCGGTTCTGACGATGTCGTTGAAACAGCAGGAGCGGAGAGTGGTGTAGTGGTATCATGCTTAATTGTTCCCGGACCGGAAACTAAGGGCAGATTCAATACATCTACATTGCCATACTGGCTGCTGAATACAACGGAGTAGCCGCGGCCCTGCTGTTGAGATACACCCGAGATGTGATGATCCAATGTATTATACACCGATACTTCGCCGTTAATCTCCATTGCCAGCCGGCTCACAGGCGCCGGGAAGAAGGCATATTTCACATTATTCTGTACGCCTGATGAACCAGGGGACCCTAACTCAGAAGGCCACCAGTTACCTGCATACGCAAAGCCATCTATAAAGCCTTCAGCTGTTTCAGGTGCAGTCTCAAATATGTTTTGTTTCGAAAGTAACGCAGACAATTCCTGACAAAGATTGTTCACCGTATTTTTTAGTGAATGATTAAACATATCACCCACCATAGTCATGCCGCCCTGCATCCATTGTCCGCTGCCCCCAAGCTCATAGATGTTGAATTGTGCCATTCTGCCGCCGCCGTTTATGACTGCCTGCAGCATAGATGTTACCGAATCCTGGCTGATGCCATATCTTGATGCAATGGATCCTATCTGTTGTTTACCTTCCTGAGTTAATGCTTTCATACAATGTGTTTGCTGGTGTATCGTAAAGATACTATTTACCGTTTTTTTATGCAGATCAAAGCTTTACATAATTTCAAAAGATCGTTATACAAATCACATTTCACAATGCTAAGCTGCAGTTGATTAATGCAGGGCTGAATGTATAAGGGTACTTTTCCTGCTGCATACCAAAGCAATCCGGTGCAGCGTCTTAAAATATTTGTATTTCATTTTATTCATGTATTTTTTAAAGTCTATTCCGCCGGCTTTAAATAATTTTTTATGTGCAGACCAAACCAGCAGTGACGTAGAAAAAAAGAAAACCGGGTACATGATGCGGCTGAGACAGCGTGAGAGAACGGACTTTTTATTAAACAGGATTGTCATGCGTTCCGTTTGGAAGTCGATGTGATAGGCTTCATCAATTAAAATGTCTGTACAGATTTGCCTTAGTAGCGTGCATTCGGTTGCATTTTTCAGACACTGATAAAAAACCTGCGCGGCGCTTTCAACCGTTATTACTGCCAGCGTCCAGATCTCCATATTCGTATTGAAATAACGGATTTTTCTAAACAAGCTATCTCCCCAGTCTTTTTTGATTCTTGGTTTATCAATAACATCCAGGTACCGGCCTAAATTATTGCCATGCTTTTGTTCCTCTTTTATAAAAAGTTTTACCGCATCGATGTAATCCAGATCACCAATGTGGCTTGCATATAAGGTGGATGCATGGATCAGATGGGCACCATCTGATGTTTCACCCAATTGCCAGGCTTGCAGAGAAGAAAGGACAGAGGCTGTTTCTGCTTCTGTTATTGCAGGAAACAAGTCCCAGTTTATCCGTTGATGTAAAGCATTCGCTTCAAAATGCGCGATCCATTTTTTACTTGTTTTCATTTTTCAGTCGGTTTTTATAAAATATAAAGTACTTTGTATTTCAAAGTAAATGTATTATTTTTACGATTCAAAGGAACAGGTAAATAAATCTAAAAAATAAAAGCCGGGAGCATATAGTGTTTTCGTATGGATATATTTAGGCGTTATTAAATTTCATCTTTTGTGTATGGGTAAAATAAAAATTCCGGTTGTTTTTGAAACTGTTTTCTATGTAGAAATTGGAAAGAAGTATGGGTAATTAAGCGTAACAGATTCGGTTTAATTTTCTGAATTTTATATAAGAGATGCATGAAACTTCTCTTCACATGTACCCCAAAGCTTTTTCATGCAGTATATTTGTGAAGAAATCAAAAGAAACAGACAATGAGACCACATTATCCGATCCTTGACGGACTGCGGGGAACGGCAGCGCTTCTGGTTGTTATTTTCCACCTCTTTGAAGCATCGTTTCCTGTTTACACAGACAACCCAATGCATCACGGCTATCTGGCAGTAGATTTCTTTTTTCTGCTATCCGGCTTTGTAGTGGCTTATGCATACGACGACCGCTGGGAGTACATGTCTGTTATTGATTTCTTTAAAATACGGTTTGTCCGTCTGCATCCGCTCGTTATGTTAAGTGTGGTAATCAGTGTGCTTGCTTTCGCACTGGATCCTTATAATAATTCAGAACAGATACCTGCATTGAAGATTATTGGTGTAACGCTGCTTACTTTTACCTTATTGCCAACACCGGATCTTCGCGGCTGGGGCGAAACACATACCCTCAACGGTCCGCTGTGGTCGCTGTTTCAGGAATACATGGCAAACATATTCTATGCGTGGTTCGGACATCGCATCGGTATAAAGTTGTTGTGGGGGCTCGTACTTATAAGCGCTTGTGTATTGACCGCAACATCTATTCATCATGGTGATATCGGTACGGGCTGGAGTTATGAGACGTTCTGGATCGCCTTTGTACGTATGGTATTTCCATTCTTAGCTGGCATCCTGTTATTCCGTTCCCGTAAATTAATTCGCATTCCGATGGCGTATGCCATTTGTTCTGCATTGCTCTTTTTTCTTTTCAGCCTTCCGGTGTTTGCGTATAACGGCCTTTATGATGCGGTGTGTATTATCTTTGTTTTTCCATTTATTATTGCTGCCGGTGCAGGTGGCACGATAAGCGGTAAGTGGGCGAAGGTATGCAAATTCTCCGGCGATATTTCGTATCCGATTTATATTATTCATTATCCATTTATATATATTTATACGTCGTGGGTTGGAATAAAAAAACCTGCGCCGACGGAGCTCTTTGCGGTTGGTTCAGGACTTTTTATACTTTTTATTGTGCTGGCGTTTGCTGCATTAAAATTATATGATGAGCCCTTCAGAGCGTGGCTTAAAAAAAGAATATTAAAATAATAATCTCCTGAGTTCCTATGTAAAAGAGTAAGAAACAGGATTATTCAGAAATGCATTAATTTTTTTTACATTATTTTATCAGAAGTTTATATAAATCGCATATTCAGCTTATTAGATTTTTGTTTTCAGAAATAAAAGAACATATTGGTTCTATGAACTAACCGATTTATTCTATGGAACCAAATAAAAATAGACAGACTGCACCCAAAGCACAGGCTGGGAAAGGCTCAATGAGTGAAGCAAAAACCAACGAGGATTTTAATAAGAAGGCACCTAAGGAAGATGACCCGCAGCTTAAGATTAAAAAGGTAAAAAAATAAGCCTGTATAAATTCTTTCAAAAGGGTACAACCGAAAGCCCGCTCCTCCCGTACAATATTATATATTAAATAGACTAACCAAATTCTTCAATACCATGACTATTCAATTCAACACAGACAAAAACGTTGCAAGTAACGAGCGTACTGCAAATTATTTAAGTTCAATGATATCAGATTCGTTGGATCGTTTTAGTGAACACATTACACGTATTGAAGTACACCTGTCTGATGAAAATAGCAGCAAGGAAGGTGGAGATGATAAACGTTGTGTACTTGAAGCAAGAATGGAAGGTAAGAAACCATTTGCTGTTACAAATAATGCAGATACAATTGAGAAAGCTGTAAGTGGCGCGATAGACAAGCTTACAACAACACTTGAGAAAAATTTAGAACGCCAGCGAAGCTACTAACATTCGTAGTAATTATAGATGATAACGTCCGGAATTTTTTATGAAATTCCGGACGTTTTTTTATATACAGCATTGTATAATATTTTATCTTGTATTTATATATTTTTAGACAGGCATGTTGTTTATGTGCAGTAAAAAAATGAACTTAAGGATAAACAAAGTAAAAATCAGCATACTATATGAGTAACATTATTATCCTTTCTTCAAGTGTACGTACAGGAAGAAATAGCGACCGGGTTGCCTTATACTTCAAAAAATATATGGAAGAAAACAACCTGGCCAATGCAGAGATTGTGGATCTGAATGTATACCAGTTTCCGATATTTAATGAACGGTTAAAATTTCAACCAAATCCGGCACCTCAAACACTCGAGTTTGCGGAAAAAATTAAATCATCCGATGGTATAGTAATCGTTACACCGGAATACAACGGCGGTTATCCGGCAGCCTTAAAAAATGTAGTGGATCTGTTGTATGATGAATGGCACCGCAAACCGACGGCTATTGCTACGGTATCTAACGGCGGTTTTGGCGGCACGCAGGTTATCACTTCGTTACAGTTCTCTTTATGGAAAATGAAAGCATGGACGGTGCCTGCTATGTTTCCCGTACCAAAGGTTCAGTATGCCTTTGATGAACAGGGAAATGCTACAGACAAAGCTGCTACAGATAAACGGGCAGATGCTTTTATTAAAGAATTACTCTGGTGCATAGAAGCAACCAATAGAATGAAAAGCTAATTATGTAAAGCGCAACTTAAAAACAGCACCCATAGATTTGACGCGTTTGGCAAATTTACAGATGTAAAGATCGGATAGAAACATCTAGGAATCTGCATCAAAATTAACTTAAAGACAGGCCTGAACAGCAGCGTTCAGGCACCCTGTTGATTTCTGTCCTATTTTTTTGACAATTTATTTCTGTTCAAAACCATTAATTTATAGCAAAATTATAGTATCTTAATACTGTAATTTTTACTGTTGAATTAACTGTTTTAACCGATGAAACATTCTTTCTTTTTATTTTTTACTACACTTATTCTAGTGTTTTCGTGTAATAAAAAAACAACTGAATCAACTGTTGTTACAGATTCTGTAGAAGCAGCAGAAAATGATCGCTATTTTGAAATGGCAGATTCTTCTGTTTTTCACATTGGTGACCATGTATTTGAATTGACAACTATCTCAAAAGCAGATTTTGAAGCGTTACCGGATCTGTTTAAAAATATGGATACATCTGAAACAAATAGAATGCGTGCCTATGCATCCGTTGTTTCCAGAAAAGGCGATTCGCTTGGTATCACATGCGCCAACAATAAAATTATTTATATGATAAATAATAATGATGAAGATGATGATGCATTCGCTAATTATACATTTCTGAAAGATATGCCAGAAATAAATCAATGGCTGTTGATGGGTACCTATTATGAAGCATATGGTTATCTGTTGATTGATAAAAATTCCGGTGATTTTACTGCATTGTATGGCATGCCCGTTGTTTCTCCGGATAAAAAATACATCATCACATTTAATCAGGATCTGCAGGCAAACTTTACCTTTAATGGTTTTCAGTTATTTGAAATGAAACAATCAAAACCGGTATTGATCGGAGAGAAAGAATTGTATACCTGGGGACCTGATCAGGTTAAATGGAAAGGTGCCAACACATTGCTTATACAGCAGGCGCAATCTAATTTCACAGATCCCGAACAGGACCTAAGTACAACCTATGCAGAAATGAAAATGAAATAATTCTGTTCTGGAGATTCAATCATTTGTATGGAATAATTTTGTATTTGTATGTTAAATATTTTAAATATTTAACATACAAATACTTATATGTGTGTATGTACAAAGGATAAAAAATGAAAATACTTTCACTCCAATTTAATATCTTTAGCACTTTAACGTATTAAAGATATTGATATGGATGGCTTTTTAATGGGTTTACTTTTTGTTGGATTATTTATCTGCATTTTTATTTTACTTAGCCGAACCGGCACACTTGTAGAAAATACAGAAGCATTACAAAAGAAGCTGTTGTTAATGGCAAAGGAACTTTCAGACCTGCGCAATGAATTAAAACGAAATACATTACCGGATGATCTTCTGAAGCCTCAGCAGTCCCACGAGCAAAAGGTACCTGAGATTGTTACACCTCCCATTACAATCATTGAAACCCAAAAAGAGGAAACGATTATTCCGCCGATAGAAACTACAATTGATGATAAAAAAGAAACAACGCCGGTAGAAACTCAGGCTGTTGTATCGTATACACATAAAGCGGATCAGCCAAAGCCGATTCCGGCACCTAAACCTGTTGCGCCGCCAAAGCCTAAAGAACCCGGCTTCTTTGAGCGTAATCCGGATCTGGAAAAATTCATCGGCGAAAATCTGATCAACAAAATTGGTATTGCTATTTTGGTTTTGGGTATCGGTTTCTTTGTGAAATTTGCGATTGATCAAAACTGGATCAATGAAATAGGCCGTGTGTTTATTGGCATTGTATGCGGAGGTATTCTGATTGGGTTTGCGCATTACATGCGCAATACATTCCGGTCATTCAGTTCGGTGCTTGTAGGCGGCGGTATGGCAATCTTTTATCTTACGATAGCTATCGCTTTCCATGAATATAAATTAATGCCTCAGGCCATAGCTTTTGCAATCATGGTTATCATTACCGTTTTTGCTGTAATGCTTTCCATACTATACGACCGGAAAGAACTTGCTGTACTGGCGATCATCGGTGGCTTCGGCTCACCATTTATGGTGAGTACAGGTTCCGGCAATTACCAGGTGTTGTTTACATATGTGCTTATTTTAAATATCGGTATGATCGTTCTTTCGTACTTCAAACGATGGAACATTATCAACGTGATCTGTTTTATATTTACCGTACTGTTGTATGGTGGCTGGCTGGTGGATACATTTACCTTAAGCTACAGCGAAGAACCCAAACCACATATCGGTGCACTGCTTTTCGGAACACTGTTTTATCTGATATTCTTTGCCATGAATATTATAAACAATGTAAAAGAAAATAAAGCCTTTCTGCCGTTTGAATTAACAATCTTGATTTCAAATACTTTTTTATATTACAGCGCCGGAATGCTCATTCTGAAAGGGATACACGATGGCTTATATCAGGGTTTGTTTACCATTTTAATTGCCGTATTTAACTTCGTATTTGCCTATGTCTTATTTAAAAATAAGAAGGTCGACAATAACCTGGTATACCTGTTAATTGGTTTGGTACTCACGTTTGTGACACTTGCAGCACCTATTCAGCTGGAAGGAAATTACATCACCTTGTTCTGGGCTGCTGAATCTGTATTGCTGTTATGGCTGTCACAGAAATCAGGCATACGTATTATGAAAGTGGCATCGTTCATCATTACAGGATTAATGATCATCAGTCTGTTGATGGACTGGAACAATGAATACTGGAGCGCTCCGGGAATCCTTGCTTTATTTATCAATAAAGCTTTTGTTGCCAGTATCATGGTGCTTGCTTCGTTAGGAGCAACCATCTTTTTATTGAAAAAAGAAACGGATACGAAACTGTTTCTGGATCTGGATATAGCTTTATACAAAAGCGGTTTAGAATGTGTTGTTTTTCTGCTTGCTTATCTGGCAGGTCTGCAGGAAGTATATTTTCAGTTTGAATCGCGGTTTGTACTGGAAGCAGGTATAACGGAGATTACGCCGATTTATACCGGCTGCTATAACATCCTGTTTATTTTAGTGTTCTCGTTATACGCACAATATAAAAACGTATCCTGGCTGTTGATTTTTCCAGTAATCGGATGTGCCATTATTTCATTCTTCTATCTGATCTATTACAACGAGGTCTATACAGATGTACGTGATGCGTACCTGCAGAATACACCTGTATTGGCTTTCCATTACTATTTTCATTATGTAAACAATCTGCTGTTATTGCTTCTTTTAATAAACATATTCAGCATTGTTAAACATTCCTGCGATAAAAATTCAAAACAGTTTTCATTCTTTTTATGGTTCGGCTGCTTTATGGTGATCTATATGCTGAGTGCGGAATTAGAAAATATTGTTTTGGTTGCTTCTTCTAAAACAGGCGAAGAACTGTATCAGGTAACACATCAGATTTATAAAGTTGGCTTCCCGATCTTATGGGGGATTGCGTCCTTTGCATTGATGGTGCTGGGTATGAAATACAAAGTAAAAACACTGCGTATCATTTCCTTAACCATCTTCGGGTTGACCTTATTGAAAATGTTTATATTCGACATACGTGAAATGTCTGAGGGCGGCAAGATCGCAGCCTTCATATGCCTGGGCGTGTTGTTGCTGGTTATATCATTCATGTATCAGAAGTTAAAGAAAATCCTTACGGAAGAATAAGTATACCATGAGAAAAATTGCATTGACTGTTTTTTTGATTGCAGCTGTTTCAGGCATGTTACTGGCTCAGCAGAATTATCGCTGGAAGGCTACGCTGGCAGACAGTGTAACTGCAGATGGATTTTATAACATTGTTGTAACGCCTGAAATAGGAGCGAAGCTGCAGGATGGTTATGCAGATATCCGCATTGTAGATGCATCAAACCAGGAAGTTCCTTTTATTCAAAAAACAGAAGAAGCAAATTTTTCAGATACGCGCTTTAAAGAATATCCTATTGTTTCAAATGAGATCATTGATAAGTGCTGTACAAAACTTACCATTAAAAATCCTGCGAAGAAACCCATCAACAACATTTGCTTTGTTCTGAAGAATTCAGATGCGGTTAAAGTTTATCAGATTCTCGGAAGTGATGACAGTATTAATTGGTTTGCTGTAAAACAATTTGATGTATTTTATAATCAATATAGCGAAACGGACACCAAAGTGGTTAGTTATGTAAACTTCCCGCTGACAGATTATCTGTATTACCGGTTTGACCTTACTGACCGTGGTTACTGGGATGAAACACGATGGAACTTCTGGCATCAGGACCGCTGGAGCTATCCGGTAAATGTATTAAAAGCGGGTTATTACGAAACATATTTAAAAGAAGGGATCTATCAATCTGTACCTGCACCTGCTATTGCGCAAAAAGACAGCGCAGCAGTCAAAACAAGTTTTATTAAAATCTCTTTTGCAGATAATTACATTATTAACAGAATACGTTTTCATGTAACGGGTCCGCGCTATTATAAACGTTCGGTTACAATTGCACGCAAAGAAACAGATGTTCAGCGCAACAAGATCTATTATAATCCGATTGGTACAATTGAACTGAATTCGTATTCGTTGAATGAATTTGATTTTTCTTTTTTCCGTGAAAAAGAATTTTACCTGATTATCGAGAACAACGATAACCGTCCATTAAAAGTAGAGCAGGCAGAAGCCTGGCAGCTTACGCGTTACCTAAAAACATATCTGGAGAAAGGCCAGCGGTATGCGCTGATCTATTCGGATTCAGCGGATACGGCACCGGTGTATGACCTTCAGTATTTTGCAGACAGTATTCCGGTTATTCTACCAACCCTGGCGGTTGAAAAAACAGACAGGCATGTGCCGGCTTTAAAAGAGATCATGATTGATAATCATACGAGTTGGTATGAAAGCAAGCTTGTGGTGTGGCTTTCAATAATAGGATTGATTGCTATATTATCGTTTATGTCGTGGAAGATGCTCAATGAAATGAAGAAAAAATAAGTAATAAGTAATAAGTAATAAGTAATAAGTTTTTTAAATGACGTTTTTTCTTAAAATTTAAAACTTAAAACTTAAAAAATCGTTTTCCCGGTATAGTTTACAAACAGTTCCAGCGCCTTTGTTCCCGCAAGTGAATTTCCGGATTCGCTTAAGCCCGGCGACCATACTGCAATGACCATTTCTCCGGGTACAATGGATACAATGCCGCCCCCGACACCACTCTTAGATGGTAAGCCTACACGGTAAGCAAAATCTCCTACAGAATCATACATGCCACAGGTTAACATCAGTGCATTGATACGGTCAGAATTCTTTTTAGTAATAATTGTTTTTTCTGAAGTTGGTAAAACACCTTCATTCGCTAAATATAAAAACGCTTTGCTTAAATCAGTACAGCTCATTGCCAGCGAACATTGATGGAAGTACACATCCAGAACATCACGTACTTTATTTTCAATATTACCAAAGCTTTTCATGAAATACCCCATCGCAAGATTTCTGTTTCCTGTTTCTCGTTCCGATTGAGCAACTACATAATCATAGCTGATTGAATCATTCATACTAACCATACGTGTGAATGCAAGAATAGCTTCTTTGGGATCATCGAAATGGGAATATACAAGATCAGTGATCACATGGGCACCTGCATTGATAAAAGGGTTGCGCGGAATGCCCTGTTCAAGCTCCAGTTGTATCAGTGAATTGAATTTACTTCCTGATGGTTCTCTGCCAACACGTTTCCAGATGTTTGTATCATCTAAGGAAACAGCCATGGTGAGCGTTAATATTTTCGAAATACTCTGAATGGAAAATTGCTCCTGCGCATCACCTATGGTCGCTGTAATGCCATCTATGGTGTGTATAGACATGCCAAACTTAGAAGGATTGATTCCTGCGAGAGCCGGAATGTAATCAGCAACTTTACCCTGACCTAAATAAGGTTGTATATCGCCCTGTATTTGATTCAGTATGGCCTGGTAATTCATGCGGATGATTCGGGGTATTTTTAAATTAACATTTATTTATAACCGCAAAGTACGCGAGGAGAATCGCAATACTGCAAACTATTCTCGGTATACTATCGTCTAACAACTAGTACCATGGAACTGGAGACTAAATCAAGTTTTCTGCTTTTTCTTTTTCGCGGCAGGGAAGAGCACATTGTTCAAAATAAGCCGGAAGCCCGGAGAGTTTGGGTGCAGGTTCAGATCCGTTGGTTCTTCGCCTACGAAATGCTGGTAGTCTTCCGGATCATGACCACCATAAAATGTCCACGTACCTTTACCGTATGTACCATGTACGAATTTCGCTTCACCGATTTCTTTGTTTTCACCTAAAACAATTACTTCCGGTTTAATCAATGATTTTTTAAATCCCGTTGTTTGCCCCATAAAACCATGTACCGTACGTGTATGGCACTGTGTAAGCATGGTCGGGATCACATCCCATTTAGCAGAAAAATCAAACAGATTAAAGTAATCATTGTTCTCCGTGAGCCCGCGTTCAGGGGGATTGTTATCAATATTGGAGTATTCGTATTCATACGGATCAGATTTTAATTTGAAGTTCTGAAAGGCAAATGTTTTGCTGAAGTCCAGTCTGCTCGAGGCATTGGGTGTTGCAGGGTCACCGTCATACATTGATTCGCAGATGTCAATACCTTCTGCCGCTAAAGCAATATCATACGTATCTGTTGCAGAACACATAGCAAACATATATCCGCCGCCGGCACAGAAATCACGGATCTTTTTTACAACGCCTAATTTTAATTCAGATACTTTGTTAAAGCCCAGACGTTTTGCAGAAGCCTCATATTCCCGCTGCTGCTGCTGATACCAGGGCTGATTGCGATACATGGAATAAAACTTTCCGTATTGGCCTGTAAAATCTTCGTGATGCAGATGCAGCCAGTCATAGGTAGGAAGTAAATCACCAATGATTTCATCATCATAAATAACGGTATATGGAATTTCAGAATAGGTGAGTACCATGGTCACCGCATCGTCCCAGGGGAGTTTCGTTTTGGGAGAATAAACAGCAATTTTGGGATACTTTTCCAATTTTACCACATCCATATTTATTTCAGGTTTACTGATAAAGGCCTGAATATTTGCATAATCCGCATCAGAGATAATTTCATAGGAAACCCCACGGATCACGAGTTCATTCACGAAAGCAGGTGTATACGTAAAGGCAAAACTTCCTCCACGGTAATTTAATAGCCAGTCTACTGCAGCATCTTTTGTAAGCACCCAATAAGCAACACCATATGATTTTAAGTGATTGGACTGCGACTCATCCATAGGTACAACTATCTGATTGGCACTTGAAGAAAATGCTATCGAAAGAATGAATGCGAATATGAATAGTAACCTGTGTACCATGAAAGTCGAAAATTTTATACAAGTTAGCCTATAATTAAAGTACCTCCAAAAAACTTTTTGGTAAATTAGAATAAGTAAAAATGTGCATAATCTTTATAAATTATTGTTTTTATAGCTTGTAAATAATGTAATAATTGACAATATTTGCTGAGGTCAATTTAATTTTTTATAAAACTAATCCTTACAAGGAAAATGACACATATTAAATTAGTAAGTAAATTATTATTATCTGCTATAGTCCTTTTTAGCGTATTTACGTCTCAAGCTGGAATATTGACAATATCAGGTGTTTATCAAGGTAAAAACCTATATGTTCAGAACCCATTTGCAGGTAACATGCGTGATTATTGCACAAATGATGTTTATGTGAATGAAGTGAAGAAGGAATACAATGTTGCCAGCAGCGCATTTGAAATAGATTTATCTTTCATGAAAATCGGTGATCCGGTTACCATAAAAATTACGCATAAAGACGATTGCAAACCTAAGATTTTAAATCCGCAGGTTATTCAGGCAACAAGTGCTTTCTCAATCAGTTCATTTTCAGTTGATCAGGATCATATTTTGTGGTCTACAAAAGGAGAGCGTCCTAAAGGTAAAATGTTTGTTGAGCAAATGAGATACAATACATGGGTAATTGTAAAGGAATTAAATGGCTTAGGTAATTCATTGATGAATTCATATCAGACAGAATCATTCCACCATTCAGGTGTAAATCAATACAGAATCAAATACCTTGAAGTAGATGGTCAGATCAAATATTCTTCAACAGTAGAATATACATCAACATTAGCTCCGGTAACATTCTATCCGCATCGTGTTACAGATAAAATTACCTTATCAAGACCGGTTGAGTATGAACTGCAGGATGCGTTTGGTAACGTTATCAGAAAGTCTAAAGGTAGTGAAATTGACATTGCGACTTCTCCAACAGGTGTTTACTACCTAAACTGCGATAACCAGACGTTCAAAATATTCAAGAAGTAATTTACTTCATTATCCATAAAAAAAGGCTTCCGTTATCAACGGAAGCCTTTTTTTATGGATAATGGATTTTTGTATGTGAGGCATTTAGAAGTATTTTTGTCAGACAATTACTGTTTCCAGAATGCCTAAAAACATCAATAACCAGTGAAGATGAATAGATAGCAAGAACTACGTAAAACTATACGTAATACATAAACACATGTTTCTTATTACCATAGGCTGTTTAATACCCTAATAAGCTAATATGAAAGGCTGTAAATAGAAATCTATCTCAACTTTAAAAACCGTAAACGCATATTCTTCAGATCACATCCTTGCTCGGCGGTCTTTACTTCAAATCCTATCGTTTTTATGGTTTCGTCATTAGGTATAATAAATTCATAATTATAAATACCTGTTTGCCAATCATTAAACTTTCTTTCCGGAAAATGTAAGAGATTGGCGTCATTCCAATAGAGATTTTTATTATTGGTTGAGTCTTGTATCCACAACACCAATTTAGAGCGGTTATCGGTTTTAAAATCATCGTAAGCCAATGCTTGCACAATACGCACGTTGTTAAAATCAGGGATCTCGGCGCTATTGATCTTTAGGACCAGATTGGTGGTATTTTTAGTTGTATAAATATCTCCTAACGCTATTTCCTTAACAAGAGCATAGTTGTCATAATCATATTCTTTTTGCCATAAAATACCTCTAAAGGCATCATCTGTTTCTAAAAACACTTTCCAGTATTTGTTCTTATCCATTTCATACCAATGAAGTATGTTTTCTTTATACTGGTACGTTTGAATAATATTGACTGGAATCGTTATCAGGCATAGTACCACACAAATACTTTTTGAGAGCATTGACGCTTCATTTAAAAAACAGGCAAGTAAAATGAAAAACAAGGGATAAAAATCAATGTATGCCCTGAGTCCATAACTTGCTCCATAATACCATGAATGCCAGGATGAAAGAATGTAGGTTAGGATCACAAAAAACGTGAGCCAGGTGAAAAATAAATAGTAATTGCGTTTAAACAGAAATAATCCCAATCCGGATAAACAGATAAATAATACCGGCGTATATACAAATAAGCCTTTCTTATAGCTAAATAAAATATCGATGAATTTTGGATTTGTAAAGTCAAAACCTTCGCCTTGGTATGAATAAACAAAGAAATGTCCTGTTTGAAGGTACCAAAGAATACATTGAATCGAAAAAACTCCAATTACAAGTAATAGACCAATAAGTAATTTTTTATACTGGGAAAAGAGCAGCATTGTTCCTGTTCTTAAATTTTCAGCCGAGCCTGCTAAAAAAGGAATAGCTAAAATAATGAGAAGATTAATTTGTCTTAGCAGCAAAATTAATCCTAAAAACACACAGGTAATAAGAACATACTTTATTTGATGTGTTTTAAAATACTGAATAGTAAAATAGCAGAACGCTGTTATCGCAAACAATGAATACACATGACTAAAGCCTGCATCATAATTTACATAATTGATCAGTAAAGTGGCCTGGGCAACCAGTACCTGTGTTAAAATAATAATGTATGTCTTAATGGAATATGTTTCTAGAATTTTTTTCAGGAAAATAAGACTTAAAAACAAATACGTAAGTGCAGCAAAGAAAATAGACCGGTGAAAAACATACTGATATCCATCCATATCGTTGTTCTCAAGATCGGCATTGAACAGTAGCGTATAGGTGAAGAAGGGGAGTTGCAGGATAGCTGTTCCGCACGGATATTTGTTGACTTTAAATTTTTCGTAATCGTTATACGGGCGGTTATTGATACGGTTATACAGTTGCGGATTTTGATCTTTGGGAGCAGATAATCTCACCAGATCATGATGAATAAAAATCGACGGAAGGTAATCATAATAGCCTTCAGCATCCGCTTTTATTGTTGTTTTAGTGTTGCCTACAAATTTGTTTATTATAATAACGACAGAAAAAATAATAAGAAGTTCAACAAGAAATAATTTTATTAAATTAATAAAGGTATGCATACGGACAGATTAAAATTTAAACGAAACAGAATTATGCCCGGGAGCAGGGGCATAATCCCTGAAAATATTTATGAAACAACTTTTTCCCAGACAGGCTCAATCTCTACCAATCCTTCGGTGTTAATTGTTTTTAATTTTACTTTTTTGAGTTCATTTACCCAAAGCGGATCGTAAGCAGTTACGACTTTTACGTAATTGTTTGTAAAGCCAAACATGCTGCCATTTTCTTCTTCTGCTTCAAATAATACGTCGGCTGTTTCAGTAATGTGCTGCTCGTAGAAAAAACGACGTTTCTTTTCAGATAACGTTCTCAGCATGGTGCTGCGCTCGCTGCGGTCTCTGTTGGGCCGTTTGCCTTTCATGGTAGCAGCCAGTGTATTGGCACGTTCAGAGTAGCTGAATACGTGTAAATAAGAAATATCCAGTTCGTTGAGGAAGTTATAGGTTACGTTAAAGTCCTCATCTGTTTCACCTGGAAAACCTACAATCACATCCACACCGATACAGGCGTGCGGCATCACTTTTTTGATCGCTTCAACACGTTCCGCATACAGCTCACGTTTGTAGCGGCGGCGCATCAGTTTCAGGATCTTATCATTACCCGACTGAAGCGGAATATGAAAATGCGGAACAAAACGCCTGGACGTAGAAACGAATGAAATGATCTCGTCTGTAAGTAAATTCGGTTCAATGGAAGATATCCGGAAACGTTCAATGCCTTCAACCTTATCCAGTTCTTTGATCAGATCCAGGAAGCTTGTGGTACGTGTGCCACTGATGATGCCATAATCACCAATGTTTACACCAGTTAATACAATTTCTTTTACATCTTTTGCGGCAATCTCTTTAGCCGTTTTAACAATATTTGCAATGGTATCACTGCGGCTGCTGCCACGCGCCAACGGAATGGTACAGAAGCTGCACGAATAATCACAGCCATCCTGTACTTTTAAAAACGTACGCGTACGATCATTAACCGAATACGAACAATAATAATCTGTTGCATGTGCAATGTCGCTGGTATAGATGGTTGCTTTGTCCTGTTTGTCAAAATTCCCAAGCAATTCAAACAACTTAAATTTTTCAGAAGCTCCTAAAACAGCGTCAACACCGGGTATCTGGGCAATTTCTTCCGGTTTTAACTGTGCATAACAACCAATAATTCCCACAAAAGCACCCGGCGAATAACGGAGCGCTTCTTTCACAACTTTCTTACATTTTTTATCGGCATGGTCGGTTACCGAGCAAGTGTTGATGATGTATACATCAGCCTTTTCATGGAACTCAACTTTTTCATATCCATTCTCTGTAAACATACGGCCAATGGTCGATGTTTCAGAGAAATTCAATTTACAGCCTAAGGTATAGAAAGCTACTTTTTTCATGGGGGAATCTGTATCGCTATTCAAAAGCTACATACGCAGCAAAGGTAGCTTATTTATTGTAAAAATCCTCCATTAAAATCTGAAGGAACGCTTGTCCCTGTGTAAGGAATTTGGAATCAAACAATCCCTTTTTTGTTTCAAGTTTCTGACTGTTAAGATTGTATTTAAAATAGGTGTCATTATTCTGCACCATTGCAAAACCATCGTTATACGAATACCAGGCCATCCGTTTTGTTGTATCCTGCAAGTATATAGGAGCTGAAAATGTAAAGGCTTCCGGGTTTAGTTTAAGGTAAGAAGCAATCGTGGGAGCCAGATTGATCTGCGAATATGTTTTTGTAATGGTTTTGTGCGTTTTTATTGCACCGCCCAGCCATAACATCGGAATTTTAAATTCACTTGGATTGTGCGTGGCATACTCACTTCCCGGTAACACGTGTCCGTGATCGGCTACAACAATGATCCAGGTATTGTTCCACCAGGTTTGTTTTTTCGCTTTCTGTATAAAGTCAAAAAAACACGAATCGGTGTAGTGATGTGCATTTTTAAACTGTGCAGTTTTTGAACTACCTGTAATGACAGGTTTTACAGGCACATCATAAGGCTCATGGCTGCTTAGCGTAAACAAGGTATAAAAAAATGGTGCGGCAGTTTCCGTATTGGTTTCTATTTCTGAAAAAAGCCGTGCAAAGGTAGCTTCGTCGTGCGCGCCCCATTTGGCTCCCCATGTTTCTTTCGGGAAATCAGATTTGCCCAGCACCTGGTCAAAACCGTTGTAATTCATATAGGACCGCATATTGGCAAACTCCAGTTCACCGCCATACAGGTAAGTACTTTGGTATCCTGCAGCCTTAAGCTGTTGGGTAATGAAAGGTAGTTTCCGTGATTTGCCCGGTTCTGTCATAATCGAAAAGTCCGGTTGTGCGGGATATGCGCTTAAGATAGCCGCAAGCCCTTTATCACTGCGGTCTCCGCTGGCATAAAAGTTTGAAAAATAAATGCCTTCCGTAAGCAGCGCATGCAGGCGTGGTGTTACGGTATCGTTCAAAACTTTTGCTGTAAGGCTTTCCCAGACAATAATAATAATATTCGGGCGGGAATTAGTCAGAATCGTGTCTGCTTCCAGCTCCTGTTGCCGCAGCATTGCTGCCAGCTGTTTTTCAGCCTCGGCAGATTCAAAAAAGTGATACCGGCTGAGATCCGGGCCGTTTTGCTCAATCACTGACCGCGCCAATGTCCACGCCGGATTCAGTGCTGCCTGGTTCAGCAGATTATTGGTAGAATAATACGCAACACTTTCATTATTGGGAATCTGTTGTAAGCCGCCGCGGATAGGGATAACAAGTGCGGCAGCAAGCAGCAGCATAAGAGGCAGCATCCAGATTTTCAGCTTCGAAAAGGTATAGGGATACAGAAATTTTTTATAGGATTTATAGCCAACATAACTTGCAATGAAATAGAAGGGAAGCAGGATTACCAGAGGAGACGACATGGCTGAACCGATCATTTCTCCTGTTGTGCCTGTATAGCGGAACAGCGTATTATCTAAGCGGAAACCCCAGAATGAAAAAAGCTCTGCATCAAGTGTATAAATAAAGGCAAGCAGTATAATCCAGACAGTACTATATATAAGTAAACCGCTACGTATTTTTTTTTCAGAAATGTTAAACAGCAGCAGAACGGGTAATAACGCTGCCGGCAGAATCGTGATATAAGAAGCAAATGAAATATCTAAGGTAAGTCCATATATAAAAGCTAATAACGTTTCTGATACAGGAAGTTTTGCAACAGGCTTAATGTGATAGATCAAAAAAAAGCATCTGCCTGCCAGAAAAAGCAGCATCCAGAAAAGCAGGTAGCGGAATAGAAATAAAGTAAGCTTTTTCAGTTTAGTATAAATAAAAGAGTTTAATCATCAAAAATAAGCAGATTTGAAAACAATACACCCATGAAATGCTGCAATTAGTTTTACCATTCATTTTTAGCTTCTTTTTTGAATAGAGAAGTAGGTATTTTTCCTGATTTTTGGTAATTATCTCCAAATAATTGGGTGTAAAGGGTTGAAATAAGGGGTATTTTTTTAGTTTTGGGTTAGAATTTTAACCCCATCTGTTAATTATCTTATATTATGGCGCATTTACGTTTTAAAGCATTAGAAACTCTTAATGATCGGCAACCTGTTAAAGTTGTTCCACCATCCAATAAAATATCTGACTACTATGGTGAAAATGTATTTGGGGTTGATGCAATGAAACGATACATCTCTTCCGATGCTGTAAAAGTCGTTTTGTCCGCGATTGAAACAGGAGAGAAAATAGATGCTGTAACGGCAGATGCTGTTGCTGCAGGTATGAAATGCTGGGCCATGGAAAAGGGCGTAACGCATTATACACACTGGTTTCAGCCATTAACGGATGCAACAGCAGAGAAGCACGATTCATTCTTTGATCTGGATGAAAACGGCAAAGCGCTGGAAAAATTTAAAGCAAGTGCATTGGTTCAGCAGGAGCCGGATGCGTCCTCGTTTCCAAACGGTGGTATCCGTTCTACGTTCGAGGCACGTGGCTATACTGCCTGGGATCCTTCATCTCCGGCTTTTATCATGGGTGGTACGTTATGTATTCCTACTATATTTGTTTCCTATACAGGTGAATCCTTAGATAATAAAGCGCCTTTGTTAAAATCATTGGCCGCAGTTGATAAAGCAGCAACAGAAGTATGTCAGTTTTTCGATAAAGACATTACCAAAGTAACGGCAACACTTGGGCCGGAGCAGGAATATTTCTTAGTAGATGCTGCCTTGTTCAATGCACGCCCGGACCTGCTGATGGCAGGCCGTACCGTGTTTGGTCATGCACCATCACGCGGGCAGCAATTAGACGATCACTATTTTGGATCTATACCTCCACGTGTAAATGATTTCATGGTGGATTTTGAAATTGAAGCGCTGAAGCTTGGTATTCCCGCACGTACCCGTCACAACGAAGTTGCTCCCGGACAATATGAAATGGCGCCAACGTTTGAAGAATGTAATTTATCCTGTGATCACAATCAGTTAATTCGTGATCTGATGCATAAAGTTGCTGAGAAACACGGTTTAAAAGTATTGTTTCATGAGAAGCCGTTTGCAGGAATCAACGGAAGCGGTAAACACAATAACTGGGCGCTGAGCACCAACTTTGGCAAAAACTTATTGAGCCCGAGCAGCAAGCCGAAAGAAAACTTAATTTTCTTAACCTTCCTGGTGAACGTAGTAAAAGCAGTAAATGATTATGCAGATCTATTGCGTGCATCTATTGCTTCGGCTGGTAACGATCACCGTTTAGGTGCTAACGAAGCGCCTCCTGCCATCATCTCAGTTTTCTTAGGGACACAATTGTCTGAAGTGCTGGATGAGCTTGAGAAAAACGGAAATGTGCGCATCGATAAAGGAGATAACATGTACATGAAATTAGGGATCAACAAAATTCCTGAATTGTTATTGGATAATACAGACCGCAACAGAACGTCTCCGTTTGCTTTCACGGGGAATAAATTTGAATTCAGAGCCGTTGGGAGTGCAGCAAACTCTGCTTCACCTATGACCGTTTTAAATACCATTGTAGCGGAAACGCTTGTGCAGTTTAAGCTGGATGTAGATAAGCAGATTGATAAAGGTGTGAAAAAAGAAGTTGCCGTAGCAAACGTACTGCGTGATTATACACTTGCTTCCAAGAAGATCCGTTTTGAAGGCAATGGCTACAGCGATGAATGGGTTAAAGAAGCAGCGAAGAGAGGCTTGAACAATGTAATGACAACACCGCAGGCGCTTGATTTCTGGATTACACCAAAAGTTAAAAAATTATTTGAAAAGCATGGTATTTATTCCGAACGCGAGCTTGAAGCACGTTACGAGATCATGCAGGAAAATTATATTAAAAAAATTCAGATCGAAGGCCGTGTAATCGGTGATCTTGCCATTAACCACATCATTCCTACAGCGATTGAATATCAGAATAAATTAATTCTGAATGTGAAAGGATTGAAAGATATTGGTCTTGAAAAAGAAGCGAAGCCGGTAATTGAAGTAATTAAAGAAATCTCAAAACACATCAATGCCATTCAAACGGATGTTGATGCCATGACCGATGCACGTAAAAAAGCAAACATCATCGAGCACATGCCTGAAAGAGCAAAAGCATATTGCGATAAAGTAAAACCATACTTCGAAACGATCCGCTATGCAGTAGATAAACTGGAGCTGATTGTGGATGATGAGATGTGGCCGTTGCCGAAATACAGAGAACTACTATTCTTACGCTAAGAATAGTATTGTTCTAATTTTAAACAGGTATTCTGTTAAAAGGATGCCTGTTTAAATTGCATTTTTCTCATGAAAAATTGTCTATAAAGCATTTTGTGAGCGTGAAATGAAAAAGTTTTAACATATGTTCAAAAATAGATGCCGGTTGAGTGTTAAAACATTAGTTTTTTCCAAATAGAGGTTTAAATTTGCATCATAGTATTTACAATTCATATTAATTATCTATAAACAAGTTCAATTTCGATGGCAAAGGTAAAGTCAAAATTAGAGTACATCTGGCTTGATGGTTACAAACCAACTCAAAGCTTACGTAGCAAGACTAAAATTGAAGAGAATTTTAGCGGTAAATTAGAAGACCTGAGCAACTGGTCATTTGATGGTTCTTCAACAGAACAAGCAAAAGGTGGTTCTTCTGACTGTTTATTGAAACCAGTATTTGTTTGCCCGGATCCTCAGAGAAAAAACGGTTATTTAGTAATGTGTGAAGTATTGAATGCTGATGGTACTCCGCACCCTACAAATGGCCGTGCTCAGATTGAAGATGATGACAATGATTTCTGGTTCGGTTTCGAACAGGAATATTTCTTATATGATTTATCTACAAACATGCCGTTAGGTTTCCCTGCTGGTGGATATCCAAAACCACAAGGACCTTACTACTGTTCAGTAGGTGCACAGAATGCTTACGGTCGTGAGATCATTGAAGAGCATTTGGATGTATGTCTTGACGCTGGCTTGAACGTTGAAGGTATCAACGCTGAGGTAGCTGCAGGTCAGTGGGAATTCCAGATCTTCGCTAAAGGTGCGAAACGTGCCGGAGATGAAATCTGGGTTGCTCGTTACTTATTAGAAAGAATCGGGGAGAAATACGGTGTTTATGTTAACTACCACTGTAAGCCGCTTGGCGACCTTGACTGGAATGGTTCAGGTATGCACGCGAACTTCTCTAACACATTATTAAGAACTGCCGGAAGCAAAGAAGTATTCGATAAAGTATGTGAAGCATTCCGTCCGGTTGTTAAAGAGCACATCGAAGTGTACGGTGCACACAACGAATTACGTTTAACTGGTAAGCACGAGACTGCAAGTATTCATGATTTCAGCTACGGTGTATCTGATCGTGGTGCTTCTATCCGTATCCCGGTTTTAGTTCCGGCAAAAGGCTGGAGCGGTTACTTAGAAGATCGTCGTCCGAACTCTGCGGCTGATCCATACAAAGTTGCTGCACGTATCATCAAAACAGTTAAGCCGGTTCAGCGCTAATCTGTTTGAAGATCTTATATTTAAAAAGTCCCCCGATAGTTAATCGGGGGACTTTTTTTGTTCTGTGGAATTAGATTTTCACCGCGACCTGTCGCAAACTGACCACGGTTCAGGTGCGCCATACTGTCCAAATCATCCCGTCACAAAGTCCATTTTACACCCAGCTTACTAATTCTTCAGCCAATATCTTTGTGTGGTAAACCTATGATACAAATCTTATGACATCTGTTAAAACGAATACAACGCAAGACATTGCCGCACGCTTCTATGCACTGGCAAAAGAAGAAAAATGGTTTGAGATCCAAGACGAACTTTTTGCCGAAGAGGTAAAGAGTATTGACCCTGTCAACTCACCGTACATGGGGTACGCCGAAGGTAAAGCAAACGTGCGTAAAAAAGGAGCGGACTTTGTAAAAAAGATCCGGGACTTTCATGGAGCTACCACAAGTGCGCCTGTTGTGGCGGGCAATCACTTTGCTGTAGGTCGTGAAATGGACGTTACCGTGGAGGGATTCGGACGAATTCAGCTCAACGAAATTATGCTGTATGAAGTGAAAGACGGCGCTATCATCTCCGAGCAGTTTTTCTATTAAAGATTGAAATAGCAGCGCGTAAATATAAAAGCGCAATTATATTCACCGCTTTTTTTCTATATTTATTTCACATACAAAACATACACTTTTATGATGAAATCATTACGCACTATTTCTTTGCTGACAGGATTTTTTCTATTTCTGTCGTTGATCTGTGTAAACACGCTGCAGGCCTGTACCGGCATAGACCTGATCATTACAAAAATTACCTTTACATCTCTTGAGTCTGATACCTATACATACACGTATGAGATTAAAAATATCGGTACGGAATCTGTGCCGATAAGTGAAATCTCCCTGCAGAATTATGTTTCTACAGATGCGCAAGGCACAAATACAAAAGCAGCCGGAGGTTCAAAAATTGATTTCAACGGAAGCGCAGGGATTATTGCCGCAGGAGCTAGTTATACAGGAACGATGGGTGCCTATCCGAATGCAGTGGGAAATTATCCGTTACATGCATATCCTTATTTAATCGTAGATGTATTCATTTATCCCGGAACTGAATGCAATAATACCAACAATAGAATTACCGGTAAAATTGAAGTAATCACAACAGATAATCAAAAGCAACACATCGCCGATGCTGCTGTCAATTGGAATACAGATACCAAAAGTTTTTTAGTAAATCACTGGTCTGGCCGCAAGGCTTCTTCTATATTACACTATAATGTATTTAATACATCAGGTGCCTTATTATTATCAGGCAATACGTCTGAAGGACAACCAACCCCGCTGTCTGCCATACAAAGCGGCACATACATTATTTATCTTTCAGATGGTGAAAAAGTTTATTCAAAGAAAATTATTTATTGATCGGCCAGAATCTGATAGGTGAATGTTGCAATAAAGCGGCATAAAGTGCCACTCAATAAGGTATCAGCCTCTGATAATAAAATCTGACAATGATTGATAACGACACAAAACGTCTTTCCCGGCTCACGGCAATCATAACCCAATTGCAAACCAAACGGCTGCTGACAGCCACTGAGTTGGCAAACAGGTTTTCTGTCAGTGTCCGGACCATTTACAGAGATATCAGAGCACTGGAACAATCAGGCGTTCCCATCCTTACCGAAGAAGGCAAAGGATATACATTAATGGAAGGTTACCGGATACCTCCTGTAATGTTTACCGAAAGCCAGGCCAATGCATTGATCCTGGCAGAGCAGCTTGTACTGAAAAATAAAGACGCTTCTTTCGTTCAGCATTATTCAGAAGCTATTGATAAAATTAAAGCTGTACTGGGCCACCCGATCAAAGATAAGGTAAACCTGCTTGCTGAACGGACGCGTTTTGATCAAAATACAAATCGGGAACGGAACAGTAAAGATTTGTCTGATTTACAATTTGCACTGACTAATTTTTACCTGACCCGGATTGAGTATATTAACGAAGCAGAGGCACAAACCGATCGGCTTATTGAACCCTTTGCTTTGTTAAGTACGCAGGAAAACTGGTTGTTAGTAGCGTGGTGCCGCCTGCGTAACGAGTTTCGCTATTTTCGCCTGGATCGAATTAAAAAGCTTGAAATCCAAACCGAAAAATTCAATCCGCATAACCTGACCTTACAGGAGTTTTTCGATAAATACCATTAATATTTCATACCCCTGACATAAGGCTGTCATCCCACTGCGTTAGTTTTGTATCATTATAAACGTTTAAAAAACTAAAAAAATGATTCATTTGTTTTCAGCGCTTAACTGGATGAGCATCTTAGCCGCATTTGCAGGTTATTTCTTTCTTGGTCCGCTTTGGTATATGTTCCTGTTTAAAAAGCAATATGCCCGATCTCTGGGCAGAGAAAATCAGCCGCAGTCAAAACAGGCAGCAACCTATATCGTGGGGCCGGCAGTATGTTCGCTTATTATTACCATCACAAGTGCTTTATTCATGCATGCGTTGGAGATCAATTCCTACACCGCTGCGCTGGAGTTTGCCTTTGTTGCTGGCCTGGGTTATTTAGTTACCAATACCATAAACATAGCAATCAACCCCAATATACCACGGCCGATGCTTTACGGCGCTGTTAGCGGAGCATTTCATCTGGTGGGTATTGTTGTTGCATGTACGGTACTATATGCAATGAAATAATTCTTTATAGCAAACGGGCAGTTTTTTAATAATCATCAAATGAAATGGAAAAAGAACCGGTAGAACTGTTTTGTCCGGCTACTCAAAAGGAGTGGCGGAAATGGCTGCAAAAAAATCACCATTCAAAGGAATCTGTCTGGCTCGTTTGCTATAAAAAACATGCAGTTAAACCAAGTATTCCCTGGAGTGCCATTGTAGATGAAGCCTTATGCTTTGGCTGGGTAGATGGTAAACGGAAATCGATTGATGCCGATTCGTTTATGCAATTTTTATGTAAGCGTAAACCAAACAGCACGTGGTCAAAAGTAAACAAGGAAAAAGTACAGCAGCTGATTGCTGCTGAGTTGATGACTCCGGCTGGCTTGGAAAGTATTGAAACAGCGAAAAGAAATGGTTCATGGAAAATACTGGATGAGGTAGAAGCATTGATCATACCGGAGGATCTGGAGAAAGCCTTTAAGGCATATTCTGGTTCCAAAGCATTCTTTTTAAGTTTAAGTAAATCGGTTCGGAAAACACTGCTGCAATGGCTTGTGCTTGCTAAACGGGCAGAGACCAGACAAAAACGCATAACCGAAATAGCGGAACATGCCGGTGAAAAGCTGAAACCTAAACCGTTCAGATAAATACAATTGTTGCGTTTATTTTTTAGCGGTGTAGAATAATGGCAGTGTTTATAATAATTACCGGAGATATTATTTATAGCTGAGATTAAATAATATCTTCATGCTATTGTACTGTGTTATTTATTCAATGGGAATAGTTTTTTCTCCATGCAAGACAGATTACGCTATTATATTTCTGAAGATATTTATGATACCTATACGCATCTTTCTTTTTGTATCCCTGGTTCTTTTTTGTTTTACAAGCTACGCGCAAAATACGTTTAATCTGAAAAATCCGGGTGAAGCAATAGCAACAAAATGTGCTACCTGTTTGCAGACATTAAAGATGATGCCGCCTGAAGTTCAAATGGGCGTATCAATCAGTGAGACACATGAAGTATATTTTCTGATAACAGATCCTGTATGGTTTTCAAAACTGTTCCGTACGTCAGCCGATGGTATAGCTATTGATTTAGTAAGCAAAGACCAATATGTATGCGGCGGAAAAAATAAAACAGAAACTTCCTGGGCTGGCAAAGGTACGTTGTTAGAACCAATGTACCTGACCAAACTTAAAGCAAATGCATTTACACTTCCGAATGGATATTATGCCGTAAAAATAGGTGAGGTGCCGCCAATACTTTGGGGAAAGGAGATTGAAGCAAATGTACTGCTGATTCAGAACTACTATTTGTGTCAATATAAGACCTTTTATCAGCTGCCTACCTTCGGCTGGGGTTTATTAGACATGGGCCTTTACCTGAATAAACTTGTTTTCAAATCCGATAAAGATTCAAATAAAACATTGTATCAACGGGTGTTTCAAAAGGAATTTAAATTTGTTGTGCCTTTTGAAAAAGGGAAATACGAGTATTCTGCTGCCGATGTAAAACCCATTTTTGATTCCTTAAACCTGGTTGACTATGATATCAAATCCATTACGATACGGGCATATTCTTCTATTGAAGGTCCAAAAAATGTGAATATTGACCTGCAGCAGAAAAGAGCACAGAGCATTGTTACTGCTTTACAGGGATATCAGAAATCGACCATCAGAATGGATATTCATGCCTCAGAAAATTGGGTAGAATTTTTACAGGATATTAAAACAACAAAGTATGCTGCTTTTGCTTCGCTTACCAAAGATGAAATCAAAGCAAAGTTGACAGACAAAACAATCATGGCGGAGCTGGAACCTATTCTTAAAAAACACCGCAAAGCAATTTTATATATTGAACTGGATAAAAAGAATCCTTATCTGAATACCGATTCGGAACAACTGGTAAAACAGTTTAACGCTTCACTCACAGATAAAAATCTGCAGCGCGCGTTGGAGATACAAACTGTATTGTATGATCGCTTGCGCAGTGAAGCCGCTGAAAATTATGCAAACCGGATGGAAATCCCCAGGAAAACGGAATTTAGTATACTGCTCAATAATAAAGGCATCTTCAGTTTTTTAGTAGATATGGATGCGCAGGCAGCCTTAAAACAGTTTCAGGAATTGTCCAGGCTTTTCCCCAATGAAGGACGGTTCCGGTATAATATATGTGTGCTTAAATTTCAGTTATGGCTTGAAGGTACGCTTACAACCAAACCCGACGATTTTAAAATTGAAATCTACAGCCTCAACAAGTATGGCATTCCTGCTACACTGATTAACCGCATGCTTGTAAATTATTACATCATTCGGGGCGATCAGTATATGCAGTTGAAAGATTACATCAATAAAGATAAATGCTTAACCAGCATTCAGGCTATTTATAAAAACCTTATCATGACAGATGATGATATGGTAAGCCTGGCACAGTACTTTTCGTATTATGCAAAATACGATTGGGCTACGGCATTGTTAAAACCTAAAATCAATACCATTGATGTGGATGAAGAACTGTTGTTCTATTACATTAATCTGACCATATCCGATCCGTTTTATACAGACAAACCTGAATACAGAAGCATCATGTTAAATGCCATCAATATTAATCAGCAGCGCTACTGCGCAGCCTTTAATTCCATCGAAAAGCAGGGGATTACCTTTCAGCTGCTGGAAGATGATTACCTGAAGAAAACCTATTGCGAAAACTGCCAGTAAGCACCAGATTTGATTTAACGAGTTCCTTGAAAACATACATAAAACAATAAACTCAGCTGTATATACATGCAGCTGAGTTTTATTTTTACTTAATAATGAGTTAATTATATATGATTTTGTAAACGCTTTCTATAACCAGGCTATTTCTTTTTCAAATGCAGTGCTTCAGCCATTCCCGGCAGTAATTTATAGTCTGAATCCATAATACCAAACCATACCTGCCACGAAATATCCATCTCTTCGAAAATTTCTCCCATGGTTTTAAAGTACGCGTTCAGGTCTTCGATTTTAGCTGTGTTCGGTAAAGCTCCCCATTCATTGCAGATCAGCGGAACATTATATTCATATGCCCAGTTTTTTACTTTCGCCAGCCTGTTTTTGATAAACTGTTTATTTCCTTCCTGATAATACCTTTTTGCCAGGTCTTTTACCCAGGCCGGTGTACCGTCTACAATACCAAAGTCGCGGAACTCTGTAGACCAGCGTTCAGGTGAATACGGGAACGGAATGTTTTTCATGGTGCCCATATTGGCCCATGAAGCTCCCTGATGTGTAAACAAGAACGGATCGTACATATGGAAACAGTAGATTACATACGGATCTTTTAACGGCTTATTTTTAATTAATTCGTCTAAGCTATACCATTTTGTATCGCCGAAAATAATCGGACGTGTTTTATCCACCCGGCGTATAGAGTCAATCATCATTTGAGCAAGTAATGTCCAGTCTGTCTGATCAATGTATTCGCCTTCCGGTAAACTTAAACAAGGTTCGTTGGTTAATTCAAAAAACAAGTCTTCACGTTTCTCTTTAACAAAATGCTGTGCCACCACACGCCACAAAGAAGAAACCGCTTCTCTGAATTTTGGATCCTTGGAAGATGCTCTGTTGTAGCTTCCATCATAGGCATGATAATCGATTGTTAAGGAAAGTCCATAGCGTTTGGTCCAGATATTCATGGAGTCCATCAAGGTATAGAGCATCGGTTCTATTTCTATTTTCTTTTTGGTGCCATTCAATACATTTAAGCGATCTACTACATAGAGGTCCAGATCAATCGGGAAACGGATACCCAGCAGCCCCTGTTCGGCCTGCAGCTTAATAATTGCTTCATTGTATTTCCAGTCTTTTGGATTGGCAGAAGTAATTTTATTTGCTTCGGCCCAGCTGGCAAGATTCAATCCTTTGGTTAAATACTTTTTCGACAAATCGTTTAACGGATTTGAGACATTTCCTTTTACCGCAATGGGTGAAGGTATTTCAGCCGGAAGGATTTCCATATTATGCTGTTTAACATAGGTGATTTGTTTCACAAAACGTATATCATCCAGCTGAAAATTGCCGGATGTCTCATCCAGGTTCCAGATTAGTTTGATGGAGTTGTCCAGATTCAGTGGAACTTTCTTACCCCAGCCTTCCTGATTTAACATGGAAAAATCAATGGTAACAAAGGTCCATACATCGCTTGCCGGCACCCGCATTGAATAGAAATCATAATCGGTAACTTCAGCGGTTTCAACCCGCACTTTGTGTGCCACGCCTTTATGCCAGTAAGAGATACCTGCAAAGGAAGCAGGGTTTATATTATTGGGAACAGATTTAGCAACACTGGTTGCAAATGCAAAATAGGGATTCCATTGATAGTTCCCTTTTTCAAGGATAACGTCTACCTGAAACATACCTGCAGACTGATAGCCACCTGTCTGAACAAATGCTTCTTTCTGCCAGGCGGTCTGTTTCAACCGGCTTTTGCCACCATTAGGATTATCATTAAAGCTATACCAATAGCCGCCTAAATTATTTTGCGTATTGCCATCTTCAAAATCTTCAATCAGGAGTGTAGGAGATTGCGCAGCTGCGTGAACAACATATAAAAAAAATACAGGTATCAGGTGTAGTATTTTCATAATCAGGTTAGATAAATATCACTTAATCTAAGTAGAATTATAGAAAAAACCTCCTATTATTATACTTTCATTCACAAACCTGGCAATCAGATATGTCGAAACGGTATATCTGAGAAAACAGGATCATGGCACAGCATGCATTATTGCAGTTTGGATTTTATTGATTGCGAAACCTCCTATAAAAATAATTCGTTCAGGGAATATGGTTTAAAGAAAAACCGATTATTATTATACTGGTTTGTGAAAATCAATATTCAGGCTTTAGTATTACTGAAAACGGATACAACATTATTAAAAAAACAGAAATATGATACTGCCCGATAAAACCCATACAACAAATTATTCAGACACCTTTATTGAAGTGGCAGATGATTGTAGCGTTTCAGAAGGAAAAGTACCGGAAGTTAAAAACGATAAAAAAACGATCGCTTTCAGACAATTTGAAATGCTATCAAAGAATCCTTATAAGTACACTTCGGACGATGTATTGTTTCAGGTGTATGCAGATAAAAACGATTTAATTAAAAGTGAATATGAAGCAGCACGGAAGGCGTTTTTCTCAAAAGGGCAGGCATGTTTCAGAGCTTCTCCGTTAACAAAACAGTTTGGGTTTGGTGTACATGCGGATAAAAAAGGTAAAATAGCTTTATATGGAATGGAAACGGAGGAATACCAAAAGTTTGTCCGCGACCCGGATATCAAAAAAGTTAAAGCAATGCGCACTTCTAAAAAGTAATGCCATCATACAGTAAAGATCCGGCTACATACTTATAAATAAATGTTACGCTTATGACACTGGAAGAAGTTAAAGAGATCCTGACAGCATCGCATAAAAATCTTGGTGAACGCAAAGCAAAAGTAGGGCACAGAATATATCTGGAACATGTGCAGCAGGACGCGGTGCATAATGCCTGCCTGGCTATTTTAAAGAATAACGATAGTAAAAAAGCTTCCGAATACGCAACTCTTTTTACACAGGCAACGAAAGATCTGGTAGAGATTTATACCGATAAGGAAGCTGCTGCTGATAAGAGAGACATAGAAAAGAATGTGCAGTGGAATGCGATGTGGGAAGAACTGCAGCGTTATTTTAGCGAAGTTCATGGAATAGATATAGGTGAACGGGATGTGTTTTATTGATTCCGAAAAAACGAATTCGATAAAGTTATCAGAACAGGATTGATCATTTATTTATAATTCCATAACAAATACCGGATTGCGAAATTCCAGGATAATGCTTAAACTGCATACGCTTTCAAACATTGTAACCCACTAAAAAATAATATAATGGACATCAGCAAATACACAGAAGTTTACAAAGGTACACGCGGTATTTATGTACAGGTAACACGTTACGGAGCTTTCGAAAATAATCAGGCATTGGTGCGTGTAAGCAATTTTGACCATCCATGGAGTGAGCATATTTTTTTATGCGATACAGCTTTTAATTCCAACGATATGTCCGTAAGCTATACAACGCAGATTGATGGCAATGATTACGTGTTGATGCGTACAACAAAGGAGTGGGGAGCAATCTGGTTATTAGGGGGCTATTCATTCGATATCAATTATGTAGAAACATACGTAGATCATATGGAAGGTAGAAATGATATTGTAAACGATTACCACAATTCACATTTAACAGGTAATCCAAGAAAATAACGATGAACCAACATATACAAAGCCTGTCTCTGCTTCGGCAGCCGACAGGCTTTTTTTTCGTACTACGATCAGAAGTAAGCACAAGCAATAACGGTACAGCCAGAGCTTTGCGTTAGCAACAAAAGACACCAGCGAATGCTTGCGCCAGCAAGACCTTGCGGTTAACATGAATTGAAATTCCGATTGGAACCGGCAGATAGTAAGGGAATAAGTATTTTTAAAACAGCAATATGGAATCGCATTTGAAACATACTGTAAACAGGTGCGTAGGTACCTGTAAACACAATAAATAAAATGCGTTTAAACATCCTGGTAATGTACACCGTTTAAAACATATCAATAAACATATGTTATTTACATGCACCGTTTAACATTAACGCCCAAACATTATAAAAGCGAAGCGCCTCAGCGACCTGAAAGACGATACCTGGATTTTGTTGTATCCGGGCAGGCACTTTCACAGTTTGTCTTGCCTGAACTGGATCTGATCGGAGCATTTGGCTGGATGCCGAATAAAGCAGAAGAACATCGTCAGCTGGATCAGTTTGAAGGCATATTGCTGGCAGATCTGCAATCCGGCCGGATCAGCTTGTATGTATGCGCCCATTGCGGAGACATTAGCTGCGGAGCCATAACAGCGCGTATTGAAGTTACAGATACAACTATTACATGGAAAGACTTCGGATATGAAACAGGTTATCAGGCACCCGAATTAATTGCGTATACACACATTGGTCCTTTTATATTTGACAAGCAAGACTATATAAATGTATTGGAAAAGATTCGTGTTGAAATATGATGGATATTATTACCTTCAATAGATTGATTATAGAATCGGACCCTTTTTATTTTGCCACTGTTTTAGTTATATGAAAAAAACAATCCTGCTTCCTGTATTTTTTTTATTGATGGCTGTGTCAGCGGATGCACAATTCAATGCCGTTTATCTTGATCATATTGGTTTATACAACAGTCTTTCCATTGATTCTGCTTCAGGACTTATTGTTATCGGCAGGGCAGCTCATGCAGACTACATGCGAAATGAAAAACAGCTGCAGATAAAAGGAACACGCGCGTTTATTCAAAAAAATCCGGATGTGATCTTAACCTATACAGGCGTCAGTGATTATGCGGGTATGTTGTATGTATATTCTTTTGAAGGAGAACTTAAAGAAGAAATTCCGTTTAAAGGAGTTATTTCTGCGCTGACTGCAACGCCGGGGCAACATGTGGTATATCTGACAGTAAATACCAAGATCGATGCCTTGTCATCTGAAAGCGCTGTTTATTCTTTTGATATAAGTACACGGCAGGTCAGGCTGGTATTTCTTTCCGGCGTTTATGAGCTTACATCCATCTCTTTGCTGCAAGGCAATAGATTAGGTATTTCCGGTACACAAATGAATTACATTATTTTACTCGATGGAAAAGTAATCAAAGAAATTCCAGCACCACACCGCAGTTTTTCAAAAGCGAACAGGCAACACAATCTGTTTATGATTTTACAGGAATTCAGTGACGGAAGTATTCTTGAATTCTATAATGCTGATGGAGAAAAACTTCGTACGATAGACTATAAACATAAAAAGAAACCCTTTCAGGGAACCAGAAGATGCAGGGAATGCAAGACAAAAAACGCATCGTTTGAAGATTATGATCTTTCTCCGGATCAACAGCTGTTACTTGCCCGTGATCAGTATAATCAGGTGTTTGTACTGGATGAACATATTAAATTAAAAATGTCTTTTGAAGATTCTCAGGACTGGTGCTTTCTTACATGGGTAAGCAATACCGAATTTATGTACCTGGATAAAAAGACAAATGAAATTAAAAGGAAAACACTGCAAAAACAACAGTGAAGTATAGTAACATTTCCTTTTTACCTTCCGCATCAGGCCTTAAGCTTTCCGCCTTACGATCCCGGCGATAAATTCAATGAGAATTTAAACACCGCGTTATCGGATGTTTTAGGATATTGGTATTCACCATATCTGAAAAATACACCGGCTCCAATACCCATTTTAAGACCTGATAATTTCAATACTACTATATTGTTAATAAATGCGCCCGTTTCTTTGTAGCCTTTGCTGTAATCTTTCATTTGTGGTCCTGCATGGTATTCCGGATGTGACAGAAATCCCCAGCCGATGTTATAGATAACCATGAAGTTTGGCATAAAGAACCGGCTGCGGTAATACATTCTTCCAAAATCATGGCTTAAAAATAAACCATAATACCGGTCAGCAACAAATTCATTATAGCCCATCGTTTCAAAACTATTGTGTACCACCACACCAGCGCTTTTACTGCTGCCTTTACCTACAAACAATTTACTGTAAGGCGCATACCCTGAAGTTGCACCGCCAACCATCTGTATACCTGTTTTACCCAGATCTACAATTTTAATAAACTGATCAATCCGGAATTCATAGCGGGTGTACGTAAACGGCTGATTGCTTATTTTAAAACCTTTGTCAATATTGAAATACAGAATAGGATATTTGGAAAGCTGCTTAATAATTTCATCGTTTAAATGTATTTCCTGTTCTCCAAACGCATAACGAATACCATTACTCCATTCAAAATAATTGATCGATTCAAATGCTTCTCCTTTATACACATAGTTATAATTGGGCAACGTATGCTGATAGGAAAAAGACATTTTATAATCGAGATAGGTAATCGGATGAGCCTTAAAATATACCATCAGATTTTTTGTGTAATCCATATAGGTAATAAGTAACCGGCGCAATGTTTCACTGGAATATTGGGGTGTGTCAAAGGCCTGTTGCTGCCCGCCGGCTTCCTGCAATTCATTACTGAAGCTGATGCCTGCCGCACATTTTTTAGGCAGATACAACATCCTTTCTACACCCAGGCCGTATTTAAATTTAGTATCACCAAAACCATAACCAACAAAGGCTGAGAATTTCCAGATTTTAGAGAACCTGTAATTGGTTGTTCCGCCAATACCGATGCGGAATCCCTCAGCCCGGTTGTGATTGAGTATTTTATTCAGGTCAAAGTTAACATAACCTACGGTGAGCTTTCCGAAATAAATATTTTGCCCCAGGTTCAGAAACTTTTGCAGCAGCAATGGGTTGATTCCATTTTGAAAATAGGTATAGGTATTTTTATCCGTCAGCGTAGCAGGTGTTTGCCGCATTTGATTCCAATAGTTGGTATCTTTTTCAATGTCTTCCTCTTTGTAGGATAAGATGCATTCATTGAACTGACAGTCTTTGAAATTTTTATTTGTCTGATAAAAATGATACCACGTAGAAGATTGAATAATAGGAGACAAGCCGCCTACATCTTCGGTTCCGCGCAGATAAATGGTTTGTCTGTCGGGGAACAGTTCATGATCAATTGTTTTGTATTGTACGGTAACTTCTGTCAGGCCTTTATTCTGAAAGGCTGGAGACACAAGCACGTAGCGTACGGAATAATCATTGGCATGTATCAGCATCAGGCCTTTTAACGCGCTAAAGTTCTTACTGGCTTTGGGCGCAAAGGCGATCGAAAAATATTTTCCGTCTTTTAAATAAAGAGTATCTAAGATCTGATAATTATACCGGTTTATACTATGACTCTGCGCCAGCGGACTGATATATTTTTTACCCGCTACTTCCACAAAATTATCATACACATTAAAATGCTGCAGGTGTGTACCCAGAAATGCTACACCCGGAATCCGGATACCGGAACTCATCAATGCATCAATGTTTTCCAGCTGATTCTGACTGTTTAATATTTTTCTGGTTGCAACACTTTCCAGAATGTACAAATGCTGATTCCCTGAAATGTCATCAATTTTTAACCAGCCATTTGCACGTAGTTTCTTCAACAGGTCATTTACGTGACTGTTATTGCCAACATCAATAGTGAGTTTATTATAGGTTTGATATTGTATCTGTTTGTGCTTATTGATATTGTTTTCGGAGGCAAGATTAATTGTATGCTTAATAATATCAAGTGTAGCCGCATTGGTAGGCGGCAAGGGAGGAAAGAGCTGAAAACGGTTTAATCTTACCTGCATCGTATCTCCCGGGATAGGACCTCCCGTAATTTCTATTTCAACGGTGCGGTGTAAAAAGCGATTGAATATAATTTTACTTCCAGCTGCCGGATGCGGCATGCTGAAGGTGCCATCTATGTTGCTGATGAATTCATTGCCCGAAGGAAAAATAGTGATATGTACAAAGGGTAATACCTGATTTGAAAAGGTTTCTCTGATCTGACCTCTTAACGTATCTGTCTGTGCAAAAGAATGACTGATACCTTGCAGAAGCAGCCACACAGATAAAATATATTTCAGCAGGAAGAAAAGATGTTTGCGCACCATCAAAAATACAAGAATTATTGGCTCAATAAAAATTGCAGTCGTTTTATTGACGATTGATTATTGGGCTCCATAATTGTATTGTAAATGCTTTCTTTTTCCTGCAGGGTCAAATGCCAGCTCAATGCAGCACGGCCGCTTTTAGGGTCTTTTGCTGATTGTTTATTTTCCGTTGAAAGGAACTTATTCATAACAGGAATGTATTCAAATTCAACAACTTCTAGCGGGCAGTTTAACCAGGAAGAAGCATATTCAATTAAATTATCATTATTGAAATCCTGATAATCACTCCAGTTATTATATAAACCACCAATCGGAGAAATGATTTTTTGAAACACCGAACCCGGTGCCTGAATTTCTACTTCCTGGTTTTTTTCTGAATCACGAATGTTAATAAAAATAACGCCGCTGGTATTAGCACTGATCCAGTCTTTAAATACATACAAAAACGATGTAGCGTCTTTTACACCAAAATTGTCGGATAAGCCTGCATCCATGATTTCCATGGCCGGTTCACTTGGCAAATCTACATTGGGCGTAATGTATGGGAATGTAGCACTCATACGCAATGCACTCATAAAATGCAGATCGTTTGCATCCTGTTCCTCAAAAAACTTTTTGAATTCGATCCCTTTTAGTTTTTGTCTGAAATTGGTTGAACTGGTTGATGTAGTTGATGCCGTTGTCATGTATGAAATATTCAACGGTGAAATATATAATTTACGCCCATCATTAATAATCGTAGGGGATAGGATCAGCATCGGAATCTGTGCTTCCTCTTCCGGTTTTTTGTAATCGGAGATCCGCTTGTAAAGCACATAGTTGGTATTTTCATGTAACTTCTGTTCAAAAGCATAGCCACGGTCCTTATAATATTCATGATTTCCATCGGTAAATTTCTGAAACCTGAAAAACAGATCGTTAACAACCATACTGAAAACGATCGGATTCAATACGTCTTCTGAAATATCACTTAAATATTGAAATTCATGAGGGCTTTTAATTTTACCCTGCGCTTTTAATAAACATAATTCCCTAAAATAACTAGCTCCGATAATGCCGCCTGAAGCCCCTGTCATTAAACGTGTCTGTTTAAACATAGCACCATTTGTCATGCTATCTGCATATTGCAGCGTACGTAATGTCCACACAGCAGCGCGTTGTCCGCCGCCGCTGCTGCAGATAAAAATGATCTTTGGTTTTGCACTGTCCGGAAACTGACTTCGCCATTTATTCAATATGGTTATCGTCTGCATTTTATCTTCATTATATGTTTGCTGATTGCTTAAAGCTTTTAAGCGATCCATATTATAGACTGCATTTTTTTTGCTGTAATTGATCCCGAATACCTGATAGGTAGATTGTATCAATTTTTCCTTCAGTAAAACATTGAAAACAATTAAAATAAGAATGAGGGTAGAAATGGCCCAGCCTCTTAGCCAGTAAGAGAATGCACCGGTAAACATTACAATGATCGAGAAAAATAAAATACCACTGGCAGCTGCCGGTATCTGAAAGATCGGATTGTCGCGGAATAAACCCAGGCTGATGATTAACGTGATCAGAAAGATTTCAACAATAACCGCATTCAAATGGTTTTGATCAAAGATCAGCATCATCATAGAACGGTCTAAATGTTCATGCGTGGGTGTTTTAGCAACCTTAAAGTTTAAGGTGATAAAAGAAGTGATGTGGTATTTATTTTTTATTTTTTTTGAATGAAAATCTTTTAAAACATTCACCCGGTTGATCGTACTCCTCTTTAGCGTTTTGTTTACAGATAAGGCTAGTTCTTTAAAAATGTCTTTATTGGTTCTGCTGAAATATAAAAACAGAATTACAATAGTGAAGAGTTGTCCGCTTATTAAACCGGATACCTGACACACTATATCCCAGGAAGATTTTAAACTGTAGTTAAATTGAAACTGAACGACACAGGCAATATAAACCACCGTAAATAATAGCGGCATGGTGCTGTTGTTGAGACAGAAAGTAGAAAATGGTTTTGGCGTTGCTCCTAAAAATGGGAACTTGTAACTATCTAATATGTATATAGTTATGTGGTATGAAGTAATGAAAATCCCCAGCGATACTCCAATAATAAAGAAACTCTTGAAATTCGTTGCTGATAAATATTCCGGGTCCAGAAACAGGTACGGAATACCGATAATATCACCAAAATTACGCGTTATAAAACCCAGCAGAATGATCCAGATAAAAAGTAAAATCTGATTTTTTTTTACATTATTAAAAATCAATTGAACCGCAAAAGAGTGATATACTTTTTGAATCCATTCCCCAAATGGGTTTTTTGGCAGGTTCATTTATGATTTTGTGGTTTAAAAGTTGAAGGATATAATTTCAATAATACGTATTTGTTTTAATCTAATCAAACGAGAGATTGCGTGGATAAGATACACGGTTTTCTGCGTTTAAATGATTAAATTTGCACAAGAAGAGTAGGTAGATGGAAAACATTCGTAATTTCTGCATTATTGCACATATTGACCACGGTAAAAGTACCTTGGCAGACAGACTATTAGAATTCACAAGTACAGTATCTAACCGGCAGATGCAGGCGCAGGTATTGGATGATATGGATCTTGAAAGAGAACGCGGCATCACGATTAAGAGCCACGCGATCCAGATGAATTACATCTATGAAGGACAAAAATATGTTTTGAACCTGATAGATACACCCGGTCACGTCGATTTTTCTTATGAAGTATCCCGATCCATTGCGGCCTGTGAAGGTGCATTACTGATTGTTGATGCTGCACAGGGTATAGAAGCACAGACAATATCAAATTTATATTTAGCTCTGGAAAATGATTTAGAAATCATTCCGGTGTTGAATAAGATTGATTTACCCGGTGCCATGCCGGAAGAAGTAAAAGACCAGGTGGTTGAATTGTTAGGTTGTGACCGCGACAGCATCATACCTGCCAGCGGTAAAGAAGGAATCGGTATTTTTGAAATTCTTGCAGCCATTATTCAACGTATACCGCCTCCTAAAGGAGACCCGAAAGCTCCGTTACAGGCATTGATATTTGACTCTCAGTTCAATTCATTCAGAGGTATTGAAGTTATGTTCCGTATTTTCAACGGTACCATTAAAAAAGGAGATAAGGTTAAATTCATAAACATCGGCAAAGAATACTATGCGGATGAAATTGGTGTATTGAAATTACAGCAGGAACCGCAGCTTGAAATGAGTGCGGGTAATGTAGGGTATATCATTTCAGGGATCAAAGAAGCGAAAGATGTTAAAGTAGGCGACACCATTACACACGTAAGCAGACCGGGAGAACCGATTCAGGGTTTTGCAGATGTGAAACCAATGGTATTTGCCGGTATCTATCCGGTTGAAACAAGTGAGTTTGAAGACTTACGCGCAGCTATGGAAAAGCTTCAGCTGAATGACGCTTCTCTGGTGTGGGAACCGGAAACATCCATCGCTCTCGGTTTTGGCTTCCGTTGCGGATTCTTAGGAATGCTGCACATGGAGATTGTACAGGAGCGCCTGGAACGTGAATTTGATATGACAGTGATCACAACTGTTCCTTCGGTACAGTTCAAGGCTTATCTTACAAAGGGCAATGAGATGGTTGTAGTAAATGCACCTTCTGATATGCCTGAACCAACTACATTGGATTACATCGAAGAACCCTACATTAAAGCACAGATCATTACCAAGGCTGATTTCGTTGGCCCTGTAATATCCTTGTGTATGGATAAACGCGGTATCATTACCAATCAGACATACTTAACATCGGATCGGGTTGAATTAACATTCGAGCTTCCGTTGGCAGAGATTGTATTTGACTTCTTCGACAAATTAAAAACCATTTCTAAAGGCTACGCCTCTCTGGATTATGAACTGATCGGTTTCCGGGAATCCAATGTAATTAAACTGGATATCATGCTGAATGGTGAGAAGGTAGATGCCTTGTCAGCGATCGTTCACCGTGATAAAGCCTATGATTGGGGCAAACGGTTGTGTGAAAAACTGAAAGACCTGATCCCGATGCAGATGTTTGAGATTGCAGTGCAGGCTGCAATCGGACAAAAAATCATTGCCCGGGAGACAGTAAAAGCAATGCGCAAAAACGTATTGGCAAAATGTTACGGCGGTGATATCTCCCGTAAAAGAAAGCTTCTTGAAAAGCAGAAAAAAGGGAAGAAACGTATGCGCCAGGTTGGTAACGTCGAGATTCCGCAGGCAGCCTTCATGGCAATCCTGAAACTGGATCAATAGTCATTAGGCCTAATGCTTAACGCTAAAAGCTTAATGCTTTTCGTCTGTTAACATTGATTGCCTTTCATGCTGTAAGTTACTAAGCCGTTGTTGGTGTTTCCGCTATCTTTAATCTTAGATAATGAGCAAATAACAACGCGGAGCACCAACAACAGCTGAAGATAAATTTAAGTACTACTATTAAAGTTTAGAGCATTAGCCTTAAGCTTTAAGCCTTACGCATTAAGCATCTATGCAATTACTAGACGGTAAAATCACTTCCGATCAGATCAAGGAAGAACTGAAGACAAAAGTTGAAGCTATAAAAGCTAAAGGTGGTAAGATCCCGCATTTAGCTGCTGTATTGGTAGGCGATAGCGGTGCTGCTGTTACCTATGTGAATGCAAAGGTGAAAGCATGTGAACTGGTTGGATTCAAATCAACACTGGTTAAACTTCCTGAAACAATTACGGAAGCTGATTTGCTTGCGAAAGTTGCAGAAATAAATGCAGACAAAGACATTGATGGATATATTGTTCAATTGCCTTTACCCAAACACATCGATGAACAAAAAGTAACGGAAGCCATTTCTCCGGATAAAGATGTGGATGGCTTTCACCCGACAAGCTTAGGCCGGATGGTGTTGAATTTACCAACCTATCTGCCTGCTACACCTTACGGCATTATGCAGTTACTGGAACGCAACGGCATTGAGACTTCCGGTAAACACTGCGTGGTAATGGGCAGAAGTCATATTGTTGGCTCTCCCATGAGCATCTTGATGGCGCGTAATACCAACCCCGGTAACGCAACGGTAACCATGGTGCATTCCCGCACAAAGAATTTAAAAGAACTGACTCTTCAGGCAGATATATTAATTGTTGCCATCGGTAAGCCGGAATTTGTAACAGCGGATATGGTTAAAGAAGGCGCGGTTGTAGTGGATGTTGGTATCCACCGTATTGATGATGCTACAAAAAAATCCGGGTTCAGATTATTGGGAGATGTGAAGTTTGATGAAGTTGCTCCCAAAACTTCGTATATTTCGCCTGTACCGGGCGGCGTAGGTCCTATGACCATAGCTTCACTATTAATGAATACACTGCAGGCAGCGGCTTTAAAATAAATAGAGCTTATCGTCTAAGACTTGGTTCGAAACCTCCAGGGATTAAAATGCACAATTGATTTTAATAATTCTAACTATTGAAATCCTTAGAGGTTTAGACAGCCATAAACATATATATATTGCACATTTCTACATCCATACAATCCTTGCCTGTCATGGAATCCTTTTACACCATCCAGGGGGAAGGGCATTACCAGGGCAGAGCAGCGTACTTTATCCGCCTTGCAGGTTGCGACGTGGGCTGTCATTGGTGTGATGTAAAAGAATCGTGGGATGCTTCCCAGCATCCGATGCAAACCATTGAACACATGGTTGCCGAAGCGTCAGCCTTTACCGGCCGTATCGCTGTGATTACGGGCGGAGAACCGTTAATGCATGATCTCACAAACCTTACGGCACAGTTAAAGCAGGAGGGGTTTAGAAACCATATTGAAACAAGCGGGGCACATCCGTTATCAGGCGAATGGGATTGGATCTGTCTGTCACCGAAAAAGTTTAAAGCGCCGTTACCATCTGTTATTGAAGCCTGCGATGAATTAAAGATTATTGTATTTCATTCAAGTGATATTGAATGGGCCAAAACATTTTTACCCAAACTTAAAAAAGGCTGCAAGCTGTTTTTACAGCCTGAATGGTCGCGTCAGGAAGAAATGCTGCCGCAGATTATTTCTTTTGTGAAAGAAAATCCGGAATGGGAAATTTCGCTGCAGATCCACAAATTCATGAATATCCCTTAGTTTCCGGCTGATATTTTAAGATCTATTTTTACGGTATTTTTAAGGATATACGTGATCCAGATCAGCAGCGCAGGCACCAATACATTAAACTGCCTCGGATACGCACTGAACAGGGAGCTTAACACTAAATAGCACATTGAAAAACCAGCCAGTATCTTTATTTCCACCGGTATTTTTTTCAAGTTCCATAAAACCGCAATACACGAATATACCAGCGCCAGCAGCAAAACGGAATTGATATAAATACGCACTAACGTAGCAGGGCTTTGAAAATAATACGAAGCTGGAAAACCAAATAATAACCGGCCAATGTTGGCAAACCAGTTTTTAATATATTTCACCGGATTGGTTTTAATATGTTCAATAGCCATGTGTTTAAACAACGCATCTGCTTCAAGTACATCTTTACACGCATTGATCTGTTGTATATCCGCAGCATGATTTACAGCAATAAGATCTGCATTGCAGAACGTTTCCGAACAGTTGGCTGTAAAGGTATTGTTGTTCCAGTCGCCGTATTCATGAGCATCTAACGAGGTCATCCAATACAATACTTTGCCCCCTTCACTGCTCAAATAAAAAAACTTACCTGTTAACGAATAAGTATAAATAATATATGGGGTAATGGTAAGAAGTGCAAAGGAGAAGATACAAACGATTTTTAACATCAGGTCAGAATGTTTGCGCAGCACATAACAGATGCCTGTGCATACAAGTAAGATCACTAATACATACGCAAAGATCACTTTAGTAAGAATTAAAAAACCAAAGGTGAAACCTGCCGGTAACAGAGTTTTGTAAGTAAAGCCCGGTGTTGAATAAATACGGATAAGCTGATAGCTGAAAGCACTTATTAAAAATGCTGTAAGGCATTCGGTAAGTATACACGGCATCTCCTGGTAGGCAAGAATATTCAAACCCCAGCATAATGCTGCTATACAGGCTGCCTTAAAGGAAAGCGTTACTAGCTGTATGGCCTTAAATAAAAACACTACAGATACATAATATAAAACAGCATTAAAGAGTGTAATAAAAATCAATGGGGTACTCAATGCTGCAAATGGCATCAGCACAATCGGATAACCGGGACCGTTAATCAAGTCAATATGCGGATACGCAGGAGAATAAAACCCTTGCAGCAGGTTTTTTGCAAACTGAATATACCGCATTTCATCTCCTTCCATCTGATCGGTATGAAAATAACATACGTAAGCGGTGTACAGGACAAGGAGCGGTAAAAAAAGAGCAAACGGTGAATAATCTTTTATTGATCTGATCTGCATGTAAAACAATGAAATAGTATTGAAAAACAAGATAGTTACTATTTTTAATATTTTAGACAGGATACGGCTGACAGAAATTAATTTTCAGTAAGTTTAGCTATATTAGATATGTGTTTAACCTTAATATATGAGTTTTAATAAAGTAATCAGCATAACTATTTGCATGGCGTTGTTTAGTGTTTTTTCAGTTGCACAAACCACTACCTATCATACAAAAAACAAGAAATCAATCTCCGCGTATCAGGAAGCCGAGCTCTTACAGCAGCAGCGCAGATGGAACGAAGCAATCAATGTGCTTGATGCTGTTATACAAAAGGATACAGGCTTTGTAGAAGCGTATTATAAAGTCGGGTCTATGTACATGGCTATGGGAAATAAAACAGCTGCAGCACGATATTTTTGTAAAGGAGCGGATCTGGACCCCAGTGTTAAAGCCTTTGCCGGAGCGTATTTTACAGCAGGGGAATTATCGTATAATGAAGGGGAGTATGTACGTGCGAAACGCTATTTTGGCTATGCACTAAATGTTCAATCCGGCGATAAAAAAATTAAAGAGCAAACTCCTGTATATATTGCTAAATGTGATTTTGCAATTGATATGATGAAACATCCGGTAGATTTTAAACCGGTATTAATGACACCGCCTATCAATACTGCCTTCGCGCAGTCTCATCCGGTACTTACCGCGGATGGTAAAACACTTTATTATACCACACTATCCGGTTTATCCAGGCAGGATGATGAAAATATCGTTACTTCTTCTTATGTAAACGGCAAATGGTCTGAACCTGTCTCCATATCCGATAACATCAATTCAAAAGAAAATGAAGGAACGTGCTCCATCTCCATGGATGGAAATTCCCTGGTATTTGTAGGTTGCGGCAAAGCAGACGGATTAGGATCCTGTGATATTTACATTTCAAAAAAAGTAAACAATGTATGGTCTAAACCAACAAATTTAGGGCCTGCAGTAAACAGTACTTCCTGGGATTCGCACCCGAGTTTATCGGCAGATGGCCGAACCTTGTATTTTGTTTCAGCACGTAAAGGAGGGTTTGGAAAGGAGGATATTTATGTGACGCATTTGGATGAAAAGGGTATCTGGTCGCCTGCACAAAATGCAGGATCATCAGTAAATACAAGCGGTACAGAATTTTCGCCATTCATCCATGCCGACGGCACAACCTTGTATTTTTCATCCAATGGTTTATTAGGCATGGGGGGGCTGGATATTTTTTATACAACCGGCAACGATACAACCTGGGCTGTACCAAAGAATATCGGTTATCCATTAAATACCTACGCCAATGATGAAACGTTATTCATTACCGTAGATGGCGCCAAAGGATATTACTCCAGATTTGATGGTACAAATGTTAACTACAACAGCAGAATATTTTTGTACGAGTTCGATGTTCCTCAATCATTAAAGCCGGGCAGGATAAGTACGTTTGCTAAAGGCCATATTTATGACAAGCAAACAAAGAAGCCATTGGGCGCACGTGTTGAATTGGTTGATATTGAAACAAACACAGTCACACAGGCTGTTCAGTCAGATAGTATTACAGGTGAATATACCATTGTTATTACAGAAGGAAAGGAGTATGCCGTATATGTAAACAGAAATAAATACTTATTCGAATCACTGAACGTTAATTATAAAAATCCAACGAGTTTTGATGCACTTACATTGGATATTTATCTCACACCTATTATATCTGGTTCACACGTAACACTCAATAATATTTTCTTTCAAACCAATTCATATCAATTGGAAGAAAAATCAATCAGTGAATTGAAAAAGCTTATTAATTTTATTCAGATTAATCCCGCACAACGCGTTGAACTGGCCGGATACACCGATAATGTTGGTACAGCAGAGGCTAACCTGAAACTGTCAGCTATGCGTGCAAAAGCCGTTTATGATTATTTAATACAACACGGAATTAAACCAGCAGGAATTACGTATAAAGGATATGGAGCCGCTAGTCCTGTAGCAGATAATAATTCAGAAGAAGGGCGTCAAAAAAACAGACGGTTGGAAATAAAAATATTATAAAAGAAAAAAGGGCGATTGTTACATCGCCCTTTTTATATTAATGTTGAAAATCAAACATGTAGCCAGATTTTTTCTTTTTAGCTTTTTTATGGCTTTTATGTTTACCGGCAGGCTTTCCAGGTGTAGCGGATGCACCAATCGCTGATAATGCAAATACTACTGTTAATATGTATACGATTTTTCTCATCATTTCTAGTATTTATGCTACTAAAATAGCAATATTTTACTTAATAACATAATTTTATTGGTATTTTATTTTATAATCCTGTAAAAACTTAACATACTTTTGTAAACTTTATACCATTTCATTCGTTACATTTATATATTCAATGTTATTAAATTGTTAATTCATCATTAAATAATTGTAAAGCCATGAAAAATATAACGTCTTTATTCATCTCTGCCCTTTTAATGATAACAGGTGCATTTGCTTTCAATCCAACGGCTAAAACAGTTTCTAAAGATAAGAAGACTGCTGTTAGTCAGCGAATAAACACACTTATAGGTAATCCAACGCATTTATTAAATGGCGCAAATCAATCCGTGATGATTTCATATGATGTAGATGCGAATAATGTCATGCATATTAAAGATGTTTCAACTTCTAATGCTGAATTAAAAGAATACATCACAAAGAGATTAAACGGTAAGAAATTTAAGAATGTTCAACTGGCAGATATGCAAGGGGTTGTAAAAGTGCATTTTGTGACAAGAAAAGAACAGAAATTATATCTACAATATTAGATTTATCTAATTATTAGTCACTTAAAAGAGTCTCTGTAAAAGAGGCTCTTTTTTTTGTCTCATATTTATATTAACTTGTATTTAAATTAGTTGAATTGAGATGAAAAAATATCTGTTTTTGGTGTTGTGTTGTCTTTTTTACGGACAAGTTTCTGGACAGGTAATTCCTGGAAATTATGATAAAAACATAAAGAAAGGTAAGGAACATATTGACATGGAAGAGTATCATCAGGCGCTTCCCTTTTTTCTGGAAGCCTGGAAAGTAGATACCACCGATTATAAACTGGCATTCAATATTGCAAAATGCTATTTCCAGATCGGGCATGAATTAAATGCCTTTCCATACCTGGATAATGCTAAAGTAGGAAGTAAAGACCCCATTATAACTTTTTATTACGCACGTTGTTTTCATTTACAGCATAAATTTGAAGCAGCCATTGCTTTATACCGCGAATACCAGCAAACATTAGATGCAGACGAACCTGAATATTTTGAAATGCATCAATATATTGCGAACTGCAAAAATGGTATTGAGTTAGTGAAAACCCCTGTTAAAGTAAAAATACGAAACCTTGGCCCTGTAATTAACTCTCCATATCCGGATTATGTACCTGTAATTTCTGCCGATGAAACAGAGTTGCTGTTTACATCCAGAAGGCCTAGTACAACGGGTGGTGGTAAAGACCTCGAAGATGGTTTTTATTTCGAAGATATTTACCAGTCAAGCAGATTAAACGACACACTTTGGTCTGAACCTGTTGACATCGGTAATGGCATCAACACCGAATCACATGACGCCTGTGTGGCCCTATCTCCGGATGGTATGGAACTGATCATGTATCGTCATTCCGGTACAGACGGTGGTGATTTATATTCGAGTACATTAAAAGGAGAAGTTTGGGAAAAACCTCAACGCTTAGGCAACACAATCAATACACCTTACTGGGAGCCAAGCGCATCTATTTCAGCCGATGAAAAGGCAATCTTCTTTACCAGTAACCGTAAAGGTGGTTTGGGTGGTACAGATATTTACATGGTTCGTATGAAAGACAACGGCGATTATGGCCCGGCAATTTTATTAGGCCCGTCTATTAACACAATTCATGATGAAGATGCGCCATTTATTCATGCAGATGGCAAAACATTATATTTCAGCTCTAAAGGCCATAAATCTATGGGCGGCTACGATATCTTTTATTGTACCATCGATATTGAAACAGGTGAAATCCTGACTACGCCTCAGAATATCGGATACCCGATCAATACAGCAGACGATGATGTATTTTTTGTGTGGTCTGCAGATGGTAAAAGAGCCTATTTCTCTTCTGAACGGGCTGGTGGCTACGGAGAAAAAGATATCTATGTATTAGAGCGTGAATCGGCTCCTAAAGCACCAACAGTACTGTTTAAAGGACAGATTGTTGCCTGCGACGATCATCACCCGGTTACGGCAACCATTTTTGTAACAGATTTACATACACAGAAAATTGTAGGCGTATACAATTCGAACAGCTTTACAGGAAAATATACAATCTCATTACCAGCGGGTAAAAATTACGGCATTTCAGTAGAAGCTTCGGGATATCTGTTTGAATCTAAAAATATTAACTTCCCAAAACAGGATGGGTATATTGAACTGATAGATACTATTTGTATGAATAAATTGAAAGTAAACACGTCAATCATTCTTAGAAATGTATTTTTTGATGTAGATAAAGCCACACTGAGACCGGAGTCTGTTCAGGAATTAGATAAACTCGTGGATATATTAAGACACAATCCGAATTTGAAAATAGAATTGTCAGGACATACCGATTCAGATGGTAATGACGACCACAATATGGTTTTATCCGACAACAGAGCAAAGGCTGTGGTAGATTATCTGATTAAAAAAGGCGGAATTAACCCAAACAGATTAACCTGGAAAGGGTATGGGGAAACGAAACCAATAGAACTGAACGATACGCCTGAACATAAGCAGCAGAACAGAAGAACAGAAGTGAAGATTCTAAGCAATGAATAAGTTCTGATTGGATCTATAAAAAAGCCTTCTCTTTAATTAGAGAAGGCTTTTTTATTAGGTTTTTCTAAATAAGTTAGAGCACCGTTGCTTAATAGTACGTTTGTGGAGCCTTAGCCTTTTTCTTTCTGCTCTGATTCTCATATTCCAGGTTATCCTTACTTCTTCTGGACGGCTGGTATTTATCTAATTCTTTTCGTTTACTATGGTGCTTTTTATAATGTTTTTTTAATTCTTCCTCACTTTCAGTATTATATAAAAAGTCACTGTTCTCAAGAGTAGGGTTTTGATTTTTATGTTTAATAATCTTGACCTTCTTTTCAGATTGGGAGGCCATACGTTTTTCCTTTTCAGATTTACAAGAACATATGAAAAGGAAAATAATAAAAATTAAACTGTTGAATCTGAGCATTTTGAATATTTTATTTGAGAGTTGATTACGGATATTATTGTGGATTAAATGTCTCAAAAGTATTATCAGAATAAAAGAAGACAATTTTTACGACTTTTTTATCATTTTGAGTAGATTTTTCTGTAAAAAAAGCAGTTTCAGCGGGAATAACGGGTGTTGGTGCAGCTGCCGGAGGTGGGATTTGAGGCGTAACCGGTGCAGCAGCAGCTGGCTGAATCACTGGTGATTCAGGAATGGTTACCGGAGGGATCAGAGGTACAGAAGCGGTTATTTGAGGTTGTATCAAAACTTCTTCTCGCTCAAGCGCAACATGCTGTACAGGTGGTTCCGGCAATGCTACCGGTGCAGGAGCAGTTTGTGCATAAACAACTTTAGCGGGCTCACTAAAAGCTGATTCTTGTTCCGCAGTAATTAATTCTGTAACCGGTTGTACGGCTGTCTCTGATTTAAATTTTTCTGCAGGTATGGGCTCTGTAGGCGCTACATCTCCTTTAATATCGAATAAATCTAATTGCTTCATCGGTCCTGTTCCCATAATAAGCCAAGTAGGGTTGATGTCTGAAAAATTGTTTAATATCTTCTGAATGAAATCCAGACTGGGTTTATTTCTTCCTGAGACTAAATGCGACATACTGGAGCGCTGTACATCGATTTTATCAGCAAATTCGGAGGCTGTGAGCCCATAATCCTTTATCAGTACAAGGACTCGCTCTACAATTGATTCTTCCATGTTGTAAATTCTATTTACAAATGTAATAGTTTTATATGTTACTTTTGTAACTTTACCTATGTTTATTTAATATATTGATTTACAATTATATACATATACAGTTTACAAATGTAATTACAAATGTAAACTGTAATTACATTTGTAAATTACAGTTGTAATTAGCTTGAATACGTGCTGTAAACACTGTTTGTAGGGCAGTCCTAAATAAAAAATTAAGCCAAATGAAGCAGTAAATTATCCTGTATATTATTGCTGTATAATTAATAAGGTATTCTTAGTTAAAGTAAAAAACTAACCTGTTTTCAGGCTTTCACAGGAATGTAATTTTACCTCCAGGCAAAAAAGACTTTAATATGGCCTCGAATAGATTTTTTACAAATGTAGGCGAGTTATTCAGGCCAAATTAACGCCCCCTTTACATCTAAAAATGCTGCTGTTGATGAAATGTATGTGCAACTGCAAATAAAAGCAGATATGGTGTATTGGATTGATGTTACTAATAAATAAGGTGAATATGGTCGTATCGTATAAATGCTCAGGTTGTATCATTTATAAGATGCTTAAAAATAAAAAAGCTCTGAAGATTGTCCTCAGAGCTTTTCGATAAGATAAATTATATAGATTAAGCCGCTTTCAGCTTTCTGAATTTAGAACGATCCAGCTTTTCTTTGGCATATTCATAGTTTATCACAAAAGATGCCTGTTTGATTTCTTCTGATGGAAGATCAAACATCGCGTCTGTCATGATAGCTTCACAGATAGAACGTAAACCTCTCGCACCCAATTTGAAAGCCATGGCTTTTTCTACTATAAATTGTAAGGCTTCCGGTTCAAAGGTGAGTGAAATACCTTCCATATCAAACAGTTTCTTATACTGCTTCACAATAGCATTTTTAGGCTGTGTCAGAATTTCTAACAGCATTTCTTCATTCAACGGATCCAGATAAGAAACTAATGGCAAACGGCCTATAAGTTCCGGAATTAACCCGAATGTCTTTAAATCTAAAGCGGTTACATATTGAAGCAGATTCTCCGCATCAATATCGTCTTCGTCATCTTTAGTTTTAAAACCGATCGGTTGTGTATTTAAACGGTTTGCAATAATACGCGCAATACCATCAAAAGCACCTCCGCATATAAAAAGTATATTTTCTGTATTTATGGCAATCATCTTCTGGTCAGGATGTTTACGCCCGCCTTGTGGTGGAACGTTTACAATACTGCCTTCCAGAAGTTTTAACAATGCCTGCTGAACACCCTCGCCGCTAACGTCTCTGGTGATCGACGGATTGTCGCTTTTGCGCGCAATTTTATCAATCTCATCAATGTATACAATACCACGCTGTGCAGCGTCTACATCGTAATTTGCTGCCTGCAGCAAACGGGTCAGGATAGATTCCACATCTTCACCTACATAACCGGCTTCCGTTAATACGGTAGCATCGGCAATGCAAAACGGCACCTGCAATATTTTGGCAAGGGTACGGGCAAGATAAGTTTTTCCGGTACCGGTTTCGCCAACCATAATGATATTTGATTTTTCGATCTGAACATCATCATCTTCGTTTATTTTACTCTGCATAAGCCGTTTGTAGTGGTTGTATACCGCTACAGACATTACCTTTTTCGCCTCATCCTGTCCAATAACATATTGGTCTAAATGAGATTTCATTTTTGCAGGTTTAATCAAATTGAATTTAGGCGCACCCTCAGATTTGCCTTTTTGTTTTAATTCTTCTTGTAAAATCTGGTATGACTGTGTTATGCATTTATCACACATATTTGCATGTATGCCTGTAATCATTAACAGTACATCCTTTTTCGGTCTCTCGCAGAAGGAACAGGTTTGTTGAGCCACGTTTAATCAGTTTATTTTAAGATCTTTTGACGCGTAAATCGCTGTAAAAGTAGTAAAGCTTAAAGATACAATCTTTAAGCTTTACTTATAGGTTACGTGTAATAATTATCTAAGGATAATTATTTTACCAATACTTCATCAATGATGCCGTATTCTTTTGCTTCAGCAGCTTTCAACCAGTAATCACGGTCTGAATGCTTCTCGATCGTTTCAATATCCTTACCCGAATGTTTCGCTAAAATTTCATAAAGCTCACCCTTCAGTTTCAATATTTCACGTGCGGTAATTTCAATATCAGATGCCTGTCCCTGAGCACCACCCAATGGCTGGTGAATCATAATTCTTGAATGGGGAAGAGCGGAACGTTTTTTAGCCGCGCCGCCGCATAATAAAACAGCACCCATAGAAGCTGCAAGACCAACACATGTTGTAGAAACATCCGGATTGATATAGTGCATGGTGTCATAGATCCCTAAGCCTGCATATACAGAGCCTCCCGGACTGTTAATATACATCATGATATCTTTCTTAGGATCTACTGATTCTAAAAACAATAGCTGTGCATTTACTACATTGGCTACATAATCGTCAATCCCTGTTCCAAGGAAAATAATACGATCACCCATTAAACGAGAGAAAACGTCAATAACTGTTGCACGCATCTGGCGCTCTTCAACAACATTTGGCGTCATACCTACGATATAATTTGGCGCAATGCTTTGAATCTGATTGATATAGCTGTCAACGGCAAGGCTGCTTATTCCCTGATCTTTTACAGCAAATTTTCTGAATTCGTTCTGATTGATCATTCTGGTTTGTTGTTTAATGGTATACGTTGTACAAATGTAAAAAAAAAGTCCTTTTAACAAAGGACTTCTTTACGTTGTAACACAAAACGTGAATAATTAGTTTGCCTGTACTAATTTTTCAAATTCGTCTACACTTATTTTTTTAGTTTTGAAATTTAATTTTGACTCAATGAATTTAAGCACTTTTGTATAATATACTTCTTCAAATGTACGGTTATAATTCTTTCCGTTTTCAGATGAAAGGTAATTATCCGCAAGCTTATTCATTGTCTCATCCATTTCTTCAGACAGGGAAGTCAAGCCTCCGAACTGCTGCATGAATAACTCTTTTGTGCGTGCAATAACTTCTGAATGCTCAACTTTAATGTCGTTATCTTCACCGATCTTGTTGCGGATTAATAACCATTTCAGATCATCCTGGTACAGATTGAAGTCTTTATCAATTTGTTCCGGAGTCATTTTACCTTCGTTGTTGATCAATAAAAAACGCTTTAAAAACGCTTCAGAAATTTCAACTTTTGTGTTGGCTAAGAATTCTTTACGTACTTCTCTTGAAACTAATACTTCAGCTTCGCGATTATAGTTTTCACGGATCGTTTCTTCCAGTTTCTGGTTGAATGCCTCTTCGCTTGTAACTACTCCCGGGCCAAATATCTTGTCAAAAAACTCCTGGTTTAACTCCGCAGGAAATGAACGGCGGATACCTGTTACCGTGAAAGAGAATTTGCCTGAAGTTGTTTCAGCTTCTTCTTTCGTTAAACCCGTAACGTGTGCTATAGAAGATTTTTCGGTGAATGCTTTATCAATATCGAATTCAATTACATCGCCGGTTTTTTTACCCGTAAAATTTTTCAATTCTGCGGCAGCAATCTTATCAGAAGGGATCATTGTTTCCGTAGAGAAATCGGTTGTTAACGATTTCATCGTTCCGTTGATGTAATCACCGGATTCAACAACTTCCGCTTCATCCATTTTACCTTGCTGGCGACGGATATTGTCTAATGTTTCTGCAACGCGTTTCGGATCAACTTCGATTTCGTATTTCGTAACAGATACTTTATCTGATAATTCATACTTAAATTCAGGAATTAAACCTAAATCATAGGAGAATTCATATTCTGATTGATTATCCCAGTCAATTTTGGATGCCTTATTCTGATCCGGCAGCGGATAACCGATAATGTTTAATTTTTCTTCTTTAATGTATTTACCTACAGATTCAGAAAGTAACTGATTGATTTCATCTACTTTCAAACTCTTTCCATACATTCTTTCAACAACACTCGTTGGTACTTTTCCTTGTCTGAAACCTTTCAAAGAAACTTTTTTACCATATTCTTTCAGCTTACTCTGAACTTTTGGCTGATAGTCATCTGCTTTGATGGTTACTTTCAATGTAGCTGAAGTAGCGCCTTTTTTGTCTAATACGATTTCCAAGGTAATAGAATGTTTAAGTTATCAATGAATTAAAATACAAAACCCTCGCGCTTATACAGGCGAGGGTTTGAAACATGTTGGTGTTTGTGTGCGGATGGAGGGACTCGAACCCCCATGCCTCGCGGCGCTAGATCCTAAGTCTAGTGCGTCTACCAATTTCGCCACATCCGCTTTTTTAAAATCAATGTTCTCGTTTGAACATTTCCTCGTGAGGTATCTCTCATTTGGGAATGCAAACTTAGAACTTTTTTTTGATATTGCTACTATCCGGTGAAAAAAAATATTTAATAAACGAAAAATAAAAATCAGGCTTATTTTTATTAAATAGAACTTTCTTTACGTATAAGCATGTTCAAAAGTACGGTGGCAGTATTACTTGCAAACACTTATCCTTTGAATAACAATTAAATAAAAGATTTAGTCTGCGCATTTATGGTGGTTGATGTTGAAAAGGAGAATAAAGAAATAATAAAAAGATACCGTGCATTGCTTCATGCAGCAAAACCTATTTTAAAAGATGGGGATGCTAAAATTATAAAAAAAGCATTTTTTACATCGGTACAGGCGCATAAAGATATGCGTCGGAAATCCGGTGAGCCATATATATATCATCCATTAGCAGTTGCTCAGATTGCAGTTGAAGAAATTGGTTTGGGTACAACATCCATCGTTGCGGCCTTGCTGCACGATGTGGTAGAAGATACACACCTGGAACTGAGGGATCTGGAAAGGGATTTTGGCCCAAAGGTTGCTACCATCATCGACGGGCTTACTAAAATCTCCGGTGTCTTCGAACACGGAAGTTCGCAGCAGGCAGAAAATTTCAGAAAAATGATCCTTACACTTTCAGAAGATGTACGGGTTATTCTGGTAAAGCTTGCCGACCGTTTACACAACATGCGTACATTAGAAAGCATGCCGCGTGATAAACAGCTGAAAATTGCTTCGGAAACCATGTATTTATATGCACCTCTGGCGCACCGCCTGGGTTTATATGCCATCAAATCTGAACTTGAAGATCTGTATTTAAAATATACGGATACCGACCGCTATAATTTTATAGCCGATAAAGTTGCCAAATCAGATGCTGCACGTGAAAAAACAACAAAAGATTTCGCAGCTCCTCTGGAAATACCACTCAAACGTGCCGGCCTTAAATTCAAAATCAAAGGGCGCACAAAATCTATTTATTCCATTCATCAGAAAATGCAGCAGCAGAATATACCTTTTGAAGAGGTCTATGATTTGTTTGCCATCCGCTTAATTCTGGAAGCCGATCTGGCCGAAGAAAAAAGTGTTTGCTGGAAAGCTTATTCAATCGTTACCGATTTTTATAAACCAAATCCGGATCGCTTAAAGGACTGGGTGAGTACGCCAAAAGCAAATGGCTACGAATCGCTGCACACAACGGTTATGAGTAAATCCGGACAATGGGTGGAAGTGCAGATCCGTACCAGGCGTATGGATGATATTGCCGAAAAAGGATATGCGGCACACTGGAAATACAAAGAAAATAAAACGACGACTAAAGAGCACGGTATTGAAGACTGGATCCGTAAAGTTCGGGAACTGATTGAAAATAACGACTTCTCAGCCATAGAATTTGTCAACGAATTCAGACAGAATTTATTCAGCGAAGAGGTGTTTGTGTTTACACCTAAAGGCGATTTAAAAACGCTGCAATTCGGCGCAACAGCACTGGATTTTGCCTTTGAGATCCACACAAAGATCGGCGAACACTGTCTTGGCGCAAAAGTGAACCAAAAACTGGTACCGTTGAGTTATCAGTTAAATAACGGCGACCAGATTGAAATATTAACCTCAGGCAAACAAAAACCTTCAGAAGATTGGCTGAAGTTTGTTGTTACATCGAAGGCCCGTACAAAAATCAAGGAATCGCTTAAAGAAGAAAAGAAGATTATTGCACAGGATGGTAAGGCAATGGTAGAACGTAAGCTGAGCCATTTGAAAATACCATTGAATAATGAAACAATCAACAAAATGTTATTACTCTTTAATGTGAAAACACCTTTAGAGTTTTATTATAATGTTGCTAAAGACATTATTCCGCCCAGCCAGCTGAAACGCTTAAAAGATCCGGAAAAGAAACCGGAACCTTCCAAACGTCCGGTTGAAGTAGATCCGGATAAAAAATCAACATCGGTAAAAGTTTCCGATAAAGATATGGTTTTGATCGGTGACGGCATGGACAAAATCGATTACAACCTGGCAAAATGTTGTAACCCGATTCCCGGAGATGAAGTGTTCGGCTTCGTAACGGTAAGTGAGGGCATCAAGATCCACCGCACCAATTGCCCGAATGCAGTAGAATTAATGTCACAATATGGTTACCGGATTGTAAAAGCAAAATGGACGTCTCAGAAAGAACTTGCTTTCTTAACCGGGTTAAAAATTGTAGGTGCCGATCGGGTAGGCATTATAAACGATGTTACCAAAGTGATCTCCACACAGCTGAAAGTAAATATCCGTTCTATTACCATTGACACCGACGATGGTATCTTTGAAGGTACCATGATGGTATTTGTAAACGATACAGAACATCTGAACACCCTCATTTCCAAGCTAAAAGAAATTTCAGACATTATTAGCGTGTCTCGTATAAACAGTTGATTTGGAATAAGAATCCCTTTATTCGTATATTTGATACTTATGTCAGCACCAGAGGAGTTATTATCGCAGGTAAAAAAAATATTTACTGCGTATCTTGAAAATAAAAGTTTGAGGAAAACGCCTGAAAGATTTGCCATTCTGGAAGAAATCTATTCCAGAGTTGGACATTTTGATGTAGAGAATTTATACATCAGCATGAAAAACAAGAACTACCGCGTGAGCAGAGCAACCGTTTACAACACGCTTGATATTCTTGTTGATTGCGACTTAGTTACAAAACATCAGTTTGGTAAAAACTTAGCACAATACGAACGTTCATACGGCTATCGTCAGCACGATCACCTGATCTGTACAGATTGCCACAAAGTAGTTGAATTCTGCGATCCGCGTGTATACAACATCCAGACAATGGTAGGAGAGCTGCTGCATTTTAATGTATTGCACCATTCACTTATCCTATATGGTGCGTGTACAAACTCTACCTGCGAAAACAAAAAAAATATTGATCCTGCCAAGAGCAGAATAGTAGGGGAATAAGTAAATAATATTCAAACATTTTCCTGTTGACATTAAAATAAACCTGATTTATAAATCTGAATAATACATGAAATACAATACTTATATCAAAGAAAACATATTGTTCCTTCAGCTTGAAGGCGATTTGATAGGTGAAAGTAATGGCTTGGAACTAATGGATTTAGTTAGTGAGAAATTAAATGAAAGTATCACACGTTGTGCAATTGACTTGTCATTGGTACGCTATATGAACAGTAGCGGTATTGGTGTATTAATTACGTTGTTAACGAAGTTCAGAAACAAAGGTGGAGAATTGGTTCTGATCAATCCTTCCGAGCAGATCAAAAAATTATTGATCATCACAAAATTGAACTCAATATTTGTAATTGTTGAGACAGAAGCAGAAGCATTAGAGAGATTAACAAAATAAAGAAATGGCAGTTGATGTATTATTAGGGTTGCAGTGGGGCGACGAAGGTAAAGGTAAAGTTGTAGATGTGCTGGCACCTAAATATGATTATGTTGCGCGTTTTCAAGGCGGACCTAATGCAGGACACACGCTGATATTTGATGGACATAAAGTTGTTTTACACCAAATCCCATCTGGTGTGTTTCGTTCAAACATTACCAATCTTATCGGTAATGGGTTGGTATTAGACGTAATCGCTTTATTCGAAAAAGAAATCGATAAGCTTGAAGCGTTTAAACTGAACCTGAATAAGAATTTATTTATCTCTAAAAAAGCAGCCTTGATTTTGCCTTCCCACGTAGAGCTGGATAAAGCCTATGAAGCAGCTAAAGGCGCTGGAAAAATTGGTTCAACATTAAGAGGAATCGGACCCACATATACAGATAAAGTATCCAGACACGGTTTGCGTGTAGGTGATATACTTAGTCCGGATTTTATGGACAAGTATAATAAACTGGTAGATCAGCACAAACAGATCCTGGATTTTCATAAGCACGATTATTCAGAAATGAAAGAACGTGAAGATTTGTTCTTCAAATACATTGATCGTTTGCGTAAAATGAATCTGGTAGATAGTGAATACTTCATTAACGATGCTATCCAAAGTAAAAAAACAATTCTTGCTGAAGGTGCTCAGGGCTCCTTACTGGATATTGATTTTGGTTCCTATCCATTTGTTACATCTTCCAGCACAATGGTTGCAGGTGCATGTACAGGTTTGGGCATTGCCCCGAAGCATATCGGTAATGTGTTTGGTATTTTCAAAGCATATTGCACACGTGTAGGTAGCGGGCCTTTTCCTACAGAATTACACGATGCAGTAGGTGAAGAAATCCGTAAGCAAGGAAACGAGTTTGGCTCTACTACCGGACGTCCGCGCAGATGTGGCTGGTTGGATTTACCAGCATTAAAATATGCCTGTATGATCAACGGTGTTTCACATCTGTTAATGATGAAAGCTGATGTATTAAATGCATTCGAAGAGCTTCAGGTATGTACGCACTACAAATTAGGCAATGGCGACATTGTAGATACACTGCCGTATGATATGTGTACCAATGATTTAACACCGGTATATAAAACACTAAAAGGTTGGAATCAGGATTTATCAAATTGCGAAACATTCGATTCATTGCCTCAGGCATTGTTAGATTATTCAGCATTCATTGAAGCTGAATTAGGTTTGCCAATCACATTGATCTCAATCGGACCAGATCGGAAAGAAACCCTGATCAAAGATTTCAGTTTTATCACGGCATAATTAGACTCAGAAATAATACAATAGTTAAGCTCGTTTTACTTTCTTCGGAAAGCAAAACGAGCTTTTTTTACTATACATGTTTAATCGTCTGCCATAGCCCATGGTTTTAACCGTGGGTTTATGATTTTGACAAAATAAACCGTAATTTAAATGTATCATAAACACCGTTTATTTTGGAACACAATCACACACATCACCACGATCATTCCATAATTCTGACACACGTCAATACAGCTTTTATCGTTGGTATTATACTCAACTTGTTATTTGTTGTCATTGAAGCCATTGTTGGGCTTTCAGTGCATTCCTTATCACTGCTTTCAGATGCAGGGCACAACCTGGCAGATGTGGCCTCCTTAGCACTATCACTGCTGGCCTTTCGTCTGCTGAAAATAAAATCAAATGAAAGCTACACCTACGGATATCGTAAAACATCCATCCTTGTTGCCTTGTTTAATTCCATGATATTAATCGCCTCCATCGGAGCCATCTTTTATGAAGCAGCACATCGCTTCTTCAATCCCGAACCCCTGCCAGGCCAGACCATCGCTGTAGTGGCAGGTATCGGTATTTTGATCAATGCCGCTACGGCACTCATGTTTTTGCGCCATAAAGAAAAAGACCTGAATGTGAAAAGCGCATACCTGCATTTAATGAGTGATGCACTTGTTTCCCTTGGTCTGGTTATTGGCGGTATAATCATGTTCTATACGCAATGGTTCTGGATCGATAGCGTATTAAGTATGATTGTTGCAATCATTATTCTGTTCAGTACCTGGAAGCTCTTAAAAGACAGTTTACGTTTGTCACTGGACGGCGTACCGGAATATATTCATATACATGAGATCAAAGAAACCGCGCTGAAGATAGCAGGAGTAAAGGACCTGCATCATATCCATGCATGGGCGATAAGTACAACTGAAAATGCATTGACGGCACATCTTGTATTAGATAAAAACACTACAATCGCAGATGAAAATATAATCAAGCGGGAATTGAAACACGAACTGGAACATAAAAATATTCATCATGTTACGCTGGAGACAGAACGTGAAAATGATCCCTGTGGAGCAGAAGTTTGTTAATTACATTTTTTGAAATAAATAACTGTATTCCCGATAACACTACTCATGCAAGATAGTATACTGGCAGCGCTTGATTATTTAAGTGCGTTGCATCCCGTCACGTTATTTCTACTGTTTTTAGCAGAAAATATACTGATAGCAGCAATATCCATATT